>DDET01000021.1 GCA_002336915.1 Bacteroidetes bacterium UBA1947 | reverse complement strand
CTTCACCCTGGGCGGCAGCGGCGGCGGCATCGCTTACAACATCGAGGAATTCGAAACCATCCTGCGCGGTGGGCTGGACCTTTCACCCATTCGCCAGGTGTTGGTGGAAGAGAGCATTCTGGGCTGGAAAGAGTTCGAGCTGGAGGTGGTGCGCGATCTCGATGACAACGTCGTCATCATCTGCGCCATCGAAAACATCGACCCCATGGGTATTCACACTGGCGACAGCATCACGGTGGCCCCCGCGCTCACCCTCACGGATCCCGAGTACCAGCGCATGCGCGAGGCGGCCAAGGCCATCATCCGGGCCGTGGGTGTCGAAACGGGAGGCAGCAATGTGCAGTTCGCCCTGCACCAGGAAACCGGCCGCCTCGTCATCGTGGAAATGAATCCCCGGGTGAGCCGAAGCTCCGCCCTGGCCAGCAAGGCCACGGGTTTCCCCATCGCCTGGGTGGCCACGAAGCTGGCCCTGGGCTACCGCCTGTGGGAACTGCCCAATGTCATCACCGGCAAGACCAAGGCCGCCTTCGAGCCCGTGCTCGATTACGTGGTGGTGAAGGTGCCCCGCTTCACCTTCGAGAAGTTTCCTCAGACTGCGGCGACCCTAGGCACCCAGATGAAGAGCGTGGGAGAAGCCATGGCCATCGGCCGCAGCTTTCAGGAGGCGCTGCAGAAGGCCCTGCGCAGCCTGGAAGCGGGCCACGACGGTCTCGCAGGTGGCCTGGAAGGCAAGCTGGATCTGACGCGACTGCGGGAACACCTGCTGACCCCGGGCCCCGAACGCGTGTTCTGGCTCTACCACGCGCTGAAAGCGGGCCACGCGGTGGAAGCCCTGGCGCGCCTCACGGGCATCAGTCCCTGGTTTTTGCGGGAGATGGAAGAGATCGTCATCCTCGAGGGGCGCCTGCGGGGCTTCAGCCTGGAGCGCCTTCCCGAGGAGTTGCTGGAGAAGGCCAAGCGAGCGGGTTTCAGCGATGCCCAGATTGCGTGCTTCTGTGCCGCTTCTGCTGCGGGCGTTTCCCAACGACGCAAGGCCCTGGGCCTGGTGCCCACCGTCAAGCGGGTGGATACTTGCGCGGGGGAATTCCAGGCCGAGACACCCTACCTCTACCAGACCTGGGAATCCCGCTCGGAGACCGGAGCAGGCGCGGAGGCCCCCCCCACGGGTCGCCCCAAGGCCATCGTGTTGGGCTCGGGGCCCAACCGCATCGGACAAGGCGTGGAGTTCGACTGCTGCTGCGTGCAGGCGGTGGAAGCCATCCGCGCCAGTGGCGTGGAAGCCATTCTGATCAACTGCAACCCTGAAACCGTGAGCACCGATTTCGACACCAGTGATCGGCTGTACTTCGAGCCCTTGGATTTGGAGAGCGTGAGCGCCATTGCGCACCGGGAAGCCACCACCGGAAAGCTGCTGGGAATCTTCACCCAGTTCGGTGGACAGACTCCGCTGAAGTTAGCCGAAGGGCTCGAACGTGCCGGGCTGCCCATGCTGGGCACACCGCACCAAAGCATCCTGGCTGCCGAAGATCGGGACCGTTTTGGGCAGGTTCTCTCCAAACTCGGTATTCCAGCAGCGGAATGGGGCATGGCCAGCAACCTCCAACAGGCCCGCGAGGTCGCTCACCGAATCGGGTTTCCCGTCATGGTGCGCCCCAGTTTCGTGCTGGGCGGGCGCGCCATGGCCGTGGTTTTCGATGACGCCGGGCTGGATAAATACGTGCAGGAAGCCGCGGCCATCGATGCGACCAAACCCGTCCTCCTGGATCGCTACCTGGATGGGGCCCAGGAGCTGGATGTAGATCTGGTCTGCGATGGGCGCGACACGGCCATCTGCGGCGTCATGGCCCACATCGAAGAGGCCGGTGTGCACAGCGGCGACAGCTACGCGGTGTTTCCCCCTTTGGGCATCGATCCAACCATTCTGGAAACCGTGCAGGCCCATAGCCGCAAACTTGCGCTCGAACTGGGCGTCCTGGGCCTGATGAACTTGCAGTGGGCCCTCAAGGATAGCGTGGCCTACTGTTTGGAATCCAATCCACGGGCCAGCCGCACGGTGCCCTTTATCAGCAAGGCCACGGGCCATGATTGGGCGGGCATCGCAGCCCGCATCGGCCTTGGGCAATCCCTGGTTCAGCAGGGCGTGCAGGATGGCACCGCGCTGGCGGTGGCGGTGAAGGGCGTGGTGTTCCCCTTCGCGAAATTCCCTGGCGTGGACCCGGTGCTGGGCCCGGAAATGAAGAGCACGGGCGAGGCAATACGCTTCATTAAAAACCTGCGTGATCCATGGTTCAGGCAACTGTACAAAGAACGAAGCATGCACCTAAGTAAATAATTGGTAATAAGCGTTTTAAACTCCGGGAGTATCTCACTCCCGGAGTTTTTGTTAATGCTATGGCTTTCCTGATATATTATCTATAACTTTATTGAAATAAAAACCTGATAAAATGAAGAAACTACTACTTTTTTCGGTCTGTGCGTTTCTTACCACCGCACCTCTTACAGCTCAAATTACCCTTGATTCTAACACCTACATTTGGTCCGTGCCCTCGCGCGATACCTTTAAAGGTGATCCTAACAAGGCTGATTTCCCCAATCTTGCACCGGCTCTTAATGGCAACTGGACTTTGAGTTCATTGAATTACGAGTCAACTATTTTTTCCAGGGCACGCCTGTCTAGTCCACCCCATTCTTTTATAGACAGTACAACCGCAAAATTCAACCATTCCCCGCACCCCCCAGCCGCTGCCATTGCCGAAATCCCTTATGTAACCCAGTACTATACTAATTTAAGCAGTGCTGCAGAGGTAGAAACAGGCGAAGATTTTCCGCCACAAAAATATTCTATAGCGAGTATTACCACCGGTATCAATGATTCCATCTTTTTTAGCCCGCAAAACATCAATTACAATTCCGGTAGCAGAACAGTTCTTGCCTGGCCGGCTACGTTGGGGGCCGGCTGGAGTTCGGCATATAACAGGTCTGTGAACTTTAACTTGTCTATTGCTGCCTATGCGCTTTCTAACGTGCCCTGTGTTCGAAAATCACATATCGAAGAGATCGATTCAGTAGTGGGTTGGGGGAAGATGAGGGTTAAAACCCTGGCGGCTACGCTTTCGGGCTATATGAACGTGCTGCAGGTTAAGGCCTGGGTCATTTCCAGCGATACTTTTTACGTTAATGGTAACCCTGCACCTGACTCTGTTTTGGCACCATTTAATCTTAAGCAGGCAACACCGGATACCGTTCAAAAAATGTATTTCTATCGTTTAGGAGAATTATCGCCCTTGCTTGAAATTGACTGCTATGGCAATTTCGATACGGTCACATACGGAAAAGTACATGTACAAAGGCTGGCACCTGCAACAAATGTAAGCCAGGTGAACAACGGCGACGCGATCACTATTTATCCGAATCCTGTACTTAACCGCAAAGTATCGCTTGATATCCTGGCTGCTTCAAGTGGAAAATGGTCTTATGACGTAATTAATGTTACAGGTCAAAAGGTAGCCTCAGCATCGTTAGCTCTTGCTAACGGACAAAACCATGTTGATATCAATCTTCCTGTATTGAACACGGGTATCTACTATATTATAGTACGTAATAACAATAAACAGGTCTTGGTAAAGGCACTGGATATTGCTGAATAAGTAAAAAAGCACTGAATAAATAAGCGGCCGCCCCTTACAGCAGCCGCTTATTTATTTAATGATATCTATACTATCTTCACAAATAATGAACGAAAATAAACAGGGCTTAAAATACTGTTCCGTAGTGGCACTGCTTTCGCTGCTGCTATTACTCCTGGGTGCCATATTTTATTATAGAGAAAGGGCGCTTTTCTCCGATGCTGCATACATAGCTTTCAATACTGTTAACAACGGCAAGTTTTATATACAGGAGTTGAGGTTTGGTTCTTTCATCACACAGGGTGTTCCACTCATCATGGGCAAATTGCACTTTTCAATACAGGCCATCCTGCTGGCTTACAGCGCCAGCTTTAATTTATTTTTCCTGTTCATAGCGGTTTTGCTTGTTGTTATGCGGCGCTTTGACTTTGCTGTGCTTATGGGTTTGTACTACTTTTTATTTGTAAGTGCCAGCTACTTTTGGACAAATAATGAGATACATCAGGCGGTGGCCTGGATGTTCCTGTTTTTTGGGACGACCATTTATTTAGGGAATAAAAAAGTAAGCTTTCCGCTTCAGCTAATTGCATTCATACCCCTGGCTTCCATCACGGTGTTTACACATTTCCTGGTAACTGTCCCATGTACATTTTTATGGGTCTACCTGGTACTTGGAAAAGCGAACTGGCCATTTAGCCGCAAACAAACAATTATTCTAAGTACTGTTCTTGCCATACTGGTGTTGGTAAAATTTATACTCAGCATAATGCAACCCTACGATGGTTCGCATTTACAAGATCCCACCCATGCCACTTTGCGCGACCTTTTAAGCACATTCAGCAATCCATTAGTAACAGGGTTTTTAAAAGGCTGTATCACAAATTACTGGATAACGACTTTGGTATATGCAACAAGTATTATTGCCCTGATACAAACCAGGAAATTCAAGCTTTTGTCGTGGGTGCTGGCTTGCACACTGGCTTATATAGTAGCTATGAAACTTACTTTTGGGGGCTATAAAGATGTCCCTCTTTTTTATATAGAAAGTGAGTGGGCTTCATTGGCTATTGTAGTTGCGTCTCCCTTCGTTTTCTCATTTCTCCCGCGAATAAAACCTTACAAAGCTGTTCTGGTCTTAGTTTTGGTCATTGCCGTCAGGCTTGCATATATACTAAATGCTGCTCCTGAATTTGAGGAGCGTACGCGTTTTAAAGAGCGGATATTAGCGCAAATGGAGAAAAAAAATATCACAAAGCTAGCCTTGGCAGATTCGAGCCTAAACGAAAAATACCCTGGTGCCTGGAGCCTGCCCGATGAGACGATCCTGCTTTCGGCTTTAAGGGGCGACAAACCACAAAAGGTGTTTCTATTGGCCGGAACTGATATTGAAGGGCAGCTGCGTGATGCAGGTAATAGAGACATGATAGACTGCTATTGGCACATTTCGCCTGCGCACATGCATGTCTTCTATTTTTCAGTAGACACAACAAAGCCCTATGAAATAATGACGACCGGAGAATTATTTAAATAAAACTGTCCCTACATTTATATCATGGATATTAAGTGGTTCATTAAGCGTTTTGAAGAATTAAGTATAAACGAACTGTACAGCTTGCTGCAACTGCGGGCGCGGGTTTTTGCAGTAGAGCAAGACTGTGTTTACCAGGACCTTGACGACAAAGACCAGCCGGCGATACATGTAATGGGTTATAACAATGAGCAACTCGTAGCATACAGCCGGCTATTGCCCCCGGGTGTTTCGTATGAAGACATGTCGATAGGACGTGTGGTTAGCGATACATCAGTGAGGCGATACGGGATTGGTAAGGAGCTTATGAATGTGTCAATTAGGGCATGTTATGAGCATTTTGGCGAGGCCCCTATACGCATAAGCGCACAATTGTATCTTAAAGCATTTTATGAAGCGTACTCTTTTGTAGCAGTAACGGAACCATATATAGAAGATAATATCCTTCATATAGAAATGGTCAGGAACTGATCTTGCAGCTAAATCCTCAATCCCAAACTCTAAACCTTACCTTTGCAGTGTTTTAAACTTATTTTATGCCATCAAAAAATCCAAAGGATACCCATATTGTAATGTCGGAACTGGTTTTGCCTAACGACACCAATACACTTGGCAACCTGATGGGCGGTCGCCTGATGCACTATATGGATATTGCCGCGGCCATAGCTTCGCAAAAGCATTGCAACTGCCCGGTTGTAACAGCTTCAGTCGACAACGTTTCTTTCAATAATCCCATTAAACTGGGCAATCTGTTAACCATAGAGGCAAAGCTGACAAGGTCATTTAATACCTCTATGGAGGTGTACCTGCGCGTATGGGGTGAGGATCTCTCTGCACAATACAAGTATCTGTCAAATCACGCTTATATGACTTTTGTGGCCCTTGACCCTAATAGCCGTCCCCGCAAAGTACCTGAAATAGTGCCTGAAACGGAGGAAGAAATAAAAATGTATGAAGGCGCGCTGCGCCGCCGTCAGCTGAGGTTGATATTGGGCGGTAAAATGAAAGCCGAAGATGCGGGCGAACTACGTGCGCTCTTCATTAAAGACTAAATGAGTAACAGTTTATTCACAAAAATGGAATTATGACTTTAGACCGTAAGACAGCACCTGCTATACATGATGCAATTGAATTTGACTATGTATTGCCTCCTGTTAATACATATAAGCTGGAAAACGGCTTGCCCTTATACTGGCTGAATGCAGGTGTGCAGGATGTAGTAGAACTCGACTTTATTTTTCCGGCAGGATTATGGTATGAGCCAAAACCCGCAATAGCTCACGCCACCGGCGGACTGATGAAAAACGGCACATCAAAACATACGGCCCATGAAATTCATGAGGCTCTGGAGTTTTACGGTGCAAGTCTTAAAACATCGGCCAACAATGATTTTGCCACGGTAACCTTATATACTCTGGCAAAGCATCTGCCTGCGCTGCTGCCTATTGTGCACGAGATACTAACTGATGCTACCTTCCCGGAAGAAGAGTTAGCTATACATAAACAGAATGCCATACAGCGCCTCCTGGTGAATGAACGCCAGTGCGAGTTTGTGGCTAACCAGCGTATCGATGCCTTGCTCTTTGGCGAGTTCCATCCTTATGGCCGTTATTCCAAAAAAGAAAAGATCGAAGCTTTAACACGCGAGGATATCCTGGCTTTTTACAAAAAGTATTATGACCTGTCCCATGTAAGGATGTTCATGTCGGGCAAGGTTGGTGACAAAGAAGTGCAGTGTATAGAACAGGTGTTTGGTAAAGTGCCCCTGGAGAAAGCCGAACTGGCAACCGAAAGCTTCTCAGCACCTGCACCGTCCGAGAAGAAGCATAATGTACTGAACGATCCAAATGGCGTACAAGGTGCTATACGAATAGGCCGGCTGTTCCCGAATCGCCATCACCCTGATTTTGCACCAATGGTAGTGCTCAATACTTTATTTGGAGGCTACTTTGGTTCACGGCTGATGAGCAATATCCGCGAGGATAAAGGGTTTACCTATGGTATCTATTGTTCGCTATCGCCTTATATTAACGGAGGCTCAATGGTAGTACATACGGAGGCGGGCCGGGACGTACTGGAAGCTGCTGTAAAAGAGGTGTATCATGAAATGGATATGCTCTGCAAAGAACCCGCAAGCGAGGAGGAACTGATGCTGGTAAAGAACTACCTGCTGGGCAACTTGCTGGGCGATCTTGACGGACCGTTCTCTATTATGCAGCGCTGGCGCACATTGATACTGAATGGTTTTACAGTAGAATATTTCAATAAGAACATAGACATTTATAAGACCATCACTGCTGCCGAGCTACAAGCCCTGGCGCAGAAATATTACAAGGTCGATGAGTTTTATGAAGTAGTTGTGGTATAAAAAAGGCGGCCATCGGCCGCCTTTTTTTGTTAATGATTTTCCTTGTTCATCAACTCCTTAATATACTTCACCGGCGCACTGCCATAGCTCAGGAATTTCTCATGGAAATTTTTCAGGTTAAACTTATCACCCATCTTCTTTTTTAGTTCCTCGCGGAACTCATATATCTCCGTATAGCCTGTAAAATAGCAGCACAATTGCACCTGTGTTACAGATACACGCTTCAATTTACCTTCCGCCTCAGCCT
The DNA here is from genome assembly GCA_002336915.1 of Bacteroidetes bacterium UBA1947. GTDB lineage: Bacteria > Bacteroidota > Bacteroidia > Chitinophagales > Chitinophagaceae > MKUN01. The sequence continues at coordinate 141,992 of DDET01000021.1, read as the reverse complement.
GCTGCTGGAAAGCCTCGTTCACCAGTAGTTTTATCGCATCCTCTTTGCTCATGTTGTTCACATGCACACTGTGGTCCAGTATGGTATTGCAGGTACTGCGTAGGTTCCATTTGTAATACATCAGCCACATTTCCGGCGATGCCTGGTCGCCGCCGTTCTCTGCACCGTAACCATTTTCCAGCATCATTCGCTCGGCATACACTGCCCAACCCTCGATCATTGCATTATTGCCCAGTATGGATTTTATGATACTTGGCGACTGGTTGGAATATACAAGCTGCGTATAATGGCCGGGTATGGCTTCGTGGATATTGAGTATCTGCAGTATGTAGTGATTGTATTCCCGCAGGTAGCTTTCCGCTTTTTCTTTAGGCCAGCCTGAGAGGCTACCAACATTGTAATAAGTATTGCCATTCTTGTCGTAAGGGCCGGGAGCATTGATAGAGGCCCCTGCCACACCTGCCATGTATGCCGGTTCCTTGCGTACCACGAGTGGTTTTGTTGAATCGATGTAAATAAGGTTTTTCTTTTTGATGAACGCCACCAGCTCGGGCAATTGCTTTTCTATTGCGGCCTGGAAGGAATCTGGTTGTACATGCTTTATAGAAAGAGTATCTATCATTTGCTTTATGGCTACCAGCTTGTCTGTCGGCATTGCTTTGTTGCCACAATATTTAGACCATAGTTGTTTGGTGATGTCATACATTTTTTCGTGCAGCTCATTCTTATGCTGCACTGCTTTGTCATATACCTGCTCAGCCGTATACCCGGATTGTATCTCGTAGTCAAATTTCTTAGCATAGAGTTCCTTGCCGAGGCGGAAACTGCGTGGATTGTCGTTCTTGTATTGTTTTAGCCAGTCTGCAAAGCCGGTCATCGCTGCCGCTGCCTCTTTACCCCGCGCGCTAATCTCACCTTTTGTTTTTTCGTTAAGATGTGATTTCTGCAAAGCATCCTGCAGGTCTTTTTCAAAGACGGATGTGCCGCCAACATTCTGATCTATAGCGAGTTGCGTATGCTCGATGGTGGGGTTCCTGATATTTTTCTTAGCGGCTTCGTAGTATGCCGGCACATTGGCCATGCGCAGGTAAAAGTTACGCAGCCTTGTGTCCAGTGAGTCGTAGTCGTTGCTAAGCATATTAGCAAAGCCTTCCGCTACATTGTAGCTGCTTGGGTTCCATTCATATGCCTTCTCCTCATTAATACCCCATTCCGTATACTTCAACTGGTTCTCGATCATTTTGTAGTCGGTCTTGTTATTATCCGACAAGCCATTCATGTCAAAGCCTTTCAGCGAGTCAAGATTGGCCTTGCTGAATTCCAGCTGGGCTGCCCTGCTCGCCTCATCGGGTACTACCAAGACGCTGTCATACTTGTGGTACCCTACACCGCTTGCCCAGCCCGGGTTTAGCTTCCACAATGTTTCTATAAAGCGTTCTTTATAAGCATCAAATTTCGCGTTCTGGTCTTCCATTTTTTTATCGCCGTTGTTACAAGCCATCACACCCAGGCATACTAAAACTGCAGCAGCTAATTTTTTCATAACTTTAATTATTGCAACAAACATAATATTTGCTGGGCATATTAGGAACGTGATTTATTTATCACCCTATTTGTTAAACGATTCGTAAAACCCGGGCTGCTTAAAACCATTGCTGTACAGTTTTCGTTAATCTAAGCACACAATCTATTTTTATGCGTTATTTATCGATATTATTGGCAGCCGGTGGCATTTTATTGTTAGCACAATGCAGCAACGCACAAAACCAAAAGAACATGGATACACAACACAACAACAATCCGCATTATTCCCGGACAGACACAACACACCTGCATGTGAGCGATGAAGAGTGGAAAAAGATACTCCCAAAGGACGTTTACAATGTAGCCCGTGAAAAAGGGACTGAATATGCCTTTACAGGCAAGTATTGGAAAACAGATGCGCATGGCACCTATTACTGCGCAGTATGCGGCAACCCCTTGTTTAAGTCAGGCGCCAAGTTTGCCAGCAGCTGCGGATGGCCGAGCTTTTTCGAAACAATTCGCCCAAACAGCGTGCAGTATATAGACGACAACTCGCACGGAATGAACCGTACCGAAGTGACCTGCGGCCGTTGCGACTCACACCTGGGGCATATTTTTGATGATGGCCCGGCGCCCACATATAAGCGGTTTTGTATGAACTCGAATGTGCTGGACTTTGTGCCGGACGATCCGAACGCCAAATAAAAACCATCTGTTTCATTGTTACGTATATAGTAATAAACGAACAACATGAATTGGTTAAAATTAATATCGTCGGTATTTGCTTTGTGCCTGGTAGTTTCGGCTAGTGCTCAGTCCGGCAAAAATCCTTACTATTCTCACACAGATAATAAGGTATTAAATGTCACCGATGCCCAATGGGAAAAAATATTGCCTGCAGGAGTTTACGAAATAGCCCGCGAAAAGGGCACCGAAAGGGCCTACACAGGCAAGTACTGGGACAACCATAAGAAAGGGAACTATTACTGCGGGGTTTGCGGCCATCCTTTGTATAGCTCAACGGCTAAATTTGATAGCCATACAGGTTGGCCCAGCTTCTACGAGCCGCTGAACGCCAATAGTGTAAAGTATAATACCGATAATGAAATGGGCATGGTACGTACAGAAGTAGTTTGCGCCCGTTGTGGTTCCCATCTCGGCCATGTGTTTGACGATGGTCCTGCACGGACGCACAAGAGATACTGTATGGACGGGAACGTGCTGGACTTTGAAGCGGCAAAATGATAAGTTAGTTTACAAGAGTGATTTTTTAGCCCTTATTTTGTAAAAAAATAAGGGCTTTTCTTTTATGACTAAAAAGGAACGGTATCAATTCGTAATAGACTGGTTCAAAAAGAACAATCCCGATGCGGAAACCGAACTGCATTATGAGAATCCCTACCAATTGCTTGTGGCTGTAATTCTCTCGGCGCAGTGCACAGATAAGCGGGTGAATATAGTAACACCTCCATTTTTCAAAACCTTTCCCGGCCCGGAAACTTTAGCTAAGGCGGAGACTGAGGATGTTTTCAACCTCATCAAGTCTGTGAGCTTTGCCAATAATAAGACTAAACACCTTATAGGCATGGCCAAAATGCTCATGGAAAAGCACAAAGGCAAAGTGCCCGATAATATGGAGGAGCTGGAGGAACTACCCGGAGTAGGCCGCAAGACCGCCAATGTGATCATGTCGGTTGTTTATGAACAGCCCAATATGGCCGTCGATACACATGTTTTCCGCGTATCGGCAAGGATAGGCCTGACCACTAATGCAAAAAACCCTTTGCAAACAGAGATGCAACTGCTTGCAAACATCCCCAAAGAATTGGTGCACACTGCTCACCACTGGCTGATACTGCATGGCCGGTACATATGTGTGGCCCGCAGGCCTAAATGCGAGATATGCGGTCTTAAACCTGCCTGCAAGTTTTACCAGACCGATATGAAGTATATAGTAGAAAAAGAAAAGGCGCCTGTGAAAGCGCCTCGCAAAAAAAGTTAGTTATTGTATTAGTGAGCTCCCTGTATCGGCGCACTTGGAGGAGCTACGTCAGCCCAGGTGCCTTTAAATTCTTTCTGGTAGTCTTCCCACTTCACGGTTTTGTACTTGTCCTCAGCCAGGTATTTTAAGATCATTTCCCAATCGGGTACATTATGGTAACCCGCTACGTTGGTTATCATCTGGAAGCCTTTTTCCATAAAAACGGTGCTGGGGTACGACATTTGTCCGTGCAGTAGGTCCATAGCTACAGTATTTGCTTTGCTCTCCGGGGAGTAGCCATACATCTTGCCTACAAAGCGTACACTGTCTTTCCGCTCTGCATCCAGCTTAACGGCGTAGAAGTTCTGGTTTATGTATCTTATTACATCAGGGCTCTCATAAGTAGTAGCATCCATGCGTTTGCACCAGCCGCACCAGCCTGTATAAACGTCTATCAGCACTTTGCGAGGCTCTTTTTTCATGGCCGTCTGCACCTCATCCAGGTCCATCCAATGGATTTTGCCATTGTCCGCGGCATTCTTGTTTTTGTCTCCTGCAAAAACAGGGCTAATACTCAGGCCGAGCAACATCAGCAGCAATATTTTTTTCATTTATACATGCGATTTTTAAAAGACGAATTTACGATTTTTTCCATGTAGCTTTGTTAATTGCAGGTAATATATTTAAAATAAAGCGTTAAAAGATGAAGATAGCGGTGGCTATTACCGGGGCTAGCGGCTCTGTTTATGCCCGGGTTTTGCTCGATAAATTGTTGGAGATGAAGGACCAGGTGACAGAAGTGAGCCTGGTATGGAGCGATAACGCTTTTACCGTTTGGCAACATGAACTGGGTGATAAAAGTTATGAACAATATCCCTTTAAAGTCTGGGCGAAGGCCGACTTTTTTGCCCCATTTGCTTCGGGTAGTTCGTCCTACGAAACGCTGATCATTTGTCCTTGCAGCATGGGTACCCTGGGCCGGATAGCTAATGGTATCAGTAATGATCTCGTCACCCGCGCAGCCGATGTGATGTTGAAGGAAAGACGAAAGCTCATTTGCGTAGTGCGTGAAACACCATATAATCTTATTCATTTAAAGAATATGACAACGGTTACTGAAGCCGGTGGCATCATTTGCCCCGCCACACCATCATTTTACAGCCAGCCAAAGAGCATTGAAGACGCAGCTTATACCGTTATTCATCGTGTATTGCAGCTAAGTGGCCTGAAAGTTGATGGCTACAAGTGGCAGGAATCATAAATTAAATATCCGGCATCAAGAATCTAGTATCCAGTATGTATTCAACATCAATTGAACGTTTAAGGGCGATAATGGACGAACTAAGGGAGCAATGCCCCTGGGATAAGAAACAAACCATCCAGACACTGCGCCAGCAAACCATAGAAGAAGTATATGAGCTTACCGATGCCATAACAGATGAGAACTGGCAGGGGCTTAAAGAAGAACTCGGCGATATGCTCTTGCATATCGTTTTCTACAGCAAAATTGGTGCAGAGCAAAACCAGTTTACGTTCGATGAGGTAATCGAAGGGGTGTGTAATAAGCTCGTTGCACGGCACCCGCATATATATTCAAATGTAAACGTGGAGGACGAGGAACAGGTAAAGCAAAACTGGGAAAAAATAAAGCTTAAGGAAGGCAAGAAATCTGTGTTGAGTGGTGTTCCCAAATCCCTGCCCGCCATTACCAAAGCCATCCGCCTGCAGGAAAAAACCAAACAGGTAGGTTTTGAATGGGACCACCTGGGCCAGGTGAAAGAAAAAGTGGATGAAGAGATAGCTGAACTATATGAAGCTGTGGCATCGGGCGACGAAAAACATATACAGGAAGAGTTTGGAGACGTGCTGTTTGCACTGGTCAACTATGCAAGGTTCATAAATGTGGATCCTGAGAACGCCTTGGAACTGACCAATAAGAAATTCATAAAGCGTTTCCATCAAATGGAAGCGATGGCCGAGGCACAAGGCAAAATACTATATGATATGGACCTTGGAGAAATGGATGCCTTGTGGAATGAAGTAAAAAAAGAAGAGCGATCATAGATGTTCAGGCGTTATCCATATTGGGGCTGGCTTTTGCTGAGCGTATTTTTATGGTGCGCCGCATGCTGGCATTTTTATGATAACTCGCGGGCCATGAAGCCTGCGGCTATGGCAGAGCGCGTAGACAAGGACATAAGGCATAAAGAAAAACGGCTAAAGGAGTTTCTTAGGAATGAATCCCTGATCAGGCAGGCATTTGCACAAACACTCACCAGCGATGAAGTGCATGCCATGCATGAATTCCCCTTTTATGTTTATGCATTTGATAAGGATACCCTAGTATTCTGGAATAATAACAAAATACTACCGGCATCGATGGACGCCGGTGCTGAACCCAAGCTGCTTAAATATAACAGGGGCTATTATATCGGCAGATCAATGTCGCTACCTTATTTAAATAAGGACGAGAGGCTATTTATTTTGTTCCCCGTTGTTACACTCTATCCCTTTGAGAACGACTATCTAAAATCGCATTTTGAAGCGGCAGACTATATCCCCGCCTCTGCACAATTGCTCAGCCATCCTGCAAAAAATAGTTTTGCGATAAGTGCAGGGCATAGCGCACCGCTGTTCTATCTGCGATTCTTCCCACAGGACCTTCCCCATTGGCTGCCCGACTCAATAATGATCTGGATACTGATACTGGCATTGATCGCTTCAGTTTCCTGGCTACAGCTTATTGCCATATTCATCTCGCGCACTAAGGGCTTCGGCTGGGGCCTTGCCTTTACTATCATTGTCGTCGTGGGGCTACGGGCCTCGACATATTTATTTGGCTTGCCATTCTCATTAAAGGCTATCCCTTTTTTCTCGACATTGATGTATGCATCCAGTGAATTTTTGCCCTCGCTGGGCGACCTGGCGCTTAATACTTTATGCATCCTTTGGATAGGCGTTTTTATTATCAGGCATACGTCATACAAAACATTTACTACAGGTATCACGAACAAAGTATTGCGGTATTTATTGGGTATTGTCTTTGCTTTTCTGCTTGTTTATTACTCTTTCGGATTCGTGAATGTCATACGAAATCTTATTCTCGATTCTAATATATCTTTCGACCTTGCCCATTTCGACACTATTGACAAGTACACTATCATAGGGCTGTTTACCATTACCATTATTTCCGGCTTATCATGCGTTGCGATCTATTTTCTCAACATCCAGGCAAATACACTACTTAAAAATAAGTGGCTGAAATATTTGCTGGTCATTGCTATTGGCATACCCTTCGCCGCTACTGTTAAGAACGATAACTGGCATTTTACGGTTTCCCTGCTTGCATGGTTAATGATCATGATCGTATTGTTGGACATCAGGAAGTTTACTTTTGTTTCAGATCTGTTTGCGACACATATGCTTGGCTGGGCGGTATTTATTTGCTTGTTTTGCTCAGGCATTATATATCACTTCGTGCATATTAAAGAGCACGATACCCGCAGGATATTTGCCGAACGTATAGCCCGGCAACGCGATGAAGTCACTGAGTACGCCTTCCAAAACATAGCGCAGAATATAGAAAGAGACCCGACAATAAAAGGATTTTTTGCACATCCCACGCTCGAAGGAAGCAGGTTGATAAATGAACATCTAAACGCGGTATACCTGGGTGGACAATTAAGTAAGTACCAGGCGCAGGTTTACCTATTCGACAAACAAAATCGTCCACTGTATAATAAAGATACACTGAGCTTTAACGCACTCTTTGCCGACATTAGACGCGCCACTTTTTCAACAGGGCCCTTGCATTATAAAGAGTATGCACCCGACGAGCACTATTACCTTGCGGAGATACCTGTGATCTATGATACCATGCCTGGTGATAGCGCTCATATATTCATAGACCTTGCCCTCAAGCAGGCTACACCGGGTACGGTTTATCCTGAACTGTTGCAACCCGCATCGCTAAAAGCACAGGACCGTGATGAATACTCATACGCTATTTATGCCAGGGACAAGCTCATTAATCAGTACGGCGATTATTCTTTTCCGGTATTGATACAGTCGGCAGGCATGCAGCCTTCGCAAAGCATTTTTAATACCCGCGACAATGCCTCCGAACTCTGGTTTAAGTATAGCGAAAACAAAACGGTGATCGTGGTGCACAACCACAGCCTGATCTTTGAGGGGATAACAGTGTTCTCATATGTGTTTGGTATTCAAATGCTGGTCGCTATTCTATTGCTTTTATATCGCCTGTACATTACTTACCTTATCAGCCCAAAAAATTCGGGTAGGATCATTGCGCTTACTTTGCGAAGGAGAATCCACTTTTCCATGTTAGGTATTGTACTGGTTTCCTTTATGCTCATTGGTTTTGTAACGGTATATTTCTTCAAAGCACAGTATAAGGAATCAAATAAAAATAAGCTTGAGGGCGCGATGGAGGTGGTGGAACAAAGTGTGCAGGAATACCTCAGGCAGGATAATGCTGTGGCGCAGGCAGGCCTGTTTAATGCGGGAACGATCTCCCCTGCTTTCAAGTATTTCGTTAGTACGCTCGCCAATAACCAAAAGGTGGACATAAATATCTTCAATTCTACCGGCGCACTTGAGGTCACTTCGCAAGATGATATCTATGATCGCGCCCTGCTTGCCCGTATCATTCGGCCCGATGCTTACCAGCAAATGCTGATACTGGGTAAATCCATACTCGTGCAACAGGAAAAGATCGGCGAACTCCCTTACCTCTCATCTTATGTGCCGCTACGTAACGAACAGGGAACAACTATAGGCTATATAAACATACCCTTCTTTTCCTCCGAGCGCGACCTCGATTACCAGATATCAAATATCATTGTTACACTTATCAACCTATATGCATTCATTTTCCTTATCTCCAGTATTTTCACTGTACTCATTACAAAGTGGATCACCAATATTTTCAATGTCATCATCAGCCAGTTCAGCAGGCTGAACCTTAGCCGGAACGAACGCATCCAATGGCCTTACAACGATGAGATAGGCATGCTGGTATCAGAGTATAACAACATGGTAAAGAAGGTGGAAGAGAACGCCGCTAAGCTGGCCCAGAGTGAACGCGAAAGTGCATGGCGTGAAATGGCCCGCCAGGTGGCGCACGAGATAAAGAACCCGCTCACACCAATGAAGCTGAATGTACAGCATTTGCAACAAGCGTTGAAAAGCAAGAGCCCGAATGTTGAAGAACTAACACAGCGCGTATCAGAATCCATCATTGAGCAGATCGACAACCTTTCCTATATCGCCTCCGAGTTTTCGAATTTTGCAAAAATGCCGGAAGCCCGCCCCGAGGAGCTGGAATTGAATGGATTACTTGAGAAGGCTGTGGAGCTATATATGAATAAAGACAGCATTACTACCAGCCTCGACGAACCTGCTGAAAAACTGGTAGTATATGCTGATAAAAGCCAATTGCTGCGTGTATTCACGAACCTGCTCGAGAATGGGACCCAGGCCCTTGAAGGAATAGAAGGCAGCTATATTAAGGTTACACTTGAAAAAGAAGATGGCTACGCGAAGATATCTTTCGAAGACAACGGGCATGGCATAAATGAAGAGATAGCTATACGCATCTTTCAACCCTATTTTACTACCAAAACTTCAGGAACGGGCCTTGGCCTTGCTATGACCAAAAAGATAATTGAGTTCTGGCAGGGAGAGATATGGTTTGAAACGGAAGACGGAAAAGGAACTACCTTTTTTATCAAACTGCCGTTGGTTACAGCACCATAACTACCACACCTGCACTTCGCGTTCTAATAATATCCCAAACCGTTCCTTAACAGATTGCAATATCTCCTCGGACAAAGCCCAAATTTCGTCACCGCTTGCATTGCCGTAGTTAGCTATCACCAGCGCCTGCTTTTCATGCACGCCGGCATCACCGCGTCTCGTACCCTTCCATCCGCATTGCTCTATCAACCATCCTGCCGGCACCTTCACCATAATATCGCTCACAGGATAACAAGGAATATTGGGGTAGTTGGTTTGCAGCATCTCAAAATGCTCCAGTGTAATAGTTGGGTTCTTAAAAAAGCTTCCGGCATTCCCCGTCTTTTTAGGGTCGGGCAGCTTGCTGCTGCGTATTGCTATTACCGCATCAGCTATCGCTTTTATAGACAGGCTTGTCACAGCCATTTTCTCCAGCTCCTGTTCGATAGCACCGTAACTCACATTATAATGTGGCTTCTTATCCAGCCTGAACGTAACGGAAGTGATGAACAACTTATCCTTTAGCTCGCGCTTAAAAATGCTGTCCCTGTAGCCAAAATCGCAGGAGGCATTGCTATAGCTAATAAACTCTGCTTCCTCCCAATGCCATCCGGTCACGCTGTCTATTGTTTCTTTAGCCTCTACTCCATATGCTCCTATATTCTGTATGGGCGATGCGCCCACTGTTCCGGGTATTAAGGCGAGGTTTTCTATCCCCGCCAGGTTATTATTTATCGCGTATAATACAAACTCATGCCACACTTCACCTGCACTTACGTTTAGCCAAACATGCTCATCATCTTCCCGTTCTACACTTATGCCATTTAGTTTATTAAGTAATACCAGCCCTGCTACTGGCTTAGTGAGTAGTATATTACTACCACCACCCAGTACATGTTTTTGCGTGGGCAGCGTTTTATCTTCAGCTATTTCAGGTAATTGCGCAAGATCACTTACCTCCAGCAAATATTCAGCCGGCAGGTCTATGCCAAATGTATTGTATGGTTTTAATGAAATATTCTTTTGTAATTGCATTGTGTCAAAAATAGCTTTTAACCCTGTCAACCTATTTACTTCTCTCTCTTTTCTCTCCAGAATTTTACTCCAAGCCCGGGTACATTGCTTATCTGCACTTTCCCATGATCATAGGTAAGCCCTTCCGCTATATCTTCTTTAAGCAGCAGCGGCCCATCAGCATCCATCTCATCCAGCAGCGGAGATAGGTGGGCTATAGCTGCCGAACCAATAGTGCTTTCATTCATGCTACCTATCATCACCTTCATCCCCAGCTTCTTTGCTTCGGTTATCATCCGCATTGCCGGCGTAATGCCGCCACATTTAGTGAGCTTTATATTGATTCCGTGAAAGCCGTCTAAACATTTACTTACATCACCCTCTGTCTGACAGCTTTCATCGGCATAGACTGGCAGCGTTGATATTTTTTTCAATTCTTTCATTGCGTCCCTTTCTTTCCTGCCCAATGGCTGTTCCACGAGTGTAACACCCAGTTTTTGCAGTTCAGGTATCAATTCTTTCGCCTCTTCAAATGTCCAGCCCTCATTGGCATCCACTCTGAAAGGTACATCCGTATTAGCCCGCAAGGCGCGTATCATATCTATATCACTTGCGGTTCCCATTTTCACTTTATATATCGGCCAGGGATGTGCTTTCATTTTTTGCACCATTTCTTCCCGGCTTCCCATGCCTATGGTATAGTCTGTCATCGGCAGGTTTTCCCATTTAAGCCCCAAGAGATGATATAGCGGTTGCCGTCTTAATTGTGCAAAAAGGTCCCAGCCTGCTATGTCCAATGCTGCTGTCAGGAAGTGCTGCCCCGGTATCAGGTGGTGCAAAAAATGCCAGAACCTGTGCGGGTCGGTAAGCGCATAGCGCTCTATCATTCCACGCTTTTCTTCCAGCAAGGCCTGCATCTCAGGCACTGTTACATTATAATAACTTATTGCGGGTGCTTCTCCATATCCCTTCAACGGCCCCAATCCCAATGACACAAGCAGGCTGGGCTGGGCAGTTTTAGTGCCTTTATGCGTTGTAAAAGGGTATTCAAATGCCAGTTCAAAATGAAAATGCTCAAGGTGCAACATTCGATAAAATTGCAACTATTTTTGTTCTCGTAAAATTTTTACAATGCCGAGGGTCCCGTTTTGGGTTTTTATATTGCTGGCGCTGCTCTATTTCTCCGCCGTTAGGGTCGACACGATGGACGTGGATGCATCCCAATATGCCGAAATGAGCCGGGAGATGGCCCAAAGCGGCGATTACCTGCACCTGTACGATCGCGGCAACGATTACCTGGATAAACCGCCATTTCTCTTTTGGGTCTCTGCCACAAGCATGAAGGTTTTCGGGGTAAATAATTTCGGCTACAAGCTGCCTTCTATCCTCTTTGCCCTCTGGGCATTATTCGCACTGTACAGGCTTACTAAGTTGCTTTATGACGAAGGCACGGCACGCATGGCAGCACTTATATTAGGTACCTGCCAGGGTATGTTCCTCATGACCAATGATGTACGCTGCGATACCATACTAATGAGCTGGGTGGTTACTGCCATATGGGCTATAAAGGAATGTGAGACGAAACGCAAATGGCAGTATGTGCTATTGGGTACATTGTCCATTGCCTGCGGCATGATGACCAAAGGGCCCATAGCCTTGTTAGTGCCACTGTTTGCGTTCGGCAGCGATTGGCTATTGAAACGCAAATGGAAAAGCATCTTCAATCCCTGGCATCTTTTTGATTTTATGCTTATCGCCATCTTCCTCATTCCCATGAGTATCGGCCTGTACCAGCAGTTCGATATGCATCCTGAAAAGACGGTGAATGGCATGCAGCATGTTTCAGGCCTTCGCTTCTTCTTCTGGACACAAAGCTTTGGCCGCATCACCGGCGAAAGCCCATGGAGCAATGGTGCCGGTTTCGACTTCCTGCTTTCTAACATGTTCTGGTCTTTCCTGCCCTGGATATTTCTATTTCTTGTGGCATTAATCCTGAATATCATCACGCTGGCAAAACAAAAGTTTCGCCTGCAGCCGCAGCAGGAATGGCTTTCAACCGGTGGTTTTATACTTACTTATATAGCCTTGGGCTCATCACATTACCAGTTGCCTCATTATATTTTTGTGGCCTTCCCGCTTGCCGCCATTATGGTTGCAAAGCTCATGAGCGATTTCTTTAATGGGCACTATGCAAAGCTGTACAGCATTATGCGCCCTTTCCATATGCTTACTTCCTTTTTGTTAGTGGCAGGCGCTTCGCTCTTTGTATTCTATGTTTTTCCGGGTAATACGCCATGGGCCGTGGTGTGGTTTACGCTCGCGCTCGCCTGGCTTTATCTTGTTTTGCAAAAAAAACTCAAACAAAAACTGCTATGGAGCAGCGCAGTTGCTATTATCATTGTCAATATCATATTCACCAATCATTTTTATTATACGCTGCTGAAATACCAGCTGGGCTCGCAGGCAGGCCGTTATATAAGCGAGAAGCATATAGCACCCTCTGGCATTTGTACGTATAGCGTTGATGACCCCCTAAACGCTCTTCCTTTTTACGCACAAGGTTTTGTAGAAAATGTATATAATGTAGCAGACATAAAAGACAGAAAGTATGTTTTAACCGGGCACGACGGTATAGACACGCTCAAGCTGAAGGGCTTTACTTTTGATATACTGAAGCAATTTCCCAGGTTCAAAGTAACAGAACTGACCCCTGAATTCTTAGATCCGGCTACACGCAATAAAGCACTGGTAAATTATTATTTGATAAAGATTCAATAAAGAAAAATGGGCCTAACCCGGGAATTTGAGCTACTCATCGGCTGGCCGTTTTAATGATGGGTCAGAGCCCATAAAATTCACACCAGCCATTATTAAACCTAATATCCCTAAGATGCTTTATTAATTATGCATAAATAGCCTGCCGTGGTGTTGCGTTTTTGGCAATATTATCTGCATATGATTCGTTTTATAAGTATTTTAGTGCTTTACTTTACCGAGATGAGAATCAAATTTTTATACTTTCTTTTCCTGCTTGCGGTTTGGCTTTCCTTACCGTGTGCCGTTTTTTCCCAGGCCATAAAATTTGACTATTATCAAGGCCTTATTTACCTCAAAGTAGTTGTCAATGATAAGGATACAGCTTTATTTCTAATGGACACCGGTGCAAATGCTTCCGCCATCGACAATACCCTGGCAGATAAGCTAAAACTAGAGGTAACAAAAAAAGATACGGTGGAAGGTATGGCGGGCAAGATGCTTACCGAAATGGTTGTTTTGGATAAAATTGGCATAGGTAAGGCTTACGTGAACAGTCTTTCGGTCACGAAGCAGGACCTCAGCCACATGATCGCTCCCGGCAATAAAAAGGTATCAGGCATACTCGGTACCGATGTGTTGAAGCACTTCACTATTACATTGGATTTCCCCAAACATGAGATCGTTTTCCTAAAAATAAAGCTCCGCCCCAATAACGCGGGTCTTCGTTACCTCCCCTTCGAAATGGATAATGGCATTCCACGTATTAAGGTCACCATTAACGGTACTGTTACAACTTATCTCAGGTACGATAGTGGCGCTAGCCTTGCTTCTACGAGTAAACTATACATTAACGTACCCGGGGACATCTATAAAAAACTAAAAGCCGCGGATAGTACCCTTAAACCTCATGAATATCTTACCGCTACAGGTATAGGCGGCGACCTAAAGCTGCCGGTGGTAACTATTAAGACCCTTAAGAATGACAATGGCAATATCGATGCAAAGAATGTGGAAATGATCGTACAGCCCGGGCAGGGTTATTTCGCTCGTCCTGATGCGGTTGGCTTTTTCAGCAATAACCTGCTTGAAAAATTCGGGCACGTAGCTATTGATATCTCTTCCGGCTTTATGATACTTGGTTCGGGTACCTTATGATCTAGATGTCTTCATCATCTTCTTCGCTGCTGAAGTTCATGTTGATCATACTACCCAATATATCGGCGAAAGCATAACCTCCTGCCTCCACTCCTTTCTTGCTGATGAGTGAGAACTCAGACAAGCCGTGCAGTAAAAATTCCATCAGCAGTGCAGCCTGCGCTTCATCTGCATTCGGGTAAAATTGCTTTACCGCTGCACGCAGTCCGTCCACCTGGTACAGGCGCTGCACATACATTTCATCAGTGTCGTCTTGCAACAACGCAAGGTCATTCCCTTTGCCAAACCAGTCTATCACCGGTTGGTATGGATTATTCTGGCTTTGGCTTTTCCTGTTTTGTGGCTCTCTGCCTGTCTTTTTAAAGCTTTGCGGATCAGGAAAGTACTGGGTAAACAATGCCCGTACAGCCTGCCCTATTAATCGGTACGACACGTTAAACGGCCCTTCCTGTTCACCTTCATACACCAATTCTATCTTGCCGGTTATAGCGGGTATTACTCCCACAAAGTCAGCTATGCGTATAATAGTTCGTTTTATTCCCTGTCGCAGGGCCCGGCGTTCTGCCGTGCTCACCAGGTTCTCAAATGCAGTAATGGTAAGCCTGGCTGATACACCGCTCTTCTGGTCCACATATTCGCTCTTGCGCGCCTCCATTGCTATCTCTTCAACCAGCAGGCGGCACAGGTCTGGCACCTCCACATGCCCCATCTGCGCGGGCAGCACATCGGCTTCTTGTTCGGTTATTGCCTGCGATATCACTACCGATTTAGGGTAGTGGGTGATGATCTGGCTTTCTATTCGGTCTTTAAGGGGCGTTACAATACTACCGCGATTGGTGTAATCTTCAGGATTGGCTGTAAATACAAACATAATATCCAGTGGCATCCTGAGCTTGAAGCCACGTATTTGTATATCGCCTTCCTGTAGTATGTTAAAAAGCGATACCTGTATCCTCGCCTGCAGGTCAGGTAATTCATTAATAACAAAGATTCCCCTGTGCGACCGTGGTATAATACCATAGTGTATCACACGCTCATCAGCAAAGCTCAATCGCATATTCGCCGCCTTTATAGGGTCTACATCGCCTATCAGGTCCGCTACCGATACATCCGGCGTTGCAAGCTTTTCGCCATAACGTTCACTCCTATGCAGCCATGCAATAGGAGTATCATCACCCTTCTCAGCTATAATTTCTCTTGCGTATACGGATATGGGTTTGAAGGGGTCATCATTTATATCGCTGCCCGCTACCACAGGTATCCACTCATCCAGCAGGTTCACCATATCACGCGCCATCCGCGTTTTTGCTTGCCCGCGCAGGCCAAGGAACAGAATATTATGACGCGATAGTATTGCTCGTTCTACATCAGGTATCACTGTATCTTCATAACCTATAATACCGGTAAAGGGATTGTCCTTTTCCTGTATAGATCGTATCAGGTTTTCCCGAAGCTCTTCCTTAACCGTTTTGGATTTATACCCGCTTTGTTTCAGTTCGCCCAGTGTCTTTATTGTTGCTTGCATGTAGTATTTTATCAGGGAGCATAAAGATACAGGATGTAGGTATTCAAATCATGCATCTGTTTTGCATAGCAATATAGATGCTATCAATATTAGGGTTTTTACCGGGTCTTGGCTCTTTATTCCTTGTCCCGGTCCCTGTCTTTGTCCTTTGGTTGCTGGAAATAGAGCCGGTCCAGTGTTTCGTCCAGGAATTGGAGCCTTTTTTTATTCGCCAGTTTCTCTTTCAGCTTTACCTCGTATTCAGCTTTATCCCTTGCCGATAGCCATGTGCCTGTATATATTTTGTCTTTCAGCGTCAGTTCCATATTACTTATATCCGGCTGCTCCAGGAAAAACCATTTTCCATCCGGCGTGCGCGATACATCAAGCCTTATATAGTCGTCCACGTCGCCAAATTTCAATATGGCTGCATAAGCACAAACAGGTTCTGTACAGTGCCCCTTCAGGTATTGTACATAAAGTACCACTGGTATTTCGTTGTCAAATAAACCGGTGTACAGTTTCCTGTCCACTATTTCCCTGCGTACCACTATTGCCGATGAGTCGAAATTGATTGCGCGGGCAGCCTGTATGGCACTATCAGTCGCCCGTCTAAAGCTATCCAGGTCTACTCCCTGCTCCACCATCGCCCTTACCCATCTCAGTTCATCTTTCATTCTTGCCACATATTCATCCTCGGTCGATGCACGTTGCAGGTCTATCATATGGCCCCCGTACCATTTGCCCTTTATCACCTGCACATCTTTTATCGCGACGCCATATGTTTCCCGGGTCAGCATATCCTTGAAAAATATATAGCCCTCAAGCCGAAGTGGTGCTATGTGTTCATAGCCCACTTTGTCTCGCGTAAGCAACATTTTTTTTAGCTCATATCGCACCAGCAGTATATGTTCCCAATGCAATTCAGAATCATCGCCTTTCCGCAATATGGCTTTGAATTCTTCCATTATCTTGGGGTTAAAACGGGGATCATAATCTTTGATAAACCCCGCATTTTGTGTCAGGTGCCCCACCGCGTTCATAGAACTTGCATTGCTATCGCGGTATTGCACTATATCCCGCCACAGCGAGTCGAATGAAGGGAAAAGGCTGGCGTAGGTAATGCTGTCCTGGTATTGCAGCACATTTATCAGTTTCTGCACCAGTTCCTTTTCGTTTTTGGCTGGTCCCGGTTCCGATGTGGGGTCTTTTTCTTTCTTCTTTTTGTCACGCTTCGCTCCAGCGCTGTTGCAGAACAGCACCATAAAACAGCACAGGCAAATAAAGAAATACCTCATTTCAGGACATTGGAATATTAAATTTACTAAAGCTTTCAGCAAATACTAACAATAATAATGCCCCGTTAGGGCGGGGCATCTCTTTTATAATAGTGCTAACACTTTTTCCGGGGGCCTGGCTACTATTGCCGTATCGCCTTTTACTATTATCGGCCGCTGCATCAGCTCCGGCTTTTCAATAAGTATCTTCACCCACTCCTCGTCACTTATCTCGCCCCCTTCATATTCAGTCTTATATAGCTCTTCGCCCGTTCGCACCAGCTCATGGGCCTTCATGTGCAGTTTGTCCAGCAGTCCTCTTAGTTCTTCTTCACTTAGCGGCTCAGCAATATACCAGCGAACGTTGTGCGCTATGCCTCGCTCTTGTATCAGTTCCAGTGCCCCTCTGCATTTGCTGCACTCGCCGTTATGGTATATGGTCATTTCAGCCATTGTTTATACGGCCATTTCTTTTACATCATCTGCTATTGTAAGCCTGCCTGCCGTTTTTGCCTTTATCTCGTCTATCGTTACGCCAGGTGCATACTCTATACACACAAAACCGCCAGGCGTAATGTCGAAAACACCCAGGTCGCTCACCACTTTTTTTATACAGCCCACCCCAGTAAGGGGTAGTGTACATTTCGGCAGCAATTTACTTTCACCCTTAGGGTTAGTATGCTGCATAGCCACAATTATATTTTTCGCAGCAGCCACAAGGTCCATCGCGCCACCCATGCCTTTCACCATTTTACCCGGTATCTTCCAGTTGGCTATATCGCCATTGTCCGCCACTTCCATTGCGCCCAGCACCGTCAGGTCTACTCTGCCAGCGCGTATCATCCCAAAGCTCATAGCGCTGTCAAATATAGCAGAGCCGGGCAGCGTGGTCACCGTCTGCTTACCCGCATTGATCAGGTCAGGGTCTTCCTCCCCCTCAAAAGGGAAGGGCCCCATGCCCAATAAACCGTTTTCGCTCTGTAGTACTACATTCACACCCTCCGGTATATAATTGGCCACAAGTGTCGGGATCCCGATTCCCAAATTCACATAGTAACCGTCACGTAGTTCCTTAGCTATGCGCTGCGCTATTTGTTCTTTATTTAAAGGCATTTTTTTGAGTTGAAAAGTTTATCAATACTAATCACATGGTGCATTTTTTTCACCCTAGCTACGTTTCCTCACAGTCCGCTGTTCTATTCTCTTCTCATAATTCGCTCCTTGGAAGATCTTATTTACATAGATCCCCGGCACATGCACATGGTCAGGGTCTATCTCACCGGGCTGCACCAGGTGTTCCACTTCTGCAATAGTTATCTTTCCGGCCATAGCCATCATCGGGTTAAAATTTCTCGCCGTCTCCTTAAACACCAAATTTCCGGTAGTATCTCCTTTCCAGGCCTTCACTATCGCAAAGTCAGAATCAAATGCATATTCCATCAGGTAGTTCTTCCCGTTAAATTCACGTACTTCCTTACCATCAGCCACTTCAGTACCATACCCTGCCAGCAGGTATACTGCAGGCATGC
Source organism: Bacteroidetes bacterium UBA1947 (assembly GCA_002336915.1). Classification (GTDB taxonomy): domain Bacteria; phylum Bacteroidota; class Bacteroidia; order Chitinophagales; family Chitinophagaceae; genus MKUN01. Next base: position 123,494 of record DDET01000021.1, on the reverse strand, counting down.
CATACCCTGCAGCCATGCACCGTGTAGCCAGTGTTCCCTGCGGTATCAGTTCCACCTCCAGCTCTCCGCTCAGCAACTGCCTTTCAAATTCCGCATTCTCTCCCACGTACGATGATATCATTTTCTTCACCTGCTTTTGCTCCAGCATCAGTCCTATCCCAAAACCATCCACCCCCGCATTATTCGATATGCAGGTCAGGTTATTAACCCCCTTCCTCACCAATGCAGCAATACAATTCTCCGGTATCCCGCATAGCCCGAAACCACCCAGCATGAGGGTCGCCCCCGAATTAATGTCTTTTATCGCCTCGTCAGCATTCGCAACGACTTTATTCATATCACCGAAATTTGCTGCTAAAATAATTGAAACCTGATTAGGAGGCCATATATTATTATTTACTGCGTGGTCAGAAGTTTAATTTGCGGTCGTCGTACTGAAGATTTTAACTCTTTTTTAAGGTATTTCGTAGCTCTCAGCTACTCCCGCCTATGGGTGGCTACCCTTTTTCATCTATTTTTGCCCGGTTACATATAAATTAACATTATTACTTTCTGATTTTTGTAGAAATTTGATCTTAAAAATGTTTAGGATATTTATTACGTTTAGTACATAGAGCTAAACAAAGAGGATAATATAAATATAATGGAGAGCCCCCCTGTTACAGATAATACCGAAAGCAACGCGCGGGATCTCCCCGCATTGAAAGAAATGCAGCAGCTTGAAGACATACTGTCCGCCATCCGCGAGGTGGTTTGGGTTCGTCGCGCTGATGATTTGACCCTTACTTATATTAATAGCGCCTGCGAAAAAGTTCTTGGCCGCACTCCCGCAGAGCTGATCGGGACGTCCGGGGCATTGTTCGAAGGAATACATCCTGACGACAAAGAAAGGTTACAGAAAGATATCAGCGCGTTGCTTGAAAAAGGAGAAGGATACCTGGAGGCCCGCGTTTTGAGGCCAAATAAGGAGATCCGCTATCTTTCCGCAGAATGTTATGTAAAAAAGACTAATACAGGGAAGCCACTTACTTTAAGCGGCATTTCACGCGATATAACCGAGCTCCGCGAGACAGAAAATAGCCTTAAAGAATCGTTGGCCGACGTTGAACAAATTCTAGAGAGTATTTCGGATAGCTTCATTGCTCTGGATAAAAACTTCTGCTATACTTATGTCAACAATGAAGCACTCAACCTTTATAAAATAAAAAAGGAAGACATTGTCGGCAAATATGCATGGGACCTGTTTCCCGCAGCCGTGGGAACTAAATTCTACACGGAACTTAACCGTGCGATGAATGAAAATATTCCCGTACAGTTTGAAGAATATTCTCAACACACCGGCAAATGGCTGTTACTCAATGCATGCCCCACCAAAAATGGGCTGGCTGTTTACTTCCGCGATATAACGGAACAAAAGAAAATACAAGATATCCTCCGCGACAACGAGTACAACCTGCGTGCGCTCATCAACAATACTAGCGATTTTATCTGGTCCATTGATAAAGACTTGAAAATAATACAGATCAATCAGCCATTTGTCGACTTCATACATTCATTTACCGGTAAGATCTTGCGTCCCGGCGATAGTATGATGATGGACGATTTTGGACCTGCCTTACGCGAAAAATGGGGCAACTACTTTCAGCGTGCCCTGTCAGGCCAAACATTCTTGGTGGTGGATGAAGAACTCATCAATAATACAAAGCACAATCGCGAAAAACGTTTCAAACCGATATTCTCTCACGCAGGCGAACCAATTGGTGTAAGCTGTTATGCCAGGGACATTTCGGAAGAGGCAAGGCTAAATGCCAAGATCCTGAATGAAGAAAAAAAGCTAAGGGCCATCATCAATAATACAGATGATATCATATGGCTCGTCAACGACCATATGGAAACCATATCCGCAAACAAGGCTTACTACGACCGTGTTGCAGGCATGACCCAAAACAAAGATTACGAAGAGCTTACCGAGTCGGATTTTGCAAAAGAGCGCATCGCCCTCTGGCATGGGTATTACAGTAGGGCCTTAAATGGCGAAGCATTTACTATTATAGAAGAAGAAGACGTTGACGGAAGGAAGGTCTACGAAGAAATTCGCTTTCATCCCATTCATGATAGTAACAATAAGGTCGTCAGCATCAATTGTATCTCGAGGGATATTACCGCCGAAAAGGAACAACTGATCAGTATTAGTCAGCAAAATCAGAAGCTCAACGAGATCGCATCTATGCAGTCGCACCAGGTGCGCGGGCCTGTTGCCAGCATTCTTGGCCTGGCGCAGTTGTTCAATACTGCTGATCTGAACGATCCTTCCAATCTTACAGTACTCAAGGGTATAAAAGAAGCAGCCTCCGATCTCGATACCATTATAAAAGACATTGTAAAAAAGACAGGCACAGCACAATAAAAAAGCCCACCGGTTTGGTGGGCCTTTTTTTACCAATTGAGTCTCTCGATAGAGGACTCAATTGCTCGCGACGGACCGGCTGGTACCGGTAGCGTCAGTACCGCTTTCAGCGGTCAGACGCGTTAAGTACAGGCTTGGTTTGGCAATTAATAATAAGATGCCCAAGGCATCAAACGTTTATAGGAACAGCATATCAAACATCTGCCGATGCCGAAGTATCGAACATCCTCGCGATAATAACCTGTCGGGCGAAGTTCTTTTTTCAATTGAGTCTCCCGATAGAGGACTCAATTGTTCAAGATGAAAAATCACTCGCGTTCAACCGCTAAAACAAAAAGCCCACCAGTTTGGCGGGCTTTTTTTATAACAAATTCCTATTACCTTAAAAACAATAGCTCACGATACTTAGGCAGGGGCCATGTCTTATCATCCACCACCAGCTCCAGCTTGTCTGCATGGTAGCGTATCTTATCAAAGTAAGTTTTTACGTTGTGACAATACATTTCAGCACGCTTGTGCATGTTCTCAGTATTGTTAGCATTCTTGCGTGCTTCCAGCATAGCTTCCACATTGTCATTTATGCCTTGTATATGGCCGCTTATTACAGTTATCAGGTTCAGTTGTGCTTTGTAACCTTCCTTATCCAGTCCCAGTTCTTTAAGCCCTGTTACATTTTTTATCAGTACATTTTGATATTCTATTGCTGCAGGTAGCACGTGGTTAGTTGCCAGGTAGCCTATCATGCGTGCCTCTATCTGCACTTTCTTCACATAGTCTTCCAGCATTATCTCATGCCTTGCTTCCAGTTCGCGCTCTGTATAGATGTCGTTGTTAAAGAATACCTGCTTGCCCTTTTCAGTTACATAAGCATTTAACGCTTCAGGTGTGGTCTTAAAGTTATTCAAGCCACGGCGTTTGGCTTCTTCAGCCCATGCTTCACTGTAGTTATCACCCTCGAACAGTATGTTCTTCGATTTGGTAATATAATCACGCAGTATGTGCATGATGGCTATTTCCTTTTTCTCGCCTTTTTCTATCAGCGCATCCACATCATGTTTAAATTCCTTCAGCGATTGTGCCATGATGGTATTGAGTACCGTCATTGGCGACCCGCAATTGGCTGTTGAGCCCACTGCGCGGAACTCAAATTTGTTTCCCGTGAAGGCGAATGGGCTGGTACGGTTACGGTCCGTATTGTCCATCAGCAGTTCCGGTATTTGTTTGTGTATATCCAGCTTCAGTATTACTTCATCCTGCTCGCTGAATTTCTCTTTCACACGTGTTTCCACTTCATTCAGCACTTCTGTAAGGAACTTGCCTATATATACAGATATGATGGCAGGAGGGGCTTCATTAGCACCCAAACGGTGGTCGTTGTTCGCTGATGCTATCGCTGCGCGCAGCAGGTCGGCATGATCGTTCACCGCTTTGATGGCGTTCACGAAGAAGGTCAGGAACATTAGATTCGTACGTGGTGTCTTGCCGGGGCTCAGAAGGTTCACCCCTGTATCGGTAGCAAGGCTCCAGTTATTATGCTTGCCACTGCCATTTACGCCTGCAAATGGTTTTTCGTGCAGCAATACCTTCAGCTTGTGGCGTTTGGCCACTTTGGCCATTACGTCCATTAGCAGCGAGTTATGGTCCACCGCTATATTACACTCTTCAAATATAGGGGCACACTCAAACTGCCCGGGTGCCACTTCGTTATGACGTGTACGTAGTGGTATGCCTAGTTTGTACGATTCCTGTTCAAAATCCTGCATGAATGCATACACACGTTCGGGTATCGAGCCGAAGTAATGGTCTTCAAGTTGCTGCCCTTTTGCAGGCGCATGTCCTATCAGTGTGCGTCCGCACATTACCAGGTCGGGGCGCGCATTAGCCAGCGTTTCATCCACTACAAAATATTCCTGTTCCCAGCCCAGGGTACATGTAACTTTCGTTACGTTCTTATCAAAATAGTTACATACATCTACTGCAGCTTTATCAAGCGCGGCTATCGATTTCAATAATGGTGCTTTATAATCAAGCGATTCACCATTGTATGCAATAAATATGGTAGGTATGCAAAGCGTTTTACCCGAACCTGCTTCCATAATGAATGCAGGCGATGATGGATCCCATGCAGTATAACCACGGGCTTCGAATGTGGCGCGTATGCCACCGTTCGGGAAGCTCGATGCGTCCGGTTCTTGTTGTATCAGCGCATCACCGTCAAATAGTTCTATTGCAGTGCCGTCGCTTTTTATAGTAAAGAAAGAATCGTGTTTTTCTGCTGTTGTACCTGTAAGCGGTTGGAACCAGTGCGTAAAGTGTGTCACACCACGTTCTTCAGCCCATGCCTTCATGCCCGCTGCCACCTGGTCTGCCATCCTCCGGTCTATTTTCGAACCTGATTTGATAGAACCTTGCAGGCTCTTGTAAGCCTCATCGCTCAGGTATTCGCGCATAGTGCGTCCGTTAAAAACATTGCTGGCAAAGATCGCTGTGATCTTCTTTCCACCGTAACCGGAGACTTTTTTCTCCTCTTTCGATAGCTCTTGTAATGCTTGGTAGCGTAAAGATGACATAAACATTAGATTTTGTGCAAATCTAACAAATTTTTTGTTTTCAATGAATTTTTTCGAAAAAAACTATCTAAATATAAACATAGCGAAATAAAATATTAAATATCGCTGTTCGAAATTACCTTGTTGTTTACGACAAAAGAGCATGAAAATGCTTGCTCCATGAGGTTTTTGATAGTCAGCACCTTTGTTGGGGTAGTTAATTTAAGATAAACTATAATGTTGTATACTTGCTCGAGCTGCTCAGTTGATATTATTTCTAAATGCTCTATAAATTCCACTCCGCGTCTTCCCTGCCATTTATAAGCCGCCTCTTTTGCACACCAGGCCATCGTAAGTAGTCTGATATCATTGTTGAACAGTGTCTGCTCCTCTGGCGATAGAAATTTGTGCTGTATTTTTTGGATGCTGGGGTGCCAGGTCTGAATATCTATGCCGCATTCATTTGTCAGGCTCACCACGGCTGCCACATACGGCCATGAATGGGATATGGAAAAGAAATAGGCATTCTCGTCTATCCGCGGTTTATCATGCTTATCGGGCTGTATATTGAATAAGGGAAAATCTTCTTTTAGATGCTTCAGCAGGAATCGTCCGGCAAGGTGCTCCATCCGCCGCTTTTCAAATTTTATATCAGGGGCCAGCCCTGTGCGCTCTGTAAAAAAACTTTCAGGCTCATCTATCTCCCAGATGGCCGCAAGGCTATGATGTTCTATGCTCCACTCTCTGTATAATGGCATACTCAAAGGTATGCCTGATGCCCATACTTATCAACTTATCAACCCATCAAATATCAACCTTCCCAAGACATATCCCCAACTTATCAACCTATCAACTAGTCAACTAATAAACTAATCAACCAACAAGCTATATTTGCCCTATGATCCTTTCCGACACACGCATACTTGAAGAGATAGAAAAAGGCACCATCATTATTGAGCCTTATGATCGTAAATATCTTGGAACAAACTCTTACGATGTCCACCTGGGCCGGCATCTTGCTACATATGTGAACAGGGAGCTTGATGCAAAGAAGCACAACCTTGTGGAGCATTTCGAAATACCCGCCGAAGGTTTTGTATTGCAACCCGGCACCCTGTACCTGGGCGTAACAGAAGAATACACAGAAACGCATGCACACGTTCCATTCCTCGAGGGCAAGTCATCTACGGGTCGCCTCGGTATAGACATACATGCTACTGCCGGCAAAGGTGATGTAGGCTTTTGCAACACCTGGACATTGGAGATATCTTGCGTCCATCCTGTGCGTATCTACGCCGGCATGCCTATCGGTCAGCTCATTTATTTCCCCGTTGACGGTGAGATCATCAACAAGTACAATACCAAGGCAAACGCAAAGTACAATACCCGCACCATCAAGCCCGTAGAGAGCATGATGTGGAAAAATGAATTTTAGTAATTAAAAATTAATATATTATATAGCAATATAAAGAGCCTATTGAGGTTCTTTTTTTGTTTTTAGCCTAAAAATGTCGGTACTTTTCTAACGCAAGGCCCTATCATTACGTCTCTATTGATACTGCCATGTCCTTTTTTACATCAATAAAATTTACTTTATGAAAAAAATACTTACGCTCACATTTCTTTCCGTTCTGGCTTTGAGCTTTCTGCCACAAAAATCAGCAGCACAGATCACCGCTTTTGTGCAGCATTCCTTGACAGACAGTTTCGATACCTATTGTTCTTTTCCCTCTTACCGGATGATATCGGCACATACGGTTGCAACGGGTACTATAATACCCGGCGATTCTATAGTTGTGGAATTTAATTTTGGCGATGCATCAACCTTTACATACAGCATACCCGCCAATACTTCAAATAGCGCTTATGCAAATCACGCCTATACTTTTCCCGGCACCTTTACTACCCGTGTTATATTTACAGCTACCAGCGGCGTTGCAGATACGCTTTATACAGCCCCCGTTACCATAAATGATACTTGTGCTAACTTATCGGGAAGGCTATACGCGGACAACAATAACGACTGTACTTATAATTCTGGCGATTTGCCATTTGCGCATGAGCTTGCTAAGATCAAAAATATTAGCACATCGGCAGTTTATTACGCAATCACCGACTCTAACGGTATCTATAACATAGATGTGCCCGGTGGCTTTACTTACGACATTACAAAGGCTGCTCTTTGGGGCTACACACCTATCTGTCCATTGTCTGGCATCCAGACAGTAAGTGTAACAACAGGCTCTTATGTTGAAGACCTTGCCTATCAATGTTCGCCAACGAATGATATCGACCTTTCGGTTACTGGCTCAGCCTGGACCTTTAGGCCCGGTTTTAACCGCGCCATGTACATTTATGCAGGTTCCGACAATGCCTGCATCGGTGCAAACACCACGGTTACCTTAACGCTCGACCCACGCCTCACCTATACCAGCACTTTATATGGTACGCCGCCTACTACTGTTTCGGGCCAGGTACTTACATGGAATGTTGTAGGTATGGACCAGATGCACCCGCTCATTTCTGACATTTATGTGTTCTGCGATTCCGCAGCTGTACAGGGCGACACTATATGCAACCTTGTAACAGTTGATACCCCTGCCTTGTATAACGATCCGGATACTACTAATAATATGTACAATATATGCGGCGTTGTAACAAACGCAGTTGATCCGAACGAAAAAGAAGTAATGCCTAAGGGTGCAGGTACTCCCGGCTATATAGCCAACAGTACTATGCTTTCTTATGTAGTTAACTTCCAGAATACAGGTACCGCTGCAGCTATAAATGTTACGGTGAAAGATACACTCGACAACAATGTGGATATTAATACTTTGCACTTTATCAGCTCAAGCCACCCGGTTACTATCAGTACTTTGCCCGGCAATATATTGGTCTTCCGCTTCGATAACATTAACCTGCCCGATAGCGGCGCAGATATGGCCGGAAGCCATGGCTTCGTGATGTACAGCGTAAGGCCTAAGAACCCGCTTTCACCGCTTTCTACTATCCATAACAAGGCCAGCATTTATTTCGACTTCAATAGCGCTGTGATCACAAACACTACCCTCAATACCATTTCCCCAGTAAGTGTTCAGCGCATCACCAAAGGAAATATGGAAGCCAGCGTTTATCCTAACCCGGCCAACAACAAATTGATGGTTGACATGAAAGGCAGCTTTACACTTACGTTGTATGATGTACTTGGCCGCCCTGTAACGACACAGAACGGGGATAACAAAGCCGAGATAAACACAACAGCTATACCGCAAGGCGTGTATATGCTAAAGATTAGCAACGCTACTAATGAGATGACTACCAGGATCGATATCCTGCACTAAGAATTTACGGTTCAAATAATACGATCAGGAAGGGGTTTATACCCCTTCCTTTATTTTTAAAAATATATTTTCAATCCACTAACGAATTCAATCCGGCCTTCGTCTATAATGGCAGAGGGTGACTACTAAGGGTAAAATGCATTAGTAGTTTTTGTATAAACCAATTTCTATTAGGCTGCCGGTTGTCTTGGCAGCCTTTCTTTTTGTGCCTGGAGTCAGCATCGTTTACCGCGGTCACGCAGGTAGTGTCAGCACCGCTTCCTGAGGTCAGGGAAATATCCCGAAGGGATTAAATTTGAATAGCCCCGGATGAAATCCGGGGAGTGTAGAAATCTACAACCTAACAACCCCGAAGGGGTTGAACAATTCTCGGAGCGCTATTTTGCGTTTCTCGGAAAGATCAATAAAGCGACAGTTCGCTCCGCCCTTCAAAATTAATTGGGATATTCACCAGCGCCACACCCCGCCCTGCGCGCGCACTGCCTTGCAGTTTAATCAGCACCTCTTTTTTTAATAAAAGTTGTAAGGCATTATTAAAAGCACCGTTAAGGGCCACATTAATAGTTACAGGCAGCAAGAAAGTATCTTTTCTGGGTATGGTATAGCTGCTGTCCAGCGTTACCTTGCCGGTGAATTTATTATTGATATACACATCCACATCAGCATGCTTCAATGTAAGCGGGTAATTGTTTGGATTATAAAAACGCACATCGGCCGCAAAGATCGGCTCTGTGAGTTTTATCGAGTGCAGCCTGAAATTCTTTACGTCTTTGAATACAAGGCTCTTGGGCGTACCACAGGCTGCCAATAATAACACCACCAACATCACTAATTTCCTGCTCCCCCTCATCTCTATGTATTTAGCTTTTACTTTTTGCGCGCTATAGCTTTCTCTGCTGCGACTACTATGTTCTCTTTGGTAAGCCCGTATTTCTGCAGCAGTTGTTTAGGCTGCCCGCTTTCACCAAAGGTATCCATCACCGCTACATACTCATGCGGTACAGGGCACTCACGGCTGGCTACATTGGCCACGCTGTCACCCAGGCCACCGTTTATCTGATGTTCCTCGGCAGTAACTACACAGCCTGTTTTCTTCAACGATTTTATAATGGCCCCTTCATCAAGCGGCTTTATGGTATGCATGTTGATCAGTTCAACCGATATGCCTTTTTCTGCAAGTATCTTAGCGGCCTCTACGGCTATCCAAACCATATGCCCGCATGCTATGATCGATACATCTGTACCTTCCGCCAGCACCTGCGCCTTACCTATCTCAAAGGTTTGATCTTCTGCAGTAAAGTTCGGCCACTTCGGTCTGCCGAAACGCAGATACACAGGTCCCTGGTGATCGGCTATTGCTATAGTTGCAGCTTTGGTCTGGTTAAAATCACAGGGTACTATCACCGTCATGCCGGGTAGCATTTTCATCATGCCTATATCTTNNTGGTGTGTGGCACCATCTTCGCCCAGCGTTAAGCCAGCGTGCGATGCGCATATCTTTACATTCTTGCCACTATATGCAACGCTTTGCCTTATCTGGTCATACACACGCGAGGTAGAAAAATTCGCGAAGGTTGTTGTATACGGTATCTTGCCACCAATGGTCATACCCGCTGCTATGCCTATCATATTGGCTTCCGCGATACCCACCTGCACAAAGCGCTCAGGGAACAGCTTCATGAATTCATTCAGTTTCAGCGAGCCTGCAAGGTCCGCAGTAAGTGCTACTACATTAGGGTTGCGGCGTGCTGCTTCTGCAATACCTTCACCAAAACCACCACGGGTTTCTTTTTCGTTGAGTACCTGTATATCCTGTAACATTGGCGCAAAAATAAGCTTATCATTTGGTTAATACATAGCCCCAATCCTTAAGCCATGTTATAATTTTTTCTTTATAGTCTCCTTGTATTATTATAAGGCCTTCTTTAGCGCTGCCGCCCGTGCCGCACTTGGTTTTCAGCTGCTTGCCCAGTGCCTCCAGGTCATCATTCGTACCGCTGAAGCCTTCCACAAGGGTCACTATTTTGCCAGCACGTTGCTTGGTATCCAGTTTTACGCGCAGCTTTTGCTTGTCCTTTGGTGTTGTTTCAGCACTATTGCTATCTTCCTCATAATCATTGTAGTACTCTTTATTAGTACTGTACATCAGGCCATCGGGGCGTGCTTTGTGTTTGCTCATCCTGCATCAATATTATTTCAAATGTCGCAATTTTCGTTTACAATCGCAGGGCATTGTTTTTATTCTCCTTATCTTTGCGCCGCCAATTTTGGCATGTTATTTGACCATAACCAACGAAACTTTTTAAATCACCAACCATATGAAAAAAACGTTATTCCTTCTCGGTTTTGCAGGTATTATCGCCCAGAGCGCATCTGCCTTTATTAAGGTAGGTCCTGAAGTGGGCCTCAGTTTTAATAAAATGACTTACAATGGCACAGGTTCTGCCTCAGGCTTCGCCCCTACATTGTCTAATGTTACAGGCTTTAGGGCTGGCATACTGGCCGATATCGGCGTAGGTCCTATAGCTATACAGCCGGGTGTCTTTTACACTTCAAAAGGTGGCAAGCAGTCTATGAACTATCTTGGCTTATTTACCGCCGACCTGAAGACTAAGGTGAACAGTATTGAGATACCTGTATGGATACAATACAAGCATAAACTGGGCCCGGGTAAAGTATTTGTAGGTGTGGCACCAAGTGTGTCTTATGCACTCAGTGGCAAGTCTACCCTCAGCGCATCGGCATTTGGCCAGTCAGCGGACTCCGCTTACAATATTACCTTTGGTTCGGATAGTACCGATATGAAACGCCTCGACTACGCAGCTAATTTCAATGTGGGTTATGAGCTGGGCATGGGTCTTTTTGTACGTATCTTCTACAGCCTTGGCCTGGCCAATCTCTCTAACGATGCTATGATAGAAACTAAGAACAGGGGCTTTGGTGTATCAGTAGGCTACCTGATAGGTAAATAATATTATTTGGACGTCTTTATAGTTCGTAAACCCCCGCAAGGGGGTTTATTTTTTGCATAATATTTTTTCATCCCTATGCAAGCATCGGTGTGAGGAACCTGGCTGGCAGTACGCTGGTGGCTAGTACGCATAGCTTCAGCTTTGGCCTCTCGGCCGCTTACCTGGTGAAGCTTAAGAAAAAAGGGAAGCCCTCTTAAGGGGCATCACATCTGCTTTTAGTTTGTAACCCTGGGACTGCGGCCTGTAGCCCTCATGATGGGTGTGGCCTGTGTAGTTGGGGCTATCGCTGCTTCAGCCGGCTTTGCGTTCTGCTGCTCTGTTGTGTTAGCCTGCTGCTCTTTGGGTGTATTAGCACTGTAGTAGTTGCCTGTATAGCGTGCGTTCGATTCTATGTCGCAGGAGCCTATGCTGAGGGCAGCGGCTACGAGGAGGATGGTGTAAATACGTTTCATAAGTTTTATGATTGGAAATATAAATTTATATAAAAATCCCTTTCAAATAGCAAAGATCCTAAAATATCATTAGCCTTTGCCTGCATTCAGCCTTGCTTCATGAGCTCCTGTTCTGCCGTTTCACCTTATATTACTTAGTTGCGGGCGCCTCCCTCGAGACTTGTACCTGGGGCTGGGTTTTGGCATGCGTGCCCAGGTTAGGCCCATTCACTTTGTTTTCCATAACAGCTTGCTTTTCGGCCTCTTCGCTGTTATCGCTACTGCTGCTGCTTGCTTTACTGTGGCTACCGGCCTGCCTGCCTGCATCTACGTTACTGCCGCCATTGCTGCTGCTTGTCTTACTGCTACCGCAGGCCGAAGCCATGATCATACACACACACATTAAACCCATTACCTTTTTCATCTAGATCGTTTGAAGGGTAAATTTACTAAAAATCACAAGGCCGATACTCTTATGTGCTGTATTTAACAGCATCTTCCCGTTTCAGCGGTCTATTTTCCCTCTTTATTGTTTTGGCTTGTTGAGCTGCAGGGCTTATGCCTAATATTGCTGTGCCTCCTGCCCCGCAAAAGACTTGTGCAAAGGATTAAGGGAGCTGCATTGTAAACGAAATAACATTTTAAACATGAACAAATTATTAGCAACGATCGGGATATGTGTACTGGCTGCGGGCTTTACTGCATGCACGCATAAGAACAACGTACTGCCCAGCACTACCAACCCTACCATCACTACCAATACCCCTGCTACAGGCGGCTGGAAGGTGACCGAGTACACCGACCGCGGCGTGGATGAGACGCCTGACTTTAGCGGCTATACTTTCACCTTCAACAGCGATGGCAGCTTTACCGCTACGCGGGCCAGCTCATCGGCCAGCGGTACATGGACACGTGGTACTAACGATGGACTGCAGCAGCTAACGATCAATATCAACTCCATCACCGACGGGCACCTTGCCGAGCTGAACGAGGACTGGGTGATCAGCATGATGACGGATAACAACATCAACCTGGCGGACGATAGCGGGCACCACACGCTGAAATTCCAGAAGGCACAATAGAAAGGCGATTTTTTTTCATACATAGGCAGATATAATTGGGCGGGTTTCTTCCTGCCCTTTTTTTATTCCTCTTCCTCATTGTGCTGCGCGTACAGCTCCATGAAATAGGGGCATGCGGGTAGTATCTCTGCTGCTTCCACCTGCACTGCAAAGAGGTCCATGGCCTCGTTGATGAGGTAGTACTCTTCGGAGTATTCCGTCCCGAAGGCGGGGGAGAGGTAGTTGATGGCATCGGCGAGGCCCCAGGTGTCTGCGTCTTCCAGGTAGTAGGCTATGGTGCTTTTTTCGCCGGGCCGCTCCTGCTCATAGTCGAAGCCCTCGCAGCACTCGGACAGCTTCTGGCCTACGAAGGCGGCCAGCAGGTATTCGTCGGCAAGGGTGGTGCCGTCGCCTGTGCCTGTGGGTATGATCAGCTCAAAGTCGTTTTCCGGCTGCGCTTTGAGCCGGGCGGCTATCTTGTCTATCTCCCAACCAAGGAAGTCGCTTATGTTTAGTTGCAGCATTTAAGAGGATCGTTTTAATATAAATATAGATGCATTTACCCGCTTGGTGGTGAGAAAAGTTCCGATTTCCGGTCGGAAATCAATTTCCGGTTTTTGGAGGGGTGATGGGTGGAAAGGCTTACTGGCAGTGCCGTATGGCGTTTTCATTTAATTTCTGGTTTTTTCCGGTTTGTATAATCACCCCGTCTCGCTCCTTTTTAATGGAAACATATCTATCTGAGCGATCCACCCCTCTTTCCTGCCACCCGCATCGCTAACCAAAGAGGGGAGTTTTCGAGAATGCCCGAATCGGGCATAAAATAAAAATCGGGCATTTCCTAACAGTGTTAGGTGGCGGAAAGTGGCGTGGATATTGACGTATTATAGTTTTTATACCATGCCCGATCTGTGCCCGACCATCCGGTCGGACAGGCCCGATTCGGACATTTATGCCCGAATCCTTGCCCAACGATGCCCGATTGAATGCCCGATGTCGGGTATTTCATTGTGGGGCCATGTCGCAAAACGAAACTTCCGTTTTATTACCATATCCCGCGGAAGGGCGGGATTTCGCTTCGCTTATTTCAAAGAACTTATGCGGCATTTTTAAATGCTACGCAACATAGCAAGATACGAAATTGGAGGGGGCGTTTCCAAATAATGATATCCACAATTTTAGTGAATCTGCAAATAGACAATGTGCAAATGTGCAAATGTAGGAATGTGCAAATAGAGGAATGTGCCGCATGTACAGCCAGGTAAATGTGCTAATGGCCGAGGCCATCCATTATTTGCAATCGCTGTCGTCTTTTACGTTGCGGACCTTGTTGTCCGTGAGCCATTGGCGGAAGGCTGCAATATCCTCGGGGTAGTACTTGATGATATCGCCATCTTTAAGGGATATCATGAAAAAACCGAAGTTGTAAAGATAAGCCGATAGCTGGCCTGCATGATACTCAAAGCCCTCGTAGTAAGAAGGCTGCTTCTTGATACGCCTGCGGAGGAACCACATAATGATAGATTTTATGGTAGCTAAGATAAAAAAAAATCTACTTACAAGTAGTGTATTTTAAAATAGTGCCTTTAGAGTAGATACTAGACTACTTTTCCGGTTGATGAAGAGCAAGAAGGCGATACCGAAAAAGGCGGCAGTGGGCAAAGTGAAAGCAGCACCAGAGGCTTATTTAAAGCAATTGGGGGAACGAATACGCGCCCTGCGTATAGCTAAGGGGTATAGCAGCCACGAGATATTTGCGTACGAGCATAATTTCCCCCGTGCTCAATATGGGCGCTACGAAAGAGGGCAGGATGTAAAATATAGCAGCCTAATAAAGATCGTGGCAGCTTTTGATATGACCTTAGAGGAGTTTTTTAGCGAGGGGTTTGAGTAATTTTTTGCTATAGCAGATACATGATAAAGTTGCCATGCGGTTTCCAAATAATGATATCGGCATTTTACGGACGAGAGTTCATCAAATGGTGTTGAGTTAAATCTAAAGAAACAAGATCTTCAATTTCCTTTATTTTCTTTTTAATAGCTGTATACGACATTGGCTTTTTATGGGCTACCTTTTGTTTTCGTGGATAATCGTCTAGTACCTTAACCAAGACATCTCGAAAGAAATAATCAACTACATGTATTGTTATCTTCAAGCAATATATTAATAAATAGATTTCAGCATCGGTATTCGGGGAATGGTAAGGTCTAGGATTCAAGTAAATATTACTGCCAGCTTTATCCCGGTGGTTATGCGCTATTGCTTGATTCCTAAATTCGCGAAGTTCCTTCCATGAATTAATACACTTTATGGCAGGTTTAGAGAGAATTTTTATCACTCTTATGGCTTCTGCGTCACCTGATTCTGTTTTAACGCCAAACACGCCATTCCATTCATCTAAAAAAGAGCAGGTTTTTAAAAGTATTTGATAACGGAGCGCCTCGTGAATCGTGTCATTTACTAAGTCATTAAATGTATTATGTTCAGAATCAAAGTCGGAATCTAAGATGTCTTCGTTTTGCGTAATAGCTTGAAGGTTTTGTTTTATTAAAATGAAAAGTGAAAAAAGGGTGTATACTGATTCTTCAGTTTTATTGTAGGTTATTGTCTTTTTCTTCATGGTGCGATTTATTTGTAATATAAAAATTGAGACGTGACTTGTATGCAAATGTTACTTACTCGGTGATTGTTATTTTTATGAGTGCTCGAACTTGATATTTTTTTATTGGGGGATCAATCTACCGCCTGCCCTTATTGCGGCGGCAGAACAGATTTCGCAGATCTTATGCATACCAATGCAAAATGGCAGATTCATTTTTGTTTGAATGAATTGTGCGGGTATATTTTTATAGGAATGGAAGATTAACATTCACCCTTAAAAAATACCTTTAAAATTAATTGCCTCAACAGAGCAGATATCTTGAAACCTGCCGTTGTGCATAAACATTTTAGGTTGCTTTTTTACCTCAAAAACTCGATATAAATGAAAGGCAGTTTTGTTTTCATTTGAAAAATCGTTTTCTGTTTTGGAAAAGAATATGGGTGTGTCTTTGCCTAAAGTTGTTGTCTTTACTTCAATGAACATATCTTGACCATGAACATTTTTAGAAAGAATATCGAAGCCTGCTCCGTCACCTTCATCTTTCGAGATCCATTTTACTTCTTTGGCTAACTTAGGGTAGCCTTCATTATTCAATCTCCATTTCTCATAATCATAAACTAACTGCTCTCCTGTTTCGCCAATCGAGCGGTTCTTTTGCTCGAGTTCTAAATAATTACGTTTTACAGGTTTATAATAATTAGTAGTAGGCTCTTTTAGTAGTGTGCGTTCGGGCGGAGTATCGATCCATTTTTCAAATTTTACATCTGTAGATGGGAGCCCTATTGTCTGAGCTACAAATTTTTTAAAGTCAGTTTCCACTTTTTTGTTTGCATATAAGTACTGCAGAATCTTATTCTCAAGTAGCTGTTGAAAGTTCCAACGGGGTTTGTATCCGCTAATATAAGGCAAGCCATTTTTTATCATGGCAGCACTAATATTTTGATGTTTAAATTCGATTGAGCTATCACTTCTGCCATTCAGTATGTGCATTAAGTTATTTCGATGCTCAGCTTTGTTATACTTCAGGCCGTTCAATTCTGCATGCAGCATTTGAAAGTAATCTGCAATAATCAATTCAACTTCTAACTCTGACCAACTAGCCATCAATTGTATTTGAAGGAAAAGTAAGGCATTTTCGTGAGATTGCTTCGTGCCTCGCAATGAGGGGTTAGAGGACGGGAGTAAGGGATGCCTATCAGTCACCTTTATAATCCGGGTTCCGCCGGATGCTGATGATGGGGGCGGGGCCTTTCCAGTTGAAGGTAATACGGTCGGTAATGAAGTACAGTGTTTCGAGGGCGCCTTTTTTTAGTTTGCTTTTGGGTATGGTTGTGTTTTGCCAATAGCCGAGGAAGAGGCAGGCAAGTGCCTCGGCATCGCCGGTGATGCTGATGCTATCCACAAGCGCCGCAGAGCCGGGGCTGCTTTTGGATACCTTAAAATCGATGTCTTTGAGGGGGCAGTGCGCCTGTATATAGAGAGTAGTGGAGTCGCTACGGCTGAGGAGCTGGCCCTGCTGGTCGTGTATGGTGCAGCCGCAGTGGGCCTCGAGGTAGCCTGCGGCCAGTGTTACCCAGCTTACTACATGGCCTGCAAAAACCATCTGCTGCGTGGGGCTGCTGCTTACCAGCTTGTAGCCGTACTGGTATTCCTCGGGGCTGCCGTAGTAGCGGATGATGTCTTCCTCGCTTAGCCCGGTGCTTTGCGCTGATGCGGAGTGGGCAATGCAGAGCGTGAGCAGGAGGAGGATGGCGAGATGCCTGGGCATTGATGTTATTTTTTTGTTGGGGCAATTTAGGGAAAAATGTTTTTTGTTTGGGGGGGTAGGGTTGGGAAGTAGCCTTGATTTGGTGCAGGAATATTCTTCAGGGGAAGATTGCTTCTTCGCGGCTGTGCTGCAGGGCTTGGCGCTCATCGCAATGACGGGAGGGTGGGGATTGTTTTTTGTTTGGGGGTTAGGCTTCGATTTGGCATCGGGGTAAACTTCAAGGGAAGATTGCTTCGTACCTCGCAATGACGGGAGAGGGGCTATTCTTTCATGAGCTTGCCGGCGTATTCGCCGTTGACCACTACCTGGTACATGCCTGTGGGAAGGCTACTGATATCGAGGGTGGCGGCGGGAGCGGAGTAGGCATTGTCGATAAGGGTCTTGCCCTCGGGGGTGTTGATGAGCACGCGCTCTATATTGCCGGCTTTGGTGGCAGGGTCCTGCGGAATGAGGGCAATATTGAGTTGCTTATTGGCCATAGGGTAGAGGCCTATGGTGTAGGCGCCCGAGATGGCCAGGGTTTTTTTGGCAAGGGCGGGAGCAGCCATATTGGTAGCCGGCACATCGCAGCACACTACGCGCTGCACATTTTTCCTGTTGGCCGAGGGGACGAGCACATTGTTCAATATAAGCCTGTAGCCGGCTGAGTGGGGATGCCGGCTGAGATCGCTGGACTTACCTACGTCGCTTTGGTGCAGCTCGGGGTCGTGACCGGCAAAGAAGGTCCAGGTGCCGCTGCCGTACTCGCCATGCAGGTATTTGGCTTCGTTCTCGTGCAGGTTATCAATGTTGTAATGGCTCCTGCCGTTCATGTCGGTGGTGAGGGCGGGCGGCTTGTTGTAGTGTGCGAGCACAAAAACATCGGGCTTCAGCCTTTTGCGCCTGAAGGTGCTTACCTGCCCGCAAAAGCCTTTGATGCTATCCACATGGTTTTGTGTCAGCATTGCCAAAACGGGATCGGGCGAGGCGGGGTAGCTCTGCAGCATGAAGTAATCGGTCTCGATGTGTGCGAGGGTGGAGAAATCGTTGTCGATATCGTCGGGGTGTTTATAATCCGGGTCGGTATATATTTTAAAACCGGTAAAGGCAAAGCAATCGGTATAGTCGAGCCTGGCCTGTGCATTGGGGTCGGCAGGGTCGCCATCAAAGAGGGCATCGCATATATCGGTGTTTTGGGCGGCCAGCGCCACATCAAATGTATTGGTGGCTATGCACATGGCAAACATGTTGCCGCCCTTATCCACAAAGTCGCGTATCTTCTTTACCACGGCCAGCTGCATCTGCGACAGCTTTTTATAGCCCAACTTTTTGGTGAGGGCATTGATGGCCAGCTTCTGCGAGCGGTACCAGGCCGAGTCTTTATCGAAGGAGGCGCCCTTGCTGAGGGTGCCTGTAAAATCCTCGTGATGCAGGTGCAGCCAGTCGTAGTTGTCGAGCGCGCCGGATAGCACCTCGCCTGCGTAGATCTTGTCGAAGGGGATCTGCGCGTAGTTGAGGGCCAGTACTACGGCATCGTCCCAGGGCTTTTGGCCGGGCGGTGTGTATACTGCAATATGGGGTGCCTTTTGCAGGGTAACGATGCCCTGCCGGGGTGCTGCTGCTTTAATATTAGCTACGATGGTATTATACTGCGCGTCGTCGATCTCGGTACAGGTAACACCACGGGCTATGCAAAGGGCCTCGATGTTTTGATCGTAGTCTATGACAAAGCTGCCGCCTTTGAAATTGAGCAGCCAGTTGATAGGTATGCTGTCCCTAAGTGCTGCATAGGCTATGCCATAGGCCCTGAGGTGGTTGGCCTGGCCGGCGGCATCCATGGGTATGAAGAGCTTGCTGCAAAAAGCAGGGAGGGTACATAAAAGATATAAGAGGCTTATAGCAGGTACTTTGTATCTCATAGGGTTTTATTTGCCTAGCGGTCGGCATGGTAATCGGGGTTGCGGTCGATATTGATAACAGGTGCTGCGCCTTTCCAGTTGAAGGTGATGCGGTCGGACAAATAATTGTGTGTAACAACACTGCCCTTTTTGAGCTTGCTTTTATCTATATCGTTTATCTCCCAAAAGCCGAGGAAGAGGCTAATAAGCGATGCAGGATCGCCGGAGATGGACATCTTTGCTACTATAGGCTTATTGCCTGCCGACATTACGGGGCTCATGCGTATAAAAACTTTTTTGCCGCTGCAGGTGACGATGAACTTTACTATGTCCTTGCCTTCGGCTACCGCATCGAGGTCGCCATTGGCATCGTTCTGAGGGGTACAGGCCATGAACTTTTCCATATAGCCGGGCATGAAGGAATACCAGTTGGTACTGTAACCGATGTACAGGATCCTTTTCTGGTTATTGCTTTTCTCCCTCATCTCGTTTTGGTACATGAACTCATTCATGGAGCCGTAGGTTTCCACTATATCCATGCTGTCTTTCTGCCACTTTCCGGCCTGTTCATTTTGCTGCCGCTCAAGGCGTTTTTGAGCAATGGTATTTGCAAAGCGCAGGCTGTCTTCGTTCACCTTATACTTTGGCTCGTCACGCAGCTTCATGTATACCGCTGCCTCCTGTTCATACAATGACCGGTCGAAACCCGGAGCCACGCTTTTGAGGGATGAAATAGCGAGGTAAGCGGCCGACACATCTTTGTTATCCAGGGCATCCTGCAGCGCTATCAAAGGCCGTGCGGCTGCGGCGTCTTTTTTGTAGAGCTTATCCAGATCGGCGCGCGCGGCCCGCTGGCGGATAAGGCGGTTGCCACTGTAGGTAACGGTATCGATGGTGTAAGTAAGCTTTTTGTATGGATTTTGCGCGCGGGCGGGGAGCGCAAAGCATAGAGAAAGAATGAAGAGGATAGCGATATGCCTGAACATGGTGAATAATTTTGCAGGCAATTTAGAAAAAAGGTTTATTGGCTGGGAATGTGAGGGGAAAAATGTGGATATGTTTTTTTCTTTTGCCTTGATGCAAAAGAGGTAAAAGATCATTTTTGGGGTGCAGGTATTGTTTTTAGCTGTTGATCGCTGCTCGCCCTTACTTTTCTTTTGCGCCGTCAAAAGAAAAGTAACAAAAGAAAAGACGGCTTTTATTCAATTGCTCCGCTGAATAAAAGGGGCTAGACGCTGTTATTGCAGGGGCCGATTGTGCGGGGTGGCGCTGGACGGTTCGAGTTCTGCGAGGCTGCATGGGTTTGCAGGCTGTTGTGCTGCTATTGTGGGTGGGGTGCATATGCTGCGAAACCTGAGGCGCCATTATGGGGTAGGGATAGCGATGGGGCTACTTTGTGTTGATAGGTTGACAGGTTGATAAGGAGAGAGTAATTAACTTTGCGCTATGGCGGAGGATCTAAATATTGTATGGGGTACAAAGCAGGAACAGTATGAAAACCTGCTGCCGCAGGTGAAGGCTTTGATAAGCTACGAGAGGGATATGGTTGCCAACCTGGGCAATGTGGCGGCTGCACTCAAGGAGCAGTTCGACTGGCTATGGGTGGGGTTTTATCTGGTGAAAGATAGTGAGCTGGTGCTGGGACCTTTCCAGGGGCCGGTGGCATGCACGAGGATACAAAAGGGCCGTGGAGTGTGCGGTGCGGCATGGGAGCAGGCTAAGACTTTGATAGTGCCGGATGTGGAGCAATTCCCCGGGCATATAGCTTGCAGCAGTGCATCGAGATCGGAGATAGTGGTACCGGTGATAAGGGATGCTGAAGTTGTGGGAGTGCTGGATGTGGATAGTGTGGAGCCGGGGGCTTTTGATGAGGTGGATCAAAGATTTTTGGAAGAGATAGTGGGGATGCTAAGGATCTAATTATAGTAAGCTATGGTTCCCTTCCTTCATCCATTCCGCACAACCTAAGGCGCCATTATGGTTCAGGGTTCGAATTACTATTTCCCTTTTTTATTGGCGTATTTTTGGCTTTCAAATTTTGAATTTGAATTAGCTTTATAGTATGAGGAAGTGTTTGATAGTTTGTTTGTTGATGATGGGCTTTGTTGCCAATGCACAGTCGCCGAAGCGGGAGTTCCGCGCGGCATGGATAGCTACTGTGGCGAATATAGACTGGCCGAGTAAACAGGGCTTACCTGCGGAACAGCAGAAGGCGGAATTTATACACAGGCTCAACCAGCTGCAGGATATTGGCTGCAATGCGGTGATAGTACAGGTGCGCCCGGCAAGCGATGCCTTTTACGACTCGAAGATAGAGCCATGGAGCCATTACCTTACAGGCAGGCAGGGCGAAGCGCCAAGCCCTTATTACGATCCGCTAACGTTTATGGTGGAGGAGGCCCATAAGCGTAATATGGAGTTCCACGCATGGTTCAACCCCTATCGCGGGCTGGTGGACAGTAAGAAGAACCCTAATCCCCCCGACCATATAACACGCCGCCACCCCGAGTGGATGGTGAGCTATGGTGGCAAAACCTACCTGAATCCCGGTGAGCCTAAAGTGCGGGAGTATGTTACTAAGATCATTTGCGATGTAGTGAAGCGATATGATATAGACGCAGTGCATATAGACGATTACTTTTACCCCTACCGCATAGCGGGGCAGGAGTTTGGCGATGGCCGCTGCTATGCCAGTTATGGCAAGGGCATGAACAAGGAAGACTGGCGCAGGGATAATGTGAACACTTTTATAGAAAACCTGAACAGCGAGATAAAAGACATAAAGCCGTACATGAAGCTGGGCATAAGCCCCTTTGGCGTATGGCGCAATGCCAGTAAAGACCCCGAAGGCAGCGCCACTCATGGCGGGCAAACCTGCTACGACGACCTGTATGCCGATGTGCTGCTATGGATGCGCAAGGGCTGGATAGACTATTTATTGCCGCAACTGTATTGGGAGCACGGGCACAGAGCTGCACCATTTGACGTGCTGCTGCCATGGTGGCAGGAGCATAGCTATGGCAGGCATGTATATGACGGACTGGGCGTATATCGCATGCAGGGCGGCAGGGGAATATGGGCCAGTGCGCACGAGATACTTTGGCAGATAAGGGACATACGCGCCGATAAAGGGCAGGGATATGTGTTCTATAGCGCTTCCAGCTTTGATAAGATAGGCGGGGCCTTGAAGGATAGCCTGACCGAGCGTACCAACCGTTACCCGGCATTGCCACCCACTATGCCCTGGCTCGATAAGGAAGCACCTGCAGCGCCTGTGGTTACTTTAAGATCGGGCGGCAGGGGCAGTAAACTGGAGTGGACCAACAACAGCAATGAAAAACTCAGATATGTAGTGTACAGGTTCTCAAGCAGCGAGGATGTAAACATTAACCGTAGCGACCGGATAATGAGTATACAACAAAAAACAGAGTATACGGACACTGAGAGCAATGGCAAAACATATACATATGTAGTGACTGCGTTGGACCGTTTATGGAACGAAAGCAAGCCCAGCAATAAGGTGGGCGGAGGGCAACAATAAAATTATAGCTGGATTTTCAGATTTTTTTTATACTTTTATAAGCAAATACCTATCTGTAGTAGTCAAGATTTTAGTGCGCAATACATAGACCAATACACGTTACTAACCACGCGAGGTTATATTCACAATACAGTTTTTGTTTATTTATAGGGGCCGCTTTGCTTTCGTGCAAAATGGCCCATCTTTTTTAGTGTTAATAACATGTGGATTTTAGTACTGTCTTAACGTCAGGCTACTGGACTGGCTGGATTTTTGTACTAACTTAGTGTACAAATAGCTTGCTTATGTTTGATGATGATTATCAGGATGAGGAAAGAAGCTCGCTGGAAGACCTGTTAGAGAAGTATGAACTGGTGAAGAGAGGCGAGTCGGTAAGCATCCTGGAAGAAGAAGAGTTTGAGCGTGTGATAGAGTACTATTTTCAAAATAGCAACGAAGAGCAGGCGCTACTGGCTTGCGAAATAGCCCGCACTTATTACCCCTTTTCAGGCAACGTGCTGCTGCTGAAGGCCGAGATACTTACCCAGGCCCAGAAATTTGGACAGGCCCTCAAGGCACTGGACGAAATGGAACAATACGATAGCAATAACCTTGATGCCGTGCTGCTGCGCTCCGATATATTATTGGGCCAGTTCAAGTACGACCAGGCTGCATTGTTCCTGGAGCAGAAATCGGCGGAGTTTGAAAAGAAGGAGAAAATAGAGATCCTGCTGGAGCTGTCGGATGTGTATGATGAATGCGAGGAGTTTGATGCTGTCTTCGATACGCTGAAGCGTGTTATAAAGATAGACCGCCGCAATGAAGAGGCCTTGCAGAAGATATGCTTCTGGGCCGAGTTCACCGAAAGGCTGGAAGAAAGCGCTACACTGCATACACAGCTTACGGAAGATGACCCTTATAATGCACTGGCCTGGTTCAACCTCGGCGCTGCATACCAGGGACTGAAGCTGTATGAAAAAGCAATTGATTCCTACGAGTATTGCGTGGCGATAGATGAGAAGTTTGAATTTGCTTACCGCAATATGGCTGATGCCTATATGCGCATGAAATGGTACGGCAGGGCAATAGAAGTATTGGAAAAGCACCTGGAGATAGCCAGGCCGGAAGATGTGATCTTCGAGGCGATGGGCTACTGCTGGGAAAAACAAAAGGATTACCCTAAGGCCCGCGATTTCTACAGGCAGGCATCGCAGCTGAGTCCGCAGGATGACGGTATATTTTATAAGATAGGCGAAACCTATGCGCGTGAGCGCCAGTGGGAAAAGGCGATGAAGTCTTATTCGGTTGCGTTGCACCTGAACAAGGACAATGCGGC
The DNA here is from genome assembly GCA_002336915.1 of Bacteroidetes bacterium UBA1947. Classification (GTDB taxonomy): domain Bacteria; phylum Bacteroidota; class Bacteroidia; order Chitinophagales; family Chitinophagaceae; genus MKUN01. The sequence goes on along the minus strand of DDET01000021.1, from coordinate 99,629 downwards.
ATATTGCATGGCTATAGGCAACTGCCTGATGGAACTGGATGTAAAAAGCGAAGCATTGGTGTGCTACCTGAATGCAGTACGACTGAAGCCCGGCAGCAAGACCACATGGATAGCGCTTATTAAGGGTTTGTACCTTACAGGTTATTACGACGAGGCACTAACTCAACTGGAAGTAGCCCGCGAGCATTGCGGTGATAAGGCTGACTTCCGTTATTACCAGGCTGCGATACAGTTCGAGTCCGGGAAAGCGAAAGAGGGCTTGCTGCAACTGGAAAAGGCATTGCGCATGGGGCCAACAAGGGTGAAATTGTTCACAGAACTGAACCCGGAATTCCTGCGTCGCAGTGCGGTTGCTGAGTTGATAGCGAAGTATAAGAAGAGTAAAAAGTAAACGATCTATTTATATAAATTATGTGCGATCCCATCGGGGTCGTACTTGTTTTAGGAGTGTAGCATTTAGTTCTTGCGTACCCTTTTCAGATCTATTAAGTTCATCGGATTGCTGCGGAAGCCGCTGATATTGGGCTGTAGGAAGTGCAGCATTTCATCGTAAAATAGTGGTATGAGCGGCGCCTGTGAGGTGACAAGACTATCCATGCGGCGGTACAATTGCCAGCGCAGTGTGTCAGGGGCGTTCATGCTTTCATCGTACCATTTGTTGTATGTGGCATTGTTATAGCGGGTATAGTTGGGTGGTGCGGGGAAGCGGCCATTGAAGAAGGAAAGGAAGGTCTCTGCATCGGGGTAGTCGGCTATCCATTGCGAGCGGAAGGCTACTGCCTGCGAGCGGCTCATTTGCTGCAGCTCTATGTTGCGCTGTATTATTTCCACTTTGGCTTTTATGCCTACGTCTTGTAACTCAGTCACTATAAAGTTCACTGCATCGCTCCAGTTGTCGGGGCAGAGGATGGTGAAAGTGCCGAGGCCTTTGCCATTGGGATAGCCTGCTTTTTCCAATAGCTCCAGGGATCTTTTAGGATCGTAAGAATAACCAAAGCTGTGTGTACTGTCGTAGCCGGGCATACCTGCCGGTATAAAGCCCGAAGATGCCGCCTGCCCAATTCCATTGCGGAAGTACATGACGATCTTCTTTTTGTCGATGGCGTAGTTGATGGCCTGGCGCACAAGCATATTGCGTGTGGGCATACCGGCCATTATTGCATTGTTGGTATCCAACAGGAAGCCTATGTACTCTGTGTTGAGGTAAGTGCCTTTCTGCAATTGCAGTTTTGTGGCGTATTCTTTTTTCACGCTGCCATCTTTATTGAGCACCAGGTCTTTGAAAGAACCGTCTATGCCATTCACAAAATCGAGCTTGCCTTGCAGGAAGAGAAAGAACTCGGTAGCCTTGCTATCGGTGAAGGAGATCTGAACTGCCTCGGTGTAGGGTAGTTGGATGCCTGTGCTATCCTTCTCCCAATAGTGGGGGTTTTTGTGCAGCACCATTGTATTGCTTTCGTCCCAATAATGTAATTGGAAAGGCCCGGTGCCGCAGGGATGCCGCGCGAAATCTTTGCCCCAATGCTCGGCAACTTCTTTTGGTACTATGCTGCAATAAGGCATAGTGAGTATCTCGGTAAGCGGCCGGAAAGGTGCGCGGAGTTTTATTTGTATGGTAGTATCATTAATTACCGTGAAGGGCTCTTTTTCGGCAACGCGGTCATTAAATATCCATGAGCCGCTGGAAGCGGTAGCGGGATCTATGATGCGGTTGAAGCTGTACACTACGTCCGTTGCGGTCATCCTGCGGCCTTTGCCATTTGTGAACTCAGGCGCATCCTGAAAAAAGACATCGTTGCGGATGTAAAAGAGATAGATCAATCCATCGGCACTTACATCCCAATGTGTAGCCAGTGAGGGCACAAGGTGCAAATGCTCATCGGTCTCCACCAAAGTATTATACACCATATGGTCCGCCCACATATTGTAGAGGTTCTTAGCAAATGCAGGGTCTATCGATTCCACCGTTCCACTGGCTATGTTTAGGCGGAAGATGCGCTTATCGCTCTCTGTTTTGTCCGGTGATGTACAGCCCTGTAAAAACACAGCAATGGCTATCAGGGCAATAAGCGATTGAATATATTTGTTGCTGAAGTGTAGCATGCCTGCACTGCAAATTAAGATAAGGATCTTTAAGATTAGGAATATTACAACAAGAGCTTCTGTACATTTGCAAAAAATCGAAACAATGGCAACAAAGCTTTCAGTAAACATCAATAAAATAGCTACCCTGCGCAACAGCCGCGGTGGCGAGAACCCCAGTGTACTGAAGGCAGCCATAGATTGTCAAATTTTTGGGGCTGATGGTATTACCGTACATCCCCGGCCTGATGAAAGGCATATACGCTACAGCGATGTAAGGGAGATAAGGCCCATAATTACTACCGAGTTCAACATAGAGGGTAATCCACTGGAGGATAAGTTTGTGGCACTGGTGCTGGAGACAATGCCTACGCAAGTAACCTTGGTGCCTGATGAACCCGGACAACTGACATCGAACCACGGATGGGATACTATAAAGAAACGTGACTACCTGCGGGAGATAATAGCGGTGTTTAAAAAGGCCGGGATACGTGTATCAATCTTCGTAGATCCTGTAGCTGAAATGGTTGCGGGTGCGTCAGATACCGGTACTGACAGGATAGAACTATATACGGAAGCCTACGCCACAAATTTTCATATCAATAAAGAAGCGGCAATAGCTGATTACATAAAAGCTGCACAGGTGGCAAATGAAAAGGGCCTGGGCATCAATGCCGGCCATGACCTGGACCTGCACAACCTGAAATATTTTGCCCATAACATCCCCGGCCTGCTCGAAGTTTCTATAGGGCATGCCCTGATAAGTGATGCTTTATACTATGGGCTGGAAAACGCTGTGCAGATGTATAAAGGTAAATTGGGAGCATATTAATAATTTGTATTTCTTATGATGGGATACATGCGGGAATTCCATGCCGCATTTATACTTGGCCAATCAACATACCATAAATTATCTAATTTTAAAACTGCTGATAGTGGTCAGTTTACGGCATAGATATTTGCATGTTAATTAAATTGATAGTAAATTAGGGGAAGCATTTGCTTTTGTATCGTTCCTGCGGTTATAATGTTGTAAAAAATCAATATTTAATTTTTACAATAGTTTAACATGCGTGGGGGCAATATTTTATAGCTTTGCATCAATTCACGCAATATATTTTTTTATAAACAAGGGATGGGAGTTTGTATGACCCCCTGTTTTACTTGTCACCTACCTTAACCAGGAATGAACCTTTTGATCCATTAATGCTATTAATGTATTTGTGAACGGCTTGTTTATAATTTGTAAACAACTCGTTAATCACATTAAAAAAGTTTTGTTTCGGAATGGCTTTTCACAGTTTTGCAGTCGCCAAACAGTGGTAAGCCGGGATTAAAAAATAATTCGAGCAGCCTATTGCTGTTAAAATATTGCGTATGAAGAAGATCTATTACTACCTTTTATTTATTGCTATTGCCAGTTGCCTTTCGCCAAAGGCGATGGCTGCTGTCCCCACAGCCAACTTTACTGCGACACCCGTATCGGGCTGTGCGCCGATAGTGGTACAGTTCAACGACATTAGTACGGGCAACCCGACAAGCTGGACATGGGACCTGGGTAACAACACTACCTCCACCATCCAGAACCCCTCAACCACTTACATTAATCCCGGTACGTATACTATAACGCTTACGGTGACAAATGCAGATGGCTCGAACACCAAAACTGTAGTTAACTACATAAACGTACTACCTAACCCTACTGTAAATTTCAAAGGCATCGATTCGGGCATCTCCTGTCCTCCTAAAACAGTTCAGTTCACAGATCTATCCAACCCCAACATACCCGGTAACGTAAGCTACTACTGGGATTTTGGTGATGGTAATACCTCTACAGCACAAAGCCCAAGCCATACCTACAATCTTGTAGGCAGCTACAATGTAACCTTGGTGGTAACAAATGCATCGGGCTGCCAAAAGTCGCTGACCAAATTTGGTTATATAACACTGGTTGAGCCACCGGTTGCGGATTTTACAAGCCCCAATCCATTTGCATGCAGTGCGCCGGCAACTATTTCCTTTACCAATAGCTCGACGAACGCAGTTAGCTACCTTTGGAATTTTGGCGATAACACGACATCGAACGCAACCAGCCCCAACCATACTTACAGCTCGCCGGGAACATATACGGTAACACTTGTGGCAACGAATGCCGCAGGCTGCACCGATACACTGGTGCGAACAGCATATGTAACTATTGCAGACATACATTCAGCATTTACGGCAAACCCTATGTCTGTTTGCCCCGGCGAAACCGTGACTTTTACAAATACCTCGACAGGGGCCACAACGTATAACTGGAATTTTGGAGATGCCGGTACATCAACGGCCACCAACCCTACACACAGCTATACCAATGCCGGTACTTATACCGTAAGGCTGATAGCGCACAATGGCAGCTGCGCTGACACGAGCTTCCAGACCATTACGGTGAACCCCAAACCGGTGGTGAATTTTACCGGCACACCGCTTACAGCATGTATGCCCCCATTGGATGTAACCTTTACCAATACTACTACGGGGGCATCGAGCTATACCTGGAGCTATGGGGATGCAAGTACCAGTAATAATGCAAATGCTACGCACGTACACACCTACACATCTTACGGTACCTTTACCGTAAAGCTGGTAGCTACCAGTGCAAACGGCTGTAAGGATAGCCTGACCAGGAATAACTACGTAAAAATAGTGCAGGCCACTGCCACGCTTACAAGGACACCCAGCACAGGCTGTACGCCCCTCACCGTTGCATTTACCTCGACACTAAATGCGCCGAATGTTGTTGCTACCTTCTCCTGGGACTACGGCGATGGCAGCCCGCTAAATACGACAACTGCTAACCCCACTCATACTTATACAACTGCAGGAACATACACCATCACTTATACTTTTGTAACTACCACGGGCTGCACAGGTGCGGCAACTACAACTGTTACTGCAAGCCCGCACCCAACGGCCAACTTTACACCTGCACCGATCGTAATATGTCCTAACCAGACCGTAACATTCACGAATAACTCGACGAATGCAACAAGTTACCTCTGGTTGTTTGGCGATGGCGGACAAAGTACTGCTACCAACCCGACACACGTATATGGCGACCCCGGTCAATATACTGTAACACTGATAGCATATAACGGTGGATGTACAGATACTATGAAGTACATGTACATAACGGTGAACCTGCCGAAAGCCGATTTCACTTTTGCATACAGCTGTGCCAACAGGCTAACCGTCACCTTTACCAATACCTCTGTAGGTAATGATGTGAACTCATGGGATTTTGGCGATGCATCACCATTATCAAATGCCGTGAGCCCTACGCACACCTATGCAACTTATGGTACTTATAATGTAACACTTACGGTAACAAATACGGCAACCGGATGTACTGACTACCAGACCTACGTGATAAATGTCTTTGCACTAACGCCGAACTTCACAGCTAACCCCACGACCATTTGCGCGGGCGGCAGTACCACATTTACCAATTCCACCCTGGGTGGCACCAGCTATAAATGGGATTTTGGTGATAATACAACTTCAACATCCGCAGCAGCGACGGTTAATCATACCTACCTGGGTCCCGGCACATACACCGTAAAATTGGTAGCGACAGATAGCCGCGGCTGTAAAGACTCACTTATCCGCCCGAACTACATTACGGTAAGTGGTGCGATAGTAGATTTTATGGCAGTGCCTACGACCGGTTGTGCGGCGCTTGTTACTACATTTACAGATCAAAGTTCATCAGTGCTGCCTATTACGGCCAGGTTCTGGCGCTTTGGCGATAATACCACGCTGGCAGGTAATAACCCCAACCCCACTCATACTTATTATAATGCCGGTGTTTACAGCGTGACCGAGCTGGTGACCGATTCGCAGGGCTGTACCGATTCATTCAAGCGCACTAACTATATAACAGTTAATAAACCGCATGCAGCCTTCAGTAGCGTAGATACACTGGTATGCGCAGGACAGAATGTGCATTTCACCAATGCATCAACAGGTAATGCCACACTTACTTACCAATGGGATTTTGGAGACAACGGAACATCGACACTTACGAATCCCGACCACGTATATGCTGCATCGGGCTTCTATACGGTGAGGCTTATTACGATAGATGGCGGTGGCTGCAGGGACACAATGACGAAGAACAACTACATTAATGTATACGATTTTCACGCGGCATTCACCATGAGCGATTCATTTGCATCATGTCCTCCGCTGATAGTTAATATGACCAACAATACCATCGGCGGAATTAGCTACCTGTGGACATTCGGCAACAATAGCAGCTCGGTGCTGACCAACCCAAGTACGGTATACACCTACCCGGGCAGCTACCCTGTGAAGTTGGTGGCTACCAGCTCCTCGGGATGTATGGACTCGCTAACCAAAAACGTATTGATACAAGGCCCGACCGGTACACTTAGCTATCCGCCACAGCAGGGCTGCGAGCCACTTACCGTCACACTCACCACCAATAACCAGAATACCGCACAGGTGACCTGGGATATGAACAACGGCTACACAGAGACCAATACAAACAACTCAATTACCTATACCTACACAAGCCCCGGTATGTATATACCTGTGATCATCCTGAGCGATGGTGGCAACTGTAATGTAGGTATACAAGGCACCGATACTATAAAAGTGGATGGTGTGAATGCGATAATAGATGCAGTGCCAACGGTGCTTTGCGTATCGGGTACAGTGCAATTTACCGACAGTGTATGGGGCAGCATTTCAGGCATTGCCTCGATCGCCTGGAACTTTGGTGATAATACCACAGCTGCGGGCCACAATCCATCGCATACATATACGGGCCCCGGCGTGTATACAGTGAAGTGCATAGCCACTACCTTATTTGGTTGCTCGGATACTATGTTGAAAGTAATAACAGTGAACCCGCCACCACCGGTAAATGCAGGCCCCGATCAGCCTATATGTACGGGCCAAACTGCAATGCTGCATGCAACGGGTGCATCTACTTATGTATGGAATGCGGACCCGACACTATCCTGTACCAACTGTGATACAACAATAGCCACTACCACACTTAATAACACGTACATCGTAACGGGTACAGATACCAATGGCTGCTTTAAATCTGATACTGTAGCAGTGATAATAAACCCGCTTCCGGTAATAGATGCAGGCCCGGACCAGGACGTATGTCCCGGATTTACAGCCCAACTGCAGGCGCAGGGTGCACAGACTTATGTATGGTCGCCGGCAACAAACCTGTCATGCACCAATTGCGCAAACCCTGTTGCCAGCCCTACGACAACTGCAACATACATAGTGACCGGTACTCTTACAGCTACGGGTTGCAGCGACACCAGTTCGGTGACCGTAAATATCTTGCCGCAGCCTACCGTTACAGCAGGCCCTGATAAAGAGATATGCTTTGGCAAATCGTCGAAAATAAGTGCATACGGTGCACAAAGCTATGTTTGGACGCCCGCAGGAAGCCTGTCCTGTGCTACCTGTGATTCGGCAACTGCAACTCCAACTTCAACTACCGTTTATTCAATAATAGGCACAGGCGCTAATGGCTGTAAAGACACTGCTACTGCTACCATCACTGTCAACCCGCTGCCTGTAATAAACGCCGGTTCTGCGCAGGCAGTCTGCGAGGGCGAATCGTTGCAGCTACATGTAACGGGTGCAGACCAGTATACGTGGGTGCCGTCCGATTTCCTTTCATGCAGCAATTGCGCGGATCCATACGTATCACCGGGCAGCAACATGATGTACACTATAACAGGTGTAGATATACATGGCTGTATGGATACGACAACGCTGGATATTACCATTATACCGAGGGCGGTTACAGCGGCCAGCCCGGGCGACAGCATATGTAAAGGCGGATCGACAACGCTAAGCGCCAGCGGTGGTACCAGCTACTTATGGCTGCCTGCTACAGGCCTCAGCAATAATCAATCGGCTAATCCCGTGGCCACGCCTGATACTACTACCAGCTATATGGTAATAATAGGACAGGGCCAATGTCACCCCGATACTGCCTATGCTACTGTGAGTGTATTCCCGCTGTCATTCGTTGACCTTGGGCCGGATATCAACACTATAGCAGGTACCGTGATCACCCTTAACTCGCATGCTGAGAACGCAGTACACTATACCTGGGACCCATCGGCCGACCTTAGCTGTACCGACTGTCCTGCACCACTGGTGACAGTGACAAAGAATTCAACCTTTGCAGTAACAGTTACCAATGCGAAAGGATGTACTGCCACAGACACCATCAACATAAGCGTGAAGTGCGACAAGAGCCAGATATTTATACCCAATACCTTCACTCCGAACGGTGACGGGCTGAATGACAGGTTCTACCCGAGCGGTAAAGGCATAACAACTGTAAAGCGCTTAAGTGTATATGACCGCTGGGGCGAGCTGCTGTTTGAAAGGCATGATATACCTGTTGACGATCCTGCCTACGGATGGGATGGTACATACAAAGGTACCCAGCTGAAGCCTGATGTATACGTTTACATCATCACTGCGACCTGCGCAACAACGGGCGAGTTGATGGAATATAAAGGAGACGTTTCGATAGTTCGATAATCATATTTGGAAAACCGTGTAAAAGAAAAATGATGAAAAAATATTTACAGAAAACAATGTTCGTCCTCATGCTGTGCGCAGGTAATGCATACGCACAGGACATACACTTCTCCCAATTTTATGAGAACGCCATACTGCGTAATCCCGGGCTTACCGGCATCTTCAGCGGCGATTTTAAGGCCGGTGTTAATTACCGCACGCAGTGGGGCAATATATCCGTACCCTTCAATACCGTTTACGCATCAGCGGAAACAAGGATAGCGGTTGACGGCGAAACAGGGGATTATGTAAGCTTCGGCCTGGCTACCTCTTATGATAAGGCAGGCAGCATTTCGTTCAACAGCTTCCAGGTGTACCCCGCGGTCAACTTCAACAAATCAATGGAGGACGATCACAACTCTTACCTGTCGGTAGGTTTTGCGGCCGGCTATATACAGCGGTCGGTGGATATGACTAAGATGACCTTCAGCAGCCAGTATGTGAACGGTGATTATGCTGCCGAAAACCCTTCAGGCGAAAAGATCAATATCACATCGCTTAAAAATTATGACCTGGGTGCAGGCTTAAGCTTTAATAGTTCCATGGGCCCTAACAATGCCATCAATTATTACCTGGGTGCATCTGTGTTCCATGTACTGCAGCCTAAGCAGGCATTCAGCGAAATCAATGCCTTTGCACGCAATACTATGAAGTGGCAGGGTAACCTTGGTTTCAAGGCTAACATCAACAGGCAGTTCGCGCTTACCATGCACTTCAACTATTCCAACCAGAAACCTTACCAGGAAATGCTGGGTGGCGGCTTACTGAGCTGGAGGTCTGTAAGCGAAGATGCAAAGAACTTCACGATCTATGCCGGTCTTTTTTACAGGTTGAACGATGCCTATATACCTACCGTAAAGCTGGATTACCGCACTTACTCTATAACCATGTCTTATGATATCAACAGCTCTTCATTGAGGCCTGCTACCAGTGGCATGGGTGGTTACGAGATATCGGTATTTGCACGCGGCATACTTAAGAAGGATAAGCCTAACTACCAGAAGTGCCCGCAATTCGAGGACATAAATAACACCCTTCAGGACGAATAAAAATCTTAATCCTCAAGCCTGATATTTTGCAAGGATTAATTATTTTTGCAGCCTTTTAGGAGAGACAAATATATTACATATAGAAAACGCCCCCGATTCATCAGAGGCGTTTTTGTATTTACGAGTGTTGTGTACTAATTATTGTAAACGAATTTAAAGCCAATACCGTGTATAGTTTGCAGTTCCACACCGGGTTGGTCTTTCAGGTATTTACGCACCTTGGTGATGAATACGTCCATACTGCGGCCTAAGAAGTAATCTTCCTTGCCCCATACATTCATCAGTATCTCATCGCGCTTCAGTACGCGGTTGGCATTCAGGCAGAGGTAACGTATCAGGTCGGCCTCGCGTTGTGTAAGCTGGTGCTCAATATTTTCGCCGCGCAATATCAGGTTGTTGTAGTCAAAGTCAAGGCCACCCAGTTTAAAATCATTAGGTGTATTGTCTTCTTTCTTTTTCGTGCGTCTCAGGAACACTTCTAAACGAAGGATGAGCTCCTGCATGTTGAAAGGCTTGGTGATATAATCGTCGGCACCGCTTTTGAAACCGGCCAGCTTATCATCGTCCATGCTCTTTGATGTAAGCATAAGGATAGGTATACTCTCGTTCTTCTCGCGTATTTGCTTTGCCAGGTGCATGCCGTCTTTCTTAGGCAGCACTACGTCCAGCAGGCATACATCAAAGTTGTGCTTCATAAACTGGAGCCAGGCGCTTTCGCTATCAGGGCAGTGCACTACGTCGAAACCTGCGTTGGCCAGGCTGTCTTTCATAACGTAGCTCAACGTAGGATCATCCTCAACAAGCAATAATTTTGCTTTAAACACGGCCATAAGTATATGTTTTTAATGCGTTAGTTTTTGATTTTATGTGTTCCGTAAAAAAATGGGGTAACGTTTCCGGCTATGCTATCTGCATTAGCAATGCGCACCATCTTACCAGTAGGTAAGGAATAGTGGCCAGGCTGTCCTTTTCGATATATTTCTGTGCTCTTATCCAGAGTACTGATGTTTTATGCGGCACTTATCTGCAGCACTTGTCCATCCGCAATTTTGTTAACGCAAGATACGCAAACCTTTTCTTGCATGTATATTTTGGCTAACTGATTTATCTAAAGAAATACTAAAATTTCCCCCATTTCAGCGTTTTTTGGCTATCCTGTCGGGGTTTTGGCTGATAAAGGACTCCCAACTGGTAGCTTTTTTGGCTTTTGGCATTTTTATGGCTGCACTGGCTGCGGTAATTTTTGGCAGGCGGTCCTGGTAGTGGTGGCAGAGGGCTACTGCTACCGCATCGGTAGCATCCATGAACTCAGGAGCATCGTCAAATCTAAGTGTGTGCTGCAATATGGCCCATACCTGCTCCTTGCTGGCATTACCCCTGCCGGTCACCGACTGTTTTATCTTACGGGGAGCATATTCTACGGCCTGCAGGCCATGCATCATGGCAGCAGCCATGGCCACACCCTGCGCACGGCCCAGCTTCAGCATGCTCTGCACGTTCTTGCCAAAGAATGGCGCCTCAATAGCCACGGCCACCGGTGTGTGCAATTTGATCAGGCTCTCCATCTTGCGGAAGATCAGTTCCAGCCTTTCGGAGTGCTCTTGCCGCTTGGCTAATTGTAAAACCCCCATTTCCACAAGTGTTATGTTACTTTTGTGAATAGCGATGAGTCCGTAACCCATTACGAGTGTGCCGGGGTCTATGCCAAGGATAATGCGGGGGGGCTGTTGCAAAAAATAAAATTATTTGAACAAAAGTACCAAAATATGGCTCAATTACCTGCTCGGCGCGGCAATATCAATATTGCTGCTCGCGGGTATTTATTGGCAGGCGAAAAGCCAGTGGCACAAGGTAGATAGTTCGGTATGGTTGCAAACAGGCCCTGAGTATTTACTCTGGATGGCGATTTTATTGCTGCCACTGAATGCAGGCCTTGAGGCAAAAAAATGGCAGATGCTGGCTGGCTCGGCACAGCCCATGAATTACTGGCAGGCATTGACCAGTTATTTTGCGGGAATTGCTTTTTCCATTGTTACACCCAACAGGCTGGGTGAATACCCCGGGCGCATCTTATACTTAAAACGTCAGAACACTTTCCGGTTGATAAGTGTTTCTATCCTCGGTGCATTTGCGCAATTGATCACTGTTTTTATCTTCGGTATGGCAGGGCTTATTTATTACAACCTTGCCTTCCCGGGCGCTGTGCCCTTAGTACTGCTTATTTCCTGCATAGCGCTTTTTGCCATCCTCATGTACATATACATGCGGCTTGAAAAATGGTTGCCCGTTCTGAATAAGTTTAAATGGACCAAACGCCTGAATGTATACCGGCAGTTGCTAATGCGCTTTAACAATGATGAGCAGTTTATTGTTTTGGGCATCTCTATGCTGCGTTTTGTGGTTTTTACGGCACAGTATTTGATTTTACTACGCTGGATGAATGTATCTATGCCGTTACGCGAAGGCTTTTTCATTGCATGCCTGTTTTTCTGGGCCATAACAGTGATACCTTCTATAGCGCTTGCTGAACTGGGCATACGCAGCCAGGTAGGCGTTTTCCTGTTCGGTAAATTTTCTGCGAACATAACGGGGATAGTGGCGGCCACGGCAGGCCTCTGGCTGATCAATTTAATAGTTCCCGCTGTGATCGGGAGTATATTACTGGCACGCTTGCGGCTGCTGCGCTGATGCAGATTCATTCATAAAGGAGGTTTGGGATTTATGAACGTGTTAAAGAAAAGTATCAATTTTTTGTGTTTGCTGACCCTGTCATTTACCGCAGCTGCGCAGAATGATTTTTGTGGTATTAAGAATACAAGTTTTAAGGAAGGAGAGCAACTCACCTTTAAGGTCTACTATAATATGCTCAACATATGGGTACCCGCGGGCACTGCTATCTTCAATACAAAGCTGGAAAACCTGAATGGCCGTAAAGTGTACCATATGACAGGCGATGGCCAGACCCTGAAATCGTATGAGTGGTTTTATAAAGTGCGTGATCTTTATGAAACGTATATCGACATGGAAACGATGTTGCCCGCAAAATTTGTGCGCAATGTGAATGAAGGCGGCCTCAAGTTCGATCACCTCGTAACTTTCGACAGGGCAAAAAACCAGGCCACATCAAAAACCGGGACTTATAAAGTACCTGCATGCGTGCAGGATGTGTTGTCCACCATCTATTATGCCCGTAACATAGACTACAGTAAGTATAAGCCCGGTGATAAGATACCCTTCAGCATGTTCCTCGATGACAAGGTGTATAACTTATACATCCGCTACCTGGGTAAGGAAAGGATAAGCACCCATTACGGCACATTCAACACCATAAAGATCGCCCCACTACTTATAGAAGGCACCATCTTCAGTGGCGGCGAAAAAATGAGGGTATGGGTGGCTGACGACGCGAATCACCTCCCAGTAAGGGTCGAAAGCCCCATACTTATCGGTAATATTACAGTCGACATGATAGATGCAAAAAATTTGCGCAACCCGCTTAGTTCCCTGATCAGGAAGAAGTAGTGCCGGGCTTCTTCAAGGTCAGCTCATAAAAATCCTTCCTTCTGTCCTTAAGGTTACGTACGCTGCCGTATGAATGTAGCTCGTCAAGCAGCCCCAGGTCCACATCGGCAATTAATATCATCTCTGTATTAGCTGTGGCTTCACTCTTAATTCCGTTCGACGGGAAGGCGAAATCGCAAGGTGTAAATACCACCGCCTGGGAATATTGCAAGTCCATGTTTTTTACCTTGGGTAAGTTACCCACGCTGCCTGTAATAGCAACATAGCATTCATTTTCAATTGCCCTTGCCTGCGCGCAGCAACGCACCCGCATGTAAGCGTTTTGTGTGTCGGTAAGGAAAGGAACGAAGAGTATCTGCATATGTTCTGCAGCCAGTAGCCTGGCCAGTTCGGGGAATTCCACGTCATAGCATATAAGGATGCCTACACGGCCGGCGTCTGTGTCAAAAACTTTCAGCGAATTACCGCCATGAATGCCCCAGGCCTTCGATTCATCTGGCGTGATATGTATCTTCTCATACTGGTCTACATTGCCGTTACGGTGGCATAGGTAGCCTATGTTTTTCAGGCGGCCATCCTCTATGCTGGGCAGGCTTCCTGTAATAATGTTTACGTTATATTTTATAGCCATATTGGCAAATCGTGTCCTCATTTCGGGCGTGTGTGTCGCCAGCATTTTCATTGCATCTACTTCGGTCATTTCATTATATGCAGCCAGCAATGGGCCATTAAAGAGCTCAGGCAGTAAGGCAAAGTCGCTTTTGTATGCGGAAATGGAATCGACGAAAAATTCAACTTGCCGGAAAAGCTCGTCAAGGTTTTTGTAAGGGCGCATTTGCCACTGTATAAGACCCAGCCGTACGCATGTTTTTGAGTTGAACTGCCTGTGTTGTTCTTTGTTATAATAGACATTGTCCCACTGCAGCAGGGTGACATACTCCATGCTTTGTTCGTCCTCGGGCATGTAGTTCGTCAGGATTTTCTTTACGTGAAAGTCGTTTGCGATCTGGAAGGAAAGCACCGGGTCGAATATTTCCTTCTCCTTCACTTTCTGCAGGTATTGTTTTGGCGTTATTGTGTCGGCGTACTTGTGATAATTGGGTATGCGGCCTCCAAAAACGATAGCACGCATGTTCAGGTGCTCGCATAGTTCTTTGCGGGCATCATACAGGCGCCGGCCCAGGCGCAGCCCCCGGTAATCTGGGTGTACGAATACTTCAATGCCATAAAGCACGTCGCCGGCCGTGTTGTGGGTACTAAAAGTATAGTTACCCGTAACGTCTTTATAAGTATGCACGTCCCCAAAGGCATCATAATCAACCATTATGGAGAGCGCGCAGCCAACCACGACTCCATCGGCTTTTATAACGATCTGGCCTTCGGGAAAGCGTTTTATTAAGTTAGCGATGCTGGACAAGCTCCAATAGTTACCCTGCCATAGGGGATAAGATGCCTTCATGGCATCCAATAGTTGTTCGTAATCCTCCAGCAATAGGTTATTTATCTCAATTATTTCTATTTGCTTGTCCATGAATATGAAGTATTTCTAATGAGATTGCAAAGTTACGATGAAAGAGGTGCAGGGCCACTTTTGCCAAAAAGCTTTTTATTTGATCTATGTAAAACACAGTATTCGTTAATATACCTTACAGTACCAATACCCATTACTTTTTTTCTATCTTTGCAGCCCCTTATTAAAACAGAATTTTTAGACAGATTATGATCTCCCTTGGTGGTAAAGCGCTTGACCTGGTTACGTTCGAGCAGATAATGCTGCAGCAGAAAGCTGTAAACATTTCTGGATCGGCAATGAAGGATGTGGTAAAAAGCTTTGAATTTTTACAGAAATTCTCAAAAGATAAATTGATATACGGCATCAATACCGGTTTTGGGCCTATGGCGCAATACCGTATCAATGATGCCGACCGTAAGCAATTGCAATACAATCTTATCCGCAGCCATAGCTCGGGCATGGGGCAATTATTGTCGCCCCTGCACACAAGGGCCATGTTGCTGGCACGCTTGCATACATTGATGCTCGGCTACTCCGGTATACACCCGGATACGGTACAACTGATGGTAGACCTGCTGAACAATGAAGCATACCCCTGTGTATACGCGCATGGTGGTGTAGGTGCCAGTGGTGATCTGGTACAACTCGCACATCTTGCATTAGGTTTGATAGGTGAAGGCGATTTCTGGTACCAGGGCAGTGTAATGCCTGCTAAAGATGTATACAGGAAACTAAAGCTAAAACCGCTACAGATACACATACGCGAAGGCCTTGCCATACTCAACGGCACATCTGCCATGACGGGCATAGGCGGCGTGAACGTGATCATGGCGCACAGGCTGGTGGTGTGGAGCATGCTGCTATCGCTGATGGTGAACGAGATGATGGAAGCATACGATGACCATTTCTCCGCCGAGCTGAATAATGTAAAACAACATAAAGGCCAGAGGCTGGTAGCCGAATGGATGCGCATACTGGGCGCCGACAGCAAGCTGTTGCGCAAGCGCCATGAGCATCTCTACGACAAGAAAGTAACCGAAGATGTGCTGGAAGACAAGGTGCAGGAATATTATTCACTGCGCTGCGTGCCGCAGATACTGGGCCCCATCATAGATACGGTGATGAACACCGAGCAGGTGATCATTGACGAGCTCAACTCGGTAAATGACAATCCCGTTGTTGACCGCCACAATAAAAATATTTTCCACGGCGGCAATTTCCATGGCGATTATGTAGCGCTTGAAATGGACAAATTGAAAATAGCAGTTACCAAGCTGTCCATGCTTTCAGAACGCCAGCTCAACTTCCTGCTCAATCCGCACCTGAACCAAAAACTGCCGCCATTTGCCAATGCGGGTAAACTGGGCCTCAACTTTGGCTTGCAGGGCATGCAGTACCCTGCCACCTCAACCGTGGCTGAGAACCAGGCCCTGAGCACCCCAATGTACATACACAGCATACCCAACAATAACGACAACCAGGATATAGTGAGCATGGGCTGCAATGCAGCTATGATGTGCAACCGTGTGATAGAGAACGCTTATGAAGTGCTGGCCGTTGAAGCCGCTGCCTTAACACAGGCTGTGGATATACGCGGGCTTGCTAATAAACTGGCGCCATCAACCAAATGGATGTATAAAGGCGTGCGCGAGATATTCCCCTTCTTTAAGGAAGACTTCTCCGCATCCTCCAACCTGCAGGCATTGAAAGCCTGGATGATGGAAACTGATATCGTAAGCCATTTCAAGAAAAAAATATAATCATTTCCCTCGCTGATATGCAAAATAAATACGCACTGGTTACAGGGGGTTCGCGCGGTATAGGCCGTGCCGTATGCCTGAAGCTGGCCGACATGGGCTATAATGTGCTGATCAATTACAAAGGCAATACAGAAGCTGCCGAAGAAACAGCAAACCTTGTACGCGCCAAAGGTGTTGCCGCCGATATCATGATGTTTGATGTGGCGAACAAAGAAGACATCAAAAAAGTATTGGGTGGCTGGGTAGAAACCAACACAGATAAAATAATAGAAGTACTGGTGAACAATGCCGGCATCCGCCAGGACATCCTGATGATGAGCATGAGCGATGAACAGTGGGACAGCGTACTCGATACCAGCCTGCAGGGTATGTACCACGTTACCAAGCAGGTACTCAACAATATGCTGATGAACCGCTACGGCCGCATCGTCAATATGGTATCGCTAAGCGGCATCAAAGGCATGCCGGGACAGGTAAACTACTCTGCAGCAAAAGCAGGCATGATAGGCGCCACCAAAGCCCTCGCGCAGGAAATAGCCAAACGAAATGTAACGGTAAATGCGATAGCACCGGGCTTCATAAAAACCGATATGACCGAGGAGCTGAATGAAAAAGAGCTTTCCGGCATGATACCCATGAAGCGCTTCGGCACGGTGGAAGAAGTAGCAGACGCGGTAGGCTTCTTCGTTTCAAAAAGTGCATCCTACATCACCGGCCAGGTACTGTCTATAAACGGCGGGCTCTACACTTAAATTCTAAAACAACGCTATACAAGAAAAGGGCTGTGGAAACACAGCCCTTTCACATGTCTTATTTCTAATAAAAACCACTTTATTACGCCGCAAAGCTACGCCCATTTCGTTTACCGCAGCCTTTGATATCGTTACCGTATAGTTAACTGTTTTGACAGATTGATTATCTTTATATCACCGCATATGAAACGGAAAAGTCAATCGACAATATCCCACCTGACTCTCCGGTATTACCGGGTAAGCGAATATCCTCTTGAACTTACTCATTCCAATTGCCCCTGCTCTAAGGCCGGGGATAGCAATCCCACCACAACCGGGCTTTAGCCCAAACTTCTCGCTAAAGAACAGCTTTCTACCTTCTACTATTGTCTTTCTGCTAAAAGTTTAATTTTCTTTACTTTGCAATATCAACACCCCAACAATAATTCAAGGTATTCATGAGCAGAGTGGTCATTACA
Organism: Bacteroidetes bacterium UBA1947; assembly: GCA_002336915.1. Taxonomy (GTDB): domain Bacteria; phylum Bacteroidota; class Bacteroidia; order Chitinophagales; family Chitinophagaceae; genus MKUN01. Next base: position 81,857 of record DDET01000021.1, on the reverse strand, counting down.
GGTTTAGGTATTTATTCTTCGCTGGGCAAGAACAAGGAAGAAGTAGCAAAGTCTTTATTCGAAGGCAAGTCCGGTATCATACTCGATATGAAGCGTAAGGAAATGGGCTACCGCTCCGGTCTTACAGGTTTTGTAGAGCGCCCGCAACTGAAAGGCCTCCTCGACCGCCGCGCCCGCATCATGATGCCGGAGCATGCCGAGTTTGCCTATATGGCTACCATCGAGGCACTGGCACAGGCCGGGATAGATGTCGACTACCTGGAACAAAATGAAACGGGCATCATCTACGGCAACGACAGTTGTGCACAACCCGTAATAGAAGCCATCGACCTCATCCGCGAAAAGAAAGATACCGTAATGGTGGGCTCGGGCTCCGTGTTCCAGGTGCTTAATTCCACTGTTACCATGAACCTTGCCACCATCTTCAAACTGCGTGGTGTCAACTTTACCATAAGTGCAGCATGCGCCAGCGGTTCACATGCCATAGGCCTCGGCTACATGTTCATAAAGCAAGGCCAGCAGGACCGTGTTATTTGCGGCGGTGCACAGGAGATCAACATTTACTCCATGCCTAATTTCGATGCACTCGGTACCTTCTCCCTGCGCGAAGACGAGCCCGCAAGAGCCTCGAGACCTTTTGACAGGGACCGCGACGGTCTTGTACCCGGCGGTGGAGCTGCAACGGTAATACTGGAAAGCCTTGAATCAGCACAGGCACGCGGCGCGACCATATTAGCCGAAGTATTAGGCTATGGTTTCTCATCCAACGGCCAGCATATATCCAATCCAAGTGTTGAAGGGCAGACACGCTCCATTGGTCGCGCGCTGAAAGAAGCAGGCGTAAACGCAGCAGATATTCAATACATAAACGCACACGCTACATCCACACCGGCAGGTGACGGTACAGAAGCAGAAGCCATATTTGAAGTATTTGGTGGCAAAGTACCCATAAGCTCCACCAAATCAATGACCGGCCACGAGTGCTGGATGGCAGGAGCCAGTGAAATAGTCTACTCTATGCTCATGATGCAGAACAGCTTCATAGCGCCTAATATCAATTTCGAGCACCCCGACGAACACTCCGCCAAGATCAACATTATCCCCGAAACATTGAAACAGGATTTCGATCTCTTCCTTTCCAATTCATTTGGCTTTGGTGGTACTAATTCTTCTTTGGTGGTGAGGAGATGGGAAGAGTAATAAAGCTTGGATACGTCTCGCGTCATTGCGAGGTACGAAGCAATCTCACGAAATGAATGTCTAACTATAATAGAGGTGCGTCTCTAAACGATATTTTTTCATTCTCTGGAACGAGTTTACATAGTTCCCGCAACGTTGTGTTCCTAAACCTCAAGAGTGCGGTGCCAATATTTTTTCTGTGGTTAAAATGCTGATGAATATTTAGAGCCGGACCATTATATATTTCTTCATGAGTACCATCTGGGTTAATTCTCAATCCTAGAAAATACCCATCCTTATTTTTGAAAGTTAAATGATCTTGCATGGTAGCTTTTATTTGGATCAATTTATCTCCACTTCGCGCATCGTAATTTGCTCTTGATTTTTCATCAAGTGTAATGTCGTAATATAAATACGCAATTATTTCTCCGATGTCACCTACTAACCTGCCATCTAGCGTGAACCTTCGTTTTTCTGGGGAAAAAGTACTTGAAAGGTCAGCCACTATGGCTAGAAGTTCTTTGATTTTCGTTTGCAAAAGCTGATGACGATTGTGATGATTCATATACCAAATCTAATAAAATAGGGCCATTAAGACCACTTTAACATCCGCCAAAAAAAGTTTGGCACGCCATTCGCAATACACTATTCAGATTGCGCGATTACAGAAGACATCCAATAAAATAACAAGGTAAAACCAAACGATATGAAAAAGATATTTTGTGTATTAGGTATGAGCGCCGTATTAATGATGGCGACAACAAATGTTACGAAGGCCCAGAACAGGGGCGGTACTACCGGTGCCATAGTAGGCGCAGGCATAGGTGCTCTTGCAGGTGCAGTGATCAATAAATACAACCCTGCAGCAGGTGCCGCAATAGGTGGCTTGATAGGCGCAGGAGTGGGTTATCTCGCCGGTTCAAATCAAAACCGTGGCTACCAGCAGCAGTCTGTTGTATACCAGGGCAACGGTTATGGCGATCAATGTAATAATCAACAGCAAATAGTATATCGCGATAATGGCTATCGCAACCAGTACCGCGAGCGCCGTTGTGATGACCGTCGTTATAACGACCGCAATTACCAGCGCAACCGCGGATATAACGATGACCGTCGCAGGGACCGCAGGTATAACAATTACAACAACGGCTATTAAATGTGTACATAAGCCGGTATACACCTTCCGGCTTATTTTTTATAAACGTCCCGGCCCCATTTCTACTACTTCTCTCTAAACCGGGACGAAATAAAAAAGTCCCGCCTCATGGCGGGACTTTTTCTGTAGTATAAATTCAGTTTATTGTTTTGTAAAAGGTATCACCACGTTACCGCTCTGCGTAGTTGCTTTCAGTATGTACAATCCTGCAGGTACATTACCTGGCATTGACACCTGTTTATTTATTGTACCACCGCTTATCGCAAAAGCATCCTTAAGTATCACGCGCCCGGCAAGATCAGTCACCAGTATATCCATCTTATCATCAGCAGTATTCGTAGTGCCCGATAAGGAGAATGTGCCGTTGTTTGGATTTGGGTACATTTTCACATCCTTTCCTTCCTGTGTAAATGTGCTTGTACCTGTAATTGGCCCCAGTATACTGTTCGACTGCCCGCTGCAGCCGTCCAGCGTTACTATTACATAGTAAGTGCCGTAGTTGATCATTTGGCAGGTTTGGTTCTGGGCTCCCCATATCAGTTGGTTATCCCAGTACCATTGGTAAGTGTCGTAAGGGGTAGTAGTGCTCAACACGTAGTTGTTTAGCGTTATGGTAGGTGTTGGCGCCGGTTTTACGGTTACGTTCAGTGTTACCGGTGCGCTGGAGCCACATGCATTGTCTGCAGTTACACTTATAGTGCCCCCTGTCGTTCCTGATGTTGGTGAAATAGCCGACCAGGGCCCTGTTCCGGACCAGCCGGCAGGTAATGTCCATGTATAAGTATCAGCATAAGGAGGAGAATCAGTGTAGTAATTATTTACTGTCCCGGGACAAACACTGGTAGGGCCGTAGATAGCGGTTAAAGGAGATGGTGGGCCGGGGAATACGGTTACGGTCAGCGCTGCCGATGTATCCTTGCATCCTCCCAGCGATGTAACCACCGTGTAATCACCGTCAGCTGTTGCGGTGTAAGTATTTGTATTGGCCGCAGGTATCACAAGATTATTTTTCCTCCATTGATAAGTATAGCCCGGGCCCGAAGGAGTGCTTAATACTACCTGGCCGCCTGTGCAGAAACTGGTAGGGCCACCCGCTGTTATACTCGCTGTTGGCGTCGGGTTTACAGTTACGCTTATCACGTTCGATGTATCATTGCACTGCGCATTTTCTGTCATAATAACGCGGTAGTTCCCGCTGGCTGTGGCATACAGGCCGGGATTGTTTTGTGCCGGCATATCTACATTGTTCTGTTGCCATTGGTAAGCCATGAACTGCCAGTTATTCGGGTCGTTATCCTGTAGCAATACATTATCGCCCTGGCAAAAAGTAGTTGGCCCGTTTGCACTTATCGTTACATGAGGGTCGAACACCAGTATCTCCAATGAATCGACCGGGCTATAGCCGCAGCCGTCGCTGGCATATACATATATTGTGCCCGAAGTGGCGTTTGAGGTCACCGTTATGCTGTTCGTGCTGCTGGCTCCCGTCCAGCCAACAGGTATACTCCAGTAATATGTTGTAGCACCGGCCACGCTGGTTGTGTATGTGTTAGTACTGTTACGGCATATGTACGGGTCGCCACTTATCGCGGTGTTTACTAAGGCCTGGCAATTGCTGAATTTGCTGACAAAGGCGTTATAGCTACTGCCAAATGCATTGTTGTTTGTTTGGTAGCAATTAGGTGTTGAGATATTCGTTGCGCTGCTGGTATACCCGGCAAAATAGATATTTCCACCACCGTCAAAACACAGGGAGTTCCCCAGCCCGACAAAATCCTCTTCTGGTCCACCATAATAGGTTCCCCATAAGATGTTGCCGCTCGCATCGAATTTCGCTATATAATTGTCATTATAGATCGGGTTGAAGTTATACTCCTGGTAGCTGCCCGCTGTAGCCATTCCGCTTCCGCTGGTCGAAGATCCGCCAATGTACACACCTGACGCATCTTGCACCATTGCTGCTCCGAATTCATCCCCTGTTCCACCCAGGTAAGTAGCCCATTGCCTCGCCCCGCCGCTGTTGAATTTAATCAGTATAGCATCCGAAAGGCCAGCTACCGCTGTTTGGTACGCACCCGCCGATGCGAGTCCGGAACTTGAGACTTGGCCGGAAACGTATAAATTACCGGAAGCATCGCGGGCAACTACATACCCGAAGTCGTCATCAACTCCGCCGTAGTATGTACCCCAATTACGAACAGTTCCGGTCGCATTTATATTGGCAAGAAAAGCATCATAACTGCCGCCATTTGCCGGTTGGTAGCTCACAGCTGAGGCAATTGCTGTCGTACTGCTTGTGTATCCCACTAGTATCGGTTCGTTGGTGCTTGAATGACATATATAGGTGATGTTATCATCGCCGGCTCCGCCGTAGTAAGTAGCCCACTGCCTGCCGCCGCTGCTATTGAATTGAGCTACCAGGCCATCCTGGCCACCGCCTATTGTGGTTTGCATTGCTGAAGCGCTTGCCATCCCGCTGCTTACGGTGTATCCCCCAACGTTTATCTTGCCTGTCCCCTCAATATCTACTGCATAAAAGGCGTCATCACCAGTCCCGCCGCAATAGGTAGCCCACGTCCTTGCTCCTGCGCTTGTGAATTTTGCCAGCAGGCCATCATGCAGGCCACCGCCATACGACGACTGGAAAACGGTACCAGCAGACATGCCACTGGTGCTTGATGTAGTACCTACGATGTACAGGTTGCCACTGCCGTCACTTGTAATGCCATATAAATACTCCTCGCCCGTGCCGCCATAATACGTTGCCCAGGTTCGGTTGCTTAGGCTGGCGTCCAGTTTCACGATCATGCCGTCATAATTACCGCCGCCGTAAACAGTTTGGTGCGCGCCTATTGATGCTATATTACTGGTGCTTGACGCATATCCTGTTAAATACACGCTGCTGCCGTCATAAGCTACAGCACAGCCAAGGTCGGTGGCTGAACCACCATAGTAGGTAGCACAAACCAGCGAGGGGTCTATGGTCAGCACACCGGTATATGATCCTATATTAAAGCTCAGTACATCGTCCCGGAGGTCAAAAGATGAGTTTACTTTGCTGCCATCCTGCTGGTATGAGTAGGGTGCTTGCTCTGTAACAGTTCCCATTGGCGTGCTGGCACTGAGGCTGCCATCTTTGTTCACTTTTATATCGCTGGCGCCACTGTATTTTATACGTATGTCCTCGGGATGTCCGCCTGCCTTTACTACGAACTCATACTCAGGCTGTCCGTTCTTTATTTTCAGTACCCAGTCTATATGCGGGTACACATCGTGGTATATTATTTTGCCGTATGACCGTGCTGTTGCGCCGTCCTTGCCGCACTGTGGCAGGTAATAGCTCTCGTAATATGCGTTTTGCTCCAGTACTTCCGCCTTAGCGTTTGCATTGGCACCCAGCAGTTCCACGTCCATACGGTACATCTCTACCGGGCCGCTTACTTCCGGTGTAGAAAATGGGTTTATTTTTTTACCTGCAACAGGCATCTTGCTGAACTGGTAATGTATCTGCCCCTTGCCTATAAAAGCATTCGTGCCTTTAAGATGCAGTGCAAATTGCACATCCGGCCTTGGCTGTAAATATTGGTCGGTGACCTGTCCTTTATTTTCTAAAAAGACAATTTGATTGCCGGCCGAAGACACATTCGGAATTTGTTGTTTCGCTGCTACGGTCAGGAACGAGCTTGCTAATGCAAGACTAAGTAAATTTTTAAGAATCATAGGTTCAGTATTTTATTAATACAATACTTTGGCAAATATATAATATATATGTTTGTCACAACAAAATGTTCATATTATTTTTTTGGGCCAGACCGTGATCATTCCTTCGGATGTTCGCTCGTAGTATCTGGTGGTATCGATGGAACTTTTTTCGTGTCCTTATACCAACAATTCACTATCAATAGCTTAACCTCAAAAACAGGGGTATGATACCCCTTCCAAAAGGTTATCATAAAACTTCAATTTGCCCGTCTCGAAACTGCTTCGGAACTTTACAGCTTGCCCGATTTTTTGCCCTCAAAAACCAGATTTCGGCACGCATATTATTGAACATAAACCGCTATTATGAACTGGCAAGAACCTTCCGTTATGTATTATGCACCTGTTCAAATGCCCGGTGTCAGGCATTGATCGGGCACCGAATGTCCGATTCGGGTCCGCCCGGCTGGACAATCGGGCACAGATCGGGCATGGTATAAAAACTATAATACGTCAATATCCACGCTGCTCCCGGCTGCCTAACACTGTTAGCAAATGCCCGATTTTTATTTATGCCCGTTTCGGGCATCTGGACATAACCGGCCTGTCATCCTGGGCGATAGCGAAGGAACTGCCGGGAGAGGGTTAAGAGATGAGGATTAGCACATCCGCAAACCGGAAAAAACCAGAACTGCTCTCCTGGTCGCCATTGAAAAGACAAACCGGAAAAAACCAGAAATTTTACTAAAACGTCATGTGACATACCCAGTAAGCCTTTCAACCGATCACCCCTCCAAAAACCGGAACTTTTTTCACGAGCACAAAACCAGAAATTATAAATAAAGCGAATAAATGCATGTCCGACCGGAACTTTTCTCATGAGCGCCAATTAAGACAAATATCTATGCGAATAAACCGGAAATTTGCCTCCTCGAAATTCTAATAATCCTTTCAACTATATTTGTTCCTCTTTGAAAAATGAAAAATAATTACAGCTTCTATATAATATTAATTACACTATTGTCACTGCCACTTAGCTCCCCGGCCCAAAAGGCGGACAAGAAGGAGCTACGTTGGCTGAAGCACGAGATAACCACCCTTACCTCTACAAGTATGAAGGGCCGGGGCTATGTTGGCAAAGGCCACCAAAAGGCAGCCAGCTATCTGGAGCGCAGGTTCCGGGAACTGGGCTTAAAACCTGTTGCCGGGAATACATACACCCAGCAATACGGCTTTTCCGTCAATACCTTCCCCGACGAAATGACCCTTAAGCTGGGCCGGAAAGAAATGGTACCGGGCGCGGACTATATCATAGATGTAGCCAGCAACTCATTCCATGCAGATCATAAAAGAATACACAGAGTTAACCTTCTCAAGATAAAAGACTCTACCGATTGGATTAAAACAAAAGCCCGCTGGTATAGCGACGAGGTATATTACCTGAAAGGTGTAGATAGCTTTTGCAAGCGTATGAATATCCGTGTGCGCTACTTCGCTAAGTCATTGCCAAAAGCTTGTTACATCATTCCGCAGCATGGCAAGCTCACCTGGGATGTAGCTACCGATACCATGTCCGCAACAGCCTTCTATGTGGAGGATACAGTAATACGGCACCCGCACAGGGCCACGGTAAGCGTACACAGCCTGCTGCTACCCGAAACCAAAAACCTTAACGAGAACATCATAGGCTACGTACCCGGCACAGTGCCTGATAGTTATATAGTATTCAGCGCCCATTACGATCACCTGGGTATGATGGGTAGGCAAGCCATGTTCCCCGGGGCTAGCGATAATGCCAGCGGCACAGCCATGATGTTATACATGGCCAGCTATTTCGCTACACATCCGCAACGCTACTCCATGCTCTTCATAGCCTTCAGTGGCGAGGAAGCAGGCTTGCTGGGCTCCGACTATTTTGTAAAGCACCCGGTAGTCCCGCTCGAAAAGGTACGCTTCCTCACCAATCTCGATATCATAGGCGATGCCACCAATGGCGTTACAGTGGTGAATGCAACAGAATTCCCCAAACAATTCTCGATGCTGCAGAAACTAAACGCTGCCGGTAAATATATACCCGATGTAAAAAGCCGCGGCAAGGCTGCCAATAGCGACCACTATCATTTCACGGAAGCCGGTGTGCCTTCGTTCTTTATATATACGAATGGGGGCAAAGGCTATTACCACGATATCTTCGATAAGGCAGATAGCCTTCCTATGGCCAACATCCCGGAGCTGTCCAAACTACTTATAGATTTTGCAGAAGCTTTGAATGGCGCGCAATAAAATTGTTATTTTTATCAAAATTCAGGAACAATGAAACGTATTTCCATTTTAGCGGTAGCGATAGTCTTGCTTAGTTCATGCGGCGGTGGCGGCAATAGCAGCCAAAGTGACGCACAGAAATTTATAGACAACTATACGGAGCAGTATGTAAAGCTCTATACCAACTCGCAGCTGGCACAGTGGAAAGCCAATACGGAAATAAAGAAGGATGATTCGTCCAATACACTCGCAGCGCAAAAGGCCGATGAGGAAATGGCTGTATTCACCGGCAGTAAAGAGAACATAGAGAACGCGCGCAAGTTCATTGCAAAAAAGGCGGAGCTCACACCTATACAGGTAAAGCAGCTTGAATTAATACTGTATGCGGCCGCCAACAATCCCGCTACAGTTGCCGATCTTGTAAAGCAACGCATCAAGGCCGAGAACGAGCAAACACAAAAGCTCTACGGCTACCAGTATATGCTGGATGACAAAAAAGTGAGCACAAACGATATAGATGATATCCTTAAGAAAGAGACCAATGTGAACAAGCGCCTGGTGGCCTGGGAGGCAAGTAAAGAAGTGGGCAAGACATTAAAGACCGGCCTGGTGAACCTTCGCGATCTGCGTAATAAAACAGTGCAGGCGCTCGACTATCACGATTTCTTTACTTACCAGGTGTCCGACTATGGTATGAGTACCGACGAGATGATGCAGACCATGGACAGGCTGATGCGCGAACTGTACCCGCTGTATCGCGAGCTGCATACCTGGATGCGTTATGAAATGGCACACAAATATGGTGCAATGGAAGTGCCTGATTACCTGCCCGCACACTGGCTGCCCAACCGCTGGGGACAAGACTGGAGCTCCGCAGTAACAGTAGAGGGTGTGAACCTGGACAGTGTATTGAAATCGAAAAGCGCAGAGTGGATTGTGAAGGACGGTGAGGATATGTATGTGAGCCTTGGCTTCCCTAAGCTGCCCGGTTCCTTCTGGGAAAAATCAAGCCTGTATCCATTCCCCTCAGATTCGGCCATCAAGAAAAATAACCACGCATCAGCCTGGCATGTCGATCTCGATAAAGATGTGCGCAGCCTGATGAGCGTAGAGCCCAATGCTGAATGGTTTGAAACGGCACACCACGAGCTCGGCCATATTTACTATTACATGACCTACACTAATCCGGATGTGCCACCACTACTCAGGCAGGGCGCCAACCGCGCTTACCACGAGGCACTGGGTACTATGATGGGCCTTGCAGCAATGCAAAAGCCGTTCCTTGCAGGCAGGGGTTTGATAGATGGCAATGTAAAGACCGACAGCATACAGGCATTGCTTAAAGAAGCCCTCAACTCAGTAGTGTTCATATTCTTTTCATCGGGCACCATGAGCAACTTTGAAAAAGCTATGTATGTAGACAACCTTTCGCCGGATCAGTTCAACGCCAAATGGTGGGAGCTGGCAAAAAAATACCAGGGCATTGTACCGCCCTCACCGCGCGATGAAAGCTATTGCGACGCTGCCACCAAAACCCATATCAATGATGACCCCGCACAGTACTACGATTATGCACTGTCTTATGTGATACTATACCAGTTACACAATCACATTGCAAAGAACATCTTGCACCAGGACCCAAGAGCAACTAATTACTACGGGCATAAGGAGGTAGGCGATTTCATCAGGAAGATCATGACACCCGGTGCCTCAAAGGACTGGAGGCAGGTGCTTAAGGAATCCACCGGCGATGAGCTGAACGCAAAAGCTATGCTTGAGTATTTCGGCCCGCTTGTTGAATGGCTCAAGGAACAGAATAAAGGCAGGAAATATACCCTGCCGGAAACTATATAAGCTTGAACATCAACATGGTATCTATACCGGCATAAGGACTATATTTGCGCCTTGTTTAGACCCTTCTTCTATAAACATCAAAATAATAATTACCGGCAATTGGCCATACGGCACGGTTTTGCAGGTTCGCGGAAAAATCAATGGGCAAGAAGATCACCATCATATGTATATCATATCCGCCCGAAAAAGGGGCGGCGCCCAGCCGTATCTACAATCTTGCCACCATGCTCCGCGATCATGGGCACGAGGTGGAGGTGATAACTGCCATGCCCAATTACCCATTGGGCCGTATATTCCCTTCCTTCCGCGGCAAGCTGGTACAGAAGGAACGCAGCAATGGTATCAACGTTACCCGACTGTGGATATACCCCTCTAATTCTAAAAAGCCATTTGTACGTATAGCCAGCATGCTGTCGTATACAATGTCGCTATACACGCTGGGCTTGCCCTACCTGTTCGCGCAGCGCCCCGACCTGGTGATAGTAAGCTCACCTCCATTGCTCTCGGGCTATGCGGGTATCATCATATCAAGGATAGCGGGCAGCAAAGCGATACTAAATGTAAGTGACCTCTGGCCACTTTCCGCGCTCGAGCTGCAGGCCATTAACAAAGGGCCATTCTATAGTTTCCTGGAGTGGATAGAAAAACGCATGTACCTGCTGGCCGATGCATATATAGGCCAGTCGATGGAGATCCTGGACCATATTAAGAAACTGCAGCCCAAACCTAAAAGAGAATTCCTTTACCGCAACCTGCAGGAGACCTCTCGCTATATACACAAGCCCCGCCCTGAAGGCAAGAAGAAGATAGTGTATGCCGGCTTGCTGGGCATAGCGCAGGGCCTGTACGATGTATGTACCCATATCAACTTTGGGGCCCTGGGCGTAGAGTTCCATATATATGGCGATGGCTATGAAAAAGATAAGATCAGGCAACTGATAGCGGAAAACCCGCAGCGCAATATCTTCTACCATGATTCCATACCCGCTGCCGAAGTGCCGCGCATGCTGAGCGAATACCACGCTACCATGGTGCCATTGCGCACGCATATACATGGCGCAGTGCCTTCAAAAATATTCATGGCCATGTCCAACGCTATACCGGTATTCTTTAGCGGCAATGGCGAAGGCGCAAAAATAGTAAGCACCGGGAAGATAGGCTGGGTAAGCAATCCATCGGACTACGGCTCGCTGGAAAATAACATCAGGCAGTTCGTAGCTATGTCGGATGCCGAGTACGAAGTGATGCGTGCCAACTGTAAACAACTGCGCAAAGCACAGTACAACAAGCAATCGCAGGATGCCGCCTTCGATGATTTCATCAGTAGTTTCTAAACGCTTAATGATGTAAATAAAAAAGGAGCGCTGTTGCGCCCCTTCTTCATTTTAGATCACTTACACTATTGTTTGTAGTTGCTTAGTTTAAATTCGGTGCGCCTGTTTTGTGCGCGGCCTGTGGCGGTTTTGTTGTCAGCTATTGGTTGTGTTTCACCGAAGCCCTTCGCAGTGATGCGGTCCGAACTGATGCCCTGGCCTATGATGTAGTCGCGGCATACATTGGCTCGCGCATCAGAAAGGGTCATGTTCCTTTCAGGTTTGCCTACATTATCTGTATGTCCGGCAATGTCCACATAAAGGCTTGGGTCATCTTTCAGCACCTGCACTATGGTGTTCAGGCTCTTGTAGGATACCTTCTTCAATGCAGATTTCCCGGTTTCGAAGAATACAGAGCGTGCAGCTTTCTCCACTTTTTCTATCACCTCTTTCTTTATTTCGGGGCAACCATGGTTTGCCACTGTGCCTGCTACGTTGGGGCATTGATCATCTGAATCATACACACCATCATGGTCTGCATCAGGGGGCATACAGCCATTGTACTGCGCAAGGCCCGCTTGGTAGGGGCACTTGTCGGTGTTATCGGGTATTCCATCACCATCCGTATCAGGGCAGCCGTTGAAAGCTGCTGTGCCTGCTACCAGCGGACAAGCATCTGTATTGTCGGGGATGCCATCGTTATCGCTATCCGGGCAACCTGCGAATTGCGGCAAGCCCGGTACTGTTGGGCATTTATCAGCACTATCCACTACCCCGTCATTGTCAGCATCCCTTACTACCGGCGCTTCCGCTACCACTTCAGGTACCGGTGCCTTGTAGCGCGGCTTGAACCAATACACGATACCCGCGCTATGCTGCAGGTGGTTCTGGTCTTTATCTGTAATGGCCAGTTTATAGCCCGATTCAAGATTCAGGTAGATGTCCTTTTGCTTCGATAGCATTACATTAACACCAAGGCCTACCGGTAGATCCGCACCAAGGTAAATGGTATGATATGAAGCATTGAGGCCCGCAAATAAGTATGGGCTGAAAATATACTTCTGCCTTTGCAGGATATTGAAGTTGACGCGTACATCAAATTCACCAAGGAACCTGTCGATGCGATCACCCTCGTCATACAATACTCTCCTGATGTATGCAGAGTCGGGCTTCTTGCCGGGGTATTGCAGGTCAGAAAGAGACACAGCAAAGTTCAGATCGAACATCTTACCGAGTTGCCACCAGTAGGTAACTCTTACCAGCGGGTTCCACATCAGCACCGATTTTGTAGAAGTATCATTTATGCCATTGTCGGATGCGTAGGTGATATTGTTCTTTTGTGTTGTGAGGTAGCTTCCTGTTTGCGGGCCATAAAAATCATAGGCGCCAAAATGCACTCCCACGCCATGCTGCTGTGCAAGTGCAGTATTGACTAATGCGAGGGTAAATATTATTACGAGTAGTTTCCTGTTCATATAAATGAGTTTAATAGCGAGACTAATGTTGTTTTACAAATGTTCTCAATTGTCCACCAAAGAAGCCGTTGACCACTGCGTAGCTGAATGTTGTATCACCCGTCATATCTACAGTAGCATCGGTGGCATAAAGATTACCAACACCCTCGATAGACTGGACGGGTACATCGAGGGTGGTCTCGTCGAGCTGCGCAAAATAGCCGGGCACCACCAGCGAAGAGCCTGCAATGTTATCATTAAAATATAAACCACGTGCTACTTTTTCCACGTTGGCAGGAAAGCCCGAACGGTCGTAAAGACCCGAAAGGTCTATTGCATCTGAAATATCAGTAACTGCAACGTACACATTGGATGAGCCAACATAGCCATACTTGTTTTTGGCAGTGGCCTTAATAATGTATAAACCCGGTGTGCTGTTATCTAATGTAGATTTGTCTACCGTAGCTGTGTATGATTCCCCTATTGTAGAATCATAAGCTGTTGCGCTCACATCGGGCAATGCATCGCCAACGTGAATGCTATAGAACTGCGAACCGGAAACCGTAACGGTAGGTACAGACGCCTTCACTTCCTGTGACACGTCTTTAGTCTTTTTCCTGCAGCCTGTGATTGCCAGTGCTGAAAGAAGTATGATGATCGATATCTTTTTCATGTTGTTCTCTTTTTTTGTGTTTAAACAATTAATGAATGTCCCACCATACTTTATCTGTTACTGATTTCAGGCCGGGGAAATTTGCATTCCTCGTTACCTCTGTATTTGGGTATATGAACCTGCGTGGGAATACATTCCCAATCAGGCTGTTGGCAGAGTGTACAAAGAAATCGGGGTAGCCGGTCCTGCGCCATTCGCACCAGGCCTCAAAGCCCTGGTTGCCACACATGCTGAACCATTTTTGCGTAATGATGTGCCGTATCTTTTGCTGTACCGTACCTGTAGCCGGGAACTGTGACCAGTATGCAGGCGGTGCTCCTGCCGAAGTATCACCATTTACATAAATATCGTAAGCATCGGCAGCGGGAACACCATTGTCATTAAACGCTGAAGCGTAAGAATTGAAGCTGGCTGCGATACCCTGCATAAAGAGGCTTTCCGCATCACCACCCGTATAGCGAACTGCGGCTTCGGCCTGGAGGAATAAACTCTCATAACCGGTAAGCAACTTTACAGGTGCAAGTGCAGACAGATCGTTCTGTGCATCGCCGGCCACGTAATAGCTGGGGATGGAGTAAGAGCCGGGTGCCACCACCGCATCGAAATTGCCTTGTGTGATCCCAACATAAGCACCTGAGCTAATTGATTCGTAAAAAACAAGCAGGCGATAATCGTTATTGCTGTTCATAGAGTCAATGCAGGTCCTGCTGGCTACTACGTTCTGTGTTTGTTGCAGACCTACCTGCTCTGAATAGAGGGGATTTTTCTGCCCCGATGCAGCAGAGTAATTGATCTGTGCATCCTCACCGTCGGCAAGGAAAGGGCCACTGCCAAGTGCAGTGATACCTGCCTGTGCTGTAGCAGGGTCTTTTTCGCTCATGCGGAGCAGCACGCGCAATTTTAAAGTGTTTGCAAATTTCTGCCACTTTTCCATATCACCGCCATATATCAGGTCATCGGCACCGGGGTGCACCGGGTCAGATGGATCCATTAAAGCAGTACCCTGGTCAATAAGTGAAATGATGCCAGTATAAATCACTTGCTGTGCATCGTAATGGGGAGATACAATATGTCCGTCGTCACGACTACCTTTTAGTGCTTCAGCAAATGGCGCATCGCCCCAGGCGTCGGTGACCAACTGAAAGACATAGGCTTTGAGCACAAGGGCAATTGCCTGGTACTGTTTCTGTTTTTTGTCGATAGCTAGTTTTTCTAATTGGTAGAGATCTTCTCCAGCATTCGCATACAGCAATTGCCACGAACTGTTGTAGTCATCTGAAGTAGGCTGGTACTGTTCCAACTGCCTGAACTGGCTGGAGTTGGGATTTTGTGTCCAGTATTGTGCCCAGATAGAACCATTGGTTTCGAAATCAACACCCAAAGCAGAGCCGATATAAATTTCGGTTGATGGCAGCAACAGGTTGGGCTCGACGGTATTGGCGATATTAGGGTTCTTGTTTACGTCGAGGAATTTTTTGCAGGAGGAGGCGCCTGCCAGGAGGCCGATACCTGCTATGATGAGTAATTTATTTTTTATAGTCATAGATCCTTTTTTTGCGTTAAACATTTAGAATGTTAGTTTTAAACTGATGCCATAGTTCCTTAAAGAAGGACGTGCAGAATAGTTGAAGCCCTGCTCGTTGCCGGCGCCGCCTGAGTTTTGTTCAGGATCGTCGTATACATTTTCCTTCGAGGTCCAGAGCATCAGGTTGTTGCCGTATATACCCAACTGAATGGTGCCGAAGGGGCTACGTTTCAAAGTATTGGCAGGGAGTGAGTAATATAAACTCGCTTCCTGCAGTTTTACGTAGCTGGCATCAAGGATATGTATGCTGTATACATTCTGTGAAATGTTCGTATAGTATTCGTAAGGAGAGTATTTGTATTGTGTATTCTCCACCGAGTTGCCGTTAGCATCAAGGTAAACCGAATTGGGGAATAGCAAAGGTTCGCGGCCATTTTCGGCAGTTTCAGGTGCGGTGCCTACAAAGTCCATCAGGTCTTTTGTGCGGCTGAAGTATTTGCCGCCCTGTTTGGTTTGGAAAAGCACATTCAGGCTAAAGCCCTTGAAGCTAAGTGTTGTGCCCCATGATGCGATGAACTTAGGTTGTACATTGCCCTGGTATACCTGGTCGTTAGTACGCTGGGGTAAGCCCGAAGAAGGGTCGATGATAACGCGGCCCTGGTCGTCTTTCAACAGGTCGATAGAGTAGAATGCGCCGTATGGTTTGCCAACTGCTGCAGTTACAGACATACCACCGAAACCACCCAATACCACCTGGCTTACACCATCGCTCAGGCTAAGTACCTTGCTGTTGTTTTTGCTGTAAGTACCATAGAGGTCCCACCTGAAGCCGGACCTTGTAGAAACAGGTGTGAGGCGCAGGCTGAGTTCGATACCTTTATTTTGTATTTCGCCGACATTGAGTACTTGTGCAGTGTAGCCACTGGAAGGTGGTGCAGGTAAGGTAGCTACTATCTGGTCTATTGAACGGCTGGTGTAATAAGTAAACTCCAGGTTTATCCTGTCACGGAAGAAGCTGAGGTCCGTTCCTGCTTCCCAGTTGTTGGTACGCTCGGGACGCAGGTTGGGATTGCCAATAATGCCCTGGTAGGTATAGCCCGGCTGCCCTGCAAAAGGAAATGTGACCGTACCGAAATTTGTGAGTGATTGGGTAGAGACATATCCTGCATTGTTGTTGTTGTAGGCTTTTGCATCATTACCAACAGATGCGTAGCTGCCGCGTATCTTACCATAGCTCAAGATGTTGTCAAAGAATTTGCCATGCCTGCCCTGCGTAAATACCCACGAAAGATTGGCACTCGGGTAGAAGTAAGAATTGTTGCCGGCGATAAGTGTTGATGTCCAGTCGTTACGGGCTGTGAGGTCAAGGAAAATGCTTTTTTTGTAACCCAGCCTGAAATTGCCATAAAGGCCAACCCTTCTTTCGCGAGAGGCTGCATTTCCTACCTGGACGGGGCCTTGTGAATTTTGAAAACTGTAGAAATCGGGAATTACTAGGCCGCCTATCTTAGGATCGATCTTCGAATTAACCACAGTATTGTCGATAAGCTGTACGTTATTACCTCCGAGCATGGTCAAATCTAAATTCTCGCTGAGGCTTTTGCTGTAGGTAGCTATAAGATCGTTATATAAAGAGAGCCCATTATAGTCATTTTGTTCAAGGCCTCCCTGCGATATCTTGGGATTGTCGGCCCAAAAATCGTCGAAGGGCACAAGGTTGTACTTAGGCGATTTGTATGTAGTGCGTTCGGCTGAGACGTCACCACCAAAACGATCGTAAATATCCCAATGTTCATTTGGTTTAACGCCAAGTGTAAAGGCGCCCAGTACACGGTCGGTACGATTCCTGTTGTCGTAATTTTCTGCTACCCAGAACGGGTTTTGGGCATAAGCACCATAGTAACCGTAGTGCTGCACACCCGCGCTATCTGTGGTACCGTAGCCATAAAAAGGATTGTTGAGGTTCCTCAATTCCTGCACAGGTATATCGCGTGGTGTTTGCACCAGTGCATCCAGTACAGAGCCTTCAGCCTGCCCGCCCGATTCCACGCGGGATGCAATGTTCATATAATTTACATTGATGGTAGAGTAGAACTTGTTTGAAAGCTGCGTGCTACCATTGAAACGGAGGCTGTATTTGTTATAAAAGGTATTAGGTATCACGCCGGTATTATTAACTGCGTTCAGCGACAGGAAATAAGTCGATTTTTCAGTACCGCCTGCAAGTGATAAATAATTATCCCAGGTCTTGCCCTTGTTGAAGAAGTCCTTCACATTATTAGGCTGGTCTGAATAAGGTTTTACCAATTGCTGCCCGTTTATGATCTGTCCCCAGGGGCGCATATTGCCATCAAAAGGTTCTCCCCAGCTGAAGTTCTCCCTGCGGTCATTTGCGATGCCCTGGTAGATATTGCCCTGGCCAAACTGGTGCTGGAATTCCGGTATCCTTAGCACATCAGACAATGCATAAGATGTTTTGAAAGAAACTTCAGTTTTGCCGGGCCCTTTCCTGGTTTTGCCGGATTTGGTAGTGATGATAATGGCGCCGTTAGCAGCTACAGATCCATACAATGCCGCGGCAGAGGGGCCTTTCAATACTGTAATGGATTCAACATCATCAGGGTTGATATCGTTGCCGCCGTTACCGAAATCCACCTGCTCCCTGCTATCATCGGGATCCCTCAGGCGCCCGTTGTTACTGGTTATGATACCATCCACGACGATCAATGCATTGTTATTGTTCATGATCGATTTTTCGCCCCTTAGTACTACGCGGGTAGAGCCACCCGGCCCGCCGGTAGTACTGGTGATGTTAGCGCCCGAGGTTTTACCCTGTAATGAGGAAAGCACGCTGACATTATGCCCCGAAGTGAGTTCATCGTTAGATAAAGTAGTGGCAGAATAGCCCAATTCTTTTTTCTCCCTTTTAATAGCGAGGGCCGTTACGATCGTCTGGTTCAACTGTGTAGCACTGCTGGCCATGCGGACAGTGATACTGTTGCCGGTAACAGTAACCTCTTGTGTGCGATAGCTAATGGCCTGGATCACCAGTACATTATTATCAGCCGGCAGATTGAGCTTAAAATTCCCGTCCACATCCGTGACCGTGCCGGTCCCGGTGCCTTTGACGTTAACACCGGCACCCGGCAGCCCCTGCCCCGTTTCGTCTAATACCTGTCCGGTGACCTGGCGCGCCTGGGCCATGACCACTTGAGTACCTACCGCCAATAAAAGAAGGAGTAGTAATAGTCTTTTTTTCATAAGCAAAGTTTTTCGTTGATGTGTAAGCGTTAATCGTAATATAATTCCTAACTGTTTTTGCAATTATTAACTATTTCGCTCAAAAGGGGGAGATTTAGGGGGATTAATAGTGAATTTATGACAAAATTCCCTCATAGTCAAGCCTTTTGAACCCCGTTCATTATAATTTTTTAAGAATTCGGTGATACAGAATTAACATACAGTAGCTTAGGCGTCTTAAAATATTATCCCCCTAAGGGGGTGAGAAACAGGGACAAAAAAACCATGCCCCAAAAGAAGCATTAAAAACGGGCCTATTTTAATGTAAATCGCCATCGCTTGAAAATTTAATGAATAAAATTTTACTGATAGTCAATTAGTTATGGCGGTTGCCTAAAATTTCTTAATAAATTTCTTGGCAAATCGGCTAGCTAATTATACCTTTGCCCTCCCAAATTCAAAGTCGGGGGTAATTTTTTATAAAAGCTGCAACCGGCGCATATTTAAGAGTAAACATCAACCAGTAAATGAGACATCTTAGTTTTAAAACACAATCGGCCAACGAAAAGATCGTAAAGCGCGACTGGTATGTAGTAGATGCTACCAACCAAACGCTGGGCCGCATGAGCTCCAGGATCGCAACGATACTGCGCGGCAAGAACAAGGCATATTATACACCCCATTTTGATTGCGGTGATTATGTGATCGTTATCAACTCGGGCAAAGCAGTACTTACCGGCAATAAAATGCAGGATAAGGAATACCAGACATTCTCAGGTTACCCCGGTGGCCAGAAGATAGAAATGGCTAAGGAACTGATAAGCCGCCGCCCTAACCTTATGATTGAGCGCGCAATAAAAGGCATGCTCCCTAAGAACCGCCTGGGCCGTGCAATGGGCAAGAAATTATTTGTGTATGAAACTGCAGAGCATCCGCACAAAGCACAACAACCAAAAGAATTAAAATTCTAATTACACAATAGTACAAAACCATTCAAGATAAATGGAAAAGCAAAAAAATGCCGTTGGTCGCCGTAAAGAAGCCGTTGCACGTGTTTACATGAGCAAAGGTACCGGCAACATCACGGTTAATGACAAAGAATATAAAGCATACTTCCCCATCATGTACCTGCAGAACCAGGTTGAGCTTCCGTTCAAAACGGTTGAGCAGACTGCTTCTTTCGACGTGGTAGTGAACGTGCAAGGCGGTGGCCCTAAAGGACAAGCCGAAGCGATAAAAATGGGTATAGCCCGTGCATTGTGCCAGGTGAGCGAAGATTATCGCCCTATGCTGAAAAAGCAAGGACTGATGACGCGTGACCCACGCTCTGTAGAACGTAAGAAATTTGGTAAAGCGAAAGCACGCCGTAGCTTCCAGTTCTCTAAACGTTAGTCGCTGGCTCGTATTCTTTATTTTTTTAACCGACAAGAAATTATTCAAATGGAAGATAATAAAAGCCTGCACCAGCAACTGTTAGAAGCCGGTGTACATTTTGGCCACCTGAAGAAAAAGTGGAACCCAAAAATGCTGCCGTACATCTTTGCAGAAAAGAACGGCATCCATATAATAGACCTCAATAAAACTATTGAAGGCCTTGATGAAGCTGCTGCTGCACTGAAATCTATCGCTAAGAGCGGTAAGAAGATCATGTTCGTAGCTACCAAAAAACAGGCTAAAGAAATAGTGGCTGAAGCAGCTGCAAAAATAAATATGCCTTTCGTTACCGAGCGCTGGCTGGGTGGCATGCTTACCAACTTCTCTACTATCCGCAAGAGCGTAAAGAAAATGCAGAGCATAGAAAAAATGCTGCAGGACGGTACTATGGACAGCGTAACTAAAAAGGAGCGTCTGACATTGACCCGCAGCAAGGAAAAAATGGAGAAAGTACTGGGCGGTATCTCACAGATGGGCCGTACTCCTACAGCTTTGTTCATTTGCGATATCAGCCACGAGCATATTGCTCTTGCTGAAGCAAAACGCCTGGGCATAACAACCTTTGCGATGGTAGATACCAACAGCGACCCTACCAAGGTTGACTATGCTATCCCATCGAACGACGATGCTACGAAATCAATAGCTATCATTACCGAGTATATCATTGCCGCTATCATGGAAGGCTTGCAGGAACGCAGCCAGGTGAAAGAGGAAGATGAAGCAGGCACTGAAGAAACTAACGAAAGAATGCGTGGCCTTGAAATAGAGGAAGAAGATGGTAAAGGTGGTGGCAAAGGCCGTCGCCGTGGTGCAGGTGCAGGTGCCGGTGGTGGCGCAGGCCGTGGTACAGGTGGCGGCGCAGGCCGTGGCGGTGCAGGTGGTGGTGCCGGTCGTGGTGGTGCTGGTGGCGGTGGTAATCGCGGCGGCGCAGGTGGCGGTGGTAGCCGTCCCGGTGGTGCAGGCAGCCGTCCTGGTGGCGGTGGCACAAGGCCCTCAGTAAAACGATAAAAAGTATAAGGAATATTAATACAGCCTTAAAGCCCCTCTTTTGGGGCTTTAATGATAAAATGCGAATTTTGCCCGCCCTGACCAGCGGGGCACCTTACCAAAATTATTGTAAACATTAAATAAAAAGGAAATAATGAGTACTGTAACAATATCTGCAGCAGATGTGAACAAACTGCGCCAGCAAACAGGTGCGGGAATGATGGATTGCCGCAAAGCGCTTACTGAGAGCGAAGGCGATTTTGAAAAAGCAATTGACTACCTGCGCAAAAAAGGCCAGAAAGTAGCTGCAAACCGTAGCGACCGTGAAGCCAAAGAAGGTGTGGCAATAGCTAAAGCTTCTGCTGATAATACATATGGTGTTATTGTGAACCTGAGCTCGGAAACAGACTTCGTGGCTAAGAACCAGGAGTTCGTTGACTTTGCACAGGAAATAGGCGATATCGCTTTAAGCTCTAAAGTAACCACTATTGATGACCTTAAGGCACAGCCTATGCAGGGTGCTACAGTGGGCGAAAAACTGCTGGAAATGGTTGCTAAAATAGGTGAGAAAATTGACATCATCCGTTTTGAGCAGGTATCAGCTGCAACAGTTGTCCCATACATCCACGCAGGTTATCGCATAGGTGTGCTGGTAGGGTTGAACAATGCGCCTAATGAAAACGTGATCGCAGCAGGTAAGGATGTGGCTATGCAGATAGCTGCAATGAACCCGCTGGCTGTTGATGCAGACAATATCCCCGCTGAAACACTGGAGCGCGAAAGGGCTATTGCTGTTGAGCAAGTAATGGCTGAAGGCAAAACAGGTGACATGGTGGAGAAAATAGCTGCCGGTAAACTGAACAAATTCTTCAAAGAAAACACACTGTTGCCACAGGCTTTCGTAAAAGACAATGGCAAGACGGTAGGCGACTACCTGAAATCGGTAGAAGCAGGACTGACCGTAGTAAGCTTTAAGCGTATAGCTGTAGGCTAGTTAATAATTAAAATTTAGTGTAAGGGCTAACCGTATTGGTTAGCCCTTATTTTTTTAATCTCAAATTACTATCCGTACCGGCACTTAATAGAAAATACCATAAATGTAGTATGGCATTTTCACGATCGTGGCTCTATTTTTGCAAGAGAAAGGAGAATGCGCGGATTAGCCATTAAAATTTAATATATTTACATTTTTAAAATAGATACATCCATTACTATTTAAACACAAGACAACGTATGAAAAAAAATCTACTCGTAATTTTAGCTGTCATGCTTTTGCCGTTCATGGGGCAAGCCCAGCGCTACATGGGTATCGCCACCAGTAACTGGAGCGGTACTAACGGCATCTACATTAATCCGGCCAGTATCGCCGATTCCAGGCAAAAACTGGTGATCGACCTGTTCTCACTGAATTTTGGTGTAGATAACAACCTCGGTACTATTAACTCAAGCAATATCTTTAAGGGCCTGGGCAGCGACCCTAAGCTTAGTGATATTATCAACCAGAACAATACAGGTAAATTCAACATGCTGCTTCCTTATGCAGAGGTTCGTGGACCGGGCTTTTTGCTGGGCCTCGGTACAAAGAGCAGTATCGCGCTAACTACACGCCTTCGTGCCTTTAGCCAGTTCAATAATTTTGATCGTGATTTGTACAGAACCACCACAAACGCGAATGACCAGGAAAATTATGATATAAATCCCGGGACTGGGAAGTTTAATTATACGGCACATGGCTGGGGTGAACTAGGCCTTACTTTTGGCCACGTTTTGTACAGCAATGGCAAGAATACGCTAAAAGGCGGGCTTACGGTACGCTATCTGCTGGGCGCTGCTTATGGTACTTTCCAAAGCGATAACCTGGAAGCGCATTATACTGCGGCAAACGATCAGTTGGTTGTCAAAAATACTACGCTCAACCTGTCGAGCAACGGTACTGCCTTTGCAAATGGCGGTGATATTTTCAGCAATATTTTTGACGGCGGTGGTAAAGGAGTAGGCGGCGACCTTGGATTTGTCTACGAGTATAGCCCCAATATCGATAAGTATAAGTATGATATGGACGGTAAAAAGGGTATTATCGACCGCGGGCGTAATACCTATAAGTTACGTCTTTCTGCCGCCATTACCGATGTTGGGTCAATTAAATATAACGGTACCTCCAACAAGACATACATAATAGCAAACCCGGGCACCACAAGTACCTTCAATGGCAGTGAGCTTTCCGACAGCTTAAAGGCCGGCTACAGTGATTTCAGGCGCTATGCCGGTAATCGTGGTATGCATATTGACTCTAGCACAGCATCTACAACCGTTCACTTACCTACAGCAATAGTACTTGGGATCGACTACCAGATAGTAAACAACCTGTACGCAAACCTTAGTTATATAGGCAACATTGCAAACAGGGATAATATTGGTAACTCGTACTACAGTCAGCTTACGCTTACTCCGCGTTATGATATTCGTGCCGTAAGCCTCGGTTTGCCACTTACATACAACTTTGTGAATAAAGGCTTCAAGGCAGGTTTAGGCGTGCGCGTGGGAGGCTTTATAATAGGTACCGATGATATCCTCGGCCTGTTCACTAACTCAGCCTATGGTGCAAACTTCTACTTTGGTGTTTCTGTACCATTGATAAATAACAAAAAACCTAAAGATAGCGATGGCGACCTTGTTTCAAACAAGAAGGATAAATGCCCCGGTGTAAAAGGTGTTTGGGAATTCATGGGCTGCCCTGATCCTGATACCGACCACGATGGTATACCTGATACTTCGGATAAATGTCCTACAGTCGCAGGTTCCAAAACAGCAATGGGTTGCCCTGATGCTGATCTTGATAGTATAGCAGATGCATCTGACAGATGTCCTACGGAAGCAGGTACGCTTGCAATGGGCGGTTGCCCTGACCGTGATGGCGATGGTATAGCTGATATTGATGATGCTTGCCCTGACCAGAAAGGTCTGGCACAATTCAAAGGTTGTCCTGATAGCGACGGTGATGGGTTAGCTGATAAGGATGATGCTTGTCCTAACGCTCCGGGCCCGATAGCTAATCACGGTTGTCCTGATACGGATGGCGATGGTATAGCTGATAACGAAGATAAATGCCCTACTGTAAGAGGAACTGTTGCTAATCACGGTTGCCCTGAAGTAAGTATAGAGGTGAAAAAACGCCTTGCATTTGCGGCTACGGCTATACAGTTTGAAACCGGTAAAACGATCATCAAGCCTAAGTCTTTCCCGCTGCTGGATGAAATTGTGAAAATACTGAATGATTATCCTGATTATTATATGACCATAGATGGCCATACTGATAACGTAGGCAAGCCCGATAAGAATATGATATTGTCACAAGGCCGTGCAGATGCTGTGAAGAATTACTTCGTAGGCAAAGGCATTGCAACAAGCAGGCTTGAAACACATGGCTATGGTGATACACAACCTGTAGCCAGCAACAAGACCTCTAAAGGAAAGGCCCAGAACCGCCGCGTGGCAATGGACCTGAAACTGAGACAATAAAAATCAATGGTTATAATAGGCAGAAAGCTCCCCGGCTAAGCGGGGGGCTTTTTGTTTTTTTGAATGCCCCGGGGTTTTATACAATTTTTGGCTTTTCTCTTTTTACTTTGGCATACAGTAAATACTATCTTTATGCTCAATGGGCATAGTATTCCGCCAATCAGTTAAAACAACTATAGTAACTTTTACAGGTGCAGCCCTCGGTGCCCTAATAGTTGTTGCGTCTACATATGTGCTCAGCAAGCAGGGATATGGCTTGACAAGAAATCTTACAGTTGAAGGCTCCCTAATGAATTTTGTGGTGTTGCTGGGCTCTTCATCGCTTGCTTACACCTTTACACAGAGATATGGCTCGCATGACCCGCGCAAAAAAGTACTAATAACCATCTGTACGTTCATACCCTTGGCTACAACAATACTGCTCACTATCCCTTATGTTCTTTTTCGAGAAACGATCGTGGGGCTGTATCAACCTGCCGATAGGGAATTTGTAAACACATATTATCTATGGTTGCCTTTGCTGGTCTTGTTCTGGAGCTTCATGTCATTTCTCGACTTGTACCTCATATCACAGTTCAAAGTGGCGGTTTCTGCTTTCATGCGTGAAGTGCTGCTGCGCCTTTGCAATATTGTTATCCTTGTGCTGTATTATTACAAAGTCATTTCCTTTCATGATTTTGTTATAGGCACTGTTCTAACATATGCAATACCTCCTTTAGTGATGCTTTTGATAGCAAGGCGAACGGACAATTTCGGATTATCAACGAATTGGAAAGCATTTAGTCGGGAAGAGTATAAAGAGATGGTCCACTACGCCTGGTACCATTTACTGTTCGGTATTTCGCAAAATGTTATGGGGTACGTAGACTCCTTAATGTTGGCGCCACTGGCTAAGGAGGGAATGGGATCGGTTGGTGTTTACAGCGTAGCTATTTATATTACTACACTAATGGTAATACCATACAGGGCAATAACTTCGGCAACCTATCCTATACTCAATAAGGCATATATCGAAAATGAAGAACACACGCTCAAGGACCTTTTCCACCGTTCGGGGATCAACATATTGATAGTAGCTATGGCTATGTTTTTGCTGATAGGCTGCAATTTGCAAAGCGCTGTAACCGTATTAGCTAATGGGTATGAAGATGTCTCGGCGCTTGTGCTGATATTAATGATCGGCAGGATGGTAGACATGGCAAGTGGCTTGAATAATGAGTTGATCAGCATATCCAGACTGTACAAGTTTAATTTTTATGTTTCAATATTACTGGTTGTATTAGCTATCATTTTCAACCGCGTATTCATTCCACGTTACGGCTTTTATGGTGCGGCGTGGAGTTCAACGCTATCGCTGGTAATATTCAATATTGCGAAAATGATCTTCCTGTGGAAAAAAATGCGCCTGTTGCCATTTACCAACAAAACCTGGAGGGTACTAGTGGCAGGTGCAATGGCCGCTGTTGCAGGATATTATTTGCCCCACATCAACCATATTGGCGATACCGGTTACACACACGTATTTATTGATATAACCTTGCGCTCAGCGATCATTATTCTTGTTTATTCCTTTTTGCTCTTGTTGCTAAAACCTTCCGCCGATTTAAATAAATATATAGATAATATCAAGACAAATAAGAGGTTATTTTAAAGTATCTTACTTAATCGCATGTGATATATCGTTAAGTCCCTGCAATACTCCCCTGAATTCCCGCCATTCACGTCAATTATTTCTTAAGTTCCATATAAATTCAAATATTGTTAATCTATTAGGGCTTATTTATCAATTTTTCATTGGAGAATCTAAATGACTGATTTTATGTTTAGCGTGTAAAAAAGATTTTGTTAATTTTTCATAGTATCTTTAATACCCTGTATTTTTGAATTGGGATTTTGTACATAAGAAAGGATTTGCTCGATAAGTTCGTCTATATTTTCTACCCTTCATCACCTTGTTAAAACTAGAATAGAATATCCTTACAATATTTTGTATAAACACATTTGTAACTTTTTTGTCGAAATTTTTATGAAAAAAAATGTACTCCGGACACTGCGCTATTCTTGTCTTGTAGCAGTCATCCTCCTTTTTTCAACGCTTAAGTCTTTTGCAACTCACGTGTTTGGTATAGACATGTACTACACACACGTAGCGAACAATGACTACAAAATATACGTAATAGTATATGGCGACTGTGCCGGCCAGGCTTTCCCAAATCTGCAAAATGCGGTAGCAAGGGTGAAAGTGTATAATGACCCCAGCACTACTGTTGTTAGCACGCTGACGCTTACGGAAGAGCCGCCTATTGCTGGTATCGAGGTGACGCCCGTGTGTCCCGCAGATGTGAACAATACTACTTGCTCGAACGTGAATAACGTGATTCCGGGCATAAAGAAATTCATCTACTCTTATGTTTATACGGTACCGTATGCATCAGCAAACTGGCGTTTCCATTTTGACGGATATATGGGTGCTACCCAGGCGGGCAGGAGCTCTACCATTACCAATGTGGTTGGCGCAGGTACCACGATCATAACGCTTGATGCAAAATTGAATAATACTGCAGCAGTAGGTGGCCAGAATAGCTCTTCAGTATTTGGTTCTATTCCTACTCCGTTTTACTGCCTCAATATTCCTGCAAACTATGCACCGGGTTCAGTTGATCCGGATCTTGATAGCCTTTATTATGTGCAGATACCCGGCCGCGATGGTACAGGTTACCCTGCCAACCCGCCAAGTGTCAACTACCAGGTTCCTTATACTGCAACATCGCCGCTTGCCGCAAGCCCCTTTGTTTATGTTCCTACTACAGGCCAAATGAGTTTCACCCCAAACCTTGTTCAGCGATCACTGGCATGTATGGAAGTACAGGAGTACCGGAATGGTGTACTTGTAGGTACCAGCCAGCGTGAAATGACCATTGTGGTATTAAACACATGTAGTAATTATCCGCCTACCGGCGTAATTACAAATCCAGCACCGGCTACAGGTGTAACGTTGATCGATTCAACGACGATAAGGGTGTGTAAAGATGTAGGTGTGTTTACGTTTAATATTAATCCTACCGACGTAAATGGTGACACAATTGATTATAGCGCGAGTGGCCTGCCTGCAGGTTCTACCTTTACTGTAACGAACAACCATACCACAGCGCCTACAGGTGTATTCACCTGGAATACAAACCTGGCAGCAGCTGGTACTTATACATTCACCCTAAACTACCAGGATAATGAATGTCCTTTATCTGCCGATCAGCAGATAACTTACACCATAATAATTGCACCGCTCCCGGGCAACACATTTACACTCGTATCGGCAGCAACATGTACCAAGAAAGCGGTGTTCACCGTTGCCTCCGGTGTGTCGCCATGGACTGAGACGGTATTGCAAGGGGTTACAGTTGTGCATACGAACATCAACCTTACCAATACACTTACAGATAGTCTCGTGGCGGGTACTTATACCATACGCACAACCAATGATGTAGGTTGCAGCAAGGACACAGTGATTACGCTGGTGTCACCTCCCGGCCCAAGCTTCTTAACGCTTACTTCTACGCTGCCAACCTGCCCCGGCGGTTCCGATGGAACTATTAGTTTTACAGGAACAGGTAGCCTGGCACCATACACGTATGCTTACAACGCGCTTCCTTTTACGAGCACAACTACTTATACGGGATTAGCGGCAGGTACATACACGCTGCACATCAAAGATGCTAACCTTTGTATAAAAGATAGCGTGTACACATTGGGCGACGGGCTACCAATTTATGTGAATGCCCAGGTAAAAAGACCTACGTGTGCCGGCGTTGCTAACGGACAGGTGATACTGGCTGCTTACAACAATAACTCGCCGCCATACACCTACGCAATAGGCGCAGGGCCATTTACAGCAAGTGGTACCTTCAGCGCCCTTGCATCAGGTACCTATACTTTCCATGTGCATAATTCCACAGGATGTAATAAAGACACCGTAATTACATTGACGGATTCCCTTGCCGTACATGCTACTTTGGTTATCACTAACGTATTGTGTAACGGTGGCAACACAGGTTCAATAACTGCAACGGGCAATAATGCAGTCAACCCGTACACGTACGCGTTGAATGCGGGGCCATTTTCAGGAGTTAATACCTTCCCTAATCTCACCGCAGCCACATATACGGTACATATACTTGATGCGATAGGTTGCACACTTGATACCAATGCTGTTGTAACACAGCCTACTGTTATTACAGGCGTGCCCACGGTTACCAATGTTCTTTGCAACGGGGCATCGACCGGCCAGATAGTGATGGCAGCATCGGGTGGTACCCCCGGCTATACATACGCCAATGGTGCAAACCCATATGGCCCGTCGAATACCTTTGCCGGCCTGCCTGCAGGTACTTATACAATTCATATAAAGGACGCCAATAACTGTATTAAAGATGTTGTTACAACTATTACAGAGCCTACTGTTCTGAGAATAACACAGGTAGCAATGGCTCAACCCACTTGTAACGGATCGGCTAACGGTACAATGACAGTAAGTGCATCCGGCGGTACGCCCGGTTATACTTATGCAATAAATGTCGGCCCGTACGGTCCTTCCAGTACATTTATCGGGCTGGTAGCTGCTACTTATACACTGCATGTGAAAGATGCAAACGGCTGTATAAAAGATACAACAGTTACCCTTGCACAGCCAACGCCTGTTACCGTAACAGCTTCTGTTAAAAAGTCTACATGTGCTACACTGGGCGATGGTAAAGTGATACTCTCGGCTTTAGGAGGCACACCAACTTATACATATGCACAGGGTGCCGGGCCATACACAGCCTCTAATACATTTACTCCTTTAGCAGCCGGCACGTATATATTCCATATTAAGGATTCGCATGGCTGTATTAAAGACACCAGCATAGCAATCGTTGACTCACTTAACCCGGTTGGTATATTCAATATTACAAATGAATTGTGCTTCGGGCAAAGTATGGGCGTGATTGATGTTACAGGAAGCGGCGCAAGCGCACCTTACACTTTTGCACTTGACCCCAATCCCTACAGCCCGACCAATGTATTCCCTAACCTGCCTGCGGGCACATACACAGTGCACATAAAAGATGTGAATGGCTGCATTAAGGATACCACCGTGGCTGTAACAGAGCCTCCTGTACTTGGTTTTAATATCACTATCAGCAGGCCTACATGTTTCGGTTACACCAACGGTAGCATCACTGCAGTAGGCACCGGCGGTACCCCTGCATATACTTATGCCTTAAACAGCGGCGGCCTGTCAACTGTGAATGTGTTTAGCGGCCTGGCCACGAGTGTGGATACGGTTCATATTGTAGACAACAATGGCTGTAAATATGATTCGATAATGACCGTTACGCAGCCAAGCAAGCTGCAGATAATTGACATGATGCTTACCCCTCCGAGGTGCTATTCGGATGAGAACGGTATCATCCAGGTGTTCCTGGCCGGTGGTACACCGCCATATTATTACGCGGTTGACTTTAATTCGTTCGGTACCTCAAGCAGCACAGGTAATTTGTTCGCGGGCTTCCATGATGTTCATGTAAAGGATGCAAATGCATGCCCTATTGATACAAATGTTTATCTCAAGCAGCCTGATCCTTTGGTATTTGCAGGTGCTAACGTGACCAATCCTACCTGTGAAGGTTATGCAGATGGTGCTGTGACGGTGACAGCAGCCGGCGGTACGCCTCCATATAAATACTCGCAGACCCAGTCAGATTATACATCCGCGTCAGCTTTTACCGGTTTGCCCGAGGGTACTTATAATTTCTACGCAATTGACAGCAGCGGTTGTAAGCACGATACATCCATAACATTGACGGGCTTGCCACATATAGTACTCGAAGAACCGACCATTACGCCAACCAGCTGCTATAATGTACCTGACGGTGTAATAATGATAAATGCTTCAGGCGGTGTGCCACCATTCACTTACCAGGTAGATGGACAGCCAACTCCACCAACTGCAAATGACATATTTACAAACCAGTCAGCCGGTTATCATATCATCACGGTGGTGGATAGCAAGGATTGTAAGAAATCTACGAGAGTGCCGGTTCCACAACCTGATTCGATCACGGTTAAGATGCATACTAATGGCAATCTTTGCGAAGGTGTAGATGATAACGGCGCGGTATACGTTGATGCTAAAGGCGGTACTCCTCCTTACAACTACACATGGAGCACCGATACGACCCGTATAGTGGGTACAAACAGCATTACCGGTCTGCCAAATGGATTCTACAGGGTTGTGATACACGATGCGCATGACTGTGTTGCCAGCGGCGAAGCAGAAGTGCAGTACGACAATTGCTGTACTCCATACATCCCGAATGCCTTTACGCCAAATGGTGATGGTAAGAACGATTACTTCCGCCCTGTATACAAAGGCGACATGCAGCTCATCAAAATGTCAATATTCAACCGTTTTGGCCAGTTGGTATACACCACGACCGATGTGAGCTCAGGATGGGACGGAACCTTCAACGGCGTTGCCCAGGAAATGGACACTTATTTCTTCTATATGGAGATAATATGTGGCAATAAAGGCGATGTAGATAACAAACAGATGATTAAAGGTGATATAACGCTTATCAGGTAAGGCCTATGGCAGTATTTGATAATTTAAAATAGTAAACAAGAATATTCAAATTAAGGGAGGCAAATTAAGTGTAAAAGCTTATTTTTGCCTCCCTTAATGTTAATATGGAATACAGAGAAATTGTAGCAGTAACAGGCCTTAGTGGGCTATACCAGCTGATGACGACAAAAAGTGACGGTGCAATTGTACGCAATCTTGCAGACAGGACTACCAAGTTCATTTCTGCGCGCCTGCATAATGTAACGCCGCTTGAAAGTATAGAAGTATACACGACAGGTGACAACGTGCGCCTGCATGAGGTGTTTCAGAAAATGAAAGACACTGAAGACACGGTGGCAAAAGCTGATCCCAAATCGCCGGATAACAACGCTATAAAAAGCTACTTCAAAACCGTTTTTGCAGATATCGATGAAGACCGTGTGTATGTGAGCGATATGAAGAAAATGCTTAAGTGGTATGAGCTGCTGAAGGCAAACGACCTGCTGAATTTTGAAGCAGCCGTT
This sequence comes from Bacteroidetes bacterium UBA1947, assembly GCA_002336915.1. GTDB lineage: Bacteria > Bacteroidota > Bacteroidia > Chitinophagales > Chitinophagaceae > MKUN01. The sequence goes on along the minus strand of DDET01000021.1, from coordinate 50,437 downwards.
GCAGCTGCAGCTGCCGCTGAAGAAACTCCGGCGGAAGAAGCTCCTGCAAGTAAAGCAGCAACAGCTGAACCTGCTGAAGTAAAAGAGGAAGTAGCCGAAAAGCCTAAAAAAGCTGCGCGCAAAAAGAAAGTAGAAGGTGATGATGCAAATGCGGAGCCTGCTGAAAAGCCCGCTAAGAAAACAGCAGCAAAGAAGAAAAAGACAGAAGAATAAACATATTTAACAATAATAAAAAGAGGCCGGTATCAATACCGGCCTCTTTTTGTTTGCATCAATGCAATGATTTCATCCGTACAATTCGAGGTGAATATCCTTTTTATCGTAGCCTAGTTTTATGATCCTGTCACGGGCCTCATCTATCATGGCACGCCAGCCGCATAGCATAAAATGCGCCGGGCGGTATTTATAAGTTGCCGTTAGCTCCTCGTATATCGCATGCACATAGCCCATATACCCATCCCATTCCTCGCGCGATAGCGTGGGATTGTATTCGAAGCCCGGCATCATTTTTTCTAGCTCGCGCATTTCATCTGCATACAGCAGGTCCTGCTGTGTGCGTGTACCGAAGATGAGATGTATCTGCCCATGCGGTATGGAGTGTGTATTGATGTAATGCAGCATACTACGAAAGGGTGCTATCCCCGTGCCTGTACAGATCAGGAACAAATCTTTCTGCATATCGGAAGGCATGACAAACACACCTTGCGGTCCACGGAGGGTGAAGGTGCTGCCCACAGTTATTTCCTTGAAAATATAATTGGTAGCCACACCGTCCTCTATGTATGAGATCACCAGTTCTATTACGTTGCTGCCATCGGGCATGGAGGCTATGCTGTAGCTGCGCCAGCGTTTGTTGCGTTGCTCGTGTATCGGCAGATCGAGCGTAACGAACTGGCCGGGTTTGAAATCGAATACATCAGTTTCCGGCAGTTCGATCCAATAGCGCCGGGTATTATGCGTTGCCTGTTCTATTTGTTTTACAATGCCTGTTTGCCATGGAGGGATCATAAAGGCAAGTTACTCAAAATATGGTTTACTGTTGTACCTGCGCCTTATAGGATACGCTGTCTTTTATTTTATTCATTCATTGTTTATAGTTATGGCGTATCCACATTTTCAATTCGAGGTCGGTAGCGGTGCGCGCAAAGTCGTAGGGCATGGGGTAGCATTCATAAAATTTGCTGCAGAGTCTTGCGGAAGGTTGGTTAAGGCACTTACCAATTCCTGGGTGTAGCGGGTGTCCACAAATTTACTCTGTTCATAACCGGCGAATGTGTTCAGGAATTTTTTCTTCTTTTTAGTTTGCCCAAGTAAACGTTCGGCGAGTGCGCTGAACAAACCCCGTACCCCTATCCCACCACTAAATTCAAATTCAGGTTTCACCGGCTGGTTGTAATCAATAGCATGCTGGAAAGTTTCGCGCATGGCCAATGAATCCTGTACGAACCTGGAACCGCTTGTTACCGTAGCTTCCTTAAGCGTGTAGCTAAGGTGGTCCATAAAAACAGTGCGGTAAACATTACCGGTGGTGAAAGGCACGATCACTATTGCCCGGCTGTATGAAGCGTGGTAGAATAAGATCGTATCGCCGGCGATGCCATATGCTACGAAGCGACCATCTTTATCAGCGCTCCAGGTGTTCCCTGTTCGTTTATTGGTGAGGCTAACATCCGCCAGTGCATTTCTCGTTTCCTTATCGAACACTGAACCTTCTATTTTTTGTGCTGCGCAACAGAAGCCTGAAAGGGTAAATAGTAAGGTTAAGGAAAGTTTCATACAGGCCTTACTTTTTGATGATGGCGCTGTCTACAGGATAAGGTGGCTTTGCTCCGTTCTTCATCCATTGCTTGTAGTTGTAGCGTATCCACATTTTCAGTTCCAGGTCGGTGGCGGTGCGGGCGTAATCGTAAGGCATGGGGTTGCTGTTCATAAAGTTACCTACCGAGTCGCCGGTGAGCCCCGTGAGTTGCATGACCAGTTCGGGACTATAGCGGCTGTCCACGAACATCTGCGTCTCCCATTTAGCGTAGTTCTTCTGGAAACGGAATGTGGCCTTGGTGGTGGGCGCAAACAAACTTGCGATAGCAGACACGGGGCTATTAAATGGGCTGGAATGAGGAAAGGCAAGCGGCCTTTGGAAGGTAGAGCGCCTTTCCAATGAGTCAATTTGGTAAGGCGTATATCCCGGGCGTACCGTAAATTCCTCGAGCTGGTAGTTCACCTGCTGCATTTTTACTTCTATTTCCAGGTCGCCGGCAATGGCGGGCAGGTTTTTTTGCTGTGCCTTATAGCCGATATACGAAAACGCCACATGATCGCCGGAGTGAACCTCTATGCTGAAATTCCCATTTTCATCGCTGTATGCGTTCTGACGGCTCTCCATATTCACAATGGTCACGGGGTATAGCGGCTTTCCGGTTGCTGCATCCGTCACCCGGCCTTTTAGTACCTGGGCCATGCTAAAGCCGCAGGCAAAGAGGGATAATATGGTGAATATATAGCGCAAAATAATTTTTTATATAGGCCTGTAAATTTAGTCAGCCATCCTTAGCAATATAGGATTATAAATGTTTTTGGGAATACTTTAAGAAAAATAAGCCGTTTGCCTTTATTTTGTAAGCAAATTCGTACCAATGGCCAGCAATACATTTTACCAAAGGCTGCAGAAAGAGCTGCAGGAGATAAAAGACGCAGGATTATTTAAAGCAGAGCGCATCATAGAATCGGAGCAGGGTGCAGAGATAATTGTGAACGGCAAGAAGGTGCTCAACTTTTGTGCGAACAACTACCTGGGCCTTTCATCTAACCCCAAGGTGATAGAAGCTGCGCACAAAGCGATAGATCATCGTGGTTACGGTATGAGCTCCGTGCGCTTCATTTGCGGTACACAGGATATACATAAAGAACTGGAAGCGAAGATCGCCAAGTTCCTGGGTACGGAAGACTCTGTACTGTATGTGGCCTGCTTTGATGCAAATGGCGGTGTGTTTGAGCCATTGCTGAACGAAGAAGATGCGATCATATCTGATGAACTGAACCATGCATCTATAATAGACGGCGTGAGGCTTTGTAAAGCGCAACGCGGACGCTACAAGCACAATAATATGGAGGACCTTGAGGCACAGCTGCAGGCATTCTCCGGTGCGCGTACCCGCCTGATAGTTACCGATTCCGTATTCTCGATGGACGGCACCATAGCACAGCTGGATAAGATATGCGACCTGGCAGATAAATATGATGCACTGGTGATGATAGACGAGAGCCATTCATCCGGTTTTATGGGCAAGACAGGCCGTGGTGTGCATGAGCTATGCGGTGTGATGGGCAGGATAGATATCATAACCGGCACGCTCGGCAAGGCTCTGGGCGGCGCATCGGGCGGTTTTACCAGCGGGCGTAAAGAGATAGTGGAAATGATGCGCCAGCGCAGCAGGCCTTATTTGTTCTCGAATTCGCTTGCTCCCTCAATAGTAGGTGCATCGATAGCGGTGCTGGATATGCTGAGCGAGACAACTGCACTGCGCGATAAGCTGGAAGAGAATACCATGTACTTCCGCAGCAAAATGACGGCGGTAGGTTTTGATATAAAACCGGGTACACACCCCATAGCACCCATCATGCTGTATGATGCGGTAGTGGCACAACAAATGGCAGCTAAAATGCTGGATGAAGGCATCTATGTTATAGGCTTCTTCTACCCGGTAGTGCCTAAGGGACAGGCGCGTATCCGCGTGCAGATATCGGCAGCACATAGCAGGGAGCACCTTGATAAAGCGATCGAAGCCTTTACCAAAGTAGGTAAGGAGCTGGGTGTGATCAAAGAGGCAGTAGCTTAAGTGGAGTAAAAGTCAAGACGATATATTTTTGGAATGCCCGATGAAATTAAAAAATTGTCGGGCGTTTTTCTGTCGCAAACAGGTAATAAAAAAAGGCATGCGCCGCATGCCTTAAGGTAATGAACTAAAAAAAGTATGATTAGATAACTTTTACGTTAACTGCGTTTAGACCTTTTTTGCCATTTTGTACTTCAAAGGTTACTTTGTCGTTCTCGTGGATCTCATCGATCAAACCTGAAACGTGAACAAAGATGTCCTGGCCGCCGTTGGCGGGTGTAATGAAACCAAATCCTTTGGTTACATTGAAGAATTTTACTGTACCTTCTTGCATTGTGTAAAGAATTAATTAATAAAGTGCAAAACTACAATAATATTTTATATTCCACAATAGGTTTGCTTTTTTAACAAAAAAATCAGGTATTTGGCTTTTGGGTAAAAGACCATAGGGTTTTCGCGAGCTAAATGAGGATCGACGCAGGATAACACGTGGCTCCATCTGGAGCCTTTTTAAATGCGTAAATGACATCGATCCTATAAACACGGAGCTACTCTGTAGCTAGGTATCTAAAGATGATTTCCGAGGATGGAGGGTAAATATGTCGTCGCTACGGGACTTGCGTTACTCAGACAATTCGTTCTTCTACCGATATTTTGTCCCTATGGGACTTTGCGGGGATATTATGTGATGCTTCTGAATACCGTATAACGTAGTAGCATTTCCAGCGCAAGGCATATGAGCGCTATGCAGGCAAAGGGAAAGAACAGTTCCGCATAGTGTTTGTAAGAGCTTATTTCCACCCTTGTTTTCTCCATTTTGTCTATCTCCTGGTATATGGCTGCCATTGAGCTATTGCCTGTGGCGCGGAAGTATTTACCTCCTGTTTGCCCGGCTATCTGCCTGAGCAGTGGCTCATCTATCTGCACGGGCATCATCTGGGTTTGCATACCAAATGGCGTTTGCACCGGGTAGGGAGCCTGTCCTTCTGTACCAATACCCACAGTGTACACACGCACCTTGTACGCCTTGGCTATTTCGAGGGCGGTATTGGGGTCTATCAGGCCTGTATTATTTACACCATCGGTAAGCAGTATGATCACCTTGCTTTTAGCATGCGAATTGCGCAACCTGTCGACAGCAGTAGCCAAGCCCATACCTATAGAAGTGCCATCTACAAGAGCGCCGCTTTTTACATTGCTCACCTGCTCTTTGAGCACATTATGGTCGATGGTTATGGGGCATTGGGTAAAACTTTCGCCGGCAAATATGACAAAGCCTATGCGGTCGGTAGGGCGGCGGTCGATAAAATCGAGCGCGATAGCTTTTGCAGCATCAATGCGATTAGGTTTAAAATCCTGGGCCAGCATACTGCCTGAAACGTCGAGGCTTATTACTATGTCGATGCCTTCGCTATCAATAGACTCCGTTACATTACTGGAACGTGGGCGGGCCAATGCAATAGCTAAGAATGCGAGTGCGATGAGACGTAATGCAAACAAGGCCGGGCGGAAACGCACACGGGCAGTGGGCTTCATGTGCTGCACACCTTGCAGGGTTGTAAGGCGCAGGGCAGGGTTATTGTTCTTCCTGCCGCGGGCCTGCCACCATATCATGAATGGAATAAGCAGCAGCAGGCCCAAATAAAAAGGGTGTGCAAAGCTGAGGTGTTTCCAATCCATTAATGCGCTCATGACTGCTGTTGTGGGGTTTCTGTTATTACCGGTTTAGTATTGTTCACAAATTGTATGGCTTGTTCCATAGCTGTTGTATGCTCGTGCGGCAAGGGCTGCGCCTTGGCAAATTTTGCAAGGTCAGCCGTGTACCAGATGGCCGAAAGCAGATCGAGCTGAGCATGCATTTCTTTATGATTCCTTGCGGTGGATAAAAGCTCGTCGGTAGTGAGCTCCATGGCTGATGTACGGAAACGCTGCTCGATGTATACACGCAGTATATCGGTAAGCTGTGTGTAGTATTCTTTCACCTGTCCTTTCTGCCATAGCTGCTGTGCATCCAGCTCGCGAAGAATACGCACCGTTTTTTCCTGCAGGGTCTCTACAGGGCCTTGAGAAACTATAACAGGAGCAGGCGCTTTTTTGTTTTTTACGAAATAGAAGAAGACGAATATTGCCAGGCCGATAAATAACAGGGCTGCAATAATAATCCAGAGGTAATCGAGCCAGCTATTTTTAACCAGCATGATACCCTTAATGCCCTTAAAGCCTTTAGAGGTATCTACTGCTACTGTTTGCACGAGGATGGAAAAAGAATCGGTCTGTACCGTATATGTAGTGCCGCTATTCGGTATTACGGGGAAGGCAAGGGCAGGTATTACATAGACCCCTGAATCGAAACCCGTTACCAGCAGGCGTTGCTTATAAGTAACGATATCGCCGTTCTTCACGGTGTCTATCTTTCCTTTCTCCACTATCTCGAGATGATTGACCGTATCGGGTATGAAGGCCCACTGCAGGCGGCTTTGTGAAGCATTGTGCTGTGCCTCTATGAAGACGCGCACCTGGTCGCCCACCATTATTTTTGTTGCATCTATGCGGGCGGTAACTTTTGCATCGCCCTGGGCATATGAATGGCTGCCTGCCAGCACTAGTGCCAGCAATAGAAAGAGCGCATACCGTTTATTAGCCTGTTTGTTCATCGTGAAGTTACCTTCCTTTAAAAAATCCCTGTAACGCTTTTACATAGTCCTCATCGGTGCGCAGCTGCAATAGCTGTGCGCCGCTTTTGCGGAAGGACTGTATGCAATATCCTTTATACTGCTCAAAAGCCGCAGTGTAGTTCTTTCTTACGTTCTTATCATCGGTATCCAGCCACTGCATCTCGCCTGTTTCCGAATCCACTACCTGTATCAGGCCCGCAGAAGGCAGCTCACGATCGTTCTTATCATATACCTGCATACCTACCAGGTCGTGCTTGCGTGCTGCAAGTTGCAAGGGTGTATCATAGGCCTCGCTGATGAAATCGCTGAGCACGAATGCTATTGTGCGTTTTTTCAAAACATTGTTCAGGTAATCGAGCGCCACGCCTACGCGGGTGCCACCTGTCTGCACAGGTTCCAGCGCTACCAGCTCGCGGATGATTCGGAGTATATGACTGCGGCCTTTCTTTGGCGGAATGAATTTCTCGATCTTATCGCTGAAGAATATCACACCCACTTTATCATTGTTGGTAGCCGCAGAAAATGATAGTACTGCACTTAACTCGGTGATCAGCTCGCGCTTCAGGCGCTTATGTGTACCAAAAAGCGAACTGGAACTAATATCAACCAGCAGCATGAGCGTAAGCTCACGCTCTTCCTCAAAAACTTTTACATAGGTGTGTGAAAAGCGGGCAGTAACGTTCCAGTCGATAGAGCGTATATCATCGCCCGGTGTGTATTCCCTTACCTCGCTGAAGGACATGCCCCTGCCCTTGAAAGTGGAGTGGTACTCGCCCGCAAAGATGTGGTTGCTAAGGCCTCTTGTCTTTATTTCTATCCGTCTTACCCGTTTAAGTATTTCGGCGGTGGTCAGCATTTTTCCTGTTCAAAAATAAGATTCAAAAATAAGGCTATAAACTTGTTATACAAGTTGCAATATTAATAGCTGAAGTACAAAGTAGTTGTTAAAAAACGTATTAAAAAATCTTCTTTTTTAACCTATGTATTTTTTGAGGATGGTAGCGATCTTCCCGGCCAGTTCTTGCGCCACGGATTCATCCCAGAGCAGGCTGATGCCGATAGAGAGGCAGCGGCCTATTATGGCGTCGCTCATAGGGAAAGCCCGGTTACTGTAGTGCAAAATGCCCAGTTTTTGTGGTTCGTAGAGTTTATGCATCCAGCTGCCGCTTTGCAGGTGCTGCCATTTGCCGATGTAATGCCAGTTGTTCTCATACCAGTAATGGGCCCCTTTAATGCCCGCGGCCTTCATTTCCTCGTAAGCCATTTTGGCCATTTCCTCGCCGGGCAGGAAGAAAGAGAGGTATGCGCCGGTGTGGCCATCAGGATCGGGTATGATGCGGAAACTGATACCGGGCATGTCCTTTATTGAATTGTACAGGATATCATGATTGCGTATTTGTATGGCCAGGAATTCAGGTAGCCTGCGTACCTGTGCCAGGCCAACGGCAGCGTGCAGTTCTGTAATGCGGTAGTTGTAACCTAAATAAGTATGGGGGTCAATGTTCCTGTCCTTATTGATATGGTCGTGGCCATGGTCGCTATACTGGCGCGCACGTTTGTACACATCTTCATCATTTGTTATCACCGCGCCGCCTTCACCGCAGGTTATCATCTTTGAAATGTCGAAAGAGTATACTCCTGCATGGCCCATGGTGCCTACGCTTTTACCCTTGTAACTTGCCCCAACGGCAAGGCACGCGTCCTCGAGCAAAAAGATATTGTTCTTGTCGCAAACGGCTTTTATTTCATCCATGCGCGCCATGCTGCCACACATATGTACCGGCATTATGGCTTTGGTATGGCTTGTTATGGCATTTTCAACAGATTCAGGATTCATGCCCAGCGTTTCATCTACATCGGCAAAAACCGGTATAGCGCCCACGCCCACTATGGCCTCGAAATTGGACACGAAACAGAAAGTAGGTATGATCACCTCATCGCCTGCGCCAATGCCCAGTGCAGCCAGCGCAGTTGTTAGCGCGGTAGTGCCACTGGTGGTAAGCAATGCATATTTGCAACCGAATGTTTTGCAGATGGCCTCTTCCAGCTCCGCAGCTTTCCAAACACCCTTGCGCGCAGCCTCAAAACCATACCGTGGGATGATGCCTGTTTGCAGTACATCGTTCACTTCTTTGCGTTCAGCATCGCCAAATAGTTCATAGCCCGGCATAAGTTAAGTTTTGGTTATGTAAATGTAATTTAAGGGCAAAGACCCAAAGACACAAAGTTCTTCTGTTTTTTATCGATAAGCAGTAGCTTTGATTAAAATTGCTATCTATGACAACATATTCAAAGCTCACCGCAATAGCGCTTTGTGCGTCCGTACTTTTTACAGCATCCTGCAGCAACAATGGCAGCGATGACAAGGGAGAAACCAAAGATACAGCCGCTGCTGCTGTACCGCTTGCGCCTATTTCCATAACGCCGGTTGGCACCTCGCCTGAATTCCAGGATGCACAGCTATCTGTGGCATCGGTAAAGGCTGAGAAAGGTGCTAACGATTCTGTGAAAGTGATGTTCAGCTTCAATGTGAAGAACTATGAACTGAAACAGCAAACAGGTGATGCGGGCAGCAAACTTTGTAACAACTCAGATAAAGGCCAACACATACATTTCATACTGGATAACAAACCGTACAAAGCCCTCTACATGCCCGCCGATACTGAAACACTGGGCAAGAATACAGAGCATTGGCTGATGGCATTCCTGTCGCGCTCCTACCACGAGTCATTGAAGAACAAGGGCGCTGCGATACTGTACCACTTTATGATAGATGAGAAAGGCAATATTAAAAAGCTGGAAGACCCTAAAACACCTATGGTATTCTACAGCCGCCCTAAGGGAGACTACATAGGTAAGGATACTGCGAACGTTTTGTTCGATTTCTATGTATGGAATGCAACACTTGCCCCCGATGGTTATAAGGTGAAGGCCCAGATACACACCGAAAGCGGCCGCGATACCGCGCTGACTATCACGGAATGGAAGTCAAACTTCCTGCACAACCTTGGCACAGGAAAGGCCAGCATAATACTCACCCTGTTTGATAAAGATGGCAAACAACTGGAAGGGCCAAACACCCAGACAATGCGCAGCTTTAACCTTGCAGCGCAGGAGCCGATGAAATAAATATTGATAGTACAAGGCATAAAAAAGCGGCAGGTTGTACACCTGCCGGTTTTTACTTTTATAAAAATATGTTTATTCCGGTATCACCAGCCTGAAGCCATTACCGTGGATGTTTACTATTTCCACGCTGCTGTCGTCTTTCAGGTATTTGCGCAGCTTAGCTATGTACACATCCATGCTGCGGCCGTTGAAGTAAGTATCACTACCCCATATGCGCTTTAAGGCTGCATCGCGGGGAAGGAGGTCGTTTTTGTATTCTGCAAGCATCAGCAGCAATTCATTCTCTTTTGGAGAGAGCGTATGCGTCTCGCCATTATGGGCAAGTGTGCGCAGTTTGCTGTTGAACTGGTAGCTGCCTATCGTGAACTCGACCTGTGAATGCTGTTTTTCCTGCAGTTCCTGGTTGCGTTTCAGTATGGCTTTTATTTTTTGCAGTAATATTTCGCTGTCAAAAGGTTTGGTGATATAGTCATCAGCACCCAGTTTGTAACCTGTAAGTATGTCCTCTTTCATGCTTTTGGCAGAGAGGAAGAAAAGCGGCACATCCGGGTCCACGTTCCTTATTTCTTCAGCCAGTGTAAATCCGTCCATATTGGGCATCATCACATCCAGGAGGCATACATCAAATTTTTCCCGACGGAAAGCTGCCAGTCCTAAAATACCATCACGTGCCAGCTCTACTACGAAGTCATTCAATTCCAGGTAATTCTTCAATACTTGTCCGAAGTTGGTATCGTCCTCTACAAGCAGTACTTTATTTTTTTCTTTTTCCATTCTAGTTTTGGTGTGTGTTGTAATGGTGTCAAAAGTAATGCCGGCAAATTTGCATTACGAATAATGTTTTGTTAAAACCTCGGGCAGTGAATATTGCTGCGTCCGCGGTTGCTCCTGTCATATGATCCTACATATACCAGGGAGAACTCGAGCGCACCTTTACCCTTGTTGTAATTACCCAATGAAGATATGGTATAGTCATAGCTGGCGATCATCTGTATGCCTACAAATTCAAAACCTACAACGCCTACTGCTGCATCGCCAATGCGATGATAGCCACCCAGGATCAGTTGGTTAGCACCGTATCCTTCCTTCTCAGGAGTGATGTTGATCCGGAACAGCGTTCCGTACAGTGCTTCGTAAGCACCCTGCTGTGTAGTATAATACACCGAGGGGTTCAGGATAACTGTTTTACTGAGGCGCCAAAGCACATCAAGATTTGCTGTCGGGCGCATGGCTATTTTTACGTCCTGGCCGTAGAAAGATTGCTTAGGCTGGTTGATATTGGCAATACCAAAACCCAGTTTAGCGTAAACGTTATCACCGGGCAGGTAAGCCAGGTTGACACCGGCCGCCACGTCCATGTAATTGGTCTTTATGATGCCTCTTTTTTCGTTGGTAGGCAATTGGTAATTGAAACCAAAGCCATCCCACTGCGAATCAAAGGTCAGTTTGTCGTAGTTAACGCTGCGCTGCACGTAAGCAGCTGATGCCCCTGCCGAGACCATGAACTGCTCTCCCATCATAAGGTGGTAAGAGAGGAAGGCCTCAGCCCGTGTCAAAGCAAGATCGCCGTCGCCTGCTTTGTCGGTAAACATAGCAGCGCCTATTCCCATCCAGTTGGTCCCTGATTCGCCCCTGAATGCTTCAAGGTCGCCATAGGCTGAAAAGGTTTTGTAAGGAACGGGTACGCTGGCCCATTGCTGCCTGTAGTTAGCACCTACACGGTAGTCGTTATCAGGCAACAAAGCTGTGTTTGCAGGGTTCAGCAGCATAGGGGCATTGTAATACTGCGAAAAGTGCATGCTTTGCGCATTGGCTTTCTCGGTGGTAAAGCATGCAGCAAGTACAAATGCCGCAATAAGCTTAGGTAAGGATGTTTTTTTCATACGTCTAATTTATCGGAGTAAGGTTATATTTCCTTGTTTTTCAAATGTTGTTCCATCAATGAATGTTGCTGTGAGCACAAATGCATAGGCATCCATTTCCTGTGGCTTGCCTTTGTAAGTGCCATCCCAGCCGTGGTCAAGCGAAGTTGATTCAAATACCAGCTCACCCCAGCGGTTCCATATCCGCAGGTCCATTTTTTCTACTGCAGCACCGCGTGCATACAGTATATCATTAAAGAAATCGCCGTTCGGGCTAAAGGCATTTGGTACATCTATGAGCGGGCGAATGTCTGAGTATATTTTCTTGCAAATTGTATCCGGGCAGTTGTCCGTATTGTTAGCTTCCAGGCACACATCATAGTAGCCGGTCTTGCGGTACATATGTACCGGATTTTCTTCCTGGCTGCCTGCACCATCGCCAAAACCCCATTGGTATATTGACGCGTTAAGCGAATGGTTCGTAAACGTGATGGGCGCGTTAGGAACGGGTATAGAAGGTGAATAGCTGAAATCAGCGATGGCGTGAGCCTTTATCTTGATGGCCTTGGTAGCTGTATCGGAATAATTACAGGCTGCGGGGTTGTAAGCGATCACGGTTACCAGGTAGGTGCCTGTGCTATCGTATGTATGATACGGAGAAGCAATGTTTGCCGAATCGCCATCGCCAAATGTCCATAACCAGGTCACACCATTCACAGCTGTTCCGTTGAACTGTATCGCAGAGCCTAGACAGAGCGAATCGGGCATGGCTATATCAACAGATACAAGAGTTTTGGCAAAGTGTATGGTCTTCGTTACCGAATCGGGATTGTTACAGGCTGTAGTGTCTATCATCACGAGTGTTACAGTATAAGTGCCTGTATCAGGGAAGTCATGCGCCGGTGGTGTGGTACCATTGAAGTCAAACCCGTCGCTGAAATGCCACAGGAATTTGGTCCAGCTTTGTGAGTTGGGTATGGTATTATATTGTGAGGTATTCAAAAAAGTTGCGGAGAACGGATCGCAGGTATCAGTAAGCTGGAAAGTAAAATCCGCCTTTATTTCACCTGAATCCACTTTTACTGTCATCGTTGTTGAATCTATGGTTTTATTGCAGGCGTTGGCATTAGTTACGACCAGCTGCACGGTATAAATGCCGGGGGTGGTGTAAGTGTGAGGGCCAGGATTAAATGCTGTACTGACAGGTGAGCCATCACCAAAATCCCATGTGTAATTAGCGCCGTTAGTAGATGTGTTGTTGAACTGTGCTGTGAACGGCGCACATCCCGACGTGTCACCGGTAATACTTGCGGTAGCCACAACTGGTCCAAAATGGAAGGCTATTTTCAAAGCGATCTCATTGCAGTTGAAACTGCTGTCCTGCAAGCTCCAAACATTGGGCGGCTGTGTGGGGAAATTGCCATGGCCACAAGCACCGCATATTGCCTGGTACACTACACCATTCCTGTCAAAACGGCTGGTGCCGCCATCAACGTGCTCACCCACAGGAGTATTGATAGAGCCCATGAATGTGCCGTACATCAGGCCCAAAGCATTCTTACTCAATACGATAAAGTAAAAGTCTTTGCCATCCGTAGTGGACTGTGCTGCATCGGGCGTAATCGGCATGTTAAAGGTGGTACCTACCGAGGGAAGCATGCCCGTAATTACCGTACCGCCCCAACCGGAAATGTAAATATTTTCGCAGGTATCAACAAGGAAGGCTACAGGTGAGATATTGGTATGCGCAGGGTCACCACTTCCATATACGGTTGAAAATATATTCGTGCCAAGATTAGAGTCCAGTTTGATAATGAATTGGCTTGAATTTGGATTAGAGTAAACGCCCGCGGTCACCGGGAACTGGCCACCTAAAGATTGCCCCTCTGCGTATATTCCGTTGTTTGCGTCAATTTGCAGGCCATATACCTGGTCGTAATTTGCCGTGCCTATGGCGGTGGATTTTTGCAGGGTGTACGCGCCGCCATTTAAAAATCTTACGATAAAACCATCTGCCACTCCGCCCTGATAACTACTGTGTAATGCGCCTGGCAAAAAGGGAAAGTCGGAACTATTAGTGCCGCCGCCAACATATAAATGCGTCTGTCCCGTGTCAAGTGTTAAGACATAACCTGCATCTTCAGTATTACCACCCAAAAATGTACTCCAGGTAAGGCCGGTAAGATTTGGGTTCATTTTAAAAACTACCGCATCTTGAAGGCCTTTCAATACAGATTGCGCTGCATTGCCCGTAACAGGGAAATTAGCAGACTTTGTAGAGGCTGTTACATAAACGTTTGCTGCTTTGTCTATGATCACCTCACTTCGTGCATCATCGCCATAATTGTATTTTAAGAAACCAACCGTATCTTCAGCACCGTTATAATTCACTGCGTCATCACCTGCGCCGCCTATAAAAGTAGAGCCTATTAATGCAGTGGCCGTGCTGTTGAGTTTTGTTACTACGATATCAGCCCCCCCGTTGTATGTTCCGTCATAGCAGCCCGCCGTTACAGGATAGTTGGCGGAATACGTGCGGCCGGCAATAATGAGGTTGTCATTGGCGTCCACTATCATACTGTGAGGCTGATCATTATCGCTGCCTCCTATATAGGTTGCCCAAATGCGATTTGTACCATCAGCAGAGAATTTCATTATACCCATATCACTGGCATAGTGTATGCCCGTACTGGTAGTGCCGCCGCCAAAAGTATCCTGGAAAGCCCCGGGCGTCACCGGGAACGTCGTGTCGCCGATAATACCGCTCACTAAGCCTCCCGCATAAAAATTGCCATGCTCATCATAGGTAGCGGTATAACCAAAATTATCGGCAGTGGAGCCGGTAAATGTTGCAAAGACAACAGTGGGATCTATGACCAAAGCAGTGGATGCATCGTAGCCTTTTGCAAATTTGTAGGTGACATGATTGCCTTTCAGATTGTACTTGCAGGGTACTTCTTTGCGTTCGCCATTTATGTATTGATAAGCAAATGGTTTAATTTCCATTGCATCGCCAACCGATGTTTTAATAATGAGCGTTCCGTTCTTGTCAACGCTAAGGCCATTAGCACCGTCATAACGCATTTTCACCTGGGTAACGTCTGCGCCGGGGGCTACTATAAATTCATACTTAATTGAGCTCTCTTCCGAAGAAACGTGCATGTCTATGCCATTGTACAGCCCTTTATAATCCAAGGCCAGGTAAGGATGTATGCCGGTTTTCCATTTAGCAGAGTCACTGCCTAAAAAATAGTTGTAATAAGTGTTTTGCTTTTTACTGCCTGCTATCTCAACTTTGTTTGCACCTTCGAATATCATCCTGTATTCATGAAATTTCAGCACCTGGGGCGTATGTACGGTTCCGTGATGATAAGCTTCGATCTTATCTACATTGGCATAATCGCCTATCACATATACGAATTCATTTGGCAACAGGTATATGTCGCCCCTGCCCGTCTCGGCTTTATAATCAAATGACGAACCCCATTGTCCCTCATTCTTAATAAAATGTATAGGGGTAGCTGGTCCTGCAACCACGATCAAGGGCAATAGCAGTAACAGACTACATAATAATAAGTAACGTTGCTTCATGTGGTATACAAATGTTACGAGTGTGTTGTCTTCTTTCATTTATATAGACAGCAATAAACCAGCGAAGGTTGTATCCCTGCCTTAAAAATCACCAGTAAGTTAAAGAAAACATATTAAAAAACCTATATCCTGCCACTAAAACAGGAAAAAATGCAACAGGAGACGGAAAATTGGGGGAGCAGTTATTGTTAAAGATGGTTTTTGCCATCCTTTTGAGGGGGGAAATCGGCTCGTTAATTACAAACCTTATCGGCGCAGCAGCTGCTGGCAAAGGCCTCGGGTTTGGCCTTGAAGGCAAAGCCCATACCCAGTATATAGCCCATGGCCTCGCGCAGGGCCTCGTTACTCTTAAAGCTGGGATTTGTATTGATGTCGGCATGCACTTCCATGTCCACATCGTATTTGTTGAAGAGGTCGCACAACTCGTATGCTATTTCAATGCTGCGGGCCACCTCTACCAGCATGCGCTCTTTGATCGTGTAAGGCTGCTTTGTCCGATCATTGCAGATGTACATAAAGCCACCCTGCTTTTCCCGCAGGAAAACAATAACGGTGGCGAATTCCGTTTCGCCACCGCGCACCTGTGAGTCTGTACCGATGCATACTTTAAGATGATAGCCCTTGCCGGTCTCTCTTATTATAGCATCTTCCACAGCCTGTTTCACGGGTGTCCGCAGTGGTTCTCCACTAAAGGTTCTCCATAACATGTGAATATATATTTAGTATTACTAAAGATACTCACATTATTGTTATGGCAACATTAGCCCGGCGTTAATGTTAAATGAAATACACATGTTATGCACAAAGCAGCATATGAAAAGATTTGTTCCAAATAAAAAGAGCTTACCAAATTTTGATAAGCTCTTAATAAAAATCAAATCTTCCTTACGGTGTTATTGAAAGTGTAGCAGTAGCGCTATTATAAGAAACTGTAGCAATAGGACAGCTTGGATGACAAAGTGGGAGCGTTCCGGACGGTGGATTGCATGCGCCAACTGTTACAGAAACTGAACATGGGTTAGTGACCACCATAGCAGGAGCTCCGGTAAAGGAGGGTGTTGTAGGAGCCCATGATAACATGGTAAGGTTCTGTGTTAACGAGGCGCCTGCATTTATTGTGACTTGATTACTGGTATTTGTTACTCCTGAACAATGGCCCCCATAATAAAGAAAGTTAACTTTGAGGGTACAATTAGAGGCAACAGGATAATTGTTTTGAATAGTGACACTTGTTTGGGCCCTTAGACGGGAAGAAAAGCAAACACAAAGCAGGAGGGAGAACAAAATAATCTGTTTCATAATAAGGCTAGTTTAAGTTAAGAATCTAACAATATTAAATAAAAACAAATAGAAAAACAAATATTTATCACTTTACCCTCCCGCCAGCAGTACCTGCCATGCCTTATCTATCTCACCCTTATCCAGTAATTCTCTGGCATATATCTGCAATGCGTTTACCCTTCCTGCATCATCGGTTTCGTAGGCGCGCATTATTTCCGTCAGGCGGTCGTCGTATAGCATTTCGCTTACCACGGGTATTGCAGTGCTATTGCCCAGCATGCCCAGGTTATTGCCGGTAAGTATATGGCTGTTGCGTATGTGCTCAGGTAGTGCATCTACACCCACACCCAGTTCCAGGTTAGGCTTGTGTACATCAAATACCGCACTGCCCGAAGCCCTGCAATAATGGTCGCCGCCCATGCGCGCCACCAGGTCTATCTTATGCGGATCTATTTTTCCGTTCTCGTCCAGCACATGCTCATCCAGGTGCATGCACACTATCTCGCAAATGATCAGGTTGCCCGCGCCGCCGCCCTGGCCGGTCTTGATTACCTGAAGCACTTTGCACTCCAGCTGCGCAGGCGATTCCTTTACCCTGAAAGGTTTTACGAATTCAGAAGCCACGGGCGTAAAGCCTGCTTTTGTAAATTCATTTACATTGGGCGGATACTCGCAACTGGCAAGATTCATTTGCTGCACCATATCGTAGTTCACTACATTCACCACCACTTCTTTGGTAGCATATATATTGTCCAGTGTGTGTTTTACTGTATTATCCCTTACCCTGCGTGCCGGCGAGAAAACGAGCACCGGGGGGTTGCTGCCAAACACATTGAAAAAACTGAAAGGAGCAAGATTGGGCCTCCCTTCACTATCCACCGTACTGGCAAAGCATATAGGTCGTGGCGCCACTGCACCAAGCAGGTAGGCGTGCAGCTGGCCCGTCTTTATTTCTCCGGGAATAATTCTCATAGCTGCAAAATAACATGATTAAACATAAATATGCCCTTTCATTTTGGGCAAAAAATTTGCGGTGCATATAAATGCACCGCAATCCCTTTTTAACTATTTGCTTCCTATGCCCGAATCTCGTAAGGTGAGAAGCTACCGCTAATCTACTGCGGGAATCAGTAAGCACATAGACATATAGGACGAAGCAGGAATATATGCTGCCGAAGCGGAAAAATTAAAATTTCATAGGCACAACTACGGCAGTTTGGTCCCAGCTCAGCTCCAGTATATCTTTTTTAAGGTTAATGACGAATTTCTCCTGCGGAGCGGCCACCGTTTGCGCAGGAACAGTTATGTGCAGCACATCTTTATTCTTCACATCTTCATATCCAAATGCTCCCCACTGTTTCAGCTCTGCATTTAATATAATGGTCCATTCTTTCTGGTTCGGGATAGTGAACAGGGTGTAAGTACCGGCCTTTACCTTTTGGCCCCCTATGGTGCAGTCTTTCTTAAACGTTATCTCGGTTGCTTCGTTGGCACCCGTGCGCCATACCTGTCCGTATGGCACCAACTCGCCAAAGATGGTCCTGCCCCGCTTTGAAGGCTGTCCGTAGTTTATTTCCGCGTTGTCACACTTAGCATATGCACGCGGGCTTAGTACCTGTTTGCTGTCTTGCGCCTGTGTGGCATTACAGACAGTGAACAATAAAAAGAGTAGTGAATATAAGTTCCTCATAAGAGCCTTTTTTGATTTACTAAATGTAAGGATATATTGCTGTTTTTTGAAAATAATGTGGTCATTTATCCGCAAATTACCTACCTGCAATAAAGCAGGAAGGCTGTGGCCTTCCCGGGATCATTGTCCCTTTTTTCACGGGTTCCTGTAAATCAGCCAGCTGCAAAGGTTTTTCAGATTTGTGCTTTTTGATCTTAACCGGCACAATTGATGGCATGGTGTTTACCTCAATTACTTGAACGAAGATCATTAAAAAATAGACGAGCCATGAAAAAGACATTACAAATATTAGCCATTGCCTTAAGCTTAACAACTGCATCCTTCCAGGGAAAGGCGCAAACCACATACGGATATGACGAGAATGGAGGTTTTTTTGGAATGAAGCAGGATGCGGGTTCATCTGTCGTACTGTTCCCAAATCCTGTGCTTACTCAGACTTATGTTGCCTTCCCTACACCAACCGAAAATACGGTGAAGGTTGACGTTCTGGACTTGAGTGGCCGCTCGCTTTGCCAGTCTACTTATTCCCCCGGCATTTCCCAATTGGAGATAGACATGAGCATGTTGCCCGCAGGACTGTATACTGCCCGCATTATGGAAAAAGGGAAGCCGATACAATATATCAAGGTGTTCAAAGATCAGCTATAAATAATAAGAAGCGTATAAAAAAGCATCCCGCATATTGCGGGATGCTTTTTTATATTAATACTTTGAGCAATTGAGCCATTAATTATCGTGCGATCCAGCCTTCGGGGTCCAGTTTTATAGAGCCCTTACCTGCCTTCTTCCATATCTGGAAGTTGATAACATTCTCACCCTCATCATTGGTGCCCACATTGCCTATTACTTGCTTTGTATGCACGCTCTGCCCTTCACGAACATTTACATTCGACAGGTGAGAGTAGAGACTGTAGTAATTGCCATGGTTTATCAGGATATTCCAGTCTGTACCGAATATCTTAAATATCTTGGTCACCGTTCCATCGAATATAGCCCTTGCGGATGCACCTGCGCTGGTGCGTATATCAATACCCGAATTCTCGATCATCACATGCTGCTCCACGGGGTGGGGGTGTGTACCAAAACGGTCCGATATAAAGCCTTTTTCCACAGGCCATGGCAGGCGGCCACGGTTGCTTTCAAAATTTGCTGAAGAGGACTCCACATCGGGAGTAAGGGAAAGCCCGTTATCCGACCCGGTTTTATGCGATGAATATTTTGCCGACGGCCGGTTGGCTACGTCCGGTTCAATATCATTATTATTTTTTGCGGACGGGCGGTTGCTGTTGTTGTTTACAACAGGCCTGTTGGTATTATTATTAGCGGCCGTCTTTGGTGCATTATTTTCCGCTGTGGTGCTTTTTGCCGAATAAGGATTGTTTCGTGCTATCGCTTCCTGGTGCCTGCGCTCTTCTTCTTCTGCCTTTTTACGGGCCGATTCTATTTCGCGCCTTATTATATCGCTTATCGCCTTATCTAGTTGCCTTGATGCTTTCTTGTTCTTTTCCACCTGTGTTAGCAGGTCTTTTTCCTTGCTTTTTAGCTGCTGCACTACCTGGTCGGTCTCACTGGTTTCTTTCTGTAGCACTTGCGTTTGCTCCTGTTGCGCCATTAGCAACTTATCCTTTTCCGATTTCTCGGTGTTCAGTACACCTATCTGGTGTTGTATCTGCCCTTGTGTTATTTTTATTTGTTCCACCTGCTGCACGCGGTAGTCGCGGTATTTCTTCAGGTACTTTACCCTGCGCAAAGCATCATTAAAATTTTTCGATGAGAACAGGAATGCCAGCATATCATAAGAGCTGCGGTTTTGGTAAGCATACCTCAGCGATTGGGCATACCGTATTTTTAGCAGGTCCAGGTTTTGGTGCAGTTGCGCCACCGTTTGTGTTGAGGATACGATGCTGTTATTTATCTGTCCTACCTGCTGATTTATATTATTGATCAGTTTCTGGCGCTCGGCAAGTTTTGCTTTCAGGTCGCGCAGCTGTGTAAGTGTCGCATTCTTATTTTGGGCAGTTGCTTTTAACTCCGCTTCTATTTGCCTTATCGATTCCTGTATGTTCTGCCTTTGTTTTTCCAGCTCATTGCGGTTCAGGGTTTCCTGTGCCGACTGCTGCGGTTTTTGCTGTTGGGCAAATACCGCCAAACACAAAAGCATCCCTGCTATCATTGTTATTATCCGCATGTATTATTTTAGTATAAAATCAAAAATAGTCATTTCCCGTCTTGCTTTTAGCTTTTATGCCACTTTTACGACGATTTTATGAGTTTTTTCCATAAATATTCATTTAAGTTTTTTTATTGGCAAACCTTTGTTCATTTTTGTTGCAAAGTATTTAGACTATGCTGTATTCAATGACAGGTTTTGGAAGGGCTGAGGCTACCATCAATGGCCGCCAGGTAGTGGTAGAAATAAAATCGCTCAACGGCAAGCAATTTGATGCGTCAACCAAACTGCCCCCCATTCTGCGCTCCTACGAGTTGGATATACGCAACATTTTGAACAATATGTTGATGCGTGGTACGCTCGATGTTACCATCGCTATTCGCCAGGAGGGCGCCTCAAAACCCATGACCGTGAATACCGGCCTTGCAGTGTTTTATTACCAGAGCATGCAGCAGATAGCTGATCAATTGGGTCTGCCGCAGGAAAATATGTTATCAACCCTCATGCGCATGCCCGAAGTAGTGGCTCCCGAGCAGGACCTGCTGGCCGAAGCGGAATGGCTTGAAATAAAAAAAGTGCTGGAAACCGCCGCCAATAGTCTCATGCAGCATAGGGCCCACGAAGGTGAGGCACTTAATAAAGACCTCAACAAACGCATCCAAAATATCGAAAACCTGCTGCAGGACATACTGCCAATGGAAGCACAGCGTACCGAAAAGGTGCGTGCAAAGCTGCTGCAGAATATGAACGACATGGTGGGCAAGGAGAACTACGATAAGAACCGCTTTGAGCAGGAGATGATCTATTATATCGAAAGAACAGATATCACTGAAGAAAAAACAAGGCTTAAGCAGCATTGTAAATATTTCCACGAATCCATTGCTAAAGATGAGGCTTCAAAAGGTAAAATACTTGGCTTTATTTTGCAGGAAATAGGCAGGGAGATAAATACACTCGGCTCAAAGGCCAACCATGCAGAGATGCAGCAGGTGGTGATACATATGAAAGATGAACTGGAAAAGGCAAAAGAGCAGGTTCTGAATATCTTATAAAAATACAAAAAGTAAAAATGCGAAAAAGCGTATCAATGGTCCGCAGTATTAGTTTGGTTTTTTTAATAGTGGTTTTATTTACCGGTTGCATGCCCTCACCGTATTATCAGCAGGCATACCCCATACCCGAAAATGCCTGGTCTTCCACTTTTGCACCCACTTTTAAGTTCGATATTTCAGATACTGCAGCCTCTTATAAAATGTACTTCCTTATTCGCCACACTGATGCTTATCCTTTTTCAAATATCTGGGTAATAGTATCATTAAAACAGCCGGGCGACAGCAATTTCCAAAAGATACGGATGGAGATACCGCTTGCCGAGCAATCGGGCAAATGGCTGGGCCGTGGCATGGGCGAGATATGGGAGCAGTTAATGCCGGTCAATTATCAAATGAACGAAGGTGGTATCACGGGCTTTCTTAAAAAGAAAGGCAGGTACGAAATGAAGATGGAACAGAATATGCGACTCAACCCCTTGCCTGATGTATTGCAGGCCGGTATCAGGATAGAGCGCAGTAAATAGTGTTTAAACCAAAACTTTGCCATGCGCTTTTTCACCAGCCTGCAGATATTATTGCTAGCCTACGTGGTCTCGGCGCTGTTATTCTGGGGCTTTAGCCTCGAGAAGCAAAGCAAAAGCATCTTCGAACAGCAACGTCTTTTGCTGGCTGTGGATGTAGATAGCGCAAAATACCCCCAGTTATATCACCAGCACCTTGATGAGCTCATCCATAAAAAAGAGATGCGTGCCAAACAGTATTTTGGCGAGGGCACTACTTTTCTTATCGTAATACTCATTGGTGCGGCAGTTGTTTACTCCTCATTCCGCCGCAGCTTCTCCCTTTCCCGGCAGCAGAATAATTTCATGATGTCTGTGACACATGAGCTTAAATCGCCCCTTGCTGCAATAAAATTGAACCTTCAGACTCTTGCCAAACACAAGCTGGATGAGGAGAAGAAGGCACACCTGCTGGAGCGCTGTATATACGAGGCCGATAGGCTCAATGACCTCACCGGCAACCTGCTGCTGGCATCGCAGATGGAAGGCAAACGCTATGTACCCAGCATCGAACGGTTTAATTTTTCGGAATTAGTGGAAGATAGCATCTCCGACTATGCACATCGTTACCCCAAACGTTTCGAAGAGGATATTCAAACAGGCTGCACCCTCACCGGCGACAGGATCATGCTGCAAATGGCAGTAAACAACCTGCTCGAAAATGCAGTAAAATATACCCCGCCCGATAAGACGATCTGTATTAATTTGTCCAGCAGGCAGAATGCAGCCATACTGCAGGTTATCGATGAAGGCCCCGGCATCCCCGACGAGGAGAAGAAAAAAATCTTCAACAAGTTTTACCGCATTGGTAATGAAGAAACACGTAAAACAAAAGGCACCGGCCTTGGCTTATATCTTACCGGCAAAATAATCAACGAGCACAAGGGCCGCATAATAGTGAAGGACAATAAACCAACAGGTGCAAACTTTGAGGTCATTCTCCCTCTTTCATGATTTGTGGTCCCTTCGGGACGTTCTGTCTATAGCAGATAGGGTTAACTGATGTAGGCTAGTACCCTTGAGCGCCCTGTATGTTATATATATTACTCCTCCATACCCTCGCTAAATAGAACTTCCCCTACCTCACTACATATCCCAAACGTCTTTCTATGATAGGGTGTCAGGCCATACTGCTTTATTTGCGTTCTGTGGTAAGGTGTCCCATAGCCTTTATTTTCATTCCAGCCATACTGGGGATGGCTCTCATGTAATTTATACATGAACTCGTCTCTGTGTGTTTTGGCGAGTATGCTGGCAGCGGCTATAGACGCGTATATGGCATCGCCCTGTATCACACAATGATGGGCTATGCCAAAATACGGGCTGAACCTGTTGCCGTCTATGAGCAGCAGTTCGGGGCGCATATTCAATTGGTCTACGGCAAGGTGCATTGCTTTGAACGAAGCCTTCAGGATATTTATCCGGTCTATTTCCTCGTGGTCCACCATGGCCACAGCCCAGGCAATGGCTTTTCGTTCTATAATGGGCCGTAATTTATCGCGGTCCTCCTCCGTTACTTGCTTGCTGTCGTTCAGCAGCGGATGGCGGAAGGTCTTGGGCAATATAACAGCGGCCGCAAATACAGGCCCTGCCAGGCAGCCCCGCCCGGCCTCATCGCAACCTGCCTCTAGTATATCTTTTTTAAAGTAGCGCTTCACCCATCCAGCTTATTAGTCAAAATTAAATGAAAACGAAATGGCAATTTTTCTTTTTTACCCACATGGCTGCTTCTGGGCTTTTCTGCTACTTTACAATAAGGTAAATATTAAAATTTCCTATACTGGCACAATTCTATTAGGTTTGGCATAGATATGGACAATGTGAAATTTCCCCTGTACGCCAAAACTGCCTTTGTATTGCTTGCCCTGGTGCTGGCTATGTTCATTTTGTACTATGCCAGCGGGGTATTTATACCACTAGTTTTCTCGCTGCTTATTTCCACCTTGCTCTATCCCCTTTGCAAATTTTTAGAGCGCAAGTTTCATATGCCCTCTTTTCTTGCCGCCCTCGTTTGCGTGTTGCTTTTCGTCTCTTTTATTGGGGGCCTGGTCTATTTTATCACGGCGCAGGTAGTTAGCTTTAGCGAAAATATTCCTCACCTGCAGGAGCGCATGCAGGTCATACTGCACGATTTTCAAAGATGGCTCTATACCAGGTATAACATCACCGGTACAGAGCAGTCTGCTTATCTCAACAAATCCTCAGCAGGCCTTGTTTCTACAGCAGCTACCTCGCTCACTACTGTTTTCGGCACGCTCGCCACCTTTACCATCTGGACTGTGTTTGTATTTATCTATACATACTTCATGCTCCTGCATCGCAAGCTCTTATTACGTTTTATCTTGCATATGTTCAGCCCAAGGTACCGGGAACAGGTAACCGATGTAGTAAATGAAACACGGGGAATGATCAATAGCTATGTGCTGGGCTTGCTTACGGAAATGGTGATCATAGGCGTGCTCAACTGTACCGTGCTCAGTATTCTCGGCATACCCTATGCTTTGCTTTTAGGCGTGTTAGCCGCTGTGCTGAATATTATTCCTTATTTAGGTATATACACCGGTATGGCAATAGGCATGATGATCACTTTTGCAAATAGCTCCGGCTACCAGGCCCTCGAACTGGGACTCGCATTCATCATTATCCACTTCCTCGATGCTAATATCCTTATGCCACGCATTGTAGGCGCACGTGTGAAAATGAACCCGCTTATCACAATTGTTACCGTGCTGGTAGGCCATTTGATATGGGGTATACCCGGTATGTTCCTCTTCATACCTATTATGGGTATCATTAAAATAATCAGTGAGCGCGTTAAAAGCCTGGAACCCCTGGCCATCCTGATCGGCGTGGAGGAAAAGAAAAAATAGGGATTTTGGCCTCTGCGCCTATATACAACTTTTTTTTGGATTAAAAATCCGTTTTTTAACGGTTTTTTGGAAGCCTTCCCGCTCCTAACTTGCAGCCATAAGATTAGATTCTAAACCGGTCATCATTTATACGCTTCATTCCTTTCTTCATGAAGGGGGCGCTATCACGGCTACACGGCGGACTCATTGGGTCCGCCGATGGCTTTTAATAAAGGTCCGGTTAAACAGCTAGTTTTTTCAGTATCCACAAATCCTGCTCAAAGCCCCAGCTTTGTTTGGTACCCGGTTTATGTTTTAGTACGCTGGCTTTATTTGCAAACAATTTGTGCATATATGCTTCGGGGTGATAGGCAGTATACATTCTATGCCCTTCTTTTACATTGGCACGCTCCACCAGCTCGCCCCTGTCATATTGCTGTATCTCTTGGGGCGTTAAGTTAGCCTTAGTAACATTGCCATGGCTGGTAAGCATCAGGATTCCTCCCGGCTTTAGTACACGCATCAGCTCCTCAAACCATTCTACATGGCTTTGTTCCGATAGGTGGGTGAATATCGAAATAACATATATAAGGTCAAATTTCCGGCTTTCATATACCAGTGGCGGCTTTAGTTCATTTTTGCTGAAGCTTACGCCCGGTATGTTTTCGCTGCACCATTTTATATAGGCGGCATTGTAATCGCTGCCGTAAAAGCGGCAGCCATTATTGATCACTTCAGGCAGGTGGCGCACTACACGGCCGGGCCCGCAGCCCCAGTCCAGTATATCGCGATCTTTTAAATTGATGAATGGGCTGGCCTCATCACGCACCCATTCAGCGCCTTCTTTCCCTTTTTCATAATAGCGTTGATAATCAAGCCGGAAGGTCTCATAGATCATATAAGGCTCGGGAAATGCAATGCCAGGGTGCTCACGGCAAAAGGCTTCATTCTTTTTCCTGTTCTTTAGCAACATATACCTGTAACGCAACAGGTCTGCAATAAATATTAGCCCCGTTGAGCGGAGTATCTTAGCTATTTTTTGTCTCATTGCAAGGATCAGATCAGGAAAGGACTAAGATAATCATTTGCCGGTATTCTGTTACGGGCAGGTCTACGATTGTTTTTTTGTTTTTATGGCAAACTGGAGTACTAGCAGGAGTAATGCTATGATTAGCGGTATTGGTATATAATACATTCAGGGTTATTCTTTTTATTGCTTAATGATGTTGATGCTTCTTTTCTTCTGGCGAATTTCAAAATATACATTCTTAGTGCTGTTGTTCGTAAGATCAACACGCTGTGACAGTTGTGAAGGCCGGAAATGCTCGTCAAATGCTGCTTCGCTCAGTGTTACTACATAGTTGTCGGTAGGCAGGTTGAAGTAGAAGTTACCTTCCTCGTCTGTTATAGTGCTGTAGTTTGTGTTGTCGCTGCCGGTAACGGTTACCTTGATGCTGCCTAAAGTGAATTTTGTATTTGACAGTGAATCAGCTACCAGTGTCAGTTTGCCCTGCAATACTTTACTTGGGCGGAAGGGGATATACTCGGTGTTATCACCTTTTGTTTCAAACATCTGGATAGTACCTGCTGCAGGGCTCCAGCCTTTTATCTTGCTGCTGTAGCTAAAGTCAGCTTTGAAGTTTGTAGCTTCTACATTCCTGAAGAATATCTCACCGTCTTCGTTCGATACGAACAGGTTGCCGTTAAGCGATATCATCTGGCCGGCTACAGCTGCTTCGTTTGCATCGCGCAGGCCATTGCTGTTAGCATCTTTGAACAGTATCAGCTTTACAGTGTGGTATTTCTTTACTGCTACACAAGGAGCGTTGAGACGTACACGGAACGAAGCGCTTACATAAGGGCTTGCTGTTGTTCCGGCAGCTTTTACAGGCAGCATTCCGTTTACGTTCATGTCAAAGCCTTTTGCAGAGTTTGCATAAGAAATGTTGAACAGTACGTTAGAAGTTACCGGTGAGTTAGGGATGATCTTAGCATAGTTATACTGGCCGCGCAGGGTAAGGCTTTTCTTCAGCAGGCTTACTTCAGCATAAGGGCTCAGGAAAAAGCGCTCGCTTTTTACCGGGTTGCTCATGTAAGTGATAAAGTCGTTGTAGAAGAAAGGGCCTTTATCATAACGGAAAGATACGCCTGCACCCATGAACTGTATTGAACCCTGGTTGCTGGTGATGAAAGTCTTTGTTTCAGGATGTCCTGTTACCTGGCCAAGGCCTGAAGTTGAGTTAAGTGTTACAGACACTTTCTTTGCGATCCATACTGTTGAGTTCAGGTTCACATAGTTAAAGCTGGTCTGGTAAGCAGGGCCGTCGCTGGCCTGCATTTGTGTCTGGTTGCCTGCAGATACCACTACATTGCTGCTTTTTGTGGTCCAGCCCAGGCGTACACCGTAATTCTGTGTTTTCAGGTTGAATGCATTGTTCACCTGTATTGTATCCAGGAAGTAGCTTTCTTTTTTCAGGTTGAACTCGTAAAAACCGCCTACGAACAGATTTTTGCTAGTCAGGCGCACATCATGCATCTGTAAGCGCTGTCCTTTATAGATACCTGTATAACCATTGCTGTTCTGCAATACGTTAGAGAAGATATTTACATGCTTGCCGGTATAGCTGAAGTTGTAGCCGAATGATGTACCTGCAAGCGTTTTAGTATCGTTGCCCGTTTTTACATCAGCACCTGCACCGGTTATTACACTCAGTTTCGTTTTGTCGTTAATGTTTATTTCAGCAGTTTGTTTTATTATACCGCTGTTGATGCTTTTTGCATGGTCCAGGTTAGCAACTGCGTTTTCTGTCAGCTTCACATTGTTGAACAATGAAAAATGTGCATTTCCACCAAATGTTTTTGCATCACCTGTCCTGCTTTTTACTACACCGTATACTTCGCCACTTGTTCCGTTGTTATTGTTATAGGCAGCTTTGGCACCATAACCGTCCATCATGAATTCGTTTACTGCCAGGATGTTACCAAGGCTTGCATTTACATTTTTGCCCCTGTAGTCCATCCTCATGATGTTGTTATCCTGTACGTTGTCTTTAGAATATGTTTTGCTCCTGTATGCTACCGACAGCTGGTCTTGCTCAGTTACGTTAACACTACCGTAGATACCACCGTAGTATTGTACGCCACCCTGGCCATCATATGTAGCACCACCTTCTACCTGCAGTGGCATGTCCATATAGGCCGAGCTGTGTTCTTTCAACTCATATCCTATTTTCGAAATGCTCTGTCCCAGTGTAGCAGCATCGTTATTGTTGCTTACTGATATTTTGATATCTTCTTTTTTCAGCAATGACCATTCGCCTTCGTTCATGCTCAGGTTAATGTTGTAGGTAGTATCAGTACCGCCTTTCAGTTCTATGCTCGTAGTACCGTCCAGGTGCAGCATTTCATTTTTGTAGGTTATTACGTAAGTGCTGGTGGTGTTACCTGCATTCTTTACATATACTGGTATTGCTATATTCCTCTGGTAGCTGCCCATTACAAAGTTAGGTTTTGGCAGCAGCGCCTTGAATTTTGTGAACTCCTGTACTTTGATAGAGAAAGATTCAGTTTTTGTTTCGCCGGTTGCAGCGTTGCGGTATTCTATTTTCACTGTTTCCCAGTTAGCAGTATTGCTGCTCGATGGCAGCAGGCGTATTGGGATGATAGTGCTCTGGTTAGATTCGAGGCCCACGTTCACCACGTTTGCTGTTATTACCTGCCAGCTGCCCGGTACGGTAATGTTAACAACCATATTCAGCTTTTCAGATGAAGTGTTGTTGATGGTAAGGTTGTTATAAAGAAAATCTTTATTGCTGCCGGCAACCAGTGAATCGCTCAGCAAGGAGGTAGTGAAGGAAGTTTTGAAAACCTGTGCATTCAGGTTATTTGCAAAAGCCAGCAGCATAACTGCACAAAGCATGAGCTTTGCACCTGTTGTCCTGTATGTGTTCTGGATTTGCATTTGGCTGTTTGCTTGTTTTTCCTTGTTTGCTGACACAAAGATGTACTAGTATAGCCTCAAGGCAAAGTTTTTAGCCCCGCTTAACAGCCCGTTTGTATCTGGTTAACAAGCCGTTAGCAAACGGAAAATGACCCTGCTGCTCGTAATCCTTATTAGGGAATAACAGGCTGTTAACAAAATGTGAAAATTCGCTATTTTTATTGATTTCCAATTAGTTATATATTATTATGGACGTTATTCCTATAATTAAACAAATTCATAACTATTTGAGAATTGTAGGATTGAAACGGATACTCTATTTTCACATCCCCGTTCATGTTAACAAAGAGAATTAACAGGACCTATTACTTATAAACTTTTTTCTACATTTTATCCTGCGTTAGAGGCGGCAGAGAGAGAACTGAAATTGAAAAAAATAAAAAATGTCAACAAACACCATTGATAATGGTAATGCTGCCTCGGCCTCATTCTGGACAGTAAGGAAATGGTTCGCACTGCTTGCGTTTTTTCTTATCCTTTGGATAGGCCTGTATCTCTATACCCACTACATCCGCAACGGCTACCAGTACTACAGGTTCACAACCGAGCAGTTGCAGCAGATCAACCGTATATTATATCAGAAGGATATCACAAATGTAGGTCCGGAAAAGATCCGCGTTATTGATAATACGATTCGGCAAACTATAACGGCTGCTGGCGATACCACGCTTGATACTTCTGTAAATACCCGTCCCGAACCAGCGGTAATATTCGATGCCAATGCCTGCAACGATAGCTGCCGTATCAATAAGGCGCTACTTTACGTTCGTAGTGAGTTCGACGACAGGGTGAAAGAAGACCAGCTCAATATCATTCGCGATTACCTCAGCACCTTCAGTTCGCAGGAGGTTATTTCCTTCCTGGCACAGGTCAGGCTCAGGGTTAAGTGTTATTTCTGGCTCACAGGTGCTACCGTTTATTTCGAGGTTGTCTTTTGGGTGATCATCGGTGTAATATGTAGCAGCATCTTCCTGCTGGGTAATATGAACCGCATGGGCAAGAACGAGTTTGACCCCAATGATATTCCATACCAGCTGGCAAAGTTATTTTATGCTCCGTTTTGCACCATTATTATTTTGCTTACCTATAATTTTGTAAAGCACCGCAACGTGATAGAGGTGAATACCAATGAGGGGCTGATCGTGTTCTCCTTCATTGCTGGCCTTTTCTCGGGCCGTATGATGAGCCTGCTCGAAAGGTTCAAAGATGTGCTGCTGCCTGAGAATTTTGGTGCACCCGCTGTACAGGCGCCTCCGCCGCCCACACAGCATATGGAGCATGTGGATAGCAGGTCTACAGCCATGCAGGGCAGACGCTCCACTGCCTCCGAAGAAAAGCATCATGTTTACGAAGAACCCGAAATAATAAAGGAGGTGAATGTAGACCTGAAGCTGGATGCAAGCGGCCTGTTCGAGGAAGAGAAGAATGAGATACTGGAGATAGGTTTTGCCAACGCGGTTGTTACACTTCATAACGTGAACGGCAAAGACATCATAACCGCCCGCCGCGTGGAAGAAGATGGTGTCTTTGTATTCTTGGCCCACGATGTGAAGCCCGGTATATACATCACACGCGCCACGCTAACACAAAAATTAAGCGACGATTATATCATCAATCTTTTCGGCGAAAAAACTGCGTATATTACAGATGAGAACAATGGTGTAGAGCTCTACATTAAAAAATACGAGGCAATAGACTGAGGGAGGTAAGTTAACAAAAACTGTTTTTGTAAAAGGCTGCTGCGGCAGCCTTTTCTTTTTTACATTCATGCCTTTTCGTACTTTGTACCAGATGAGAAAATTGGCTTTATCACTGACCTCCGGCCTGCTTACAATAGCCTCTTTATTGTCTTGTAAGGGCCACGGAAACGGCAAGTTCGGCACATGGACAGTAAGCTCGCGCTACGAAACCGAGGATCTTCAGTGGCAGAACTTTTACTGGGCCGGCGATAGTGTGGGCAACAGGTGGGTAGAACGCATGGCAATGATGGTGCCCGCCAGGCTCAACGGTTTAAGCTACCCCTTTCTCTTCCAGTTCGACATCGGTTCCGATCTCACCATGATCTATGGCAATCCTTTGAAGCCGTACCTGCACGGTACTCCTTCTTTAGCGGGGACTTACAACAAGACTGGCGCTCCATACCTTAAAGATCTGCAAATAGTTCTGGACAGTATGGTACTGCAAAGCCCCGCTGCCTATATCAAACAGGACTATGGGGAGACCATAGCGCCGGAAGAGGTAAAGAACAATGTGCCTAAGCACATGGGCACCATTGGCGTTGATGTTTGTAAAGACAAGGTGCTGGTGATAGACTATCCGCACAAGAAGTTTTGTCTTACCGATGCCGTACCAAAGGAATTTCAAACATATTTCGCTGATATCTCGCTCGACGGCTGGGGCAGGCCGGTGCTTAAAATGGAATACAAAGGTGAGACCTATAAAGTGCTCTTCGATTGTGGCTCAAGCATCTTTCCGCTGCTCACCTCGCAGAGGCTTGCGTCTAAGCTTTCCGCCGCACCTTTTAACGATACCATTGCTGTATCTGCCTTTGGCAAAATGGTCAGCATGATAGGCAAACCCATGCGCGATTCGTTTAGGCTCGCAGGCCATAGCTTTGCCAATGTGGAAATTTATGCAGGTAGCGAACCTGCCGAACACGAGCTGCCGGAGGGCTGCGATGCAACTACAGGGAACATCCTGTTCTGGAATAGTATTATTGTGATAGATTTCAGGAATAAAAAATTCGGAATAATAGACTAGCAGGAGTATGCGAACGAGATCGGCACGGACAATAGATACAGCTACTTTATTTGTGCTCTTGCTTGCAATGGCACTGCTGGCTGTTAACATCCTTCGTATATTATATGTGCCCCTCACGCACGATGAAGGTATCACCTACAATTGGTACATCTCCGCCTTGTGGGGCGATATCATTAATATTCATCCCACCACGGCCAACGACCATATCCTTAATTCCCTGCTGTCCAAAGCATTTATGGGTATGTTTGGCAATAGCCAGTTTTGCCTGCGCTTAACCAACCTGCTGGCGCAGGTAGCATACATGTACTTTTCCTTCCGCATACTGAAGTGTTTGTTGCAGGATAAATTGCTCATTGCTGCAGGCTTTTTGCTGCTCAATCTCAACCCCTTTCTGTTCGAGTTTTGGGGCTTATGCCGTGGCTATGGCTTGTCGATTGCTTTAATGACGGGCAGCATATACTACATGCTCCGCTACATTCAAAGCAGCAGCCAAAGGCTATTGTGGTATAGCTTGCTTATGGCTATGCTGGCAGTGTATGCCAACTACGCCCTGCTCTATTTCTTTGTAAGCCTCCCGCTTGTGGTGCTGTATACCACATGGCTGAAGCACAATCCGCGCAAGATCGTTCTTAATGAATTGCTGGCGATAGGCATTGCTTCCGTACTACTCTTCCTCACCATCGTGGGCAACTTAAAAGCGCTTACCGATGAAGGCCAGCTCTACTACGGCGGCGACATTGGCCTTGTGCACGATACTATCTCTTCGCTGGTACGGGAAAGCCTGTATTTGGCTGCCGGTACCGATAGTATTGTAGCAGTACTGGCTTACATACTGGTAGCTGTAGCCATACTTACCGGCGTCTATTTTATCACTTCAGCCATTCGCAAAAAGGACCTTGAAAGCGGCATTGGTCTTAGCTTGTATCTCCTGCTGCTGGCACCCCTGCTGGTCGCTCTTGCCCAGCATTACATAGCAGGCAGCAAGCTGGTCATAGAGCGGACGGCTTTATTTTTTGTGCCGCTTTTTATACTGCAATTTGTTTATGCACTGGCCCGCCTGCCAAAGGTATTTTCACGCTCAACCCTTATCCTGTTATCTCTTGCAGCGCTCATTAATTTCTGCGCGCACATGAACTTCAGCATCACCCGCTCATGGCCCGACGATGCACCTGTATTACTCATTTTACAGAAAATGGACAAGGAAGGAAAGACCGGGCCGGGCAAGATCAAAGTACGCAGCAGCTGGCGTGTGCAGCCTGCCCTGCAGTTTTACATTGCTACAAAATATAGGGACCGCTTTGCCTGGGTCTTATACAACCAGGACCCTGTAACAAACGATACCAGTTTCGATTACTATTACATTCACCGCGACGAACTGGAGCTTGTACCTCACGTTTACAAGATCGATACTGTTGTGAACAGGGACCGCTTTATATTGCTCAGGAAAATACATTCATAATTATCTGTTGGCTCGGTTATTATAGGCTTTATTCATCTATTCTTAACTTAAAATCAGGATAATGAAAAAATTAACACTCATCGCAGCAGCTATGTGTTGCGTGTCCCTGGCTTTTGCCCAGGACAGGCGTACCCAACAAACGCATACAAGCACTTATAACCACACTACAACTCACGAAGGCCCTGCTGTGCAGCATCACCATGAGACCGTGGTAGAGACGCATCATGTGACCAATAATGTGCACCACGCCAGGGTTGTACATCCTCCGGTAAGGCGCTATCACCACCGTACGCATGTAAGGTACCAGGAGCATCACGACTAATATTTCACAACTATAATAATAGCGGCATACTGCCGCTGTTATTATGTCTTTTATAAACACCGTGTAAGGCTTAATAATACTTGAGCTCTACTTCTTCCGTCTCGGTGGCCACCTTTTTGCCGGCTACCATGCTGTAGCTGTTCTTCCTGGTGATGTTCCCTTTATCATCATATTGGTATTGGTATGCTGTGCTGTAGTCGCTTAGCTTGCCATCGGGGCCGTAGATGTTTGTGGCGGTCTTGTTGCCTTTTGCGTCATAGACATATTCCCATCTTTCTTTCAGGCTATCGGCGGCGCTGTATTCGCTCAGCCCGGTTTGCCTGCCGCTGTTGTCGTAGGTATATACGCTGCGCTTCGTCAGCTTGCCATCGCGGTCATACTCTTTCGATTCCTGTAGCTTGCCTGCGGCATTGTAAGTATTAGTGCCCTTGCTGTACTGCTGTGCCATTTTGCCGCCGCCCCATTCCAGCACCACTTCGGTTAGCTGGCCTTTCTCATTATACTTATACTGCCCGCTTACTTTCAGTATGCCATCGGGCAGTATGCGCTCGCTGTACACATCGGTCATGCTGTCACGGTCATCGTATTTGAATGACTGGCTGTCCCATTTCTGCCCGTCGCTGTGGTAGCTGATGCGTGTCACCATATTACCCCATTGGTCATACTTGCATACGGTGCTGTCGCCGCGCTTGCCATCGGCCAGGTACTCCAGCGTCAGGGTATCATTCCCGTTTGCATCATACTTGCTGCGGTAGCCCATTTCGGGGTTATTGGCGGTCTTGTCCACCCGGCTTTCGGTAATGTTCCCCTGCTCATCAAAGAGGCTGTAGTAGCCTACGGCCAGCACCTTTTTCTCGCCCGATAGCATATATCTTTTGGTGTACATGCTTTTCACTTTCCCGCTCAGTCCGTAATCGGCAGTGCAGGAGTGGCGCTCTATGATATGGGGTATGTTCTTATGCGGCTTCCTGTTATCGGCAGTTTTGGCAGTGCTGTTATTATTGCTGCATGCCAGCGTGCAGCTGAGTATAATAGTACAGGCTAAGTAATTGAAGGTATTCCTCATGGGTATGAAAATAGGGATTTTTTGAATTTTATATACAGGGGAGTTTTTTAATGTTTGGAGAGTTACCGATATCCGGCGCTTGCAGTATATGTGCAAGTACCTGCTTTTTACCCCGGGGCCGATGTGAAAAACACCCTTTTATTTCCTCTTTACATTTCATTTATTTGTTGTCCAAATACAGATGATTATGCGCCATTTATTTGCAATTATTACTTGTGCCCTGCTGGCACAGGGCGCAGCGGCCCAAACTGCAAAAGGCCCGCTGGACCCCCTTACGTACAGGAAAGGGCTGGGCACCATTTTTACCAGTCTCATCACCGGAGAAGCAAAGCCCAAGATCGGCAATTTTGCAACCGCGGATATTAAAGAGGCCCAGGTATCCTTTAATGGTTGCCAGGTGTTTAAAAACTACAGCGTACTTGCTATCAATGCCAATGCTGGCATTAGCGACGGTGTCGCATCCATCTTCACCAATTCAAAGCTCAATTCGAATGTGGGTATCGATCTGCGCTACTCATTCATATTTACAGACGCAAATGGCTACATCCGCCACAGCCATGTAGACTATGATGTGGCCTTTCGCGATGACTATGATGCTGATGTAGTACTGGCCGGTAGCAGCTTTGCTAATATGGGCCGCGAATTGCGGAGACAAGATAGCCTGCTGCAGATAGACTACCGGCGGAGCAATTATAAGATAAAGGCGCTTGAAGAAACGATTGCTGCGCTGGGACACAAACCCGGCAGGGAAACAAGGCAGCGGAACGATGCAGATAATAACAAGCTGGACAGCCTGGTGGCCGAGCGGATAAAACTAAGCTCAAAAATAGAGCAGCTGAATATATCGCTGCAGGCCAATGCCGCAAAGCTGGATAAGCTGATAGAAGGACTAGATGATAAGAAAAGCGACTCGCTTGATGAGCTGCGCGCTCAATTATTCAAGGGCCTTAGTGGCTATAAGCTCAACTGGTTCAGCCTGCACTACAAGGTGCTGGACAATGCCTTCAGGACCTTTGACCCATCGCTTGCCTACAATGAGCAGGTGCAGAAAAGAAATTTTGTAACCCATACTGCGGGCATAGAATTCAATATATACAACTGGAGCGAATTTCCTTTCCGCAGCTATTACCTGCAGGCGGGTGCCGAAGGCTTCCTGACGGATAATAAAGGTGAATTGCAGTCGCTGCAACTGTCTGAGACCACGCAATATGGTGCCACAGCAGGTGAGCGCCTATCCTCCAAACAATACAATGTATATACAGGCAAGTACGAGACCAATATCACCGGCGCACACCTGTACCTCGACTTCTATTATTTCCTGTTCAAAAAGAACCTGGCCGCCATCCACGTTTACCCCGAGGCTGTTTATAAATCTTCCGCTTTCCCATCCTATAATACGGGCCTGGGCTTCCTGTATACCTTCAAGGATAAAAAAGACGCGACTGGCAAATCGTTGGTGAATGTGGAACTGTACATAAAGTTCAGCGACATATTTAATGTGAACAGTGCTGCCAATAATTTCTACGAGAGGAACGACATAGGTTTACGATTCGCGATCCCAATAAAATTCGTCACAAAATAAATAATACACTATGGCACCACAAAACAAGGCCAAGGCAAAACAGCAATTCCGCTTTGTATGTAATGATTGTAGCGGTCATTGCAAGTTCAAGGATACACGGCCCGAGGCCGAAGCCCTTGCTGCAGCACACAAGGCCCTGCCCGAAAATGCCGGGCACAAAACAAGGATAATTGAGCGTGATTCCGCCTGACGGCCCGGCAGCAGCGTAACAATCCGGCACAGGCATATTGATAATATACCTGTGCTTTCCTGCGATCATCGGACCTTGGAGGGCAATCTGAAGTTGAAGGCAAACATTACCAAATGCCGGGAATAAGTTTGTAGCGGGTTTTTGTGGTGTACTCTGTGTACCCTTCCAATTCGTTCCTTAAAGTTTTATCCTCCAGCGCAGTCCTGATAAAGAGCAGGATAACAGCAAGCGAGGTAGGAATGAGGCTCCAAACCGAGCCTGTGAGCAAGGGAAGCCCGAGCAACGATATTATCATGCCTAGGTAGCCTGGGTGGCGCACTATTTTGTAAATGCCTGTATCGCAAACTGAATGCGCTCGCTCTTTTTGAATACGGACAATGCTGGAGAAAAATTTGTTTTGCCGGAGGGCAGTAATGAAAATAAGTTGCCCGGCTATGGTTAACAATACCCCGGCAGCGTAGACAGGCCAGCCGAACGCCGGCGACCAGTGAAAGCGGCCGGAATCAAGCCCGGATATTATCATGTTACAGAGATAGACCAATGCTGAAAGCCCCAGTAATAACTTGTCCCAGGATTTTGCATCCTCCTTTATCTGTGAGCGCTCCTGCTGAAGAGCAGCATCTTTTGGGTAGGCAAAAAAGTACATAAGGCTGGTAAAGAAATTTGTGGCAAGAAAGATCCAGCCCTGCATATAGTCAATCCTGCCGGCGCAGAGGAACAATAGCGTTGTAAAGACAAAGAGGGAGAGCAAACCCCGGACCAGGATCTTGATTTTCTGCATAATAATAAATGTTGATCAGCAGGCGAAGGGTGTTGCAAAATTACGCATTTAGTTGTGTTCCTGCAGGGCTAAATTCTGCAGTTCAAGTAATGTTTGAGCGGGTGCGGGAATGAAGAACTCCGGTTTGGCCCGCCACAGGGCTTTGCTACAAACGCGTACCAGTGGGTAAACTTAAATACTGAACTAAAGCCTGCAAAAATGTGGATATCTTCATTTGGAAACCGCTTGTTAATAATAGTATCTTGCTTGGTTCTGTAGCTTTTCTCGCGTCGTTGCGAGGCTTGCTCAGCTAGCGCCTGGCCATTACGAAGCGCTCTAAATGTGAGAGTTTTGGCAAGGCTAAATTTGAAGTTCTTTGATTATTGGAATAAATGGGCATTCGGGCATAAATGTCCGAATCGGGCACAAATCGGGCATGGTATAAAAAATGTAATAACTCAATATCCATGCATATTCCATCCGGCTAACACTGTTAGGAAATGCCCGATTTTTATTTCATGCCCGATCAGCCAGTCCCGCCCTTCAGCGGGAGGCATTTCTAAATAGGGCATCCTCCGCACCGGAAAAAATCGGAACCGGATCTGGAGTAAACTGGAAATGATCGGAACAGATCGAAAAGGTGAACCGGAAATGAAACCGGAAAAAACCAGAAATTATCCTGAAACGTAATACGGCAATCCTGGTAAGCCTTTCAGCGATTTACCCCTTCCAAAACCGGAAATTATTTTTTCAACCGGAAACCGGAAATTATCATTTTAGAGTATGTGAATAAACATACCATTACCAAAACAGCCAATCATCACATCGGCTGATTACAATTAATTACTTTTGCCACATGCAGAATTATTTAGAGGGTTTGAACGAGAATCAGCGGGAGGCGGTATTACATATAGAGGGGCCCATAATGATAGTGGCGGGTGCGGGCAGTGGCAAAACCAAGGTACTCACTACGCGCATAGCCTACCTGATGCATAAGGGTGTGGATGCCTTCAATATACTGGCGCTCACTTTTACCAATAAGGCAGCGGCCGAGATGAAGGAAAGGGTGGAGAAGATACTGGGCAATACGGAAGCACGCAATCTATATATAGGTACTTTCCACTCGGTGTTCGCGCGCATACTGCGGGCCGAGGCTAATAAGCTGGGCTACCCCAACAACTTTACCATATACGATACGGACGATGCCAAGAGCGTGATAAAGGGTATAGTGAACGACATGAACCTGGACGATAAGCACTACAAACCCGCTTATGTGTACAACCGCATCAGCGCTGCCAAGAACAGCCTGATAGACCCCGTAGCCTACAAGATGGACCATAGCATACAGCAGGAGGACGCCAAGAGCAACCGCCCACTGCTGGGTGATATATACGACAGCTATACCAAGCGCTGCTTTAAGAACGGGGCCATGGATTTTGATGACCTGCTGTTCAAGATGTACGTGCTGCTGACGCAGTTCCCGGATGTACTGGCCAAGTACCAGCATAAGTTCCAGTACGTGCTGATAGATGAGTACCAGGATACCAACCTGGCGCAGTATGCTATTATAAAAATGCTGGGGGCAAGGCATGAGAACATATGTGTGGTGGGCGATGATGCGCAGAGCATTTACTCCTTCCGCGGGGCTACGGTGCAGAACATACTGCAGTTCCAGGACGACTACGAGGATGTGAAAATTGTGAAGCTGGAGCAGAACTACCGCAGTACGCAGAGCATACTGAACGTAGCCAACCAGATAATAGGCAATAACAAGAACCAGATACCCAAGAACCTGTGGACGGAGAACACGGAAGGCGATAAGATAATACTGGCCCGCACCATGACCGATAATGACGAAGGCCGCTTTGTGGCCGATGCCATTAAGGAACAGCAGATGCGCAACCACTACCGCAACAACCAGTTTGCCATACTGTACCGCACCAATGCACAGAGCCGATCGTTTGAAGAAAGCCTGAGGCGGATGAACATACCCTACAGGCTATACGGCGGCACATCGTTCTACCAGCGTAAAGAAGTAAAGGACTTCCTGGCCTACCTGCGGGTGATAGTGAACGGGCAGGACGAGGAGAATATAAAACGCATCATCAACTACCCGGCGCGGGGCATAGGCAAGACCAGCATTGAGAAGATAATGGTGGTGGCCAATATGCAGGACAAAACCTTTTGGGAGGTGATAGAGAACCCCCTGCTGCACGGTATAAAGGGCGCGGGCGGCACAGCCATAGAGAACTTCGTGACAATGATACATAGCTTCCGCACGATGCTGGAAAAGCAGAATGCCTATGATGTGGCTTTTGCAGTAGGCAAGCATACGGGACTGGTGGCCGAGCTGTATAATGATAAGAGCGTGGAAGGACTGGCGCGCTATGAGAACGTGCAGGAACTGCTGAACTCGATAAAAGAATTTACAGAGACGCCCGACGAAGAAGGCGAGCTGAAAGATAAAAGCCTGGGCAGCTACCTGCAGCAGATAACCCTGCTGACAGATGCCGACCAGAACAAGGATGAGAACGCCGACACTGTAACGCTGATGACCATACATGCGGCAAAGGGTTTGGAATTCCCCTGCGTGTTCGTGGTAGGGCTGGAGGAGAACCTCTTCCCCAGTGCGATGAGCATGTATGACCGTAACGACCTGGAGGAAGAAAGACGCCTCTTCTACGTAGCGATAACCAGGGCCAAGGATCGCCTCTGGGTGACCTATGCTAACAGCCGCTACCGCTTTGGCCAGCTGGTGCAGAACGACCCCAGCCGCTTTATAGAAGAGATACCGGATAAGCATGTGGACAGGTCGTTCACAGGTATGAGCAATACCGCGCGTGGCAGTGTGGGCGCCTTTGGCAATATGCTGAACCAGAGCTTCGACAAAGTACCATCGCTAAAGAAGCTGGCCGATAAGCTGGCGCAGCCTACAGCGAAGCCACACCAGGCCAGCGCCGACTTTAAGGCCGATGATGTGATGGAAATGGAAGTAGGTATGAAAGTTGAGCACCAGAAATTTGGCTTCGGCACAATACTGACGCTGGAAGGGGGCATGAACAACAGGATAG
Source organism: Bacteroidetes bacterium UBA1947 (assembly GCA_002336915.1). Taxonomy (GTDB): domain Bacteria; phylum Bacteroidota; class Bacteroidia; order Chitinophagales; family Chitinophagaceae; genus MKUN01. The sequence goes on along the minus strand of DDET01000021.1, from coordinate 10,535 downwards.
CCTCTATACAGTTTGAAGGAGGGCACGGCACCAAGAAGATAATGATGAACTATGCGAAATTGAGAATTGTGAAAACCCCCTAGCCCCCTGAAGGGGGAAATGGACAAATCCTATTTATGAATTTTAAACTCAAGGGTGAACGAATACTTGAAGACTGGATGTTGGAAGGTGCTCAAATCGAGAACTTTGAACCCTTCACGGATCTCCATATCGACCAGATCACTTCTATCTCAAAGTACCGTTCTGATTGGATAGAAAAGTCGTTCATCTCGTTTCATAAAGGGATTGCCGTTAAGGAAAGGTTATTCAAGGATGATTGTGTTTTGACTTTGTGTATTCCACTGAGGATGTTTAAAAAAAAGCGGGTACTTCATTTTAAGCATGTAAATGAACTTACAAAATATCTTTGTTCGACCCCACCCTCATTTAATATTTATACAAGAGAGTCAAACCACTATAAAAATTGTGTCGAAAATGGTGAGCGAGGAACGATAAAGTATAAAGGTAATAATTTGATATTGTATAAATCGAATTATTACTGTGAGGAAGACAAGGCCTTTATACATCACCTAACAATACTTGAAGACGGCTTGTAGGAGACACACTAAGTTAAATAATACTAAAAATGGAGTAGGGTTATGGAATAGGAGCGCTTTTTGCACCTTAATAGCAAAACCAATTTTTATGATCCGGAAGTCCATTTACCTGAGCGCTGCAATCTTTGCGGTATTCATCAGCACAGCGGCATACGCCGATACACAGCTAAAGGCCAATATTGAACAAGCGACGGTATTCCTAAGAGGAGCAGAGCTTGTGAGCACTGCGAAAGTAACCCTGCCGCAGGGCGAGAGCGAGGTGATCTTCACCAATATAGCGGGTGATATAAACCAGCAAAGCCTTAGCCTGAGCACGGGCAATAATGTAGTGGTACAGAGCACTACCTTCCAGAACAACTACCTGAACAATGATAACCTAAGCCCGAAGGCGAAGGCTATAAAGGACAGCATAGAGCTGATGGGCGATGAGCGGGGTGCGATAGACAACCAGATAACGGTAATAAAGGAACAGATAAGCCTGATACAGGATAACAGGAAGGTGGCAGGCGCCAATACCGGCCTGAGCGTAGCGGAGCTGGAGAAGATGCTGAACCTGGTGAATGCAAGGCTGGGCAAGCTGCTGGATGATAAGAAGAAGATGGAGCTGAAGCTGAAGAAACAGGATGAGCGCATAGCCATGCTGGGCAAGCAGTTGGAAGAAGAACAGAAGAAAGATTTCCAGCCCGGTGGGCAGTTGCTGGTGAAGTTCTACGCACCAACCGCTACTACTACCGATGTACGCCTTACCTACGTAGTTACCAATGCAGGATGGACACCAACATATGACCTGCGCGTAGAAAAGATAAATGCACCGGTGAAGCTGTTCTACAAGGCTAATGTGTTCCAGAACAGTGGTGTGAAATGGGGTAACGTACGACTGGTACTCTCAACAGGTAACCCAAGCGAGAGCGCTGAAGCACCCGTGCTGAACCCATGGTACCTGAGCTTTAACCAGCCTGTAGCATATGGTGCAGGATATGCCAACCAGGTGCCCATGGCACAGAAGGCCTATGCCGACCGGATGGTGGTAGCAAGCGAAGCACCGGCACCAAAACAAGATGAGACCACGCTGAACGAGTATGTACAGGTAGATAACTCCGGCATCAATACCACTTTTGATATAGAGCTGCCATACAATATACCCAGTGACGGGCAGGAGCACCTGGTATCGGTAAAGAGCTACGAGCTGCCTGCAACATACAGGTACTACGCAGTGCCTAAGCGCGACCGTGATGCCTTCCTGCAGGCACAGGTGACCAACTGGGAAGACCTGAACTTACTACCTGCGAAGACCAATATCTTCTATGAAGGTTCGTATGTAGGACAGGGGTACACAGATGTGCGTAACATAAAAGACACCATGAACTTCTCGCTGGGACGTGATAAGAAGATAGTAGTACGCAGAGAGATAGATAAGACACAGCGAAGCGTGAAGACCATAGGTACCAATGTGCGCGAAAGCTTTGCCTACAATATAAGCATACGCAACACCAGGAAAGAGCCCATATCAATTACACTGGTGGACCAAATACCGATAAGCAATGATAAGGACATAGTGATAGAAGATACCGAATACAAAGACGGCACATTTGATGAAACCAGCGGATCGGTAAAGTGGGTGCTGACTGTGAAGCCTAACGAGACAGTAAAAGAGAAGATAGCATATACGATTAAGTACCCGAGGGGTAAATCGATAGCGGGTTTGAGGTAGTTGATAGGTTGATAGCTTGAGAAATATCGGGAGGCAAAGATAGTGACGGATCATAAGGACAGGCTGAAAGGCGAAGAGCGGGGTTTTTACTCCGCTCTTTTCTTTTGGAAAAATATTTTGTCCGGGCACCAAGATATGGGTGCCGAGATACGTCTTATAATTAAAGAAGCTTGCTAAGATGGTTAAGACAGGTTTTTAGATGGTGATGTTGGATAGATTGTGAGGAGTGGAGGGGGTGTACTAAAAGTAAACAAGCGAGGCTTTGAGCCCCGCTTGTTTTATAATTAAAGTACAGATGATTATTTATTCAGCCTCAGTTCCTGCAGGAGGAAGATATTGTCTTTAGACTTAAGCAGGATATACAGGTTGAATGTGCCTGTATTGGTAGTAAGGGTACCAATAGCGAACTGCGAGTTGGTAGTGGCCGAACCGCTGTTAAGAATGGTGACATCTTTCGGCACATTCTTTGAAAAGAAATCCTTAAGTACCAGGGAGGCCTGTGTGCGGCTATATGCCGACTGGGTGTTGTTAATAGTTATGGGTACGATATTATCGTAATACTTTTCTAAGGTGGCAGTATTACTGTTGCGTACAGCATTAACCACATCTTCCAGCACCGACTGCGCGTGGGCGGCAACCAGCAGGAAGGATGATGCTATAGTTAAAAAAGCCTTTTTGTATAAATTCTTCATTTCAATACGTCTCAAGTCCAAACAACCTAATACCTCAAAAACCAAGCCAAATTTGGCATTTCCGTTTCAAATTACCCAAAAAGTGCGGTCCTGTAAACATACGAAAACATGCATTTTTTGGTTGGGGGATACAAATATAACAGAAAAAAGCACATTTCTTATATTAAATGTTAAAATACTTCCTAATAAATGACCGTGGACATTCTGTAAACCTTGCAGATATCGTACTTTTGCGCCCATGTTGAAAAAAGTAATGCTCATCATAATGGATGGCTGGGGCCACGGAAAAGTGCCGAAAGCCGATGCCATAGCCCATGCTAATGCACCTTTTGTAAAATCGTTATATAGTAAGTATCCAAATACTGAGCTGGTAACCTGCGGCGAAGCTGTGGGGCTGCCGGATGGCCAGATGGGCAATTCGGAAGTGGGGCACCTGAATATAGGGGCCGGGCGCATAGTATACCAGGAGTTGCAAAGAGTGAATGTGGCCATTCGCGAAGGGGAACTGGAGCGAAACGCCGTGTTGAATGCGGCCTTTACCGCTGCAAAAGCCGGTGGCAAGACAATGCATTTTATAGGACTGGTGAGCGACGGCGGTGTACACTCGCATATAAAACACCTGGAAGCGCTGTGCGAACTGGCGCAAAGGAATGGGGTGAACTTTGCGGTACATGCCTTTACCGACGGCAGGGATACTGATCCTAAGAGCGGATTGGGCTTTATTACTGAGCTGGAAGGCTGCCTGCAAAAGACGGGTGGTAAACTGGCTTCGGTAACCGGGCGCTTTTACGCAATGGACAGGGACAAGCGATGGGAGCGAGTGAAAGTGGCTTATGATGCACTTACACAAGGCATAGGAACACACAGCAAGGATATCTTAGCTTCTATAAACGAGTCATACAATGAGGGAGTAACGGATGAATTCATAAAACCGATAATTGCCTGTGATGATAATGGGCAGCCTATCGCCAACATAAAAGATGGTGATGTGGTGCTGTGCTTTAACTTCAGGACGGACAGGTGCAGGGAAATAACTACTGCGCTGACACAGGAAAAATTCCCGGAGCAGAATATGCACCCGCTGGACCTGCATTATGTGACCATGACTGAATATGACAAGACCTACAAAAATGTAGGTATCATATTTGACAATAAAGACCTGGTGCAAACCCTGGGCGAGGTGCTGGAAGAAAATGGCAAAACACAAATACGCATAGCGGAGACGGAGAAGTACCCGCATGTTACGTTCTTCTTTTCGGGCGGGCGTGAAAATCCATTTAAAGGGGAAAGCCGCATTATGGTACCATCGCCAAAGACGGTGACCACTTATGACCAGAAACCGGAGATGAGCGCTTTTGAAGTAACAGATGCCATACTGCCTGAGATAGCAAAAGAAAGCGCTGATTTTATATGCCTGAACTTTGCCAATGCAGATATGGTAGGGCATACGGGTGTATGGAATGCAGTGATAAAAGCAGTGGAAACTGTGGATACCTGTGTATCGAAAATAGTACCGCTGGCATTGGAACATGGCTATGCGATCTTCTTAACTGCGGACCATGGCAATGCTGATTATTTAATAAATGAAGATGGCAGTCCTAATACTGCCCACACGCTTAACCCTGTGCCGCTGTTCCTGATATCGAATGATTATAAGGGTGTATTGCGCCCGGGTAAACTGGGTGATATAGCGCCGAGTATACTGCATTATATGGGCATTACGATACCGCAGGAGATGACGGGGGAGATACTTATTGATTAGAGCGAATAAACTGTTAAAACGATTGCACTTAGAATAGATAATAAAATGCCCACGGTTTCAACCGTGGGCATTGCTTTTTGTATAAAATCTATTTGTTCTATTCTTTCATGAATTTGCCGGCATAGATGCCATTTACAATCACCATGTACATGCCTGAGGGCAATTCTTTTACATTTATGTTCACGCTCTCGCTGCTGCAAGGCTGGCTGATGATCTCTTTGCCTTCCAGGTTCGTTATAGTTACGTGTTCTATTTTAGCGCTGCCTTTTACAGTGCCCAGATCGTAGTTGTGGTTAAAGCTAACGATGAGCTGGTTATTAGCAGGGCTTGGGTAAATATTGTATTGATCTGAAGCAGGAGTATTTGGCTGTATTGGCTTAACTGATGTAGCCTGTGTGATAGCTGGTGCATCTATGATGTGCGGGACTTCTTTTTTGTGCGCAGCGGGGCTAAGCAGGTTATTCAGGATAAGACGGTAGCCGGGAGAGCTATGGTACATTTCCAAGTTGGTGGGCATGTCGCCTACTGTGTGCTGGTAGTCTTCCGGATCGTGGCCGCCGTAGAATGTCCATGAGCCGTTGCCGTACAGGCCGTGTATATAACGTGCTTCGTCTGCTGCAACAAAGTCGCCAAGTATGACCACACCGGGCTTCAGGTTGTCGAGGCGGAAGGCGGTGGTCTGCCCCATAAAACCTTTAACACTGGTAGTGTGGTTTTGGCAAAGCATTGCGGGCACCGGATCTGTTTTTGCAGAGAAATTGTGGAGTGCGAAACGATCGGCAGATTCGGGCACGTGGCGGAAATTTGTATTGTCTATATTAGAAAACTCGAATTCATATGGATTTGTGGAAAGGGTAAAATTTGTGAAGGCAAAACATTTGGAATAGTCGAGTTTTTTCTGGGCGTTGTTGTCCATCGGGTCACCATCAAAAGGCTCGGGATCGATATCTGTGCCATCGGCCGCGAGCGCTAAATCGTAAGTGTCGGTAGCCGTGCACATAGCAAATAAATTGCCACCGCCTGCTACGAAGTCGCGGATCTTTTTCACTACAGCAAGTTGTAGTTCCGATTGCTTCTTAAAGCCATGCTTAGCAACAAGCGCATCCATGTTCCTTTTGTCTTCCATATACCAGATAGCTTTTTGGTATTGTGCCCAGAACTTACCCATCTGGCCCGTGAAGTCCTCGTGATGCAGGTGCAGCCAGTCGTACTTGTCGAGATCGCCTGCAAGTACTTCGTCGGCATACAATTTATCGAAAGGTATCTCGGCATAAGTGAGGGCCAATGTAACTGCATCGTCCCAGGGCATTTTGCCCAAGGGAGTGTAGACGGCAATTTTAGGAGCTTTCTCCAGCTTTACTATGTCGCCATTAAAACCGGGAGCCTTTATGCTTTTCACGATACCATCATATTCGTTGTTGCTTATTTTGGTGCAGGTAACGCCACGGTCTTTGCAGAGGCCGGCGATCTCCCTGTCGTTATCGAGCGCGAAGCTGCCGCCTTTGTAATTGAGCAGCCAATATACAGGTATGCCTTGTTGCAAGGCAGCGTAGGCTATTCCGTAAGCTTTAAGATGATTGCTTTGCCCATCTGCATCCATTGGGATGAGCAGTTTGGACGCAAAAGCCGCGTTATAGAGGAATAATAAGGCAATACAAAGTGTAAACGAACGAAATCTCATGGCAAAAAAATTTGTAGCTGTAATTTACAGACATTCTACCACAAGAGGCCGGGCATGGCCTATTTTTGCAAAATATTATAAAATTCCCACTTTGGGAGGTTAGTTAAGATTGTTCATGATGTTGTGCACTTCATCAACATAAGCTCTTATCTCGGTCGGGATGCCTTCATATGGATAATCGATATTCCATTGGTAAACGCTACCGCCCCGTTTGTACTCCAGGTGTATGGAACTCATATCGGCACAGGTTTGGCAACGGATATCTTTGTTAGGGTGAAGAGAAAAATAAGAAGGGAAATCTGTAAAGGCCGGCAATGCAATGTTGTACTTATCCGAGGCCATAGGAGTGCCGGAATATTGCAAAGCCCCTGTGCTATCGAAATAGCTTTTGTAAAGCTGGTTGCTCATGATCTGGTAGTACTGGGAACAAGGGGTGGGACAAAAGCCATTATTCTCCCCAAAGATAAAATATTCAGCATCGGTGGGGACGCCCGTAGATGAGTTGCTATGTTTCCTACAGGCTGAAAAAAGGACAGCACTAAGCAGGAGCATGCTAAGGGAATATTTAAGAATACGCATAAATGCAGATTAAGAGGTATTGCTAAGTTAAGTAATCAGGCTGAGGTAGCAAAATTGCCTGCATATTCCGTGCATCCTTCTCATCGGGAGCCGATGAATCCTCTGACGAGCGATTCGTCGGGAAAAGAGAATTGTAAGCGTGATCCGTAGGTAAAAGCAAGTACACGTTTCTACTCCTACTCCTTCATCAGCTTACCTGAATAAGTACCATTCACGGTTACCATATACATTCCGGGAGCCAAGTCTTTGATGTCTACATTTACACTTTCGCCACTCACGGTTTTGTTGATGAGTTCTTTTCCGTCCATATTTGTTATGACCACCCGTTCTATTTTGGTATTACGTTTTTCCGGACCTTCATCAGCGCTGTGGTTCACCGTTATGATCAACTGGTCGTTTGAAGCGGTGGGATATAAATTGTAGGATTCCGCGCCGGAGATAGTAAGAGGGGTGGTGGCGGGTTTTGGCTCAGGGGCAGGGATGGTGAGCGGTATATCGCAGCAAGCTACCTTGGGTATGACGACTCTTTTTGCCGCATGCAGTAAAACATTGTTGAGAATAAGACGGTAGCCCGGCGAATTGGGATGCTCCGACAGATCAGTAGGGGCATCATTTACCATGTGCTGGAAATCCTCAGGGTCGTGGCCGGAATAGAAGGTCCAGGTACCTTTTTCGAGGTCGCCATGAATGTACCGGGCTTCATTATTGTGCATGTTGTAGATATTGACCGGGCGATCAGGGTCCTCGCCTATTTCCTGTGGCGGGGGATAACCGGCGAGTATCAAAACGCCCGGTTTTATTTTATCCTTACGGAAAACCGTGGTTTGCCCCATGAAGCCTTTGATAAATGTTGTGTGGTTTTGCGTGAGCATGGCCGGGACAGGGTCGGGCTGCGCGGGGAAGGTACTGAGTATAAAAGTGTCGGCATACTCAGGCACCATATGGGCAAAAAAATTGTCGATGCTGGAATGTTCATAGCGCATAGGTTCCGGGTAGACCGTGAAGTTTGTGAATGCGAGACATTTTGAATAATCAAGTTTTTGCTGAAAATTATTATCAACCGGGTCGCCATCAAAAGGTGATTCGCAGATGTCTACATTCTCCGCGGCAAGCGCTACATCAAATGTTTCCGTAGCGGAGCACATGGCGAACAAGTTGCCGCCGTTGGCCACAAATGCGCGTATCTTTTTTACAACGGCCAGTTGCATTTGCTGTATTTTTTTGAAGCCATTTTTTTCCGCGATCCCTTGCTGTATATTTTGCTCATCCTGATACCAATCAGTGTTGCCGAACTGGCCCCAGTACTTACCCAATTGGCCGGTGAAGTCCTCGTGGTGCAGGTGTAACCAGTCGTATTTAGCCAAGGCGCCAGACAGCACTTCATTGGCATATATTTTATCAAAAGGTATTTCCGCATAAGTGAGCGCGAGTGTTACTGCATCGTCCCAGGGTTTTTTAGTGCCGGGGGTGTACACCGCAATTTTCGGTACTTTTTCAAGCTTCACGATATTGTATGTGTTGCCACCATCAGCCATTTCCTTTTCTACACCGGCATATGCTTTGTCATTGATTTTAAAACAGCTAACACCGCGTTCATTGCACATTTTGCGGATATCGGAATTGTCATCTACCACGAAACTGCCACCCCTGTAATTAAGCAGCCAACTGACCGGAATGCCTTGTTGCAGGGCAGCGAAAACCACCCCGTAAGCTTTAAGGTGATTATCCTGCCCGCCGGCATCCATAGGGATAAATAACCTGGAAGGCCGTGCATTATTGCAAAGGAGCATGAATGCCATGCAAGATGCAAAGAACCTTAATGTCCAAGTGGAACGCAACATCAGTACAAGTTACCGATAATGCGCGATGCGGGGACCGGCCTTTTATTTTTTTGCAAAATATTATGGATCCGGTATCAGTGAAAGGCCGATGAGGCCTTTGCTTTTGAGTACTTCCAATATGTCCTCATCATACATGTTGATGGAATTGGGATAGTAGTGCGTGTTAGCCAAGTGGCCTGCCTGAAGTGTGAAGAAGGACTACCAAGATAAAATTAATAGCCATTAAAGCAAAAGACAATGTGAAAGACGGGGTGTTAAGATCGTGTAAACAAAAAAGGTGCAGTTATGAGCTGCACCTTTGAAATATTTGTTACTGTTCTATTAACCGATCGCCTTAGCCAGGTCTGCAATCAGATCGTCGACATCTTCTATACCTACACTGAGGCGGATGAGTGAATCGCTCAAGCCGTTCTTAATACGCTCTTCGCGAGGTATGGAACCATGCGTCATAGTAGCGGGATGGCCTATTAGGGATTCGACACCGCCGAGTGATTCGGCAAGTGCAAATAATTCTGTTTTCTTCAAAACCTCTAAAGCTGCGTCGATGTTATCATCCTTCAATGTGAAGGATATCATACCGCCAAAGCCGCGCATTTGTTTCTTGGCGATCGCGTGGTTGGGATGGTCTTCGAAACCTACCCAGCGTACGCTGCCGACTTTTGGATTGGAACGAAGATAGTGGGCGATAGCCTCACCGTTCTCGCAATGGCGTTGCATGCGTACGTGCAGTGTCTTGATGCCACGCAGTACCAGCCAGCAATCGTGCGGGCCGGGAACGGCGCCGCAGCTATTCTGTATAAAGCGCAGACGCTCCTCGAGCGATTGGTCATTCATGATAAGTGCACCGTGTACTACATCGGAGTGGCCGCCGAGGTACTTGGTAGCAGAGTGCAGGACGATATCCGAACCCCAGTCGAGGGGGTTTTGGAGATATGGTGAAGCGAAGGTATTGTCGGTAACCAATATTAAGTTGTGCTCTTTGGTAATTGCAGCGCAAGCTTCTATGTCTATAATATTCAAAAGGGGATTGGTCGGTGTTTCGATCCAAACCATTTTTGTTTTGTCGGTGACATAGTTGCGGATGTTTTGCGCATCGTGCATATCTATGAACTGAAACCTGATGCCATAGTTTGCAAAGACCTTGGTGAATATGCGATAGGTGCCTCCATACAGATCGTTTGAAACGATCACCTCATCGCCGGGCTGCAGGAGCTTGGCTACGGCATCAGTAGCAGCCATGCCACTACCAAAGCAAAGAGCATACTTGCCATTCTCGATATTGGCCAGAGAGGCCTGCAATACATCGCGAGTGGGGTTTTGCGTGCGGGCATATTCATAACCTTTATGATCGCCGGGAGCAGCCTGCACGTATGTAGAGGTCTGGTAAATAGGCGTCATGATAGCGCCTGTAGAAGGATCGGGGTGAACGCCCGCGTGTATGAGTCTTGTAGCTAATTTATGTTTCTGAGATGCCATGTATTGAATAATTATAGGCTGCAAATATATCAATAGAAGCAGGATTTACCTGATTTTAATGATTGGCGCAGTGGAAAGTTGCCCTTCAACGCGTCTGACCGCTTGGAGCGGTGCTGAGGCTACCCAGTCCCTCAACGCGTCTGACCACTTGGAGCGGTGCTGACGCTGCCCAGTCCCTCAACGCGTCTGACCGCTTG
>DDET01000065.1:34364-34595 GCA_002336915.1 Bacteroidetes bacterium UBA1947 | reverse complement strand
AAAGAGGTATCGTAAAAACAGTGAAGAGCGCTAAGAAATTAGTGGAGCGTAAAGAGTCAGTAGTTTGGGATATCCTGGAAAATGTACTGAAAGGCCACCCGATATTACTGAATCGTGCCCCAACACTGCACAGGTTATCTATACAGGCCTTCCAGCCAAAACTGATAGAAGGTAAAGCCATACAGCTTCACCCGCTGGTGTGCTCGGCGTTCAACGCGGATTTCGATGGTG
>DDET01000065.1:0-34354 GCA_002336915.1 Bacteroidetes bacterium UBA1947 | reverse complement strand
CACAGGACATGGTACTTGGTCTGTATTACATTACCAAGGGTAAGAAAACAATAGGTACTGAAATAGTGAAAGGCGAGGGCATGACCTTCTACAATGCCGACGAAGTAACTATTGCGCATAACGAAGGTAAAGTTGACCTGCATGCATGGATCAGGGTTAAAGCTGATGTACGTACTGCCGACGGCGGCCTCGAAAGGCAGCTGATAGAAACAACAGTCGGCCGTGTGATCTTCAACCAGTTCGTACCAAAAGAAAATGGTTTTGTGAACGCACTGCTTACCAAGAAATCACTGCGTGAGATCATCGGTACCATCCTGAAGAATACAACCATACCTAAGACAGTACAGTTCCTGGATGATATCAAAACACTTGGATTCCGTACCGCCTTCCGTGGTGGTCTGTCGTTCAACATTAAGGATCTTACCGTTCCGGAAGTAAAAGAAGAACTGATCAATAACGCCCATACCGAAGTATCGGAAGTGTGGGAGAACTATAACATGGGCCTCATTACGAACAATGAGCGTTACAACCAGATAATCGATATCTGGTCGCGCGTGGATACCCGTGTAACAGAAACGCTGATACGTGAAATGGCATTGGATAAGCAGGGCTTCAACTCTGTGTACATGATGCTTGNNTGCTTGATTCAGGTGCCCGTGGTTCCAAACAGCAGGTTAAACAGCTTGCAGGCCTCAGGGGCCTGATGGCTAAACCTCGTCGTAGTGGTTCTTCAGGTTCTGAAATTATCGAGAACCCGATCCTTTCGAACTTCAAGGTAGGTTTGAGCGTATTGGAGTACTTTATATCAACCCACGGTGCGCGTAAAGGTCTTGNNAAACGGCCGATGCCGGTTACCTGACACGTCGTCTTGTTGACGTTGCACAGGATGTTGTTATCAATGAAGAAGATTGCGGTACACTTCGTGGTATTGCTACTTCGGCACTGAAGGACAATGAAGAAATAGTAGAACCGTTGTACGACCGTATCCTTGGCCGTACCTCCCTGCACGATATATTCGATCCGTTGAACGACGAATTGATAGTGACCGCAGGTAGCGAAATAACTGAAGACGTTGCCAAACGTATAGAAGAAAGCCCGATCGATTCTGTAGAGATACGCTCGGTACTTACCTGCGAAAGCCGTCGTGGTGTATGCGCTAAGTGTTATGGTAAGAACCTGGCAACAGGTTACATGACACAGAAGGGTGATGCCGTTGGTATCATAGCTGCACAGTCCATCGGTGAGCCGGGTACACAGCTTACACTGCGTACCTTCCACGTGGGTGGTGTTGCGGGTTCTTCTGCTATCGAGTCGCAGTTGGTTGCAAGGTTCGATGGTACAGTTCAGTTCGATGGCCTGCGTACTACCAAGTATACAGATGCCGAGGGCGAGACCAATATCATGGTAATAGGCCGTACGGGTGAAGTGCGTATAGTTGACGTAACTAACGACCGCCTGCTGATCACCAACAACATTCCTTACGGTTCTATACTTAAAGTATCTAACGGGCAGAAGGTTGCTAAAGGTGATGTGATCTGTACATGGGATCCCTTCAATGCGGTGATCATATCGGAAGTAACAGGTAAAGTAAAACTGGAGAACGTTATCGAAGGTGTTACTTTCCGTGAAGAAGCCGATGAGCAGACTGGCCACCGTGAAAAGGTTGTAATAGAAACAAAAGATAAGACCAAGATACCTGCCATCATAGTTGAAGGTAAAGAAGAGAAATCTTATAACCTTCCTGTTGGCTCGCATATCATAGTTGCTACAGGCGATGCCGTGCACAACGGGCAGGTGCTTGTGAAGATACCACGTGTACTCGGCCGTAGCCGCGATATCACGGGTGGTCTGCCACGTGTTACCGAATTGTTTGAAGCACGTAACCCAAGTAACCCTGCAGTTGTTGCGGAGATAGATGGTGTTGTAGCCTTTGGTAATGTGAAGCGTGGTAACCGCGAGATAATCGTGGAGTCGCGCGAAGGATTGGTTAAAAAATACCTGGTGCCGCTTACCCGTCACATCATGGTGCAGGATGGTGACTTCGTGAAGGCAGGAACATCGCTTTCCGATGGTGCTACCACTCCGGGCGATATCCTTTCTATCAAAGGTCCGTTCGCAGTACAGGAATACCTGGTGAACGAGATACAGGAAGTATACCGTCTGCAGGGTGTGAAGATAAACGACAAGCATATTGAAGTTATCGTTCGCCAGATGATGCGTAAGGTTACCATCGTTGATCCGGGAGATACTAAGTTCCTTGAAGATGATACAGTTGATAAGTTCGAATTCATGGAAGAGAACGACTGGATCTACGACAAGAAAGTAGTTACCGAATCAGGCAATTCTGAGAACATGCACCCCGGCCAGATCGTTACCCTCCGCGAGATCCGCGAAGAGAACAGCGTACTGCGCCGTGCAGATAAAAAGCTTATTGAATACCGCGATGCCGCACCTGCTACCTCAGCGCCATTGCTGCTGGGTATCACCAAGGCATCACTGGGTACACAGAGCTGGATATCGGCTGCATCGTTCCAGGAAACAACCAAGGTACTGTCGCAGGCTTCCATCAACGGCAAGAGCGATCAGCTCCTGGGTCTGAAGGAGAACGTTATTACAGGTAACCTGATACCAGCAGGTACCGGTATGCGCGACTTCGATGACATGGTGGTTGGTTCAAAAGAAGAATTTGAACTGCTGATGGCTAACCGCGATGTACTCCAGTTTGACGAAGAAGAATAGTAATATTCAATGCAAATATTGAAAAGGCTGCCCCGAAACGGGCAGCCTTTTTTGTTGCGTCATTGCGAGAAGCGCGCCAAGCCCTGCGCGCTGCCGCGCGCCGAAGCAATCTCACGAAACATGGACAAAGCCAAATCTGCCCACTTACCCAATAATAAAAATTACTACTTTTGATACTATGAAGAAGCTCCTATTTATCTTATTGGTATTACCTGCTATGGTGATGGGGCAGATCATTACCACCATTGCGGGTGGAGGAGTTGTTGCTTTGGGTGATGGAGGGCCGGCCATCGCGGCGAACTTAGGATTATTTGGTAGCGTTGCTGTTGATTCGCATAGCAATATTTATATCGCTGATGCTAACCATCAAAGAATTAGAAAAGTAGATGCAGGTACTGGTATCATTTCAACTATTGCTGGCACAGGTACCGGAGGGTACAATGGAGATAATATTTTGGCAGTTAATGCGCAATTAAAGACCCCAGCATGTGTGACAGTAGATAAAGATGATAATATTTACATTTCCGACAATGGTAACTATCGTATTCGTAAAGTGAATGCAAGTACCGGAATAATCACAACATATGTTGGTACCGGGATTTCCGGTTACAATGGAGACGGAATATCTGCAAACACAGCCAAAATAAATGGTTTACAAGATATTGCCTTTGATTCCTTTGGGAACTTATATTTTGTTGACGGCCACAATTACAGGATTAGAAAAGTAGATGTCTCAGGGATGGTAAGTACGATTGCAGGAACGGGAGTGAGGGGCCATACCAATGATGGGGGATTGGCTACAGCTGCAAATATTACAGGCTTATTAGGTATCGGTGTAGATAAACATGGGGATGTATATTTTACCGATAGTCCCGCATTTGTTCGGAAGGTGGATATCAATACGGGTATTCTTAGTACTGTTGCAAGTACGGGATCAGGATTGCCTTATAACGGTGATGAAATTTTGGCAACTACGGCAAACATTGGGGCCACCCCCACTGGTTTAAGTTTAGCGTCAGCGTAACTTAAATCAGCAGATAGAACGAAGGGCTGTGCCCGGCAGCCCATAGGCAAAAGCCCAATCGAGCCAATACCCCGTAACCATAGGCAAAAGCGCAATCGACCCCACACTTGCCAAATACCCCAACAGAAGTATTTTTATCCTTCCCCACTGGTTTAAGTTTAGCGTCAGCGTAACTTAAATCAGCAGATAGAACGAAAGGCTGTGCCCGGCAGCCCATAGGCAAAAGCCCAATCGAGCCAATACCCCGTAACCATAGGCAAAAGCGCAATCGACCCCACACTTGCCAAATACCCCAACAGAAAGTATTTTTATCAAATGGCCACACGTTACCGTTTCGGGGATAGCGACTATGCGCACTTTGTCACCTTTTCCGTGATTAACTGGATCGATGCACTCAGCAGGCCGCAGTATAAGGACATCGTAATAAACAGCCTCAAATATTGTATTGATAACAAGAGCCTGTCGCTCCATGCCTGGGTTATTATGAATAACCATGTGCATCTTATTATCAGCAGCAGGGAAAACAAGCTGGAGAATATCATGCGCGACCTGAAGCGCCATACTTCCAAAGAACTACTGAAAGCGATAGATGATAATATACAGGAAAGCAGGAAGTCATGGATGATGTGGCTATTTAAATCCGCAGGCGAGGAAAATAGCAACAACAAAGATTATCAATTCTGGCAACAGGACAATCACCCTATATTGCTCGGTGACGAGGTCATGATGCAGCAAAAACTCAGGTATATTCATGAGAACCCTGTCAGGGCAGGAATTGTTTACGAACCGCAACATTATGTCTACAGCAGCGCTATAAATTACTACGAAAATAAGGATGGACTTTTGCCACTTGAATTGTTGTTCTGAACTCCGATCTGGCTACAGAACATATGCTGCCGGATGCAATCCTTCGTTCTGTCGTCTGATTTAAGTTACGCTTCGCTAAACTTAAACCAGTTTCACGGGGGATGGAAGTATTCTTATTCTAACACTATCTTGCTTTTGTGTTCTATATCCGTTCTTTTATCGAATACAAAATCAATAAATTTTGCTTCTGCTTTTTTGCCTGTGATTGCCTGGCTTACACGGCCGTATTCTTTGCCATCTTTATCAGTTAACCGGGCAATGACATGCTGATCGATATCATTGTCGAAGATAAAATAGACACTGAGGGTATCTTCTTTAATGATGAATTTACCGGTCTTCATTCCTTTATTTTGCAGGGCGGGGGATAGCTCGAGGGTACATTCGAGGTTTTTGTCTATACCTTCTTTAATACTTGTTACTATTTCAGTGCCTGCCTCGCCAACCTTTTTGCCGGTGCTGTGGCAGGATGTGAGATATATTGCTGCTAAAAGGATGGCGGTGATCTTTTTCATTTTTGTACCGTTTTTTTGCTGCATACAAAATACCGGAAAAACATTATTGTTTCCAATGAGCTTTGTCAATTTTGTGAATTTCTTGAGGCAAAAAGTTCCTTGGGTAAGGTGCCACAAATGCCGCGGGTAAAAATGTGGATATCATTATTTGGGTTTGCCTTGTTGACGACTGTATCTTGCCATGTTGCCTCGAATTTTCGCGGCATAAGTTCTTTGACATAAGGAAAACAGAATCCCGGTTTTTCAGCAGGATATTGTAAACGCTACGAGAGAGAACTTCCCTCCCGTCAGGGAGGGGATAATGCGGTTCTGCCATAGTCAATCCCTAGTCAATGATGGTCATTATCTGGACCACGAAACATGGAAGAATCATGGTAATACCATAGTCAATGAATGTCATTGCCAAGGCAACGAACTGAGGTAAAATCATGGTAGTGGCATAGTCAATCCATAGTCAATGATTGGTCCAAGATGCTCAACTATCGGGTGCAAATCTGCAATAACCGGGTGCAGATCGGGTGTCGAATCCACATTAGGTATCCCTTGCAATTTATTGAATTTCAGTAAACAATGTTAAAAAATGTGGATAAGTCACTTCCGATATTAGATTAATGTAAAAACCGGAAGTGTGGCACAAAAAAAGACTGCCCCCTTCGGGGCAGCCTCATATCGAGTATTAATTCGTCTTTTCTTATCTCCTTCCGCCGGGCCTTTCGTTTTCATTACGTGGGGCTGGGGTAGGCTGTTGCCTTGGTTCCTGGCGCATAGCCGGTGCCTGCTGGGGTTGTACCCTCTGTGGCTGTGGCTGCATCCGCTGTGGTTCCATTCTCTGCGGCTGCTGTTGTGGCTGCATCCTTTGCGGTTGTGGCTGAGGTTGTACCCTTTGTGGTTCCATCCTCTGCGGTTGCTGCTGTGGCCTGTTGTCGAACCTGCGGTCCGGCTGTTGCTGAGGCTGTACCCTTTGCGGTTCCATCCTCTCTGGTTGCTGCTGCGGCCTGTTGTCGAACCTGCGGTCCGGCTGTTGCTGAGGCTGTACCCTTTGTGGTTCCATCCTCTGTGGCTGCTGCTGCGGCCTGTTGTCGAACCTGCGGTCCGGCTGTTGCTGAGGCTGTACCCTTTGTGGCTGCACCTGCTGTGGCCTGTTGTCAAATCGCTGGTCGGGCCTTGTATTAGGCTGCTGCACGGGCACCTGGCGGTTGGTATTCTGCGGCCTGATGGCTGGCCCAGGCTGGTTGCGTGTATTGTTCACGGGTTGCACCTGGTGGTTCCTTACTGCTGTCCTGAATTCAGGGCGGGCATTAGTAACTGCCTGTGGCTGTGCCGATAAAGCGCGTGGTGCACGTACCGCATTTGCCGGTGCCGGCCGCTGTCCGTTAGTTGCGTTAGCACGTACTGCGGGACGGTAAACATTTACCGAGTTGCCGTTTACTACTGTCCTGCCGGGGCGGCCGCCATTGCTTACGTTGTACACGTTCACACGTTGGTGCGTTACACGCTGGTAGTCTTCAGCTCGCGGGCCATATACATACCTGTTGTGGTAATTGTTATTGAAATAGTGAGCGCCGTGGCTGTATGTGTGGTAGTAACCGGGGCCTCTCCAATAGCGGTGAAAATCGCTCCTGTACAGGTACTGCGGGCCTACGAATACCCACCAGTTGTCGGGGCAGCTGTAGCCGCCAAATGCTACACTGATGCTAACACCCGGGCCTAAAGGAGCCCAACCGTAGTAGCTGTCACTACCGCGCCAGCTTACCCATGCCGGTCCCCATTCAGTACCGGGTATCCATACCCAGCCATAATAAGGATCGTATGTCCAGCGGCCGTAGTGAAAGGCTGCCCAACCCCATGCATAGTCTGATACCCACATGTTACCATATTCGGTAAGTACCCAGTGGCCGCCTGAATAATAAGGACGGAAATCGTCGCTCACATCGGGTACCCATACGTCGCCGTACTGGGGGTCACTAACCCATTGCCCGTATGGCGACAGGTCGTCATAAAACGTTTGGTAAGAGACATAGTCGTCCTGTGCGCTGGCCTTGATAGCAGGGGTACCCGCTACAAAGGCTACAGTGAGCACTGCGACCGCTATTATCCATTTACTGAAGCTTTTCATTTTTTTAGTTTTTATTGTCCTGTTGTGATTGTAATGTTTTGACTAAGCTTTTGTCTTTCTATTGTATTCCAAAACCGGTTCCCTTTTTTACTAAAACAATGTTAAAGAATCGGCTCATGTATAATTATCCAATAATGATGCCAGCTTTATAATAGTAAATGCAAAATTCTTACTTTTTGTCGTATGTTATCCTGTACACAGCATGATTCTTATCATCGGAGACCAGCAGTGAGCCGTCCTTTAGCTGCAAAACGTCCACGGGACGGCCCCAGGCCTTACCGTCTTTCAGCCAGCCCTCGGCAAACACTTCATAACTCCATGAGGAGTCGCCCTTAAGGCGTACTAGCATAAGCCTGTAGCCAAGGGGCGTGCTGCGGTTCCATGAGCCATGCTCGGCAATAAATACCTGGTTCTTATACTCGCCGGGGAACATATTGCCAGTATAGAACTTCATGCCCAATGCGGCTACGTGCGGCCCAAGTTTTTGCACAGGTTTGGTAGAGCCTGCAGCACTGCGCTTGCTACCATATACAGGGTCGGGCACATTATCGCCATGGTAATAAGGATAGCCGAAATGCATGCCTTTCTTAGGCGCATGGTTCAACTCGTCTGGCGGAAAATCATCGCCCATCAGATCCCTGCCATTGTCTGTAAACCAAAGTTCTTTCGTAACAGGATGCCAGTCGAACCCTACACTGTTCCTGATACCTTCGGCATATATCTCGAAGCCCGTACCATCAGGGTTCATACGAGTGATGGACGCATAGCGTGGATCTCTTTCATTGTCGTTACAGATATTGCATGGCGCGCCCACGGGTATGTAGAGCTTGCCATCGGGGCCAAAGGCAATGTACTTCCAGCCATGGTGCTTGTCGGTAGGGTAGCCATCATATACCAGTACGGGCTTGCCGGGGTCGGCAAGGTGTGCTTCTATATTATCCAGCCTCCATATCTTGCTTACCTCCGCTATATACAACGATCCGTTCCTGAAGGTAATGCCATTAGGTGTGTTCATGCCTTTTGCTATCACATAGGTTTTGTCAGCTACGCCATCGTTATCTGCGTCCACGAGGGCATATACTCTATCGCCATCACGGTTGCTTACAAACACGGTACCCTTAGCACCCAGCGCCAGCGAACGTGCATCCGTTATACCGGTAGCAAAATAGCTGATATGAAAGCCGGGGGGCAGCTTTATAGCAGCCAGGCGCGGGTCGCCGGCTTTGGTTTGTGCCGTGTTTTTGCAGGACACCGCAAGCGATACTATAAGAAATAATAAAAGGCTGCGCAAAATGCTTGTTGTTTTCATCAGGGTATTCATTTTTTCAAGAAGGCTTTTAAATATACAAATTCCGCTTGTAAGTATTAGTCGATGTATCATGGTGTCTTTCCTAATTGCCTGTTAACCGGTTGCAAAGGAAGGGTTAAGTGTATTGGGAAATTTTTCTGTCATAGGTATGTTTCGCATCTTTGAATTGCTCAAAAGGAAATAAGAAAAGTTTTTCAGGTCTGATCATCTAGCCAAAACGACAAGCCTCCCTGCAGAAATGCAGGGAGCTTTTTAATTTTGATATTATCTTTATGGCATGCAAAACCTCTTGTTACTTCATGGTGCTATAGGTGCTGCCGATCAAATGCAGCCGCTGGCAAATGCTTTAAGTGATAGCTATAAAATTCATACCCTTAACTTTTCGGGGCACGGTGGCAAGCCTTTTCCTCCAGCCGGTTTTTCGATCTCCTCGTTTGCTGAAGAAGTACTGCAGTATATAGAGCAAGGGGCTTTGGAAGATGTATCCATCTTTGGGTATAGCATGGGGGGCTATGTGGCCATGTACCTTGCAAAGACACATCCGGCGCGCTTGCAGAAGGTGGTAACACTCGCCACTAAGTTTCACTGGAATGAAGAGATCGCAGCAAAAGAAGCGCAAATGCTGAACGCTGAAAAGATCGAAACCAAAGTGCCGGCTTTCGCATCGGCACTCAGGGTACGCCATGCAGCTAACGACTGGAAAAAGGTATTGGCAGACACTGCAGATATGCTGCATGCGCTAGGTAAAGACAATACACTGAAGATAGAGGACTATGCGGGCATATCAACACCCGCACTCCTGCTCCTTGGCGACCGTGATAAGATGATAACGCTTGAAGAAACCCTGGCAGTATATAAAGCACTCCCTGGTGCGCAGATGGGCATGCTGCCCAATACTCAGCACCCCATGGAACAAGTAGATGCAGAAATGTTGAGCTACTTTATAAAGCGCTTTGTGTAATGCCTATTTGTTTGCCCTTGTGAGGTCATTGTGCAGGTGAGCTTTCACAATCTCCAGCGGGTAGTAGCTCATTTGTAAGTATTGCTTGTGAAAGGCCCTCAGGTCAAAATTGGGGTCATGTTCTATGGCATCCTTTTTCATCATCTCTATTTCGTAGGCGCCTACTTTATAACTTATGGCCTGCGCCGGCCAGTTGGTAACACGGCTTATCTCGCGTTCCATAATGTCGTCCTGGCCGCGGATGGTCTCTTTCCAGAATTGCACGGCCCTGGCGTGGTTCCAGCCATAGTAATGTATGCCGGCATCAAGTGCCAGCCTTGCGGAGCGCACCAGGTCCCATTCCCACTTGCCCAGTTCTTTATAAGGGTCATCGTAGAGGTCCAGTGTCTTGCCAAGGTATTCTACGTAGCAGCCCCATCCCTCAAAATTGCCGGGGTAGTAGAATAGCTTTTGAAACTCAGGCACATTCTTCAGCTTCCTGCGAAATGAGGACTGCAAATGATGCCCTGGTATAGCCTCGTGCATATAGAGCCACTCCATAGCCCTTTTGTTATGCCTGTGCCCGTAGAAATTGTATTGGAAAACATCTGCACCATAGGGATTATCTTCTTTGCTCCTGTACATACCGGGTGGGGTATTGGGGCCCGCATCGGGCCATTCAATAACTTCCACGCGCGGCACCTTACTGATGTCAATGATGTTATATAATGTGCTTCTTACTTTCTTATCTATTTCGCTGTAAGCTTTAATGATATCCTCCTTGTTACTTAGAAAGAAAGAATCATTCTGCAGGTGCTTGTAGAACGATGTTGCATCGTTATAACCCAGTGCTTTCTGAATGGCGGTCATCCTGCCCTGCACACGTTTGGTTTCACTCAGGCCAAACTGGTATACCTGCTCGGGGGTGAAGCCTGAGCTGGTATATTTTTTAATAAAGTATTGGTACCATTCCTGCCTGTTCAATAAACCGTACAGGCCATTTTTAGGCATAATGCTCCCTCCTTTTACCCACTGCATTTCCAGCTTTACCCTTTGAAGATTAAAGTCCAGTTCATACATTACATGATCATAGTACAGCTGCTGCGCGCTATCAAGTTCATCTTTTGAAAATGCCAGGAGTTCTTTTTTCTCGTTCCTGAAGAATTCTTTTTGTTCCTCCAGCTTCTCCTTCGAAGGAATGTTGTTGAAATATGCATGATAATCAAAAGTGAGTTCGGGGATATGCAGCGCTATATAACCTGTATTGAAGCTGTCGAGAAATTGCATAAAGGTTTTTGCAGTTCCCTCAACCTGTATAGCCAGGCACAATATGGTGGTGATAAGCAAACGGCGCATTCGATACTAATTTAACTATTCTTCAGCCAGTGCAGTATTATTTTTACAAGATTCTGTATTATATACGCTCCCCGGGGCACGCGCTACAAAGGTAGCAGAACCTTCGTGATAAATGATTAGTGATACTAAGTTACCGGCTATAACAAAGCAGCAGGCTATTGTGCGGGGTGATTTATAGTGTTATTTTTAAACACAAATCAATGTTATGGCCACAGCAGGTTATTCGGGAACGCCGCTCGCTAAAAAACTGGGCATCAAAGAGGGCTTTACCATCAGCCTCATCAACACGCCTGAATACTATCATCAACTGTTTATAGGCTTCCCGGAGCATGTTACGGAGACAACAGATAAGAAGAAGCCCAAAGACCTCATTCACTTTTTTACAAAGGACGCTAAGGAATTGATAAAGCTATTGCCGGAATTGAAAAAGCAAATTGTGTCCAATGGTATGATATGGGTATCGTGGCCCAAAAAAGCGGCAAAGATAACTACAGACGTTACGGAAGACATCATAAGGAACTATGCATTGAGTATAGGCCTTGTAGATATTAAAGTATGTGCTGTGGATGAAGTATGGTCGGGGTTGAAACTGGTGATACCTGCGAAGGAGCGGAAGGGATAGTGTGTAAAAAAGCAAAACCCTCCGATATGATCGAAGGGCTTTGAACCATGATATTGTTATACTTATTTTTTTGCTGCGGGTGCTGCTGCTTTAGCTCCGGGAGCTGCTGCGGCTGCGGCGTCAGTATCGGCCTGGCGAAGGGCACGTGTAGTAACAACCGATGCGATAGGAACGCGGGGAGAGTTCATGATCTCCATGTTATCTACCTTTACATCTTCCACACGGATGTTACCGCCTATTTGCAGGCTATCTGTATTCACTTCGATGTTTTCTGCAAGGTACTTAGGTAAAGTACGCACTTTCAGCGTTTTTGCCTTTATTACAAGGCGTCCGCCGGCTTTTACACCTTCTGGCTGGCCCACGAATTTCAATGGCAGGTCAGCTATTACTTTGCGGTCTTCAACCAGTTCCATGAAGTCGATATGGTTCAGCTCGTCTGTAACCACATCAAACTGCAGGTCTTTCATAATGGTGCGGTATTCTTTACCGTCCACTGTGATCTCAGCAATCTGGAAATCGGGAGTGTACACCAAATAGCGGAAAGCCATAGTAGGTGCTGTGAAATGGATGGTTTCTGCACCGCCGTAGATAACGCCGGGAACCAGTCCTTCAGAACGAAAATGGCGTGCTGCTTTTTTGCCGGTTTCGCTTCTTTTTGTGCCTTCAATTTTTACACTTTTCATTTTTGTGTTTTTTCTTTTCAGCGCCGATCGCATATCCGTCTAACATCCGGACGTTGAAAACGTTCTTTTTAAATAAAGGTTATCCCATTGCGGGGACGGATTTTGTTGTATAAACAGTAGTTACTAATTCAAGAGTCAAAATTCAAAAGTAAAAAGCCGATGTTATTTTGGCCTGTTACTATGAATAAATAAAGAGCTTATCGATTTGTTCTCAAAAGTATTGCGGATGGCTACTGCGAAGAGCTCGGCCGTAGGTAACACTTTTAATTTAGAACATTCCCCCTTCAGCGGTATGGTATCACAAACCACCAGTTCTTCCAGCTCAGAGTTTTCAATATTCTCATAAGCCTTTCCACTCAATACCGGGTGTGTACAAAATGCGCGAACAGATAAAGCACCACGTTCCTTGATTATACCTGCCGACTTGCTCAGTGTGCCTGCCGTATCGCAAATATCATCTATCAAAATGACGTTCTTGCCTGCTACATCACCTATCACTGTCATGGCTGCTATCTCATTTGCACGTTTGCGTTGTTTGTCGCAAATAACCATATCCACCTCAAAGTACTTAGCCACTTCACGCACCCTATTGGTACTACCCACATCGGGGGCCGCAAAGATAAGGTTTTCTACCTTAAGATTTTCAATATATGGGATAAAAATTGCCGAACTATCGAGATGATCCACCGGTATATCAAAAAAACCTTGAATCTGTGGTGCGTGCAGGTCCATTGTCATAACCCTGTTAGCGCCGGCAGTGGTGAGCAAGTTAGCTACCAGCTTGGATGCGATTGATACACGGGGTTTATCTTTACGGTCCTGGCGGGCATAACCGAAATAGGGGATAACAGCAGTGATATAGCCTGCTGAGGCCCTGCGTGCACCGTCTATCATCATGAGCAGCTCCATCAGGTTATCGGAAGGGGCAAAAGTAGACTGAACCAGGAAAACATAATCGCCGCGAATAGACTCTTTGAATACCGGCTGAAACTCGCCGTCACTGAACTTCTGGATGTCGATATGGCCTAATGTTTTACCAAAATTTTTGGCAATTTGCTCGGCAAGGTAGTGTGAACCTGTACCTGAGAATATCTTAACTGATGGCTGCATGATCTTTGGAAATGGAATGCAAAGTTATGCAAACCCAACGTTTGTCAAAGCTGTTTTTTAATATAATGATAATATAGGCAAATTTGGTTTTGGTGCATTACATTTGTGCCTAATTTATCAAAAAAACAAAGCTCATGAAACGTAATGCTACAGCCGTATGGAATGGCTCAGGAAAAGAAGGTAACGGAAATCTATCTACACAAAGCACTGTGCTTAATGGTGCGCAATATTCATATAAAAGCCGTTTTGAAGAAGGTGTGGGTACAAATCCCGAAGAATTGATGGCTGCCGCGCACGCAGGCTGCTTTAGCATGAAGCTATCTTTTGTACTTGGAGCTGCCGGCTTTACTCCCGATGAGATCAAAACGGATTGCGCCATCACCCTGGATAATGGTGCAATAACCAAAAGTGAGCTTACCACCCGCGCGAAGGTGCCCGGTATAGACGCCGTAAAATTTGCTGAGTGTGCTGAAGAGGCCAAGGCAAATTGCCCGGTATCCAAAGCATATAATTGCGAAATAACACTGGATGCGGCACTGGTGTAATCTTTTTATCAATTATAAAATGTAATAGTCCCGCCTTAGCGGGACTATTTTTTTATCCACAATTGATATAAAATAATTTGAGTTAATATATTCGATATGTATAATAAATGCATCTTCATTTTCTTAAGTAAAAAGGCCCAAAATCGATTTGTTAAGCGCTCGTTAACGAGCGAATTTATGACGCAAGTCATTAGTTTTTATGTGAAATGCGTTTGATATTTGGTGTAATCACATCCCTCATTACCTCGAAACAATTGGATAATAACGCGCTTTTTCGGGCCGTTATTTTTCGATCAATTATTTAAAGTGAATTATTTATTTAGTAAACCATTTGATGTATGGGGTATAAGCATTTTGTAAGTATGAATATCGCTATCATAGGAGCGGGTAGTGTAAGTGAGAAACTGGCAGAGCGACTTGCAATTGCCGGCCATGAAATTTTTATTGGACTGAAGGACGAGCAGCCGGTATCGGAAAGCCTATTGACGCATTTTGAAAATGTGCAGGCTTGCACAATAGGGAATGCAGCATGTGAAGCAGACATCATAATCATGGCTGTGCCGGTAGCTGAGATACGCGAAGCAGCCTACCTTCTGGGCGATGTGCGGAAGAAAATAATTATTGGTGCAAGTGGCAATGTGCGACCCAGGACCGATGATTTCGTACATACTGTAAATGCAATAAAGGCAATAACAGGCGCACAACATGTGGTGAAGAGCTTTACCTGTGCCGGCTATGACGACCTGTTGGACCCCGGATTTAAAGAAAAGGCCAGGGACATGTTTGTAGCGGGCGACAGCAAGAAGGCGAAAGAGATAGTAAAATTACTTGCCACTGATATGGGCTTTGCCAATTGTTATGACTTTGGTGACAATGACACCATTCCTTTGCTGGAGGACATGGCTAAATTTTGGTACAACCTGGCCATTACACAAAAACTAGGGCAAAAGATATCTTTCAAACTAATAAGGGGATGATCATCCTGCTGCTAATACATCTGCTATATGCACGGTTTGCAAAGGCAAGCCCTGTTTATCTATATAAGCCTGCAAGTGCAGCAGACAGGAAGCGTCGGTTGAGATAATATATTGAGCACCGGCATCTAAAGCACTTTGTGTTTTTACCTGTGCCATACCGATGGATATAGGTTCAAACTTTACTGCAAATGTTCCACCGAAACCGCAACAGGTTTCGGCTTCCTTCATTTCTGTGAGCTCCAGGCCTTTTACATTTTTCAGCAACTTGCGGGGCGCTTGTTTTATGCCACATTCTCTCAGGGCACCGCAGGCATCATGATAGGTAGCCTTGCCCTTAAAGGTTGCGCCGAGCTCGTCGGTTTTCAAGACATCAACAATAAACTCCGTAAACTCATACATCCGGCCTTTTATTTCGTTGCAAAGATTGTGTTCGGAACTGTTCTCAAAAAGTTTATTGTAATGATTGCGTACATAGCCTGCACATGAACCGCCAGGTGTAACAATGTAACTATCACTGTCGAAATCGTGGAGAAATTTATGACCCACCGCTTTCGCTTCATTGCGGTACCCGGCATTGAAGGCGGGCTGCCCGCAGCAGGTTTGTCCCGTGTTGTAGTATAATTCGCAGCCCAGCTTTTCCAATACCTTCAACATGTTCATACCCGTTTGCGGGTACAACTGGTCGATAAAACAAGGTATGAATAACTGTACTTTCATGAAAAACACCCAACCCCTAAAGGGGCTTTATCTAAAATTAATTACATCATAAGTCAACCGCGCCGTTTAGCCTTCTTGCATTGTGTATCATCTTAAGTGCTGTAAGGGCAGCTTCTTCCCCTTTGTGGCCATGCTGGCCGCCAAGCCTTTCCCATGCCTGTGCTTCGTTGTCAAGCGTCAGTACGCCGAAGATGACCGGGATGGGCATCGTGAGGTTGAGTTGCGTAATTCCTTCAGTCACGGCCTTGCATACGTAGTCAAAATGCGGTGTGCCGCCACGTATAACTGCACCGAACACTATTATAGCCTCAGGCATTTCGGCCTTTTTCTGGCAGTGCTCCAGCAGTTGCCGGCAGCCGAACATTAATTCAAAACAGCCGGGTACTACCAGTTTCCGGATGATATCTCCACCAAAACGGTGTACCATGCTCTCGCAGCCGTTCAGCAGTTCATGTACAATTTTATCATTCCATTCTGTGTACACTATTGCTACTTTGGCAAGCTTCAGGTTATTGAGCCTTTCGGTATCGTGCAGCGAGGTGCTATTTTGTGATTGTGCCATAAAAAGAAAAAATCCCTTTGCACCAAAGGTATAAAGGGATTTTGTAAAAAAGAGTTGGTATTATTTAGTTCAATACACCCAGGCGTGCCAGGTATTTATCAACATCGCGTGCCTGGTCGCTGGTAGGGTATTCGTCGCGTATGCGTGTATACAGTTTCTTAGCTTCTTCAGGCTGATTGAGGCTTTCGCTGGCTATCCCTGCGCGCAGCAGGTAAATAGGGGTAAGCAACACATCGTCTTTATTGCCTGCGGCCTTGTTATAGTATTCAATACCTTTCTTTGCATTGCCGGTTTCCATGTAAGCATCGCCTATGGCACCATATGCAGCATAAGTTGTCAGGCTGTTGCCACCATCGTAATCTTCCAGTTCCTTAATGGCCTGTTTAAAATCGCCTTTGCGCAGGTAGCACATACCTATATAATAATGACAAAGGTTGGCTTCTTTAGTGCCGCTGAATTTCTTCGCTATTTTCAGGAAGCCGATATGCTGGCCATCGCCATTTAATGCTTTGTCAACAGAATCGGCAGCAAAATAGGTTTGGGGGAAGTGCATTGCTGTTGCAGCTTTCTCCTCGAGGGGTGCCTTATATAATTTAAAGTATGCAAAAAGGCCGACTACCAATACCAGTACGATGGTAGTGATGCTGCTGATGCGTTTTTTGTTCTTTTCGTAAAAAACCTGCAGGTTGTCAAGGGCCTTGCTTTCTTCTACTGTATTAGCCGCTGTGGTACCGGGTTTGTTTCTAGCTGTATTTGCCATTTAATATGTGTGATTTGTAATTTTTTGATTTAGTTTATCTTAAGGTTTAGTCCACAATATACGGATAGTCTTGCTGAACATAGATATCCTTATAAAGTTCGTCGTCATTTGGCCAAGGGCTTTCTTCGGCAAATTTTACAGATTCTTCTACTTCGTTCCGCACTTTTTCGTTTATCTGCTCCACCTGCTCTTCCGTAGCCCACTTATTGTCCATAATGGTCTTAAGCACCTGGTTTATGGGGTCTTTCTCTTTATACTCTTCCAGTTCTTCCTTAGTACGGTATTTAGCCGGGTCGCTCATGGAGTGGCCGCGGTAACGGTAGGTCTTTATCTCAAGGAAGGTAGGGCCACCGCCTTCGCGTGCGCGGCGTACTGCGCGCTCTATAGCCTTGTGTACCTCTTCGCAGCTCATGCCGTCAACGCTGTCGCCGGGCATATCGTAAGCATCTGCAAGGCGGTAAATGTCCAGCACTTTTGATGTACGCTCTACCGATGTACCCATCGCGTAATGATTATTTTCGCAGATGAATACTATGGGTAGCTGCCACAAAACGGCCATGTTAAAGGTCTCATGCAGCATGCCCTGGCGTGCTGCGCCGTCGCCAAAGAAGCACAGGGTAGCATTATCTGTTTCCTGGTACTGCTCGGCAAAGGCAATGCCTGCGCCAAGGCCTATCTGGCCGCCCACAATGCCGTGGCCGCCGAAGAAGCGCTTTTCTTTCGAGAAAAAGTGCATACTGCCGCCTTTGCCTTTGGTACAGCCGGTAGCCTTGCCATACAGCTCGGCCATACACTCTTTTGCAGGTATGCCCTTTGCTATTGCCAGTCCATGGTCGCGATAGGCGGTAATGATGTTGTCATTATCGCGCAGCGCGGTCATGGCCCCTGCGGCAAGGGCTTCCTGCCCTATATACAGGTGGCAGAAGCCACGTATCTTCTGCATACCGTACAGTTGCCCCGCTTTTTCTTCGAAACGGCGAAGAAGCAGCATCATCTCGTACCAGTATAAATATGTTTCTTTACCGAATGGAGTCTGCACTGATTGTCTAAATTTGTGCGAAAATATAAAAACTTTCGTTCCCATTTCCCGGCTTGAATACTTTAAATAAAATAACATTACTGCAGTTCCGCAATTATGGGGCTGCCACATATGCCTTCAATGCGCCTGTGACCTGTATTACAGGCCTTAACGGGAGCGGGAAAACCAACCTTTTGGACGCGGTTTATTACCTTTGTTATACAAAAAGTTATTTCTCGGCATACCAGCAAAACAGCGTTCAGAATGGTACGGATGGCTTCAGGCTGGAGGGGATATTTAATGACAGGGGCAGGGCAGAGACCATAAGCTGCAAGTGGAAACAGGGCAAAAAGGAGATCATGGCCGACGGGCAGGAATATGAGCGCCTGACGGACCATATAGGTAAATATGCCGCTGTAATGATAGCCCCGGACGATATGGAGCTGATAAACGACGGCAGCGAGCTGCGCCGCAAGTGGGTGGATAGCATACTGGGACAGGTGGACAGGGAATACCTGGAGCGGCTGATGCAGTACCAAAGAGTGCTGCTGCAACGTAATGCCTGGCTGAAACTACAGGCCCAGAAACCGACGGGTGACAGCGCAGAATTGGAGTTTTATGATGAAAAGCTGGCAGATGACGGCGCCTATATCTACGAAAAGCGCAGGGTCTTCATAAGGCGGTTTCTGCCTATCCTGCAAGATTTTTATCATCGGTTATCGGGTGGTAGGGAGCAGGTTACGGCCGTGTACGAGAGCGATCTTGAGAAAAATACCCTTGCAATACTCTTAAAACAGGGCCTGGAGCATGATATGCGGTTACAGCGCACTTTGAGGGGCATACATAAGGACGATTGGGACTTTGTGCTCAACGAGTTGTCTTTGAAGCAATTTGGCTCACAGGGGCAGAAAAAGAGCTTTTTATTTGCCCTGAAGCTGGCACAATATGCCTACCTGAGTGCAGAACAAGGACATCTACCCATCTTGTTGCTGGATGATATTTTCGAAAAGCTGGACCAAAACCGTATGGAAGCCTTGCTGGCTATCATCAAAGGGCCGGAATTCGGGCAGGTTATCCTTACTGATACACACCCGGAGCGTATAAGGCAGGCATTTGGGGCGGATGCGGAGATAGAATTCATTCATCTTTGATGGATCTGCAACAGCTTTTCAAATAGCTTTGTTTTGCATGTTTGCAGATTTACGACCTTTATTTATTTGCTCTATTTGCCTATAATATTTTTTTGTTTTCTGCCTTTCACCCTTTTCAGTTTTGCCTTACCTTTGTGGGCGTTAAAAAAATTACCCTTCCCAAATTCCTTAAATTATATGGGTTACATAAAAGACAGGTTTAAGATAAATGCTGATGCACAGCAAAAAGTGATCAAAGCGCTTATTGATGAGCATGGCAATAAAGAACTGGACAAGGTAACGGTGGCACAGGCATACCAGGGTATGCGTGGCATTCCCGGCCTTATTACCGAGACCTCATTGCTTGACTCAAACGAGGGCATACGCTTCCGTGGTTTTTCTATTCCTGAACTGAGAGAGAAACTACCTAAAATACAGGGTGGTGATGAACCATTGCCTGAAGGTTTGTTTTACCTGATGCTGGTGGGCGAGATACCCAGCCAGGAAGATGTAGAGCACGTATCGGCTACATGGGCGCGCCGCTCGCATGTGCCTAACCACGTGTTCGATTCTATCGAGGCACTGCCTGCAAATGCGCATCCTATGACGCAGTTCTGTATTGCAGTACTTGCATTGCAGACAGAATCTAAGTTTGCAAAAGCATACGAAGAAGGCATCAGCAAAAAAGAATACTGGTCATACATCTACGAAGATACTATGACGCTTATAGCACGCCTGCCACGCGTTGCAGCTTATATATACCGCCGCAAGTATAAAAACGGTGAGCACATACAGCCCGATGGCATGCTCGACTGGTCGGCAAACTTTGCACATATGCTGGGCTTTGACGATCCAGGTTTCGCTGAACTGATGCGCTTGTATCTTACCATACATGCTGACCATGAAGGTGGTAACGTATCGGCACATGCCACGCATCTTGTAGGCTCTGCGTTGAGCGATCCATATCTTTCTTTTACGGCAGGTATGACCGGCCTCGCAGGCCCGCTACACGGCCTTGCAAACCAGGAAGTGATACGCTGGATAGAAGAACTGCAAAGGGAGATAGGCAGCGAGCGCCCAAGCAAAGAACAAATAGCAGAGTACATAAAGAAGACATTGCTGGATGGCAAAGTAGTGCCCGGTTACGGACATGCTGTGCTGCGCAAAACAGATCCGCGCTTTACTGCGCAGATGGAATTTGCGAAGAAGCATTGCCCCGACGATGCTGTAGTACAAACCGTTTGGAATGTATACGAAGTAGCACCACCAATACTGGAAGGCACAGGCAAGATAAAGAACCCATGGCCTAACGTGGATGCACACTCAGGTGCGCTGCTGAAACACTACGGACTGGTGGAAGAAGATTTCTACACGGTACTGTTCGGTGTATCCCGTTCATTGGGTGTACTGGCCAGCCTTTGCTGGGACCGTGCACTGAACTTCCCGCTGGAGCGTCCTAAATCTATGACCACAGAGTGGATACAGAAGTTTGTAGCCAAAGGAGAAGCAGTAACAGGATAGTTTTAACGATAAGATAATTTCAACGAAATAATAAAAAGCACGCAGTACTCCTGCTGCTTTTTAGTTTTAAAATAATTCAATCTAAAATCTTCAATAAAAATGAACAAGGGTCCTGTTTCACAATTTATAGAACATCATTATCGCCACTTTAACGCAGCAGCTTTGGTTGATGCAGCAAAAGGCTATGAGACGCATTTGCTTGAAAATGGTAAAATGCTGGTGTCGCTTGCAGGTGCCATGAGTACTGCTGAGCTTGGTATATCGCTCGCCGAGATGATTCGCCAGGACAAGATACAGATCATCAGTTGCACAGGTGCCAACCTGGAAGAGGATATCATGAATCTTGTAGCGCACAGTCACTATAAGCGTGTACCCAATTACCGCGACCTTAGCCCCCAGGAAGAGTGGGAGTTGTTGGAACAAGGCTTTAACCGTGTTACCGATACTTGCATACCTGAAGAAGAAGCGTTCCGCCGTATACAGCGCCACATCTTTAAATTGTGGAAGGATGCTGAAGACAAAGGTGAGCGTTACTTCCCGCACGAGTATATGTACAAGCTGCTGTTGAGCGAAGTGATGAAGGCTGATTATGAAATAGATCCTAAACATAGCTGGATGATAGCAGCGGCCGAAAAGAACCTGCCGATCATTGTTCCGGGATGGGAGGACAGCACCATGGGCAATATCTTCGCATCGTACATCATCAAGGGCGAGCTGAAAGCAAGCACCATGAAGAGCGGTATCGAGTACATGGTATGGCTTAGCGAATGGTATCGCGCTAATTCAGGTGGTAAAGGGGTAGGCTTCTTTCAGATAGGTGGCGGTATAGCGGGCGATTTCCCGATATGCGTAGTGCCTATGATGTACCAGGACCTNNTTCTGGAGTTATTTCTGCCAGATAAGCGACTCTACCACGTCATATGGTTCGTATAGTGGGGCTGTGCCTAATGAGAAAATTACCTGGGGTAAGCTGGATATAAATACACCTAAATTTATTGTGGAGAGTGATGCTACGATCGTGGCGCCCTTGATATTTGCTTACTTGCTGGGTTGGTAAACAAAGTATGAATTATGTTTGTTAAGGCGATGATAACTCATCGCCTTAATTGTGTAAATTGCCAGTGGATGCGTCAGTTTTTATATACATTTCTCTTAATTTGCCTTTACCCATATTATTCCCCAGCACATGACACATCAATATATTGTCTAAAAAAATTCGCTTGGGTTTCTACTTGCTATCATTTTTATAAGCAAAATTCAACAGTAAAAAGTGGAACGTTTGAAAAAATCATGGAGTCTGACGATGGTCAACGTTGGCACGGGACTGGAAAGTACGTCGAATCGAAAAAGAAACTAACTTTATATTCTTATGTTATTGTTAGGACTAAGTATGATATCAGTGGTGACAGTTTAGTTATCAATCCATTTATACATGATAGTTCGAAAATAAAAAATCAAAAAATTTATAAGACAGGGGATGAATTGTATGAATGGACAAAAAGAAAAGATGGCAGTAGGGTGAGGGTTTTTTACACCAAACAATGATCACCAGGCGGCTTTCTTTTTTGCATGATATTTTGTAATTGTACAACATGTTAGGGCGCCAATCAATTTGCCCCAGAGGGGCTACCGCTTTGTAGCTAAAAGAAACCTGGGCAAAATACAATGCCCCAGAGGGGCTGCCCAACACAACTCGGATGTTACATTTAGCCGGGCAATTTGAAAATATATTGTTCATCGTATTCCACCCCAAAATCTTGCAACATCTTACGATACTCGTCGAGAAATGTAGTTTTCTTATGATGCTCTTCCTGGTTCCTGATATACTTCACCACACTATCTACTTGCGACTTTGAATGGCTAAACGCGCCATAACCATCCTGCCATTGGAATTTACTACTAGTCAATTTCTCTTTGTTGATCCATTCCGACGAATCCCCCTTTACCAATCGCATCATGTCGGAAATAGATTGCTTTGGATTTAAACCAACTAAGAAATGAATATGGTCCGCAATATTGTTGATCGATAACATTTTATGACCTTCGTTCTGAACCGTGGCTGTGATGTATAAACGTAATCGGTCATCCCAATCATTATGTAGCATAGCTGCCCTGTATTTTACAGCAAATACACAGTGAATGTAGAGTTGGGTGTATGTGTTGCTTGTAGCCATTTTTTCAAAGATTAGGGCTAATGTATTAATTTATATGTTGCCGTAAAAGGGTTGCCCCTCTGGGGCAACAATGCTCTATTCAATTTATTGCTACAAAGCGGTAGCCCCTCTGGGGCATGCAGGGCGTGAAATGTTACCGCATGGCACGATATTCCTATACCCTAAGACATGTGGTCATTATTAGCTTTTTTAGTAGTAATAGTATTTGTATTGTACGGTAGCCGCCGTTATTATGTAGCCAGGAAGAACGGCAGCAAGTTTGGGAAATTTACGCCTAAGAAGAAGAGGTAAATTTATTTTTTATCCTCCCTAACAAATACTCCATCCCCACCAACTCGGCACAGGTAGCAATGGCCGTAATGCTAACGCCTAACACACCATGCAAATTCACATTCTGCCCGGTCAGTAACAGGTTGGGTATTTTAGTCCGTGTAGCTATGGTCGTTTCCGCAGGCTTGTTGATGTCCTTCATTATTCCGTATAGCGAGCCGCCGGGCGTATTGGTATAGTCGCGGTAGGTAAGGGGAGTAGCGCTTATGTGTGCGGTGATGTTTCCTTTTAATTCAGGTATGCGCTCGTATACTTTTTGTAATAGCAGTTCAGTTCGCTCTTCTTTAAATGCGTCATAATCGCTGCCGCGTGCATGCTCATCACCCGTCCTGTTTGTAGTACTTGTCCATCTCGCTATTTCATCATAATGCATATAGCTCAATATAGACAGGCTCTCCGCATATCCAGGGTTAGCTTCATCCTCCGTAAAGAAAGCGGCATAATTCGCCGGCCATTCATTCTGTTTGTATTGCACCGCTTCCCAAACATCTTCACTGGCATTCCAGTATATGTTATACCTCCGCATGGGTACCGTTCCCGGCTTCAGCACCAGGTTCAGCATAAAGGTGGATACAGTTTGTTTCAAGCCTTTAATACGCTTTCTATATGCCGTCCTTAGCATCTCACTATCCACCATACCCAATAATACCTCGGGGTGTACATTAGCTATAAACTGCTTCCCGTAAAATCTTTGCCCTTCTTTGCTTTCTGCGTACGTGATAACACCGTTCTCTTCCACCAGCTTTGTTACTTCCGTATTGCGGAATACCTCGCCACCATGCGCTTGTAATTCCTTCCAAAGGAATTTTGCTATCTGCGAACTGCCTGGTACTATCTTGTGCGCGCTGTGCATATAGCTTTCCAGTACCAGTGCATGCAGGTAAAAAGGCGTCTTGCCCGCCTCGCCCGCATATAGCAGGTTATTGCCTGCCAGTACATTTTGCAGCTTCTTATTGCCTGTTATCTTTTCAAGTGTTTCTGTAAGCCCCCAACCGCTCACAGCCGTTTTCTCATCCGCGCTGCCATGGCGTAATCTATATAAAGG
The DNA here is from genome assembly GCA_002336915.1 of Bacteroidetes bacterium UBA1947. Classification (GTDB taxonomy): domain Bacteria; phylum Bacteroidota; class Bacteroidia; order Chitinophagales; family Chitinophagaceae; genus MKUN01. The sequence continues at coordinate 10,297 of DDET01000065.1, read as the reverse complement.
GAAATGATCGCCAACCGTAGTAACTGTTTTTATGTATTCCTGCAATGCCTCTTTCTCTTTGGGAAAGTAGGGAAGCAGTTGCTCGATAAAATTCTCGTTACCTATTGCATGCGGGTAAAGGGCATCATCGCTACCGAATGCTATTTTATCAAAGCCATTCGCATCATAAGCCCTCAGTTCCAGCTTATCCATTATCCCGGCATACTTAAATATCTGCCAAAGGGTGTGGCCTTCACCCAGTCCGCCTATATAATGTACACAGCTATCAAATACTTTTTTCTGTAGTGAGAATGTCTGCAGGCAGCCGCCCACTTGCTTATCGCGCTCCAGCACACACACCTTCATGCCTTCTTTAGCCAGCATCACAGCGCTCAGCAAGCCCCCAAGACCTCCACCCACTATTACTACGTCGTATGTATGTGAAGAGGACAATCCGTCAATATTTATAAATGCTATTTAATTATCAACACCTCCTCCGTTTAGGGAGGTCGGGAGGGTTTAACTCACAGCCTGCATCATCTCCTTTATATCGGCCATAATGCGTTTGGCAATATTATTGGCGGTCGTTTCAGAGCTGCTCTCCGCATATATGCGTATGATAGGTTCCGTATTAGAGGTGCGCAGGTGCACCCAGTCGTTATCAAAATCTATACGCAAACCGTCTTCGGTATTGATGGGTTGCTTTTTGTACTTGTCCTTTATCTGTGCAAATATCTTTTTCACATCCACACCCTCGTCCAGCTCTATTTTGTTTTTGGAGATGATGTAGTTCGGGTAGGTATTGCGCAGGGCCTTAACCGACTTGCCCGATTTGGCCAAATGTGTCAGGAATAGCGCTATGCCTATCAGTGCATCCCTGCCGTAGTGCAGTTCAGGTACTATCACACCGCCATTCCCTTCACCACCTATCACTGCATTCACTTCCTTCATTTTCTTCACCACGTTCACCTCGCCCACAGCACTGGGGTAGTAGGTACCTCCATGCTTTTCCGTTACATCGCGCAGGGCACGTGTCGATGAAAGGTTAGACACCGTATTTCCTTTCTTATTGCTTAGTATATAATCCGCTATTGCTACCAAGGTATATTCCTCACCAAACAGGCTGCCGTCATCGCATACAAAGCAGAGCCTGTCCACATCGGGGTCCACGGCTATACCCATAGCAGCCTTCTTCTTTTCCACTTCATGACATAGACCTGTAAGGTTCTCGGGCAATGGTTCAGGGTTGTGTGCAAATTTCCCGTTTACCTCTTCATTGATCACCACGATGTCTTCCACGCCCAGGGCCTTCAACAATGCAGGCACTGCTATTGCTCCCGTTGAATTCACTGGATCCACAACTATCCTAAAGCTCTTTGCCTGTATCGCGGCCCCATCCACCAGCGGATGTTCCAGTATCACTTTTATATGCTTGTCTATATAAGTGTCGTCATTCTTTACGCTGCCCAGTTTCGTCACCTCGGCATAAGTAGCGTCATTCTTGTCGGCAAAGTCCAGTATCCATTGCCCTTCAGCCGCGTCCAAAAATTCGCCGTCCTTATTCAGCAGCTTCAGTGCATTCCATTCCTTAGGGTTATGGCTTGCAGTAAGTATGATACCACCGGCAGCGCCTTCCATTTTTACCGCCATCTCCACAGTCGGCGTGGTGCTCAATCCAAGGTCGGTTACATCAAAACCCAGGCTCTGCAGCGTCGATGCCACCAGGTTGCGCACTATCTCGCCCGATATACGTCCATCCCTGCCTATTATTATCTTCTTATTATCTCCTTGTTGGGCTATCCACCCACCGTAGGCTGTAGTAAATTTTACTACATCTATCGGCGTAAGGCTGCTGCCAGGTTTCCCGCCTATTGTTCCTCTTATCCCTGATATTGATTTTATGAGTGCCATAGTGTTCAGTTACCGCGAAGATAAGTGCGGAATTGCTTTCTTGTCTGTCTCCTGGCAGCGTTTTTATGACAATTTTTTGATTTTTAGGCCATCCGGAAAGCGCTGGCCTTGCATAATATTCCCTAATTTTGTGTCAAAGTCGTCCTATTATGTATTTTAATTATTTCTCGCGTCGTGCACTCGTCGGCGCTTTGGTGTTTGCTGTCGCATTTACTTCAGCCAGCGCACAGGACCTCAAGTCCGCATTACCTGTCGACCCGCATGTCATCAAGGGCAAATTCGCGAACGGGCTCACGTATTACATACGGCCCAATAGCAAACCCGAAAAGAAGGTTGAACTGCGCATGGTTGTTAAGGCAGGTTCTATTCTTGAGAACGACGATCAGCAAGGCCTTGCGCACTTCATGGAACACATGAACTTTAATGGTACCAAAAACTTCCAGAAGAACGAACTGGTTAGCTACCTGCAGTCTATAGGTGTGCAGTTCGGGGCAGATCTTAATGCTTATACCGGTTTCGACCAGACAGTATATATACTGCCTATCCCTACTGATAAACCTGAGAACCTCGAAAAAGGTTTCCAGATCATAGAGGATTGGGCGCATAATGCCTTGCTTACCGATAAAGACATCGACGATGAGCGTGGGGTAGTGCTGGAGGAGAGTCGCCTGGGCAAAGGTGCTGAAATGCGCATGCTCGCTAAATATTTCCCTGCACTGGCTTCAGGCACTAAGTATGCTCAACGCCTGCCAATAGGTAAAGATGATATCCTGAAGAACTTTAAGTATGATAAGATCCGCAGCTTCTACAAAGATTGGTATCGCCCGGACCTCCAGGCCGTTGCTGTTGTAGGTGCTATCGATTCTGCTACTGCTATGAAAATGCTGGTAAAGCACTTCGGCAGCCTTGAAAATCCAAAAAGTGAAAAGCCACGTGAATATGTACAGGTGAATCCCCGTACTAAATCAGAGGCCATGGTGCTTACCGATAAGGAAGCTACCAATGCAAGGGTGCAGGTAATGTTCTCTTTTTCCAAGGTGAACGAAAGCAAGACGCTCGGCGATTACCGTAATAACATAATCCGCCAGTTGGCCTTACAGATCATCAACCGCCGCATTTCCGATCTTTCCAAGAGCAGCAATCCTCCTTTCCCATTCGCGCAGGTTGATATGGGTGGTGGCCTGATACAGGGTTATGAGTCTTTTAACGCTGTTGCTTTAGTGGGTGCCGAAGGACCTGAAAAAGCACTTAATGCACTGGCTGCTGAAGTACTGCGCGCAAAGCAGTTTGGTTTTACCGCCAGCGAGCTGGATGTAGCCAAAAAGAGTATGTTAAGCAGCATGGAACAGGCGTACAACGAACGTACTACTACAGAGAGTGGTGATTACGTGGAAGAATACGTCCGCAACTTCCTCGACGGTGAAACTATTCCCGGTATCGAGAATGAATATAGCTACTACAAAACTATGCTCCCCGGCATACAGTCCGATGAGATGAACGCAATGGTAAAAGGATGGCTGGCAAATATGAATGCCTTCACACTTATCACTGCTCCTGAAAAAGGCGATACAAAACTCCCTACCGATGCTGAGTTGCTTACTATGTCAAACAAAGCATTCCAGCAGCAAGTAAATGCAATGGAAGAGAAAGCTGTGGCCAGCGATCTTGAAGTGGGCGATCTTACTCCCGGCCATGTTGTTACTCAGTCTCCTGTGAATGGTGTGAACGCTACCACTTACATATTAGGCAATGGCATTAAGGTAACCATTAAGCCTACCGATTTCAAAAGCGATGAGATACTGGTAAAGGGCATCAAGAAAGGTGGTACCAGCAACTACGGTCTTGCCGATAAAAGCAATGCCAACTTTGCCTGCGATGTAGTTGATGCTATGGGTGTTGGTAAATACACGCCTACCGATCTTGAAAAGATCACTTCGGGAAAAACTGCTAAAGTAAGCTTTGACATCAGCGATATAGATGATGACATTACCGGCAATTGCAGCGTAAAAGATTTCGAAAGCCTGATGCAACTGATATACCTCAATGCTACACAGCCTCGTAAAGATGAGGCCCTGTTTACTGCCTTCAAGACCAAGCAAAAGACAATGTTGCAGTTTATGAGCGCAAACCCGCAGGCTTCTTTCTTCGATACCACTATTAAGTCCTTGTATGGCGGCAACCCGCTTGCTAAGATAGTGATACCGCATACTGAAGATTTCGACAAGATCAACCTTGATCGTGCTATTGAAATATACAAGAAAGAGTTTTCTACTGCCGACGGCTACAACTTCTACATTGTAGGTAATGTAGACCCCGAGAAGGCTATACCTGCTATTGAAAAATACCTGGGTGCTATACCCGCTGTTAAGAAAGAGCCCGCTTATAAGGATAATGGCGTGCGTATGGTAAAAGGTGAGCATACCATTAAGGTGAAGAAAGGAAAAGAAAAGCAGAGCATGATATTTGCAGGCTACTATGGCGATGCTAAGTACTCTGAAGATATGGCACTGCAGGCAAAGGCTGTAGCTGAGATACTGAACATTAAAGTGATTGAAGACCTCCGCGAAAAAATGGGTGGCATCTATACCGGTGGTTTCTATGCCGATGTAAGGCAGGAACCCTATAGCCGTTATGCAGTAATGATGCAACTGCCTTGTGGTCCTGAGAACGTGGATAAGCTGCTTGCTGCTTCGAAAGAAGAAATTAAGAACCTGAAAGAAAAAGGCCCTTCAGTGGCTGATCTTGATAAAGTAAAGAACCAGTGGCGCGAAAAATACCGCACTAATCTGAAGGAGAATAAGTACTGGTCTGAAAAGCTCCAGGACATCCTTTTCTGGGGTAGGGACAAGGAAAATGTCATTCAGTACGAAATATGGATAGACAAACTTACGCCGGCCGACATCCAGAAAACAGCTAAAGTACTGTTCGACGGCAAGAACGAATTTACTTCGATCCTTTATCCTGAGTCATAGATATAGGCAATGATATCAATAAGAAAGGGCGCTAATTTAGCGCCCTTTCTTATTGATATGTCTTATTCCACCGTTCTCCCGGACATGGTCCCGCTTTTTTGGCGATAGGGGGCGGAGGGGTATTTTTTAACTAGCTGTTCTTTCCGTCAGCCACAGGCGGGCTATTGAATCCGTAACATTTATAAGCTCTTTGTACGACGCCGGCTTGGTTACAAAGCAGTTGGCCCCCAGTTCATAAGATGCTTCCCTGTCCTTTTCCGACGATGAAGTGGTGAGTACAATAACAGGTATCGGCTGCAGCTCCCTGTTTGCTTTTATCTCTTTCAATACATCCTTGCCATGCCTGCCGGGCATATTCAGGTCCAGCAATATTATTTTGAAAACGCCGCCGTCATCTTCCGTTGCCAGGTGTTTTAGCAGTTGGTCGCCGTTTTTCATAAATACATAGTCATAGTGATGCTTGTTCGCGAGGAAAGCATCTCGTATCGATTCGCGGTCATCCGCGTCGTCATCTACAATAAATACAGAATGTTGTTTTGTGTTCATTTAGCGGGTAGTATAATAGTGAAAGTTGACCCTTCGTTTAGTTTGCCATTTGCAAATATTACACCTCCGTGATTTTCAACGACTTTTTTACAGATAGCCAGTCCTATGCCGGTACCTTCATACTCGTCGCGTCCATGGAGTCTCTGAAAGATAGTAAAAATTTTATTCGCAAACTCATTTTCAAAGCCTATTCCGTTATCTTTTACAGTAATTGCCAGGTATTTTTTGGCTTTTATCAGGTCGTATTCCCTCACATCCTTTGGCTCCAGGTAGTGATGTTCAATGATTATATGGGGTTTCGTACCCCCGGGTGTGAATTTCAAAGAGTTGTTGATAAGGTTTTGGAATAGCTGCCTGAACTGGGAGGGCACCACGCTAGCCTCAGGCAGCGCGGATGTTTCTATTTTGGCCTTTTTCGCTTCTATACTATGCTCCATCAGTAGTAAAGTATCCTCCATCACCTGGGCCAGGCTTATGGTCTCGTAGTTCTTGTTACCCGACACGAGTGAGATGGATAGCAGGTCGCTGATCATGGTCTGCATTCGCTGCGAGGAATCAATGATCTTTTGCAGGTACAGCTTGCCTTCTTCATCCAGGTGTTCCGCTTGCGATGTCGAGAGCCTGTCGCCAAAGGTGCAGATTTTTCGCAATGGTTCTTTCAGGTCATGGCTTGCTACGTAAGCGTATTCTTCCAGGCTGGAATTTGATTGCTGCAGCTCAATATTTTTTTGGTACAATATTCGCTCTGCTTCTTCCTGCGCTGTGATGTCTATCGAAACATTGAGTACATTTTCCACCATGCCCTGCTCATTCCTGTCGAAGATAGTGCCAAAGGTATGGAACCACCTGTACTCGCCATTTGCGTGCTGCATACGGTATTTAAATTCGGCTATGATGTTCCTGCCCTGGTTTTCCGGGCTGTTAGCCAGTGCAAGGGCCTCAGCATTTTGCAGCGTTATACGCTCCAGGTCATCCGGGTGCACTATACCGGCGAAGAAGGTGATACCTTCTTTCTGCCCGCGTTCGGGTTCATAGCCGAGCAACCTCCTTAACCCGTTGTTTATGTACGAATACTGGCCTGTATTTACGTTGTACGAGGTAATGATGGATGGGGTAGTGTCTGCTATTTTTTGAATGAACTCACGGCTATCATTTAAGTTTTTCTCTGCAGCCTTTTGTTCCGTTACGTCTTGCACGGTACCGACCACTCTTACAGGGCTTCCTTCGTCATCCATTATCAGTTCCTTGATTGCCTGCAGTATTTTTAAATTCCCTTTCGCTGTAATGATCCTGTAGTTGAATTTTTCGGTCACTTGTGTAGCCAGCAGCTTCTCCAGGTGTTCCTGGATCATTTCCCTGTCATCAGGATGCTGGAATGATGTGGATAGTTTTCTGGTTATGTTCGCAGTTTCTTTATCCAGCTCGTAGATGCTGTACATTTCATCCGTCCATATCATCTCGTCCGTTTTCAGGTCCCATGTCCAGCTACCCATTTGCGACATGGCCTGCGCCTGCTTATAGAGGCTTTCGCTATACTGAAGCTTTTCTATAAGCAATTGCCTTTCCGTTACATCCTGGCAGGTGCCGGTCATGCTGATCACTTTGCCTTCGCTGTCAGTTTGCACTTCGCTTTTACTATGCAGTATTTTCTCTTTTCCGTCTTTCGCTGTTATCTTATAGATATGGTCTTCCGGCTCGCCGGTCTCAAATACATGCTGCACCTGCGCCAGTCTTTTCTCCCTGTAGTCCTCATGCACATGCGATATATAGGTCTCAAAACTTACGGGCACCGATTGTGGCTCCATGCCATATATGCGGTACATCTCGTCACTCCAGCTTACTTTGTTCGCGGTTACATCCCAGGTCCAGTTGCCTATATTGGTTTGTGCCTGTGCTTGTTTAAATAGCTTGTCGCTTTGCTGCAATTCCTCCAATAGTGTCTGCCTTTCAGTGATATCCTGTACTGTACCAACCAATTTATAGGGTTTGCCATCTTTCGACAAAAGCTCAGAACTTGTAAGGAGTATTTTTGTCTGCCCGTTCACTACTATACGGTAAATGGTTTCATCGGGCTCAAACGTTGAAAATATCCGTTCTCTTCTTTTAGCCATTTTTTCCCGGTCATTGGGATGTGTGAATAGGTCAAGTGTGTCTCTTTTTAATTCGGAACCAATCGCGAGCTCATATATACGGTATAGCTCGTCCGACCATGATATCTCCCATGTATTTATATCTACAGCCCAGTTGCCAATCTGCGACATTGACTGTGCTTGTTGATACAGCCTTTCACTGTCCTGTAATTTTCCTATCAGTGTTTGCTTTTCAGTCACATCCATTACGGTGCCCCTGAAGCGGTATGGCTTATCGTCTTTAAATATCACGATCCCTTTCGACCAAATGATCTTTTCCTTATTGTCTTTACATTGCAGCCTGTACTCACATTCATAATTCCCACCCACGTTCATCGCGTTCTTCATTGCGCTCAAAACCTTCTCCCTGTCATCGTGATGCACTTTTTCTATGAAGGCCTGCATGTCGCCTGTTTTTTCCAGCTCCAGTATTTTTAGTAATTGGGGGCTGGCATCCAGCTTCTTGCTGGAAAAGTTCCATTCAAAACTACCCAGTGAAGTGAGCTCCTGTGCCTCCAGCAATTGGGCCTCCTGTTTGCTGATGCGGTCGCTAAGGATATTGATGTACACTTCCACTGATCCTGTTACACTCTCGGCATCGTAAATGTCTATCTCCTTTACTATGTCTATTATTTCAAATGGATCTGTCGTGTATAAAGGCAGGAATTTGAGCATAGCACGCTTACGTACAAAGGTGCCCAGCGTTATATCTTTGGTAGCTATATCCTCGCGGGTAATGATGTCCATCTTATCAGTCTCCCACTTTTTCAGGCTGTCTTCCAGCATGCCGCGCAGCTTATTTGTCGCTATCGTTTCAAGCAGGTCACCGTGCGATTGCATGGAGAGTGCGAGCAACTGTTCATGTGGCATATCTTTCAGTACCTTCATCAGCGGAAGGTCCAGTTCCCAACAGCCCGCCAGCAGTTCTTTTACATATGCCTCAAGGTGATTGTCTTTTAGGAAACGGGCATACCCGGGCAGGTAGTTAAAGATGAGTTTATCTTTTACTGCGGGTTCGGTTTCAGCAGTCGTGGGTATTAGTGTAGCCTGGTTCAAGATGCAGGTATTTTTAAAAGCCTGGATTAATGAATGATATTATGCGTAAAATCCCAGATTAATTTACACCAATTCCTTCTTAATTACGCATAATATTTCCCCGTAAAAAATCATGCCAAGGCTCTAAATTCCCCATTATCAATCACTTAAGTCATAAAAAATAACTACGGCACGCATGCGTGCCGTAGTTTGTATATGTACTTACTAGTTACCATTTTTTAGTTCCCCCTTTAGGGGCGGAGGGGCTTACTCCACCGGCTGCAAGGCTGCCCTTATCTTGGCTTCTATCTCATCGGCCACTTCAGGGTTATCAGTCAGGAAGGTCTTAACCGCATCGCGGCCCTGGCCTATTTTACTGTCGCCATAGGCAAACCAGCTACCGCTTTTCTGCAGGATGTTCAGTTCCACGCCCATATCTATTATCTCGCCTATTTTGCTGATACCTTCACCAAAGATGATATCGAACTCTACCTGGCGGAATGGGGGAGCTACCTTGTTCTTCACCACCTTCACCTTTGTACGGTTACCGCTGGCTACATCGCCATCCTTTATCTGGCTTATGCGGCGTATATCCAGCCTTACAGAGGCGTAGAACTTCAGCGCGTTACCACCCGTGGTAGTTTCGGGGTTGCCGAACATTACGCCTATCTTTTCACGCAGCTGGTTGATGAAGATACAGCAGCAGCCTGTACGGCTTATGGTGGCGGTAAGCTTACGCAGCGCCTGGCTCATAAGGCGTGCCTGCGCGCCCATTTTGCTGTCACCCATTTCACCTTCCAGTTCGCCCTTCGGCACCAGTGCGGCTACCGAGTCAATTACCACCACATCTATAGCGCCCGATGATATCAGCCTGTCGGCTATCTCCAGGCCCTGCTCGCCATAGTCGGGCTGCGAAATGATGAGATTATCCACATCCACACCCAGTTTGCGGGCATAGCTGGCGTCAAAAGCGTGTTCTGCATCTATTATAGCGCATATGCCGCCCTTCTTTTGCGCTTCGGCTATGGTGTGTATAGCTATTGTCGTTTTACCCGATGATTCCGGGCCATATATCTCTATTATACGTCCGCGGGGGAAACCGCCTATGCCCAGTGCTACGTCCAGCCCCAGTGAACCTGTGCTGATGAAGTCTATTGCATCGCGTTGCTTGTCGCCAAGCATCATTACCGATCCTTTTCCATAATCCTTCTCGATCTTGTCCAGTGCTAATTTCAGTACCTTTAATTTGTCGTCTGCTGCCATGATTTTCCTTTTTAGATAACGATTAATATTTTGTCAAAAATACTCACAAAACCATCAGTAGCCTAAAGGGCAGGGTAGAAGATATCCACATTTTTAGGAGGGCTATAAAACCGAAAGCCCCGCATTTCGCGGGGCTTTCGTATATTTTTCCTCAAAAATATTAGATCTTAAAGTGGCTGAATGCCTTGTTGGCTTCGGCCATACGGTGTGTATCTTCTTTCTTCTTCACAGCACCACCTTCACCTTTTGCAGCGGCTACTATTTCATTAGCCAGCTTGTCGGCAATGGTCTTGCCATTACGCTCACGGCTGAAACGGATAAGCCATTTCATGCTCAGTGATATTTTACGGTCGGGGCGTACTTCAGCCGGTATCTGGAAGGTAGCACCACCTATACGGCGGCTACGGACCTCAACTGCGGGGGTAACGTTCACCAAAGCGCGTTTCCACACTTCGTAACCGT
>DDET01000058.1:69435-71317 GCA_002336915.1 Bacteroidetes bacterium UBA1947 | reverse complement strand
ACTACATCCATATCCCAGGCTGATTTTCCATTTTCATATACATGCAATTTATATTCGGGAATGTTTACCATAATAGCGCGGCTGGTATCTTTTGTTTCGGTAGGAATCCAGCGCATGCGTTCCATATTTATTAATATCTGCTGAATGCGCTCTTCCACAGGAATGTTCACTTCCTTTAAAAATGTTTTACCGGCTGTACCATCTTCTTTGTAGCCATAAGTACGCTTAAGTGCATTAACTGCTGCTGCTAAGGTATCAGTATAAGTATTGGTAAATGTACTGTCATCGCCCTCCATAAAGCCTTCTATTTTCAGGCGCTGTTTTAAAACTTTTACAGCCGCATCTTTATACCCTTTTTTCATTATTTCTACCTTGCTGTTTACTACCGGCCATCCGCCTGCATCCCTGATGTCCTTATACTTCTGAAGTTTTTCGCGCAGCTTAATATATTGCGGATTACCCGGAGCATTTTCTTCTGCATACTGACCTTTTTTCTCTAGTACAGAATCGAGCATGCCTTCAACTGTCAGTTTTTTCTTAGGAATATACCATTCCAGCGATTTCATATCAAAACCAGGATCATCAGCGTAAGCATGATCGGCATACAGGTAAAAATATTTTGTCAGTTCAAGTTCTAAATTTTGGTAGGTAGAATCATTTTTTACAACAACCGAATCCTGCTGGATCAGGTCTTCCATTTTTTTAGACAGTTTTTTATTATACACAGTGGAATCCTTTGAATAATTGAGATAATTTTTCAGGAGATTCCAAAAGGAAACAGTATGTTCCGGCAAGCCTTCGGGCGAAAACCAGCCATACTGATAATTACGGCTATTATAAAAACTGCGGAGGCGGTTCGTCATTGTATCACCCAAATTTTGGGTACTCAGAAAATTGTTTACAATATTGCTATCTATAAACATCTGGTTAAATGCGTTGCTGGTATCAATGGTAATATCAACTTTTGTAACCGGCTTTTCCACGCGGATAACTGTTTTTTTTGCCGGTTCTTTGTCAAAATACTGGCAGGAGGTTGCCAGCAACAGGCACAATATGACCAGGCTCAAAACAGGGGTCTTAAAATTCATTGGATTTTTTTTGATTGGTTTGATTTTTCTATAAACACTATTGATAATAGCATATTATATGCCATAATTTTCACAGGTTTTCAACGAAAAGAAGTGGAAAGCAATAAATATCGTTTTGGAGTATTTAATTTTAACTCAATACCTTACTTTTGCAGCCTCAAATAATACCATTTCTATTTTATGGCAAACGTAGGTAAAGTAAAACAAGTTATTGGTGCGGTAGTTGACGTTCAGTTCGGCGCCACACTTCCTGAAATTTATAATGCACTGGAACTTACAAGAGAGAACGGTGATACTCTTGTATTAGAAGTGCAACAGCATTTGGGAGAAGACAGTGTTCGTACCATTGCAATGGACGGCACTGAAGGCATACAAAGAGGGGTTGAAGTTAGAGATACCGGAAAAGCAATTGCAATGCCAACCGGCGAAGCTATTAAAGGCCGCCTGTTTAATGTAACCGGTGACCCGATCGATGGCCTGCCGCCCGTTTCCAAGGAAAAAGGCCGCCCTATTCATGCTATGCCGCCTGCATTTGAAAACCTTAGCACAGCAACTGAAGTTTTATTTACCGGTATTAAAGTGATTGACCTGATTGAGCCTTATGCAAAAGGTGGTAAAATTGGTTTGTTCGGTGGTGCCGGTGTGGGCAAAACGGTTTTAATTCAGGAATTGATTAACAATATCGCGAAAGCTTATTCCGGCTTATCGGTTTTTGCTGGTGTAGGGGAAAGAACCCGTGAAGGAAATGACCTGATGCGTGAAATGATTGAAGCTGATATTATGAAATATGGCGA
>DDET01000058.1:0-69340 GCA_002336915.1 Bacteroidetes bacterium UBA1947 | reverse complement strand
GAAGGCGAAGGTAAAGGAAAAGATATTTTATTTTTCGTAGATAATATTTTCCGTTTTACACAAGCAGGATCAGAGGTATCGGCGCTTTTAGGTCGTATGCCTTCAGCGGTGGGTTATCAGCCTACCTTGGCTACAGAAATGGGTTTGATGCAGGAGCGTATCACCTCAACCAAGAACGGTTCTATCACCTCTGTACAGGCGGTGTATGTACCTGCGGATGACTTGACCGATCCGGCACCTGCCACAACCTTTGCGCACCTTGATGCCACTACGGTATTGAGCCGTAAAATTGCTGACCTTGGTATCTACCCCGCGGTAGATCCACTGGATTCTACCTCACGTATCCTTAGCCCATCTATAGTTGGTAACCAACACTACGACTGTGCTAACCGCGTGAAGCTGATACTGCAGCGCTATAAGGAACTGCAGGATATCATCGCCATCCTTGGTATGGACGAACTTAGTGAAGAAGATAAGCTTACAGTAGCACGTGCACGTAAAGTCCAGCGCTTCCTGTCGCAGCCCTTCCACGTGGCTGAGCAGTTCACTGGTCTTAAAGGCGTATTGGTTCCTATCGAAGAGACCATCCGCGGCTTTAACATGATCATGGACGGCGAAGTAGACGGCTACCCTGAAGCAGCCTTCAACCTGGTAGGTACTATAGATGATGCTATAGCGAAAGGTAAGATGCTGATGGAACAGGCTAAGAACTAATGTGCAAATGGGGAAATGTGAAAATGTGCAAATTGTATTGCCTTTTCATTATACCCGGGCACATTGCAATTAATAACGTGGGAATTTGCACATTTGCATATTATCACATTAGCACATTAATAAAATGCAACTAGAAATATTAACACCGGAGCATAAGGTATTCAGCGGGAATGTATATGGCATACAATTGCCGGGCATAGAAGGTTCTTTCGAGATACTGGAAAACCACGCCCCAATGATAGCCTCACTGGGTAAGGGTAAGATGAAGATCCTGAAGGACAGGAACAGTACCGAACTGTACGAGATCACATCGGGCTTTGTGGAAGTGCTGAACAACCACGCCAGCGTGCTGATAGAAGGTGCGACAGCGATCAGCTAAACCCCCTTTGCCCCCTGAAGGGGGACAGGATAAATATATTAAACAGGTGCTTTGCACCTGTTTTTTTACTTTAATCAATTAACTTCACTACCATAAACAATTAGGCCTCGCAGGCCCGCCCGGATGAACCGGTCGGACAGGGGTTGGGGGTTTTGAACTTATCTTTCTTCATAGCGCGCAGGTATATGCTGAGGCATAAAGGGGCATTTGCCTCTTTTATCATCCGGCTGGCGGTAGTGGCTACGGCGCTGAGCGTTGCGGTGATGATCGTATCCGTAGCTTTCATAGCCGGCTTTAAGCATACCATTGCTGAGAAGATGTACAGCTTCCTGGGCCATGTGCACGTGGTGCCCCGCGATGAAAATGAACAGATGCTGACCGCGACAGCGGTAAAGACCAACCCTGAACTGATAAAAAAGACCTTGCTGCTGCCACATGTGACCGATGTATCGCCCTACGTGATAAAGTATGCGATAGTGAACGGCAATGGCGAAATGGAGGCTACGGTGCTAAAGGGCATAAACAGCAATTATCGTTTCCTTAAAGAGCTGGACATAAAAGGGAACGGGATAGACTTTAGTGATACTGCCTATGCAAAGCAGGTAATACTGTCGAGCGTGGCGGCTGAGCGGCTGAAGGTGACAACAGGTGACACCGTAGAGCTCTATTTCCCCGAGCCGGGAAGCCTCTTCCCCCGCATCAGGAAGGCGAAGGTGGCGGGTGTATACCACACCGGGCTGGTGGAGATAGACAAGATGTTCGCGATATGCGATATACGACTGCTGCAGCGCATCAACAAATGGCTGCCTGACGACATAACAGGCTACCAGGTAAACGTGGACAATGAAAAATATTCCGATACTGTAGCCTCAAAAATATATTCGGATTACCTACCCGTAGCCTCACCCCTTACGGCCTACACTATGAAAGAGATATACCCCAGCCTGTTTGACTGGCTGGAGCTGCTGAACGTGAACGTAGTGATACTGCTGGTGATCATTAGTGTAGTCGCTATCATCAATATGAGTGCCGTATTACTGATACTGATGGTGGACAGGGCAAGGCTGATAGGCCTGCTGAAAGCGCTGGGCCTGCCTTTTGGCGACATCCGCAATATATTCCTTGGTATAGCGGGCATCATAGGTGTATCGGGCATAGTGCTGGGGAATATCATAGGACTGGGTATATGCCTGCTGCAGGACAAGACCGGTTTCATTACGATGCCGGAGAGCATTTATGGCATGAGCCATGCAGCAGTGCGCATAGTTTGGTGGCATATACTACTACTGGATGTTGTTACCTTAACACTGAGTGTACTTTGCATGTGGTTGCCTGCGTTGTATATTCGCCGGATAAGCCCGGCGAAGGTGTTGCAGTTTAAATAACCCTCACCCGGCCTCTCCCTGAAGGAAGAGGAGAAAAATTTTTACGTGAGCAATAAAGAGACATATAAAAGCATTTGTGAACAGAACACCGGCATACCGTTGTTCCTGCAGTATTGGTGGATGGAGGCTGTGTGCAGGGAATGGGATGTGGCTATTGTTTATAACGGTGACAGGGTATCGGGCATATGGCCGTATGCTATAGAAAGCAAAGGGGGCGTGAGCATCAGGCGCAGTGCTTTTTTGACACCTTATTCAGGGCCGCATATCTTCTTTCCGCAGGACCTTAAAGAAAGCAAGCGCGATAATTTTGAACACGAAACGATAACAGCGTTACTGGATAAAATGCCTGAAGCGAAAGTGTGGCATATGGGCCTGCAGCCGGGGCTGAAACAGGTGGGATTATTCAAAGCAAAAGGTTTTGAAGTGCAGGTGAAGCAGACCTTTCTCGTGGACCTGCATCATGGTATTGATACTGTTTTTGCAAAGTTGAACGAAGACTACAGGCGCAATATTCGCAAGGCTGATGCTGAGCTAAAGATCGCCGATGAGCCACAGATGCTTGGTAAGCTTTATGAATTCCAGAAGGCAACTTTGAATAACAAAGACCTGCAAGTGTACTATAGCCTGGAACAGATGCAGGCTGTATTCGATGCCTGCAAAGCCAATGACAGCACGGCATTGTGGGTAGCTAAAAAAGACGCAGCGATACAGGCAATAGTATGGGAAGTGTGGGATGATGAACGCGCCTATTATTTAGCGGGCGCAAAAAATCCCGCGGAAAAAGATAACCGTGCCATGACGGCTTTGCTATGGCATGCTATTAAAGACGCCATGCACAGGGACAAAAAAATATTTGATTTCGAAGGAAGTATGGACCCGGGTGTAGAGAAGTTCTTCAGGAACTTTGGTGGTACGAGGGAGCTGTACCTGAGTATATTGAAAAATGACTCGCTGCTGTGGAAGATGAAAACCTTATTCAATTAAAATGCAGAATATACTCCTATTAAAACGCTGGCAATTATTTCTGATATTGGTGCTACCCATGGCATGGACCTCACCCGAACCATTGAATACCATCATGCATTCAATCTCATGGGCATTATTGCTTTGGTGGCTATATGCAACGTCATTTTACGGACAAAAAAGAATACTTGAACGAGGACTGACACCAATGAATTTTAAGCTCTTTCGCATTAATATTGTCTTATCAGTACTACTAACGGTATTAGCAAGCTTTATTGAGCGGTTTATGCCGGCTGCAAACAGGGATTTGTTTTCCTTTCAAAATCTACCTTATTTACTGATCGGCATTTACCTAGCCTACGCGAGCATCCAGGTAGTATTTTTTTGTGCAAAAACCTTAACAAAGCTGGAAAATAATAGAGAGCCTTTAGCAGGCGAGTGGCTGACAAATTTTATATTGTTTACGATCTTCCCCATAGGTGTATGGTTTTTACAGCCACGGATAAAACAGCTGGTGGTCAGCTAACAAGACTTCATCACCCACCAGCATGAAACTGAAGAACACGAGCAATTACGTGTGTATATTGAAAAAATGACTCGCTGCTGTGAAAAATGAAAATATGCAGAAGCCTTAACGCAAAAAAATAGCGGTCCGGAGACCGCTATTTAAATGTTGATCCAATTTTTACCTATTCTTTAATGAAACTTTTTACTGTCGTAGCCTTATTGGTATACAGTTGTATGTAGTAGCTACCCTTAGCCAGTGGGCTAATATTTACCATGTCATTTGATGCACGCAATTTACCCGCCAACACTACCTGGCCAGTGACGCTGTATATCTCATAGCCTGTAAAAGAAGCGTCTTTTACTTCGAGTTGCAGGGTATTCTGTGCAGGATTAGGAAATACATTCACAGCCAAATTGCCGGCTGCAAGTTGAGCTACGCTAGTGCCAGTGATACCCAGGTCGGCTAGTGTATGTCTTTTTACTCCACCGTTAAACAAGCCTGCAAAGATGTATTGGTCGCTTGTGGCCATCTCAAGGAAATAGAGATCGGTACCTACTAAGCCGATATTGTTCGTCTGCCAGTTGGAACCGTTATCGGTAGTGTAGATGAACCCGCCGTCGGTAGCCACCATAAGCGCATTGCCTGAAACAAGGAAAGAGCGTATGGGCGAACCTGCGCTGTGTATCATAGTCCAGTCATTGGTAGCTGTATTCCACTTGTATATCTTGCCGCTATAGCTACCCATAAAGAGTACATTATCATGCACGCCCATACCGTATACCTGCCGGTCGCCAGCGCTGATGCCTGTATTTGCAGTCGTCCATGTGGCACCACCATCGGCCGAGCTGTAAATGCCCAATGACGATGTACCTGCGTACAACAAGCCGTTGTATGCGCGTATCACTACGATGTATGTACCTACGTTACCTTTCAGTGTCCATGTGGCACCAAGATCAGTGCTTGTGTACACCTTACCATCCTGGAAGGTGGTATAGAGTGTAGTACCATCATAATAGATATAAGATATGGTGCTTGTTGTTTGCAATCCTGTAGATGCAAGTGTCCAGCTGCTGCAATTGTCGCTGCTTTTGTACACCCTGTCGGACATAGCAAATATGTTATTGCCCACTACTGCCCTGGGGAAGAAATTTGACAATGCAGTGCCGGGAAGGCCGTTATTTGACAAACTAAAGCTGGTGCCATTGTCATCTGAAACGTAAGCCCCACCCGTGCCACCGGCAATGAGCCTGTTGTTATTGAAAATTACCGTCTTTCCGGTTGTGTTGGGGGTGCTCGTCCACTGCCCCTGTGCTGTTGCGGCTATTGCCATGCTAACGATCGCGAATAAAATTCTTTTCATTTTTTTGTTTTTGCGAAGGTAGCCCTGCCGTATACAGCGGACCATACCGCGATGGAGGTAATGTTTATACCGCGAAAGTGGTATAGGAAGTGTAAAGAAATAGCTGTAAGTAAAGGAATATTAGTCTAATTCATATTCCATGCGTACGATCACATTCGCCGTTTTCTTTTTGCTTGATGTATTGTAGGCGCCGCTGTAAGTGTAGCTCTCATTACTGTATTGTCCTGTGATCTGGAAGACGCCCATATTTGCGCGACGGAGATTACCCAATGTGCTGTGCGCATTTTTTGCAATGGTATTCGCGCGACTGTAGGCATCCATGGAGGCTTTTGCGAGCAGGTCGAGTTTGAGGTCGGCGAGCTTGGTGTAGTAATAGGTGGGCTCCTGCGAGGCCAGCTCTATACCCGATTGTAAAAGCTCGGTTATCTCGCGCGATATTTTCTCTACGCTGTCTATGTTCTTGGATTCTATTTTAACTGTTTGTCGGAGCTTGTAGCCTTTAAAAACGGAGCCTGTCTGGCGGCCTTCTTCGTTAAAAGTGTTCTCGTTCAGCTTGTCGATATCGATAGATGAGAAAACGATCTCGCCGGCGTTTATACCGTGGGCAGTGAGGTAAGCATGTATCTGCCGTGCATCCTCTTTAAGGGCAGCATAGGCCTCTTTAATGTCCATGGAAGTACGATCGAAAGAAGCCGACCAGACGATGAGATCGGCAGTAAAATCGTAATTTGCACTGCCTGCAACACTAACAGTGTTACGCGTTTTAAATTTATAATTATATGCCCGGCCCAGTACCAGGCCGCCAATGATTATTGCCAGGGCAAAAACGATAGCAGATACATGATTGCGCATCAGATATGATTTTTATTGAAACGAGTAATAAAAGCTTGGATCTTGCAGGTAGTAGGATGACAATTCCGGGCTGAACATTGTCCTAAGATGCCGCGAGTTCCATCTGATAAAATAAAGAAAAATATTTACCAGATGAAATTAGATATTTCCCCTGAGAAATGCGACAATTTGTCCAAAAACAAAGGACTGGCAAAATAATTGAAGGTACATTATAGCATGTTTTTTAAAAAAAAGAAGTCTATGAGTGAGAACACATTTGACAAAGAGAATACTATGAACGAAAATACCGACAACATGTCACAAGCTGAGCAAAATGAAGAAGCACTGGCAAAAGAGCTAAATAGTGACGAAAGCATTGCTGAGAACATGGGATATGAGGCGGAAATGGATGAAACCGAGAAGCTGAGGGGCGAACTGGACGAGGCAAAAGACAAGTACCTGAGGCTGGTAGCAGAATTTGACAATTTCAGGAGGAGGAACGCTAAAGAACGCGTAGAACTAATCCAAACAGCCGGGAAGGACATAGTACTGTCTATGCTTGAAGTGCTGGATGACAGCGACCGGGCAGCCAAACAAATGGAACTTACTGATGATATAGCACTGGTGAAAGAAGGTGTATCGCTGGTTTTCAATAAATTACGCAGCACTTTGCAGCAAAAGGGCCTGAAAATGATGGAGAGCAAGGGTAAGGACTTTGATGCGGACCTGCATGAGGCGATTACCGAGATACCGGCTCCAAGCCCGGATATGGTGGGTAAAGTGATAGACGAAGTTGAACCCGGGTATTACCTGAACGATAAGCTGATCAGGTACGCAAAGGTGATAGTGGGGAAGTAACCCTCCCAGCCTCCCTGAAGGGAGGTGCTAGTTTAAATTAACTAAGAATTCCCTTTTGGGGATTGAAGGAATAAAGTCCATATGGCAAAAAGAGATTACTACGAAGTACTTGGGGTAGCTAAGGGTGCGAGCGCCGACGAGATAAAAAAATCTTACCGGAAGATAGCGCTACAGTACCACCCCGACCGTAACCCGGGCGATAAAGCTTCCGAAGAAAAATTTAAAGAGGCGGCTGAGGCATATGATACCTTAAGCAACCCTGATAAGCGTGCGCAGTATGACCGTTACGGACATGCAGCTACAGGTGCGGGCGGCAGAGGCCCCGGCGGTATGGGCATGGATGATATCTTCCAGAACTTCGGCGATATATTTGGCGATGATGTTTTCGGGAGCTTCTTCGGCGGCGGCGGAAGGCAGGGCGGCCGCAGGCAGGGCACACGCGGTGCCAACCTGCGCGTGAAGCTGAAGATGGACTATGAGGAGATAGCCAACGGCGCTACCAAGAAAATAAAGGTAAAAAAATATGTGCCCTGCAATACCTGCAGCGGCAGCGGTGCAAAAGATAAAGGATCTGTACAGACCTGTAGCGGCTGTGGCGGCTCGGGACAGGTGAGGCGCGTGACCAATACCTTCCTGGGACAGATGCAGACGGTTACTACCTGCCCCACCTGCAATGGCGAGGGTGTGCAGATAACCGCTAAATGTGCTGTATGTAAAGGTGAAGGCCGCGTATATGGCGAGGATACCCTGAGCCTGGACATACCTGCAGGCGTGCATGAAGGCATGCAGCTAAGCATGGGTGGCAATGGTAATGCCGGCGAACGCGGCGGCCCTCCCGGCGACCTGCTGATACTGATAGAAGAAGAGAAACATCCGCACCTGAAGAGGCAAGACCTTGATGTGATATACCACCTGCATTTATCATTCCCCGATGCGGTATTGGGTACACAGGTGGAAGTGCCTACCATAAGCGGCAAGGCCAAAATAAAGATCCCTGCAGGTACGCAGAGCGGAAAGATATTCAGGCTGAAGGACAAGGGTTTCCCTTCCTTCCAGGGATATGACCGGGGCGATGAGCTGGTGGAAGTGAATGTATGGAGCCCGCAGAACCTGAGCAATGAAGAAAAAGAACTGATGGAAAAGCTGAAGAATTCAAGCAACTTCCAGCCCGGCCCGGAGGCTAAACAAATGAAGGAGGACCGCAGTTTTTTTGATAAAATAAAAGACGCATTCGGAGGCTAGCGAAAAGCAGCCAATTCCACATAATTACAAGGAAACTATCTTAGGGCGGTTTCCTTTTTCTTTTAGGTATGCCAGCTGCTGTGCTACGAACATAAAAGTATAGAAGGGCAAGAGTACTATTACAGCGGCAATGCTGGTAATGGCGCAGAATATGAATAGTGTGCTTTTCATGGCTGGCACAAATATCCGATAGCTATAGCGGGGAATAAAAGATTGATAGCTGCTTAACTATTGTTTTGTGAGTGCTTAACGGGGTGTTAACGAGCGGCCTCAGCCCGGCCCTCTCCAAAGCCCGCCCAGACAAAAAGCCCAGTCGAACGGGGAGAGGGAGATGTTATTCAATTTGAAGTTTGTAAGTAGTAACTGAGTTTTGAGCTTTTATGGATAAAATATAAATGCCCGGGGCATAGCCGTTCAGCTTCAACTCTGCTGTTGATATGGAGGCATTTTTTTGTATTAACTGCCTGCCTGTAATGTCGTATAGAGTGATGATATAGGGCTGTTGCCCGGTTACAGTTTGGATATATACTTTATCTTTTGCGGGATTGGGGTAGATGGAAAAAGTTGGGCTGTTATTGATGTTGTTTACAGCAAGAGTTAGAACATTGTGTAATTATCCCAAACAAAGCTACCTAATTTTAGGTAAGTGAAGTAAGTTGTAAAGAGCAGGAAGTGAAAGTGGAGTAAAAGGGAAGGCCGCAACTATGTTGCGGCCCGGGGTAAAAGGGGATTGGTTAGTTTTCATACTGATAAAAAATCTGTTCTTATTCGTAGCAGATGCCGGGCACCGGGGCTGCAAAAAGCAGCTTGCCCATCTTAGCCAACTTGGAGAAATCACTTCCTTCGAACTCGAAAATATAATTGTGCTTGGCTACCCAATAGGACCCGTCGGTCTGCTTATAGAATACTGAAGCATCAACATTCTTGTTCTCATTTATACCTGTAGTACCATTGCGCTTGTAGTTGTAGCTGCCTGTGAGCACAACTTTATAAATATTGGCTGTTGGTAAATTCCTTATCTTAAACTGCTCTGCTATCGCCTTTTCTACCGCGGCATCGGTCAGCATAGGCCTTGCGCGCACCAGGAAGTTTGTATTATCCTTCACTTTGTCAGTTACTTTTACATTCAGTGTACCTGTGGCTAGCACCGGGCCTTCAACATCGTAGGCCTCTTTTGTAACCAGCAACTCCACTTTAACCGCCACTGTAGTACCTACCTTTAGCTTACTGCTGATCTTGCTCAGGAACATACGAAATGCATCTTCAGTAAGATCATACTGTTCAAAATACCAGCCCTTATCGCTTATAAGCTGCAAGCCGGCCTCCATGTCGCCGGCGTAATAGCCGGGGCCGGCGGCCGCGCTATAGATATCCTTGTAATCGGTACGCATTTGTGCTGCATTATAGCTTACACCGTCAGCAGAGAAACGCATATTCATCTGGCTGCAATCTGCGCAGGCAGCTTTGCGGCTTTTATCGAATATTGCACTGGCGTAAAGCGGGTCGCCCAGTTCGTATTCCTTTAGGATATCGCCATCTTTATCGGTAGTCGCCTTTTGATAGTCTACTTTTTTGTTAAAAAAAACGATCTTCCCCTTGGCATTCTGGGCAAATGAGCAGGATGCCGTATAGGCAATAAGCGCTATTGTTGCTGTGATGTGTGTGAGTAGTTTCATAACATTTTTGGTTTGTGATGTAAAAGTAGCTGCAGCTTATTGAGGCTGTAGCAGCTAATTCACGAACGGCATGTATGAATTCACAGGGGATAGATGCAAACTCTTATAAGCCCACACGTATCTGTTTGATTGCCGATTCAAGCTCAGCTTTCCTTTCTTTAGACACTGGTACAGAGGCTTTGTTATCCATCAGCAAAAAGCTTTCGCTGCGGCTGTACTTTGTAACGAAGTTGAAGTTGATAACGTAGGAGCGATGGGGACGAAAGAAATTGCTACGGGCAGATAAGACCTCCTCGAAAAAACGGAGCTTTTTGCTAACAAGCACTTTTGTACCGTTGCGCAGCCAAACATGTGTGTACGCTCCTTCAGCTTCGAGCATTATGATATCAGCTACTTCTACAAACAACAAGCCATCAGCAACAGGCAGTGCCAGGCGATTAAATTCGTGCTGATCGTGGTTCTCTTTCAGTATCTCAATGCGCTGCCTGATGTTAGCACCGTGTATCTTCTTCCGGGCTTTTAACACCGCCGCAGTCAAATGGTCTATAACGAGTGGCTTGAGCAAGTAGTCTACAGCGGAAACCTCAAAAGCACGGATAGCGTAATCGCTGTATGCAGTGGCGAATATTATTTCGAAGTTTATCTCTTTTATAAAGTTGAAAAGATCAAAGCCTGAGTAGCCGGGCATTTCCACATCGAGGAAAACAAGATCGGGATCGTGTTTATTGATGGCTATGACACCATCGGGCACATTTGCCGCAGCATCTACCACCTTCACCCCGTGACAATACATCTCCAGCATGCTGGCCAATGCCCGCCTTGCCGGTTCTTCATCGTCTATTATGATGCACCTTATTTCCTGCTCCTGCATTTCTGCGTTTTTCTTTTTGCTAAAATTATATTGTACCGCCTGAAACAATAAAAAAATTTCCATGAAAAGCCTATACAGGTTCATGAACGGGCTCTATCGAACAGGGTATGACCAGCTTCACCCGCGTGCCCAAAGCGCCGCCGGCATCTGAAAGGTCTGTGATCTCAAGGCCGATCTTCTCCTTGTGGTAGCTGTTCAGCAGGTCGAGCCGTTTTTCTGTTGCCTTTATTGCAAATCCGTTCGTCGGCACTCCCCGGCCCCTTTGACCTATCTCCATGGCGCGCTTACGGCCAATACCATTGTCTGTAATAATACAAACAATATCGGTAGCGACGCTGCCTTGTTGTTCAAAACGCACAACAAGCCGCTTCTCCCCCTCTTTGTGTAAAAGGCCATGCTTGATGGCATTTTCGATAAATGGCTGAATGATCATAGAAGGTATATAGATAGCAGATGCATCTATACCCCGATCAATTTCCAGGGAATAGACAAATCGCCGGCCAAAGCGCAGCTTTTCAAGATCAAGGTACAGGGCAAGAATGTCTATCTCCTGCTGTAGGGGTATCGACTCCTTCCCGGATGCCTCCAGCACTTTGCGCATCAGTTCGCTAAACCTGCCAAGGTATAAGTTAGCATTCTTGATATCATTGCTGAGCACAAAATCCTGAATCGAATTAAGCGCATTAAATACAAAATGAGGGTTCATCTGCGCTTTTAGTGCGGTAAGCTGCGAAGACCTTATCAGCTGTTGTAATTTGCTCTTGTGCTTTATAGCCCTGATGCGTGCCAGGAAAATTACCGAAACAACAAATGCCCCTGCAACTCCTATGAGTATATAAAACCACCAGCGCTGCCAAAAAGGTTTGCTGATGCTGATATTTATGGTGTATTGTTTCGCTGATTCAAAACCATCTTCGTTAACAGTCTTAGCATAAAAAGTGTAGCTGCCGGGCGGTAGAAAGGAATAGTTTACGTAGTTGACATTTTGGGGTGTTTGTTGCCAGGCAGTATCGTAGCCATCCAGTTTGTAACGATAATTGTATTCATATTTTTCGCCAATGCTTGCTGTACCAAAATATACCGTGAGCTTATTTTGCCGGCTATCAAGGGCCAGTGGTTTATCTGCCGGATATTCCTTGTCATTTACCAGTAGCTTGTTTATTATTATTTCCGGCCTGCCGTCGTTGATGTTCTTTATATACTGTGAGAAAACAAACAGACCTTTGGTGGTGGCCAGGTACACGATATTGTCATTGACCACGATATCATTTATATCCATGGTTGGCAGGCCATCGTGCGTATCAATGTATGACACCTTCCCTGTAACAATGTCTATAATATTCAGGGCCTTTTCGGTAGCTACCCATAGCTGCTTGCCTGACTGATATATGACGCGTACGTTTTTACCATGCAGGCCTTTCTGTTCTGAGAAGGCATCAATTATCTTTTCATCTTTTACTTTCAGCAGGCTGCCGTTCACGGTGCCCATCCACAATATTCCTTCCCCGCTTTCTTTCATGCATACTGCATATACTTTTGAGCCGTTATGCAACAGTTCCTTCATGCGCCCGACAGTGTCAAAATAATAAGTGCCATCCGTAAAACCTACCCACTTCAGCTTATGCGTACTGTCATAAGCCACACAGCGTGAAGGAGACCTGCGTATCATCCATAAAGTGTCATCATTTCCATTTCGCGCAGCAAACATACCTGCACCAATGTTAGCCGCGAACAGGGTGTTGTTGCCCGCAAAAACAAAATCTTTCATGCCTGACATGTTCCGAAAGTCATGACAGGCATTAGTTCGAGGGTCGTATGTACTCATGCGCCCATGGCTGATATGCAGCGTGCCGCTTTGAGGGTGCTTATCTATCTTTTCAACAAGCTGGTATTTGTTGCTGCTGCTAAATAACTTCCGTTCAAAACTGCCCGACTTAACCCTGTCCACTACGCCATTGAAATAGCCGATGTAAAGGCCGGAGCTATCTACATAAAGTGAGGTCACGTTGTTGTCGGACAATTTACTATTCTCGTGGGTATACTGCCATATGCCTATGTTCGGAATGATATGGATGCCACTTTCCAATGTAGATACCCAATAGTTGCCTTCTACGTCCATGATAATGTCGGACACGTTACTGCCCGGAAAAAAGAAACGGCTTCCAAAGACAGGATGCATGTTACTGTCAACACAGATGTTGCCGTTTTTCGTATTGATCCAGATCTTACCATCGCGCAAAAGGGCAAGATTGTATATCCTGCCTTGCGTAAGGCTATCAGGAATTGTAGTTATTGCGATTGAGTCGCCAATGATGGTGGACAAATAATATTTCCGGGTGGCATTCACCTCGGTGTACAAAAGCAGTTTGTCGCCCATGTATTCAAACTTTGCGCCCCCGCTGCCAAATGTGCGCAGCACTGCAGGTGAATTCGTTTTTGATATCACGGCCAGCTTGTCATTCTTCCATTTGTACAGCTTATCTGAAAGTATCAATATGGAGCCATCGCGGGCATGGAACAGTTCTGACAACCACGTATTTCCGGGTAGCGATATCTTTCTTACTTTCCCTTCATTGTTCATTACATAAAATGCCCTTTGGCCCGCTATGTAGAGATTGCCGTCATTATCAATATCATAGGGCGGGTTGACCAAAGAATACTTTGCCGCATCAAAGGCCAGGTGCATAGAATCTGCCTCTATCCGGAATATCTGCCCGGTGAAGTTCTGGGACCATATACGCCCATACCTGTCTTCAAGGATATGTGAAATACCCCTGGAATTACGTTTAGGATGTGTAAACTGCTTAAGCGCAATCCCATTGTACCTGAAGATACCATCGTTACAGCCTATCCAGATATTGCCCTTTTTGTCCTGGTACAGATAGTACACTTCATTGATCGGGAAACCATGGCGCTCGTTGAAACTATAGGAATAAGGATGCTGTGCGAGGGCAAGGCCGCTTAGAAATAATAACAGAATGGTGCACAATACCCGCAAGTACTTTTTCTTTGGGGCTAAATATAAAATATTATCTTATCCATTTCAGGATATCAATGCATGAGCATGCATTTTCAGTTCATGAAATCGCAGTTAAATAAAAAATTAATACCAAATAGCTTTGGGCATTTTTAGGACAATTCTCTTTTATTTTCTCAAAAATCTCCTACATTTGCACTCCCGATTTATCGGGGTTGGCTTCAAAGCCGGGTCCTATAGCTCAGTTGGTTAGAGCACCTGACTCATAATCAGGTGGTCCTAGGTTCAAGTCCTAGTGGGACCACAGAAAAGAAAAAACCAGCCTTCAGGGCTGGTTTTTTTACTTAGTTCAATTCCTGCCGATGTAAATTAGCATATGATAAAGGGCATCAAACATATCATTTTAGACCTCGGCGGCGTTATACTGAACATTGACTATAAGCTTACGGAGCAGGCTTTCACGGCCCTGGGCATCGAAAATTTCCAGCAATTATATTCACAGGCACAGCAAACAAGCCTTTTTGACGACTTCGAAACCGGCAGGATAGATGGCTTCGCTTTTATTAAAGCCATACAGGATCTCGCAGGCCTGCCCCTTAATACCGAAGACATCAGGAATGCCTGGAATGCCATGCTGCTCGATTTCCCCCTACGCAGGCTGCAGATATTACAACAATTGCAACTGCATTATGATATGGTGCTGCTCAGCAACACCAACGAGATACATGAAGAAGCATTCAATAAAATATTGATGCAAACAGGAGGTATACCCAATATCGGTCTGTTCTTTGATAAGGTATACTTATCTCACCGCATAGGGATGCGCAAGCCGGACATTGAAGTTTATAAAAGAATACTGGACGAAACGGGGTTTAAGGCTGAACATACCCTGTTTGTAGACGACAGCCTGCAGCATGTGGAAGGAGCGCGGAAGGCAGGTATACAAGCCATTCACCTTGAAAAAGGAATGAGCATGGAAAAGGACATCTTTAAACCTCAGGAATAGGCTATTTCACCTCTTCATATTCAATATAGTCTCCATCTATGTGCTTTGCGGACCCTGAAGAAGACGGACGCTGCTGCGTATCTGCCTGCTGTTGCATATCCTGCATTTGCTGTTGCATTTTGCGCATCTGCGCGCTTGCGGCTTTGGTCATTTTAAATATGGGCATCACAAACCTTGTAACAAAGCGGTAAAGCACCACTATAACAAATGTCCAAACAAGAACTTTTATCATAAGAACTCAAAGGTACCTATTTTGGGGTATTGCGGCGTTAACGAAAACATAATAAGATACTATGGGTCCTATGTTTTTTGTTATTGGCAATAAGTTTCCTATATTTGCATTGGACAAGAAATTCGAAAGAAGGGGACACATGGTTGTCCCCTTGTTTTTTAAGTTATGGCAGAGGTATTGGAAAAAATAGCAGCATTACTGCAACCATTATTTGAAGGTACTGATATGTTTATGGTAAGCGTTAAAATGAAGCCCATAAACAATATCAAGGTATTTATTGATGCAGATAGCGGCCTTACGATTGAGAAGATTGCTTCGGTAAACCGTAAATTATATGCGCTGATAGAAGCAGAACAACTGTATCCTGAGGGCGATTTTTCGCTGGAAGTATCCAGCCCGGGTGTAGATGAGCCTTTGGTAGAAATGAGGCAGTATAAAAAGAACATCGGCCGCACAGTAGCAGTAACATCGCCGGAAGACACTGAGCAAACAGGTGTACTGAAAGAAGTAACGGAAGAGGGACTGCTGCTGGAAATGAAGAACAAGAAAAAAGAAATAACAATAACGGAAATACCTTTTTCACAAATAAAAAAAATAGTAGTACAAATCAGTTTTTAAACCATCATTTCCCGCTCAAGGGGCGGGAATTAAAAGTGACAGACAATGGCAAGTATCAATCTTATTGAGTCGTTCCAGGATTTTAAGGACGCGGAGAATATTGACCGTCCTACGTTAATGAAAGTAATCGAGGATGTGTTCAAAACCTTGCTGCGCAAGAAATACGGCTCAGACGAAAACTTTGACGTTATCGTGAATGACCAGACAGGTGACCTTGAGATCTTTCGCCGTCGCGAGATAGTGGAAGATGATATGATAGAGGACGAAAATGTGCAGATACCTTATACGGAAGCCGCAAAAATGGACTCCGACTATAGCGTGGGCGAAGAAGTGTATGAGGAAATGGATGTACGCGATTTCGGCAGGCGTGCCATTCTTGCAGCCAAGCAAACACTTGCTGCACGTATAGGCGACCTGAAGAAAAATAACCTGCTGAAAAAATATGCTGAGCGTGTAGGCGAGATTATAGCCGGAGAAGTATACCAGATATGGAAGAAGGAAATACTGCTGCTGGATGATGAAGGCAATGAATTGATCATGCCAAAATCGGAACAGATACCTACTGACTTTTTCAAAAAGGGCGAAGGTGTACGTGCAGTGGTGAAGAAAGTGGAAATGCGCAACAATACCCCTATTATCATACTTAGCCGCACACACTCTTCATTCCTGGAGAAACTGCTTGAAATAGAGGTGCCTGAAATAATGGATGGCCTGATTGTTATAAAGAAAATAGTTCGTGAACCCGGTGAGCGTGCCAAAGTAGCTGTAGAAAGCTACGATGACCGTATAGACCCCGTAGGTGCATGTGTGGGTATGAAGGGTAGCCGTATACACGGCATAGTGCGTGAATTGCGCAATGAAAATATAGATATAATAAACTATACTAATAACCTGCAGTTGCTTATACAGCGTTCATTGACCCCATCGCGCATCAACCGCATGGACATCAATAACGAAACGCACCATGCCGATGTGTACCTCGACCCAGACCAGGTGTCGCTGGCGATAGGCAAAAAAGGCGTGAACATCAAGCTGGCGCAGGAACTTACCGGCTACAGCATAGATGTATACCGCGATGTACAGGATGAAGGTGTGGATTACGATATCGACCTGGATGAATTCTCAGATGAGATCGAAGGCTGGGTTATTGATGAATTTAAGCGTATAGGCTGTGATACAGCATTAAGTATATTAGAACTTTCTGTAGAAGAACTGGTGCGCCGTACCGACCTGGAAGAAGAAACAGTGAAGGATGTGCGCCGTATTTTGGAAGCAGAATTTGAAAGTGAGGAATAAAGCCGGCCTGCTATAACCGGTAATACTTGCAAACACAAGCTCCGGCAGGGCAGATATCAGGCAAATTGCTTAGGTTTGTAGAATATGTAAAGGCAGGCTTAGGCGGAACTTTAGAGATTATTTTTGACTAAATAAACGAATGGCAACAGTAATAAAAACACCAAGGTTGCTGGCAGCAGCCAAAGAATTCAATATTGGAAAGGAAACCCTGGTGGAATTCCTGGCCAATAAAGGATTTGAAGTAAATGCCGGTAATCCTAATACCAAGCTGACAGAAGAGATGTATGATGCTCTGCAGGCTGAGTTTGCACAAGACAAAGCAGCCAAACGCAAGAGCGAGGAGATCGCGTTGCCCAAAGGTTCGCTTTTAGACAACCTGAAAAAGACCAAAGACGACCTTGATCTTACATCGAGGGAGAAAAAAGAAGAACATGAAGCTCCTGCACCTGTAGCCGAGAAGAAAAAAGAAGAAAAGCCCAAAGCGGTTGAACCTGTGAAGGAAAAGCCTGCTGAAGTTATAGAACCCGTAGAAGAGCCGGAACCTAAAAAGAAAGCTGTTAAGAAAGAGGAAGAAGTTCCCAAGGCTGCAGAACCTGCAATTGAGGAGAAAGCTGCCGAGGAAACAGAACATATAGATGTAAAGGCTCCTAAGCTGGACGGCCCTAACATACTGGGTAAAATAAACCTTGAAGACATGAACATGGCTTCAAGGCCCAAGAAAGGTGCCGCACCTGCTGCAAAGAAAAAGTCTACTAAGGAAGAAACAGCAGAGGAAGCGCCTGCAAAAGAAACCAGGAAACCTAAGAAAGCCGATGCAAAAAGCAAAGAGGCTACTACAGAAATACCTTTCCCTGAAGTTGGAACGCCTGCAGTACCTCCTGTAGCGGAAGAAACTGAAGACCTGAAGCCGGAACACATACAAATGAAGGCTCCAAGGTTGGAAGGGCCTAAAATAATTGGTAAAATAGTACTGCCTGTTGATAGCGGCAGTTCAGGCACAAAACCTGACAATAAAGAAAAACGCAATCGTAAACGCATACCTGTTCAAAAGAAACCTGAAACCTTTAACCCCAACCAGCAAGGTGGCGGACAAGGGCAGGGACAGGACAGGAGGCCCGACCAGCGCGGTACCGGTGTACCCGGGCAGAACCGTGGAGGTGGACCCGGATTTGGTGGCGGACAAGGCCAGAACCGTGGTGCAGGTACAGGCGGCGCACAAGGCCAAAACCGTGGCGGTGCAGGTGCAGGTGGCGGACAAGGCCAAAACCGCAGTGGTACGCAACGCAGCGATCATCGCCGTGGCCAGCGCGGTTCATTAACTCCGCAGCAACAGGAAATAGATACAAAAGCAATACAGGATAAAATACGCGAAACGCAGGCCAAACTGACCGGCTCCACACGTGGCAAAAGCCTTAAGTCAAAATATCGCCGTAGTAAGCGCGATGAGATGGCAGAAAAACGTGCAGCAGCTGAAAATTCAGAAACAGGCAACACAATACAGGTAACCGAGTTTATTTCGGTTAGTGAATTGGCCAACCTGCTGGACGTAAGCTTTGCAGATGTGATCAGCAAATGTATGGGCCTCGGCATAATGGTGTCTATCAACCAGCGCCTTGATGCGGAAGTAATAGAACTGGTATCGAACGAATTTGGTTTTGATGTTGAGTTCATCAACCTCGAACAGGAAACCGAGGAAGAAGAAGAAATAGAAGACGACGAAGCGGACATGATACCCCGTGCACCTATTGTTACGATAATGGGTCACGTAGATCACGGTAAAACGTCATTGCTCGATTATATACGCAGTGCCAATGTGGTAGCAGGCGAAGCAGGTGGTATCACGCAGCACATAGGTGCTTACCGGGTTGAAACCCCGACAGGGAAGAAAATAACCTTCCTTGATACACCTGGTCACGAAGCGTTTACCGCTATGCGCGCACGCGGTGCCAAAGTAGCTGATATTGCAGTGATAGTAGTGGCAGCGGATGATGCGATCATGCCTCAGACCAAGGAAGCAATATCGCATGCACAGGCCGCCAACCTGCCTATGATCTTTGCGATAAACAAAATAGATAAAGAAGGTGCAAATCCTGAAAAGATAAAAGAACAGCTTGCCAATATGAATATATTGGTGGAGGATTGGGGTGGTAAATTCCAAAGCCAGGAAATATCAGCCAAGAAAGGCCTGAATATTGACCTGCTGTTAGAAAAAATTGGACTGGAAGCTGAATTGCTTGAACTGAAAGCTAACCCCGACCGTATTGCAACAGGTAGTGTTATTGAAGCCTCGCTCGATAAGGGCCGTGGTTACCAGGCTACCATACTTGTACAGAACGGTACACTTGAGCAAGGCGATATGATCGTATGCGGACAGCATTACGGTAAGATAAAAGCCATGTTCAACGAGCGTGGACAGCGTGTAGACAAAGCAGGCCCTTCGGCACCTGTACAGGTACTGGGCTTGAACGGTGCCCCGCAGGCAGGTGAAAAATTCAAGGTTTACGAAGAAGAAGACGAAGCAAAAGATGTTGCCAACCACCGTGCGCAGATAATGCGCGAGCAGGGTATACGTGCACGCAAGCACATTACCCTCGACGAAATTGGACGCCGTCTTGCACTGGGTAACTTTAAAGAACTGGGTATCATCATTAAAGGTGACTTTGACGGTTCTGTGGAAGCGCTTAGTGATTCACTGCAGAAATTATCTACCGAAGAAGTAGCAGTGAATGTGGTACACAAGGGTGTAGGCCAGATAACGGAAAGCGATGTATTGCTTGCCACTGCCTCAGATGCGATCATACTTGGTTTCCAGGTACGCCCGTCTATGCAGGCCGCTAAGCTTGCAGAGCAGGAAAATATCGAGATACGCACTTACTCCATCATATACGATGCTATCGAAGAGATAAAGAGCGCTATGGAAGGCCTGCTGGAACCGAAGATAGAAAAGAGGACAGTAGCCAACATAGAGGTACGCGAGATCTATAAGATCAACGGTGTGGGTACCATAGCCGGTTGTTATGTGCTGGATGGTAAAATGACCCGCCAAACCAAGCTGAACCTGGTACGTGATGGTATTGTGGTTTACAACGGCGAGCTTGCTTCACTTAAACGCTTCAAGGACGATGTGAAAGATGTGAATGCCGGTTATGAATGTGGTTTGTCCATCAAGAACTACAACGACCTGCGCGTAGGCGATATCATAGAAGGTTATGATGAAGTGGAAGTGAAACGTACACTCTAATATAATATTCAGGAAATAAAAAAAATCCGTCCTGCGATATGCAGGACGGATTTTTTGTTATATCAAAGGTCTCTATTTCTTTGTTAGCCGCAAGGTATAAACCTGCTCATTATCAGTATAGCGCAGCAGGTATAATCCTTGTGCAAGCTCGCCCATATCTATCCCAACCTTATCCCTGCCATCTACCACAATAGTCTTAATAAGCTTTCCGTTCATGTCCATAAGCATGAGCTTGCTATTGCCTTTCTGTAGCCCATGCATGCTTACCTCAACAAGGTCCTGCACAGGATTAGGAAAAGCTGCTACAGCAAAATGATCGTCTCCCGCTATATTGCTTACAGCCAGCCCGGGAAGTGTCCAGAACGAATCTGTCACCCATACTGTGTAGTTGCTGGTATATAATACCGTATCGCACACTGAGCGCACATGCAGGTAATAAGTAGAGGCAGAAGAGATCAATTGTATTTCGTTATACGTACTGAATGTAGGGGTACCACCTACCACAGGAGCATCTTTTTCGGTGTTTACCAGGTACTCGTATGCATATGCACCGGGAGCAGCGTTCCAGCTGGCAAAAGCTGTATACGGCGTAACGAAATTTAAGTTCAGGCCGGTAACTTTCGAGCAGCTGTCGGGATATGTTACAAAAGAATAGGTAACCCAATGCGATGTATCGCCTACGTATGTACTGCAATCAGTACGCAGGTGCAGGAAGTAAGTAGTAAGTGACACAAGACCGGTAAATGTCAATGAATTGCTGGTACTGAAGGTACCGGAAATAGGGGTTGACTGACTTTGATCTAAAACAAATTCCCAGCCAAGGATACCATTCTGTGAACTCCAGCTTACATCAGCACCGGTACTGGTCACGTTCGACGCCGTTATGCTTGCAGGTGCGTTACATGTAGGCAACGGGGGTGTGGAGAACTGTATTGACTCCCATGCTGATGTATCTCCTACATAGCCGCTGCAATCTGTACGCAGGTGGAAATAGTAGGTAGTACCGGGGAGGAGGTTTGTTGCGTTATGATATGCCAATGCTGTAGGCGTGCCTTGTACGAAAGGTGTAGCCGCACTCTGGTTCAATACCCATTGATAACTTGTCGCCCCGTTTACAGGTGTCCATATGATGTTGGCTGAGGTATTGGTGAAACCAAATGCATTTAGGCCCGAAGGTGGATTACAGGGAGGCAGGGCCAAAGTAGTGATCTGGATGGTTACCCAGGCGCCGAATCCGTTGGCCGCTCCGCAATATGCCCTTATATGAAGATAATAGGTTGTTGCCGGCAAAAGGCCCGTAAAGGGTTGCGAGCTGTTCGTGATCGGCGTGCCGGGCACTACCGGTGTGGCGGGGTTTTGATCTCTGATATACTCAAAGCTCACAGCCGTCGGTACCCCGCTCCAGTTCCCCACAAAACTGTTAACGGTAATGTTGGTTGCCGACACGGAAGGGGTTCCACAAACAGCAAATACACGTGATGAAAAAACTGTCAGCAGGATTACAGTGGATAAAAGTATTTTGTTCATACAGGTTTCAATATTACAGTAAGTTAATAAAGACGTGCTTTTCGCTTTAACAGTTGGGGCACAACTATTTTAAGCAAAAGCAGCCGGCAACTAATATACAATAAATAGTATCCGGGGCAAAAACAAAATTAAAAAAAAAGTGAAACCTGCCTAAGAAGGTTTCACTTTTCACATTAAAATAATATGGTTACTGCCGCGTTAGCCGCAACGTATAAGACTGTTCATTATCAATATACCGCAGTAGGTAAACGCCCGGGGAAAGGTCGCTCATATCAACAGACACCTGCTCTCTGCCCATTGTGGGAACCGTTTTAATGACTCTGCCGGCTATATCCATGAGCCGCAGGGTGCTATTCCCCTTCTGCACACCCAATAAACTGACCGTCACTTCATTCATTACAGGATTAGGGAAGGCTGCAACAATGAAGTTGTCGCTTCCCGTCACATTACTCACTTTCAGCCCTGCCGAAGTGTAGAACGACTGGGTTGACCATGGGGTGAAATTATTTTGATAAAAGGCAGTGTCGCAGACTGTACGCACATGCAGGTAATAAGTGGTACTTGAGGACAGCCCCGTAACCGAATGGTAAGTAGCGAAAGTTGGTGTACCGCCTGAAACAGGGATTCCGGGATCCTGGTCTACGATATACTCATAGCCATAAGCACCCGGTGACGCATTCCAGCTAACGAAAGCAGTATAAGGATTTACAAAGGTAATTTGCAGGCCTGTTGGCTTGGTACAGCTATCCGGTTCAGTAATAAATGAATAGATCGTCCAGTTAGATGTATCGCCCATGTAAGTACTACAATCCGTCCTTACGTGCAGGTAATACTGGTTGAGCGATATAAGCCCTGTGGCAGAAATTGCGTTAGTAGTACTGAACGTACCTGTTATAGGCGTGGATGTGCTTTGGTCTATTACGAACTCCCAACCCAGTATACCGTTTTGCGGGTTCCAGCCCAGGTCAGCACTTACATTGGTGATGTTGTTGGCATATAGTCCTGTTGGGTTTTGGCAAGGGGGCAGCGGCAGCGTTGTGAACTGCAAGGTCTCCCATGCCGAAGTATCGGTAGGATACCCACTGCAATCTGTGCGCAGGTGGAAATAATAAGTCGTATTCGGCAAAAGATTGGTTGCATTATAGGTTGTAAGCGCAGTTGGCGTACCCTGTACAAAAGGCGAAGCCGGGTTTTGGTTCAGAACGAACTGGTAGCTTAAAGCGCCTGGTACCGGGGTCCAGATCAGGTTGGCCGTAAAGTAGGTAATACCGTATACACTCAAACCCAGTGGAGCAATACATGGAGGTAACGCCAGGGTAGTAATCGTATCTATCACCCATGGCGATTTGTGACCATTGCCGCAGTCCACCCTTACATACACATAGTAGGTGGTGTTCGGCGTCAGGTTGGTATAGTTATGCACGATGTTTGTGGTCGTCTGTGGTATCGTTACAGGATTAGGGCCACCTGTGCTGTCCATAGCGTACTGGTATGTACCTACAGGCGCCGTCCAGTTAGCAGTAAAGCTATTAATAGTAACGTTAGAATGTGTTACAGAATAAGGAGGCGGGCAATATTCGAAATGGTACACAGTACCGGTAGTAAAGGTGCCGGCTACTGTATTAGTTTCGGTAGTAGTGCTTGCCAAGGGATTGGCAGCTGTACTGTTGAGCGATATGAAGTTATTAGGACCGGTGCCGGTTTCAGCAAGGCCTATAGATGCAGACATAGAGCCCGTAGAAGTACTGCTTGCAATATTTTGATAAACAAAGTCAATATAATTGGTTGACTCATATAATTTCATCTGGAATGATAATGTAGCCGAATTGTAAGAGCCGCTCACACTGTATGGCCATATGACATTTGCCCACTCAAGGTTAAACACCCTGTTGGGTGCAGCGCCGGTGGTGCTGTATCTCATCTCGCCGCTGAAATTTGTAAGGTCAAGGTCATCCCAAAGAGGAGCTATTATTGGCCTGTTACCTGGCAGACCTGCCGTAAGGCCATTGCTGGCTATATTGTCAGGAGTAGAATTACTCAATACGCCGTTAAGGATAGCAAAACCGTTCGTACTCACATCAACCGTAGTTGAGGCAGTCGGACTGCCGTCGAAATAAAAGTTGAACCCGATCGGTATACCGTTGGCATAACCATCGTTCATCCCGCCTGTGGGGTTGATGGTTGTTCCTACTACATTTGAATAGCCTGTTGTAAGCGATGATTCGTAATATAACATCTGCGCCTGCAAGGCACTTGTAAAGGAACAAAAGGCGATAGCAAATAGAAGAAAATATTTTTTACCCATACATTATCAAATTATATACAAAAACTCACACCTAAATTACCGATTTTAACGTTACAAATGCTATTTTTTTATGTTTTTTTAGGCATAAAAAAACATAGTGGTAATAATATAAACAAATAGCTGTAAATCAAATAAATAAAAATTTATCAATAATTATATTAATTATTATTCTCTAGATCTCAACCTTATTGAACTCAAGATGGATCAATGAAAAAATGCCCTCGTAGGTCGAGGGGCATTTACTTAAATTTCACAAAGATTTAATTGTGTCCTTCCTTGAATTTTTTCACTGCTTCAGTTAACCTTGGGATAACCTCCATAGCGTCCCCAACAATGCCATAATCTGCTGCTTTGAAAAAAGGTGCTTCAGGATCTTTGTTAATAACTACGATCGTTTTTGAGCCGTTAACGCCGGCAAGGTGCTGTATAGCCCCCGAAATACCAACTGCGATATAAAGATTCGGGCGTATCGTTCCACCTGTCTGCCCCACATGTTCGTGGTGCGGGCGCCAATGAGAATCGGCTACCGGGCGGGAACAAGCCAGGGCAGCACCCAACGCAGATGCAAGGTCTTCGAGTACATGCCAATTCTCCGGCCCTTTCATGCCACGGCCGCCCGATACCACCAGTTCAGCTTCTGTCAAAGGAACGGCACCTGTTACTTTATTTACTTCCTTAACGGTTATACCAAAGTCCTTTTCGTCAAATGCAACATCCAGCTTTTCAATGCTTGCCGCACCTTCACCCTTTGTAACAGCAAAGGTATTAGGCATCAGTGTCACCACTTTTATATCGCTGCTGATGTCCACAAAAGCAAAAGCTTTACCTGAAAACACAGCTTTTTTAATTACAAAACCATTTGAAAGATCCGGGTAGCCAACAGCACCTGCCACCATACCTGCATTAAGGTTCGCCGCAAGACGCGGAGCTACCGCTTTACCGCTTACATCGTGCAGCGCTATGACCACTTTTGCATCTTCTTTCTGTACTGCAGCCATTAAAGCCTTGCTATAAGCACGCGAATTAAAGTTATCAAGCTTTGCATCAGCTACATGCAGCACTTTAGTTGCACCATATTGGCCAAGGGCTTGTAACTCGCCATCAGCAACACTTCCCAGCGCTACCGCTGTAACTGCTGTGTTCAGATTTTTTGCAATTGCCGCAGCATATTGCACCGCTTCAAAAGTTTTTTTTCTGAAGCTGCCTTGTGTATGTTCCGCTAATACTATTACAGACATTATACTTGAGTATTGAGATGTTCGATTGAATATTAAATAACTTTTGCCTCGTTATGCAGCATGCTTACCAGCTCATCCATGTTCTCAGGACTTACCATTTTCACACCTGTTTTTGCAGGTGGCAGT
Source organism: Bacteroidetes bacterium UBA1947 (assembly GCA_002336915.1). Classification (GTDB taxonomy): domain Bacteria; phylum Bacteroidota; class Bacteroidia; order Chitinophagales; family Chitinophagaceae; genus MKUN01. The sequence goes on along the minus strand of DDET01000058.1, from coordinate 43,987 downwards.
TCGTACGATACGATATTGCTCACCGGCTTCACATCGGCAGCTGCAACAACTTTCAATGGCTTGGTACGTGCCGCCATAATGCCGCGCATATTGGGTATACGAGCTTCCGACATTCCCTTTTGACAAGATACTACCAGTGGCAATGCACATACATCCGTTTCTTCACCGCCTTCTATCTCACGTTTTACAGTAGCCGTGTTACCATCAATATCCAGCTTCGTTGCAAAGCCTATATAGTTCATGTCCAGCATGCCTGCAAGCATAGCACCGGTAACACCATTATTATAGTCTATCGACTCTTTACCGCAAAGTACCAGGTCGTAATTTTCTGTTTTTGCATAGGCTGCTATCTGCGCTGCTACCAGGTAAGGGTCGCTGCTATCTGTATCTATGCGTATAGCTTCATCACCGCCCAGGGCAAGTGCTTTGCGTATCACCGGTTCAGCATCCGCCTTGCCTACAGTTACAAGATTCACTGCGGTTGCCACACCTGCTTCTTTCAGCTCCAGCGCGCGTACCAGCGCATACCATTCGTCGTACGGATTGATAATGAACTGAACGCCTTGTGTATTGAAATGAGTGTTATTATCAGCAAAGGCAATTTTAGTTGTAGTGTCAGGCACCTGGCTGATACAAACTAATATCTTCATTTAATTGTGGATTTATTATTGTAAATAATTACAGGGATCAAAATCGCTGCAAACCTACGCTAAATACTCTAAACTGTATAAAATTGGCTTTTATAAATTCGGGAAAAACAGCCTTATGTCCACAAAAAAAGGAGCTTTATAAGGCTCCTTTTTTACTAATATTTTATACTATTCTTATTTGTCAGATAATTTCACCTGGTCGTTCAGGTCTACGTCAACAAGTACACGGCCGCAATGTTCGCAAACGATGATCTTCTTGCGCTGGCGTATTTCGCTCTGGCGCTGCGGAGGTATCACGTTGAAGCAACCACCGCAGGAATCACGCAGGATTGGCACAACAGCAAGGCCGTTACGGTAGCTATGGCGTATACGCTCGTAAGCAGACAGCAAACGTGGGTCAACTTTTTCCTTAGCGGCTTCCGATTTTACGCTCAGTACTTTTTCTTCTTTTTCTGTATCAGCTATGATCTTCTCTAGCTCGGCTTTCTTGGTCTTCAGTGTTTCCTGTACTTCCGCTATCTTCTCTTCGGTCTTAATGCGTTGGTTTGCACGGTCTTTCAGCTCAAAGTTGGCATCTTTAATATGCTTCTCGTTCAGCTTTACTTCCAGCTCCTGCATTTCCATCTCTTTATTGATGGCTTCGAATTCGCGGTTGTTCTTTACGTTATCCTGCTGTTTTTCGTACTTCTTTATCAGCGCCTGCGATTCTTTCTTCGCATTATTCTTGGTCTCGATGAACGTGTTGATGGTATTGATATCAGCATCAATGTTCTGGATACGCGTTTGTAAGCCTTCTATTTCATCTTCAAGGTCCTTAACCTCCATAGGCAGTTCGCCTTTGAGTGTCTTGATCTCATCTATTTTAGAATCGATCTTTTGTAAGGTAAGAACCGCTATCAGCTTTTCTTCAACTGAAAAGTCTTTTACAGTAGCCATATCAACAAAAATATTTTACAGGATTGGTGGATAAATTTGATAAAAGAGTGGCAAAATTAGGGAATTTTTCCTTAAGTAGCGCCTCAAATATTTCTTTTGTGAACTGTTCGCTCTCGTAATGCCCTATATCGGCTATCACTATCCGGCCTTCCGCATCAAAAAATTGATGATATTTAAAGTCCCCGGTCACGAACATATCCGCCCCTGCGGCTATGGCATCCTTGAGTAAAAAACTGCCCGAGCCCCCGCAAATAGCCACTTTCTGCACTTTTTTGCCTCTTATTTCGGTATGCCTGATGCAGTCTGTCTGCATGGCCTTCTTCAGCATCGACAGGAAATCCCACTCGGTCATAGGCTCCGGCAACAGGCCCAGCATCCCCGCCCCTATCTCCTGGTCATAATTTTGCAGACCTATCAGTTCATATGCAACTTCCTCATATGGATGGCTTTCGAACAGGGCCTTCAAAATCTTCGATTCCCCGTCCTTTTGCACTAAAACCTCGATCTTCACTTCCTCCACCCACTCCCTTGGCCCGCCCGCTTCACCTATTGTGGGATTCGTACCGGCCCCGGGCTTAAAGCTGCCCTTGCCCTCTATATTAAAACTACACTCCTTGTATTTACCCACATCTCCGGCCCCGGCTGCAAACAGCGCTTCTCTCACCTTGTCAGCAGCGGTCATAGGCACATAAGTATACAGCTTACGCAAAGTATCCTTCATTGGCGCCAATATGCTGGTCTGTTGTAAACACAGTTTTTCCGCAATTTTAGCATTCACCCCATGCAGCATATTATCCAGGTTGGTATGGGCTGCGTAGATGCTTATGTTGTTTTTTATGGCTTTTATAATGGTCCGCTCCACATAATTACGCCCCGACAGGCGCTTGATGCCCGAAAATATCAGCGGGTGATGTGCCACGATCATATTGCAGTTCCGCGCCATTGCCTCGTCGACCACGGCCTCGGTAACGTCCAGCGATATCAGGATACCTTTCACTTCACTTTCAGGATCACCCACCTGCAGGCCACAGTTATCATAGCCCTCCTGGTACACCAGCGGCGCCTTTTCTTCAATAGCCTGCATTACGTCCTTTACTTGCATGGTCCCGATTTAGGGTGGAAAATTAAAATGTTTTTTTAACACCTCATTATTATTAGTTTGGGTAATATTGCAGCGCTTTCCAGTAGCTACATGCCTAAATTTATCAAATATATAATTGGCTTATGCTGTGCAGTGCTGCTTACATATACACGCGCCCGTGCGGATGAAAAGGTATTTGACGTAATAGACGCCAATACCAGCCATGCGGTCATGAAGCAAACCCCGCACAATGACACACGGCACTTAAGCAGTGCTTCCCAGCACAAAAAAGAGTGCTCCCTCCTCGCCGATCATAAGCATGGCAAGAAGTACAGGGGTGGCAAGCACGTTTCTTTTGCATTCTATTTCAAATTACCGGAGCAGCCTCTTGCTGTGCTGCCGCACCCAAGCCTGGTGCTCACGCCCAAAATACCCAAACACTACAAGTATCTTTTCTGCAAGGAGATAAATCCCCCTCCGCCCAAGTCCTGCTAATACACCGGGACGGATAATCATGTCGCAGGCTCATGCCCCGCGAATATTCATTTTGCAATTTCAACATTAGGAAGAATGCTACACAACAAGTTTGTGAGAGGTCTGTGCATAGTTTGCAGCACCGCCCTTTTACAGCTATCGCCCGCTAAGGCGCAAAGCGGCGATATAACAAGCGATACATTAAGGCTGGACATTAAGGGCGCCGAGAAACAATTCCTCGACAAGAACCTCAGCCTGCTGGCCCAACACTATGAGGTGGAATCAAGTAAGGCCCTCATACAGCAGGCTAAGTTATGGGACAACCCCATACTGAATACCGACCAGAACCTGTACAGCAATGGCCAGTGGTTCCAGCATGGTACCGATGCCGCCGGCAACCCGGAAGGGCAGGTATTTGTGCAGGTACAGCAACTGATAAAAACTGCCGGCAAGCGCGGCAAACAGGTAAGCATGGCCCGCACCAGCGCCGAGCTGAGCGAATGGCAATTCAAAGATGTGATGCGCAACCTCAGGTATGAGCTGCGCAAGGATTTCTATACCATTATACAACTGCAGGCCAACAGGCAGCTGTATGCACAGGAGCAGGAGCAGCTCTCTACCCTGCTCCGCGCTATGGCGGCCGAGCTGCAGGCCGGCAACATAGCACAGAAAGACTACCTGCGCATACAGGCGCTTGACGTGAACCTGCAGCACGAGATAACGGAAAATGCCAAAAGTATCTCCGACATACAGGCTGAGCTTAAAACACTCCTGCAGGTAACCGGCGATACCTTCATACAACCTGTTGCGGATGCAGATGAGAACACTGCCATCCCCCGGTTGAACATCCTGCAGCTTACTGATTCTGCCCGCATGTACAATACCGACTACATGCAGCAGGTATTGCAGTTGAAATACCAAACGCAAAATCTTTCTTATCAAAAGTCGCTGGCTGTTCCGGACATCACACTGGGACCATCTTTTGACCAGAACAGTAATTATACTCCAAATTATTACGGCTTAGGTGTCGCATTACCGCTCCCCTTCTTCGACAGGAACCAGGGGAATATCAAATCTGTACGCTGGCAGGTGAAGCTTGAAGAAGCTCACCTCCGGCAAACGGATGACAAGCTGCAGAACGATGTAAAGAACGCTTACCAAAAGCTGCTCTACACCCTCGCACTTAGCTCAGGCCAGAACAAAGACTTCTACACCAGCTACTACCGCCTGTACGACAATGTGGTGCAGAGCTACAAGCAGCGGCGCATTGGCATGCTTGAGTTCATAGACTACTTCAACGGTTATGAGAACATACGCGAGCAGGAGCTGCAGCAAAAACTAAACGTAAGGCTTGCCAAAGAAGAACTTAATTACCAGGTAGGTATCGACGTGACCGAATAATTTAAAAGTCAAAATTCAAAAGTAAAAAAGTGAAAACAAATAATAAGGTGTATACGAAATTAACGACAGCCCTCTTTGCGCTAAGCTTATTGGCCGCCTGCGGTAAAAAAGAACAGACACAGGAAGAAAACAAAAAGTTTGTATTGAGCGACTCCATGCAGCGCATGATACAAATAGACACGGTGCAGTACTGCAATATAGCCGACGAGATATCGCTGAGCGGCGAGGTAAGCTTTAACGAGAACAACATCGTAAAGATATTCCCCCGCAGCGGCGGGCAGGTGCTGGAGTCGCACGTGTCACTGGGCGATAAGGTAAGCAAAGGCCAGGTGCTGGCCGTTATCCGCAGTGCGGATGTAGCAGGTAATTACAGCGACCTGAGCAGCACCAATGCCGACGTTACCATCGCTAAACGCCAGATGGAAAATGCGGAATCGCTGTACAAGAACGGCATCAGCAGCGAGCGTGAGTATATAGAGGCCAAGCAGAACTACGAAAAGGCATTGGCGGCACGTAACAAGGTGCAATCTGTTATCAATATCAACAGCGGTGGCAAGAGCTCTGCAGCAGGTACCTACACGCTCACCGCCCCTATCGATGGCTATATAGTAGAGAAGAAGATCGCCACAGGTGCTTTCATCCGTCCCGATATGGGCGATAACCTCTTCACTATCTCCAACCTGAAGAACGTATGGATATACGCCAATGTGTACGAGACTGATATCGCCAAGGTAAAAGAAGGTTACGATGCCACTGTAGTACCCATGGCCTACCCCGACAAGCGCTACGAAGCCAAGATCGATAAGATAAGCCAGGTGCTGGACCCCCAGAGCAAAGCAATGCGCGTGCGTGTAACACTGGAAAATAAAGACATGCTCCTGAAGCCCGACATGTTTGCGAAGGTATTGGTAAGCAACCGCGAAGGTTCACAGGCACTCTGCATACCCAGCTCCGCAATCGTAGCACAGGATGGCAAGAATTACGTGGTCACCTACAACAGCAATTCCGACATGGACATCAGTGAAATAGACATCATTAAATCCGTAGGCGAAAAAACTTTTATCCGCAGCGGCCTGAAGCAGGGGCAGAAATTGATCACCAGGAACCAGCTATTCATTTTTAACCAGTTGCTCAACGAGTAATCAATTAAACAAGGCCTAAAAACACTTTATGAATAAATTCATCAAACGGATAATTCACTTTTCGCTGCGGCACCGCTACTTCGTGTTTTTCTGCACGGCGGTGCTGGCGGTATTGGGTTTTGTCAGTTATCGCAATACGCCTATTGAAACATTCCCGGATGTTACCAATACGCAGATCATCATCATTGCACAGTGGCCGGGCCGCAGTGCCGAGGAGGTGGAGAAATTTGTCTCCATCCCGCTTGAAACGGCACTAAACTCGGTGCAGAAAAAAACCACCCTGCGCTCTACATCAGCCTTCGGGCTTAGCTACATCCGCATCATTTTTGATGATGATGTGGACGATGCCTTTGCGCGCCAGCAGGTACTCAGCCGCCTTGGCAATGCCGACCTGCCCGAAGGTGTAAAGCCCGATGTGCAGCCCCCATACGGCCCCACGGGCGAGATATATCGCTACACCCTGCGCAGCAAGACCAAGAGCATACACGAGCTCACAGCCATACAGGACTGGATACTCGACCGCCAGTTCAAATCCATACCCGGCGTGGCCGATGTGAACAGCTTTGGCGGCGAGGAAAAGATCTACGAGATCAGCGTTAACCCCAATCTCCTCAGCAAGTACAACCTCACATCGCTCGATGTGTATAATGCAGTAGCCAAAAGCAACATAAATGTGGGTGGCGATGTGCTGGAGCGCAACGGCCAGGCATTCGTGGTGCGCGGCATAGGCATACTCAATAATATCAGCGAAGTAGAGAATATCATCATCACCAAGATCAACAACGTACCCATACTGGTAAAGCAGATAGCCGATGTAAAAGAATCGGGTGCGCCTCGCCTTGGCTGGGTTACCCGCGACGATGAGGATGACGTCATAGAGGGTATTGTGGTAATGCGCAAGGGTGAGAACCCCGCACAGGTGCTGGAGAAACTGCAAGAGAAGGTAAAAGACCTGAACGAGAACATACTGCCCAAAGGCGTGCGCATCGAGACCTTCTACGATCGTACCGTACTTATGGACTATGCCACACATACCGTTATCCATAACCTGATAGAGGGTATCATACTGGTCACGCTCATCGTCCTCATCTTCATGGCCGACTGGCGCACTACACTGGTGGTGGGTATCATCGTGCCGCTTTCACTATTGTTTGCCTTTATGCTGATGCGCTTCAAGGGCATGTCCGCCAACCTGCTGAGTATGGGGGCGGTCGATTTCGGTATCATCATAGATGGTGCGGTCGTAATGGTCGAGGGGCTCTTTGTGGCGCTCGACCATCGTGCAAAGGAGGTAGGCATGGAGCGTTTCAATAAATTAGCAAAGCTGGGCCTCTTCAAGAACGTAGGTACCGAGATGGGTAAGGCCATCTTTTTCTCAAAGGTCATTATCCTCACCTGCCTCATTCCCATATTCGCATTCCAGAAGGTGGAGGGAAAAATGTTCTCTCCGCTTGCCTATACCTTAGGCTTTGCACTCTTAGGCGCGCTCATCTATACCCTTACGCTGGTCCCCGCGCTATCCAGTGTGCTGCTCAAGAAAAATGTGCGCGAAAGGCACAACCCGGTCGTTCACTTTTTCGAGAAGTATATCACACAGGCTTTCCGCTGGGTGTACCGTCACCAGGGCCTCAGCTTAACAACCGCTGTAGCTATCATGGTGCTCACCTTCTTCTCTGCAAAATTCCTGGGTACCGAGTTTCTGCCCGAGCTGGATGAAGGCGCCCTTTGGGTGGAGAGTGAATTGCCCATGAGCGTAAGCCTGCCGCAGGCCAAGGAGATAAGCGACAAGATGTTACAGATGATCCGCAAATTCCCCGAGGTAAAGCAGACCATGTCGCAGATAGGCCGCACCAACGATGGTACCGATCCTAAAGGCTTCTTCAATGTGCAGATACAGGTGGACCTGAAACCCAAAGACGAATGGCGCAAAGGCGTATCGGAAGATATGCTCATTGACAGCATGGACAGGCAGCTCAATAAGATACCCGGCTGTATCTTCAACTATTCGCAGCCCATACGCGATAATGTGGAAGAAGCCGTAGCCGGTGTGAACGCAGCCCTTGCAGTGAAAATATTCGGCCCCAACTTCAAAACACTCGACTCCATGGCCGTTGTAGTGAAGAATGTGCTGAAGGGTGTGCGTGGTATCGATGATCTCGGCATCCTCCGCAACCTGGGCCAGCCCGAGTTTCGCATCGAGCTCGACCAGCAGAAGATGGCGCTATATGGCGTAAGCATAGCCGATGCCAATGCAGTTATCGAGATGGCCCTGGGTGGCAAGGCAGCTACCGAGCTGTACGAAGGCGAACGTAAATTTGATGTGCGTATCCGCTATGGCAAAGACTTCCGCAATACACAGGAGCAGATAGAGCAACTGCGCGTGCCCACGCAGGATGGCACCCGCATACCCATCAGCGAGATAGCCACCATACGCACACTCACCGGCCCGGCCTTTATTTTCCGCGACAATAATACCAGGCACATCGCCGTGAAATTCTCCAACCGCGAGCGCGACTTGGGCAGCACCATAGCCGAAGCGCAGCAAAAAGTAAAAGCTGCACTCACCCTGCCCAAAGGCTACTCCATAACATGGAATGGAGAATTTGAGAATCAGCAGCGCGCATCCAAAACACTTGCTAACGTTGTACCGCTATGCCTCATAGCCATCTTCCTGATACTGTTCATTACTTACGGCAATGTAAAAGATGCGGTGCTCACGATCATGAACGTGCCCTTTGCGCTTATCGGCGGCATACTGGCATTACATATCACAGGTATCAACTTCAGCATCAGTGCGGGTATAGGTTTTATAGCCCTGTTCGGTGTTTGTATCCAGAATGGCGTCATACTCATCAGCGTCTTCCGCAAGAACCTGCAGGACAAAATGAGCCTGCATGCAGCGATAGAGGAAGGGGTAAAGTCGCGCATACGCCCCGTAGTGATGACCGCCCTTATGGCAGCCATAGGCCTCTTGCCCGCAGCCATCAGCACCGGCATAGGTTCCGAAACCCAAAAGCCGCTGGCCATAGTAGTGATAGGTGGCCTCGTCACCTCCACTATCCTAACCTTGTTGATATTACCGGTTCTGTACTCGCGGGTATACAACCTCATCCATAAAAGAGAAAACCGCAAACTCCTGAAAAAACTGGGAGCGGTAAGCTAGTGTTGAATATCATTTTACTTCCGACTTCCGGTTTTTTAAAAACCGGAAGTCGGTTATTCACATTTTTTTGCTTAGTCTTTCTTTACCAATGTTTTGTGAGGCTTGCCTAATGTGGACAGCACTTCCGATATGCTACCACTTACTTCCAGTTTACTTCCGATGTGAGCAGTACCTCGCGCTGTATAAATATAAATATGTTTACTATTTACTCACCACATGAGTACTTTCTATCTGCGCTCATGCGAAAAGTTCCCATTTCCGATTCAACTATAATTTCCGATTGAAAATGGCCAATCCTGAGAAATCCTTTACGGGCATACCATATGCAATAAATGATAATTTCCGATAATTACCGATTCGGAAATTATGCCGCGCGGTCTAAGAGAAAGTTCCAGTTGTTTCGGTTTGCGGAGGAATCGAAACCTCACCAATTAAATCTAATCTGGGCAGTTCCTTCGCTATCGCTCAGGATGACAGGCGAGTTATGCAAGATGCCCGATCGGGCATAAAATAAAATCGGGCATTTCCTAACAGTGTTAGGCGATTGAAATGCTTTCTCAGCCTATCATATGACGATAAAAATAGCATGCCCGATTTGTGCCCGACCGTGCGGCCGGGCGGGCCCGATTCGGACATTTGATGCCCGAACGATGCCCTATATTTATTAAGCCAGTGTTTAAATCCGGGCGAAATCCCGCTAAAATGCAGAATTTCTGCTTCCACATTTCAAAGAACTATTAGATAATGTGACAACGTGGAGACAGTGCTTAACAGCAGCAACAGGCCTTCAAAGAACCACATTGTTGCCTATCAAAAAATGATAGCCAAGCTCCCGAAAAAAATCGGGACTAGTCGCAATATACGTTCGTTAACAAGCCAAAAGCAAAAATAGATATCCACATTTTGGACCATTTTCGGTGTGGCAAATTTTGAAGAACACTCACCAAAATTGAGCATCCAGTGGCGGTGTTATTCACTTATATTTACGTTTCAAAATTTACGAATGAAATACTTCCTCATTCTCGCATTATCCATTCTATGCTCCAGCGCCCAGGCCCAAAGGAATGTCCCCGCCACCAATGAGTTCAAAGTCACCGGTGATATAAAGGCAGAGCGAACATTCCGCATCAGCGATATTGAAAAATACAGGCAAGCTGATTTAGGCGACATCTCTATCAAGAATCATAAAGGCGAGGAAAAAAGCCTCATCCATAAAGTGAAAGGCGTGCTGCTCAAGTCCATATTGGATAGCGTAGGCATCAGTATCGATAAGCCCAAGGAACTAAGCGAATACTACTTCATCTTCATAGCCTCTGATGGCTATAAAAATGTTTACTCCTGGAACGAGATATTCAACAGCCCCATTGGCGACAAGCTCTACATACTTACAGGCAAAGATGGCAAAGGTATGGCCGAAATGGATGGACATATACTCGTCTTATCCATGGCCGATTTTAACACCGGCAGCCGCTACCTAAAGGGCCTCGCAACAATAGAAGTGAAGCGGGTTAAATAACCTAGTCTTTCACGAAGCGGGAAACCTGTACCTCATGCTGCATGCTGATCTTCACAAAGTATAGACCCTTTGGCCAGTCCGCAACAGGTATATTCACCGCATTGTCCTTTAGTCCCTTTACATCGAGGCTGTATATTAAGCTGCCCTGTGCATTTATTACCTCCAGCCCTGTAGCTTCAGCTTTGCCATATTGACGCCAGTTGATCGCGATGTTATCTTTGGCAGGATTAGGGTAGATGCTGATGCTTTTGCCTCCTGCATTTACATTCGCCACAGCAGCAGGGTTGCAGTTACCGGTGCCCCAGATACAGTCTGCATATTCAGGATGGTCTATGAATGGGTTGCGGTTGTGCTGGATATTATATGCAGCATTGTTCCGGTCTATTTCCTTTTGGCTCACCGGGTCGTTATGATGCCATTCCAGCAGCATTTGCACAGCCCATGGTTTCAGATTCACCTGCGTTGCCATCGCATAGTTGCTATTGAATAGGGCACTGTCGGCCCAGTAGCAGGTTGATACATAAAAGTAGTTACGTGCTATATCCCCTTTAAACGAATCAATGGGCTCAAAGCAGGTGCCGCCCGGTGCACCGGGGTAGGTATTATTACCCAGCTTGCTGCCATTGGTGGAGGTAAAGGTTGCGGTACCCACTTTCCCGTAAGGATAATCGCTCCTTTTGCCATTCACCCAATAGTCTGTAGGCATCACGATGAACAGGTCGGTATACATTGGGGGATTGCTGTTGAAAAAGGTCTTTGGCCAGGTATGCTCGCGGTTATAGCAACCGTCTTCAGCATTGGGGCTGTTGGCACCACATTGGTCCACCTGGTAGGTATACTCATATGCCGGCGTGCCACCCGGCTTATCCGAATAGATGTCCCATATTTTCCCGCTCGGCTTCCGGTCGGTATTATAATAGGCGCTCCACAGGCCGGGCGTATATGTAAGCTCCGTGTGGTTCCTTATAATATTCCGTAATGCGATGCGTAAGGGCTGCCCGTTCAGGTTTGAAGCGTTGTCATAATAACCGGGGGGTATCTGCGCAAGAGCTAAAAATGGCAGGGCGACAAATACTAATAAAATAAATCTCTTCAATGGTCAGTGTTTCGGCAAAACTACAGGAGCAACTTTACCCCCAGTTTAAATTACTGTTATGCTTTTCAATTATAATTTTATCCTTTAACCAGTATCTTTGCGCCATGCAAATTTTAGACGGTATCCTTGTATCCGAGCATATAAAGGCTCAGCTTAAAACAGAGGCAGCACAGTTAAAAGCGAAAGGCGGTAAAATACCTCACCTTGCCGCTATACTTGTGGGCAATAATCCTGCAAGTGAGGCATACGTAGGCAATAAGGTGAAAACCTGTGCTGAACTGGGATTTAATTCGACCTTGCTTCGTTTCGATCCATCTATCTCTGAAAAGGACCTTGTAGACCAGGTAAAGAAGCTGAATGAAGATGACGATGTGGATGGTATACTGGTGCAGCTTCCCCTGCCCGATCATATCTCCGGCGACCTGATCATCAATACGATCGATCCGGCGAAAGATGTGGATGGTTTCCATCCTATATCGCAAGGCAAGATGATGTTGGGTCAACCTACCTTCCTGCCGGCTACACCATATGGCATAATGCTGATGCTGGAGCACTACAATATTGATGTTGCAGGTATGAACTGCGTGGTGATAGGCCGCAGTAATATAGTAGGCACACCAATGACCATATTGCTTAGCCGCAATGGCAAACCGGGCAATGCTACAGTGACGCTATGCCACTCGCGCACCCGCAACCTGAAAGAGATAACACAAAAAGCAGACCTTATAGTTGCTGCCATAGGCAGGCCAAAATTCGTGACCGCGGATATGGTACGCGAAGGCGCTATCATAATAGATGTAGGCATCAACCGAATAGACGATGCTACACGTAAGAGTGGCAGCAGGCTGGTGGGCGATGTGGATTATGATAATGTTGCGCCATTGTGCAGCTATATAACCCCTGTGCCCAAAGGCGTAGGCCCCATGACCATTTGCGGACTGATGAAGAACACACTTGAGGCAGCTAAGTTGCCCAAATCAAAATACAATTGATAAGCAGCGACCTCATACAAAATAATACCATGTCCTATCCTGTGATGGAGCACTTCTATACCCTGCAGGGTGAGGGTGCTTACAGCGGGCAGGCAGCTTACTTCATCCGCCTGGGCGGTTGTGATGTGGGCTGTGTATGGTGCGATGTAAAAGAGAGTTGGGATGCATCGGTACACCCGACTATGAAGGTAGACGAGATCGTTGCACTGGCATCGGCACAGCCCGGCCGTATCGCGGTAATAACAGGTGGCGAGCCGGCCATGTACAACCTTACAGCTCTTTGCGATGCCTTACACAGCAAAGGTTTCAGGGTGCATATAGAAACATCGGGCGCTTACCCCATACGTGGCAGCTTCGACTGGATAACACTATCGCCAAAGAAATTCAAAGCGCCGATAGATGAAAGCCTTGCGAAAGCAAACGAATTGAAAGTAGTAGTTTACAACAAGTCGGACTTTAAGTGGGGCGAGGAGCATGCACAGAAAGTTTCGGATAAATGCATCCTGTACCTGCAGCCCGAATGGAGCAAGAAAGAGGAAATGACCCCATCCATTATCAGCTATATACAAGCGCATCCTGAATGGCAGCTATCTTTACAAACACATAAATACATCAATATACCATAACATGACTTGGCTCCAGGTAATCATTCTCAGCATAGTAGAAGGCATCACGGAATTTCTTCCCGTTTCGTCCACAGGCCATATGATCATTGCCAGCTCCATCATGGGCATCAGTGCTGATGACTTTACCAAGCTGTTCGAGGTCTGCGTGCAACCCGGGGCTATACTGGCAGTGGTTATCCTGTACTGGAAAAGGTTTTTCAACTTCAAGAGCTTCAATTTTTATTTCAAACTTTTCGTTGCAGTTGTGCCAGCCTTAGCGCTCGGCTATCTCCTTTCCGATAAAATTGATGAGCTGCTCGAAAGCCCTGTTACGGTTGCTATGTCATTTATTGCAGGTGGCATAGTACTGCTCTTTGTAGATAAGCTATTCAACAGGGCCAGCATCGAGACCGATGAAAAGCTCAGTTACCTCAATAGCTTCAGCATAGGCCTTTGGCAGGTTATCGCTATGATACCCGGTGTAAGCCGTAGTGCAGCAACCATCATTGGCGGTATGCAGCAAAAGTTATCCCGCAAGTTTGCGGCGGAGTTCTCCTTCTTTTTAGCAGTGCCAACTCTATGCGCCGCAGCAGGCTATAAGATATTAAAGGCTATCAAAGAGCAGCCCGATATGCTTAAGAGCAAAGAGAACCTCTTAGCCCTGGGCGTTGGTAATGCCATCGCCTTTATAGTGGCTATGATCGCTATTAAGACATTCATCCAATACCTGCAGAAGCACTCCTTCCGTGCATTCGGTGTGTATCGCATACTGGCAGGCATTCTCATACTCTGCCTTTTATACGCCAACATCATAAAAAAGGAGCATGGCGCTGCAGCCGGTGAGCAGGCCAAAACAACGATCGTAAAAAGCAGCTTGAAAACAGGCAAGGCCTAAGGCGTGCCCCAGTGCTCGAACAGCAGGTTCAGGTAATGGTTCTCTTCTTTGGTGATCACATTGTCGGCCTTGGCAAGATCTATAGCAAATGCAAGCAGGCTGTGCCTTTCGGCTTCCGTAGCATCGTCATAAAAATCGTCCATTGCCTTTATAAAGTGCCGCTCCCATTCATCGGGCCTTAGGTTGCTGATCACTTCCATCTGCTTATCCAGGTTCACCCGGAAGGGGAACTCTGTAACAAGATAGTTGCGTATCACAACATCTTCAGCCGTGGTCACACGAAAATCCACTGCTGATAATATCATCAGCAGGTGGTACCCGGCTATTGTTTTATTCATGCGGTGGTTAGGCATAGTTCGTCTTGTTAGCTTTGCGCTGCAAGTAAGAGGTCCAGGTCGGTATATTTAAAGTTAAACCTTCGTGCAATAGGGGCATTGGTCACGCAGCCCTTATACATGTATACCCCGTTCCTGATACCGGTCTTACCCTGTATCAGGCCTTCCATTCCACCCATATCGGCACACTGCAGCAATATGGGCATGAGTACATTGCTAATAGAGCGCGATGCCGTGCGTGAAACGGAAGAAGCAATATTTGGTACACAATAGTGTATCACGTCATATTTTTTGTAGATCGGCTTTTCATGCGAGGTCACATGCGAGGTGGCAAAGCAGCCCCCCCTGTCAATGCTCACATCTATTATCACAGAGCCAGCCTTCATATGGCTCACCATCTCGTCGGATACCACTACAGGTGTAATACCGTTCACAGGCTTCAAAGCACCTACTGCCACATCAGCGTTCATCAGCTCCTGTGCCAGTGTCACCGGCTCCAGTACCGAGGTGAAACATCTTGTGCCTACATTATTCTGCAGGCGCATCAAGCGATATATTGAGTTGTCAAAAACCTTTACTGATGCCCCAAGGCCCAATGCAGTCCTTGCAGCAAACTCACCTACTACACCCGCGCCAATGATCAAGACCTCGGCGGGTGGCACACCCGATATCCCTCCAAGCAGTATACCCTTGCCATTGTGCACATTACTCAGGTATTTAGCGGCAGTAAGTATGGCCGAACTACCTGCTATCTCGCTCATAGAGCGCACAATGGGGTAAGAACCTGCATCATCTTTTATAGACTCAAGTGCTATGGCTATGATCTTCTTCTGCATCAGCATCTCCAGCATATCCGCCTTCAGGAAGGGCAGGTGTATGGGAGAAATAACCACCTGATTGGGCTGCAGCAACTCCACTTCCTCATCGGACACAGGTGCAGATTTGATGATCGTCGTAGCCTTGTAAAGCTCTGCCTTGTCGTACACTATGCGTGCACCGGCCTCGCTGTAATCACTGTCGAAATAGAAAGAACCTTCGCCGGCTGCATGTTCTACGGCTACATCGTGGCCATTGTTCACCAGCACATTTACTGCTTCGGGTGTGAGTGCTACCCTGTTCTCCTGGTAAGAGGTCTCCTTGGGTATGCCTATAAAAAGCTGCTTTTTCTTCGGCAGTATCTCCAGGGTTTCTTCCAGTGGAATGTAGGAAAACGATGGTGAAATATATGGTTTTTTGCTTACGCCAGCCACGGGATGCGGTTTTGCTTAAATATACAAAACTACTTATTATTAAAGAAGTTTTTTAACAGCTTAAATGATGTTAACATTACATTCTAATACCTTATTTATAGGAGGGCTTAGATAAGGTTTTGTACCTTTAAATCATAAATTTGCAGCCACCCGCATTATTGGGCTTATGTTAAGACAGTCGCACCACCAGAGATTACTACAAAAATTATCACCCCAGCAAATTCAGCTAATGAAGTTGCTGCAGATACCTACTGCCAACCTCGAAGAGCGTATAAAAGAAGAACTGGAAGAGAATCCCGCGCTGGAAACCGGCAATGAAGACGGCGCCCAGGACGAATACAACCTTGATGATAATAATACCGATGAGTATGATGGTGAAGGCGATGACCCGGATGTGGAGCTAAGCAACGACGGAGCAGACAAAGTGG
Organism: Bacteroidetes bacterium UBA1947; assembly: GCA_002336915.1. Classification (GTDB taxonomy): domain Bacteria; phylum Bacteroidota; class Bacteroidia; order Chitinophagales; family Chitinophagaceae; genus MKUN01. The sequence goes on along the minus strand of DDET01000058.1, from coordinate 28,023 downwards.
ACCTGGATGACTTTTTAAGGCAGGAAGATGATGAAAAAGGAAGCGACTATGGCGACTACTACGGCGACACTGAAGAGAAACAAAGTACGCCGGTAAGTGTTGAAACCAGTTTTCACGAACACCTGCTGGACCAGCTGGGTATGCTGGAGCTGGACGAACGTTCACATAGCATAGCAGAGCAGGTGATAGGCAGCCTGGACGAAGACGGCTACCTGCGCAGGGAACCAACTGCCATTGTGGATGATCTTGCCTTTGGCAGGAACATACATACTAATATGGACGAGGTAATGGACATCATCATCTCCATCCAGGGATTTGACCCGGCGGGTGTAGGTGCATGGACCTTGCAGGAATGCCTTTTGCTGCAATTAAAGAGATTGCCCCAAACCAAGGAGACAAAGAATGCTATCGCCATTATCGACAAATATTTCAACGAGTTCATAAAGAAACACTACGATAAAATCCAGCGCCAGTTGGGGCTGAATAACGAGGATTTTAAAGAGGTCATCAATGTTATCATAAAGCTAAACCCAAAACCGGGTGCTGCCTTTGCAGTGCTCAACAAGGCCGAGAGTTATGTGATACCCGATTTCTTTGTTTTCAATAATAATGGTTTCCTCGAGCTCTCCCTCAATTCGAAGAACGCACCTGAACTCCGGGTATCCGAAGGCTATAAAGAAATGATGCGGGCCTATGAGCGCAGCGAGAAGAGGGATAAACGCCAGCGTGAAGCAGTGCTATTCATCAAGCAAAAGCTGGACTCTGCGAAATGGTTCATAGATGCTATCAAGCAGCGCCAACATACCCTGTTGCATACTATGCAGGCAATAATGGATTTTCAGAAAGAGTTCTTCCTTACCGGCGATGATACCAGCCTGAAGCCAATGATATTGAAAGACATCGCCCTTGTTACGGGCCTCGATGTATCTACAGTTTCACGCGTGGCGAACAGCAAATTTGTGCAAACCGAATTTGGCACTTACAAGCTTAAATATTTCTTCTCGGAAGCATTGCAGACAGATAGCGGCGAGGAAGTATCGACCCGCGAGGTAAAATCTATACTCTCAGAAATAATAGGCAGCGAGAATAAACGCAAGCCTCACTCGGATGAAAAACTCACCGAAATGCTGCAGGAAAAAGGTTACAATATAGCCCGCCGTACTGTAGCCAAATACAGGGAACAGCTGAACATACCGGTGGCGAGGTTGAGGAAAGAATTATAAACTAACGCTTCTTATACTTCTTAGCGACAGCATCAAGCGTGTTGTAGAATTGCTTGCCATACTTGCGGATCAGCGGCTCTTTCAGGAATTGATAAACAGGCACCTTTAATTTATCACCCAATTTACATGCAGGACTGCAAAGGCTTTCACGAGGTTCGTAATTCACGGCTTCATAGCCCGGCATCTCTTTTATGCGCAAGGGGTATAAATGACAGGATATCGGCTTCTTAAAATCAATGAGCCCGTCTTTATGGGCTTTTTCAATAGCGCATTTTACAATGCCCATTTCGTCTGTGTAGCCGTAAGCACATATGCCTCCGTTTACCGCAGGTGTTACATAACCAAACTCGGCATCGAAAGTATGTGTGCCTTGCTTCTCTATCTCTGCTACATATTCGTCGCGCAGGTAGTGTTTTATTTTTGGGTATATATCGGCCAGTATTTTTGTTTCCTCTTTGGTAAGGGGTGCACCGCAATCGCCATCCACACAGCAGCCGCCTTTGCATTTCTGCAGGTCGCACACGAAGTTCTCTTCTATCACATCATCGCTCAGCAGCACCTTATCTATCGCTATCATTATTTACGGTTTGGAATGCAAAGATAATTATTCAAAAACAAAACCCGGCGCTAGATGCACCGGGCCTGATATTATGAGGCCTTTCGGCCGTTTCTGCATTATTTACATGTTGATGAAGTTCATCAGCATATCATACCTGTCGCGCATGTTTTCATCATTGCTGTGCTCGCCAAATACATCTTTTACCATATAGTCGTGACGCTCGAAGGATGATATCACTGCACCGAGGTCTGTACGGTTAGTCTTTATGGTCACTTCTATCTTACCGGTATGCACGTTATTCCTTAGCTGCGTGCTGATGATGAGTACATCCTCGTTCTCACATATGCGCGCTATTTCCACCAGCGAATAGTTCCTTGGTTCCAGTTCCAGCACTATGATAGCACCGGGGTTATCAAGGCCGCTACTTTCCGTGATATACGTTAGCAAACCACTCCTTGTAATAGCACCGAGGTAGTTGTTGCTGCCATCTATCACGGGTACTATGCTCAGGTTATGCTGGTGCGCTATACGCATTGCATCGTAAGGGTGGCTATTAGAAAACACCGCCGGCCTGTAGCTTAAAAAATCCGCTTTACTTAGTGGCGCTTCAGGCATTTCCCAGTCCAACACATCATTTTCAAGTATCAGTGCCTTGTATTGCTGGTCTTCTATGAGGGGGAGATGGGTAAAGTTATTTTCTTCCATCAGCGATAATGCCCTGCTCCCGGTGTCGGTCAGCTCCAATGTGGGTACTACGGGCGATATCAGTTGTTCTATGTTCATTTCGTCTACACGTTCTATTTACATGCTCCAACTATACTAATACAAATCTTGCACCAGTTTTGTTCGTTTCCACAATTATAACAGTAAGATGACAATTTTTAACCTTTGTGTTTGGCGAGAAACTCATCCAGTATCTTGTTAAATTCCTCAGGAACCTCCATCATGGGCGCGTGGCCGCACTTATCTACAAAATGCAGCTCGGAATTGGGTAACAGTTTATGGAATTCTTCGGCCACCATGGGGGGAGTAATAGTGTCATTTTTACCCCAGATAAGGCAGGCAGGTGTTTTTATGTCCTGCAATTCGTCACCAAGATTGTGGCGTATGGCCGATTTGGCCAAGGAGATGATCTTTAAGGCCTTCAACCTGTTGTTGGTTATTGCAAACACTTCATCCACCAGTTCTTTACTGGCCATATTGGGATCGTAAAAGGTAAGTTCTGTCTTTTTCTTTACATACTCATAGTCGCCTCTCTTGGGGTAGGTTTCACCCATACCATTCTCAAAAAGGCCGGAGCTGCCGGTCAATGTGATAGTTTTAACAATTTCGGGGTGCTTCAAGGTATAAACCAGCCCTATATGCCCGCCTAATGAATTGCCCAGCAGGTGAACTTTCCTCAACTCACGTGCTTCTATGAATTTGCTCACATACTTTGCCAGGCCCGATACGGTAGTATCCAGCAAAATAAGGTCATACAGGGGTAACATCGGTATGATCACCTTATGTGTATGCCTAAAATGGTCAACAAGGTCCCTGAAGTTACTTAACGCACCAAACAAGCCATGAAGTAATACCAGTGGCTCTCCTTCTCCTTCTTCTACGAACTTAAATTTGCCGAAATGTTTGATTTCGTATTGCATTACTCTTTTTAAGATTTTGCGAAAATAACATTGTTTCAGGTAAAATACACAATATTGGCCTTTCGGTAACAATTTCTTCTCCTTACAATTTATATTTTTCTTACAAATATTTAGTATTAAAATTCACATTTCTGCAAGCTTATATTAAGTAACTTTGCGCTGCATTAATACCATCTATGCTACAGCAATACTGCCCCTCGCTCATACAGTACCGCCGCTTGTCTACGCGCGAGGTAAGGATCGGCAAGCTCTTACTGGGTAATGGGCATCCTATCCGTATCCAAACCATGACCACGACGGATACGATGGACACTGCGGCCACCGTGGCACAGAGTATACGCTGTATTGAAGCAGGTGCCGAGCTGGTGCGCATAACAGCGCCCAGCAAAAAAGAAGCGGAGAACCTGCTGCTGATAAAAAATGAGCTGCGAAAACAAGGGTATGATACACCGCTTGTTGCCGATATACACTACACACCAAATGCCGCCGAAATAGCTGCGCGTATCGTAGAAAAAGTGCGCGTAAACCCGGGCAATTACATAGACAAAAAGAAGTTTGATTTCATAGAGTACACCAATGCGGAGTATGCTGCAGAAGTGGACCGCATACGTGAGCGTTTTACCCCGCTGGTGAAAATTTGCAAAGAGTATGGCACAGCCATGCGCATAGGCACCAATCATGGCTCCCTGAGCGACCGCATCATGAGCCGATATGGCGATACGCCCATCGGCATGGTGGAGAGCGCCATGGAATTCCTGCGCATAGCAAGAGATGAAAGCTACCACGAGATCATACTCAGTATGAAATCGAGCAACCCGCTGGTGATGGTGCAAGCCTACCGACTGCTGGTGCAAAAGATGGATGAAGAGTTTGGTGAATGCTATCCATTACACCTGGGTGTTACGGAAGCAGGTGATGGTGAGGACGGGCGCATAAAAAGCGCTATCGGTATCGGTACATTGCTGGAAGATGGCATAGGCGATACCATTCGTGTGTCACTAACGGAAGATCCTGAATTTGAGATACCGGTTTGCCGCGATATTGTGAAGCGTTATGAAACCCGTGCATCGCATGCACCGATACAGCCACTTAGCGAACAGAAAAAAATACATCTTCCCTACGATGCTTTCTCTTACAAAAGGCGCAACAGTACTGCCGTAAATAATATAGGCGGCACGTACGTACCCGTAGTAGTCGCTGACTTTAGAGATGCAGCAACAATAGCACATACCGATCTCCATGCCATAGGCTATCAATACGATGAGGCCACAGACAAATGGACAATAGGCGATGGTGCGGCTGATTACATCTATACAGGCGATAAACTAATTGAGTTCGCACTACCAGGCACCTTACAAGTTATTTGCAATAGTAAAGTATGCCCTGCAACGGATGTGAAGTATCATGCGTTGCTGAGGCAGGAGGAATTTATTGAAGAGGCAAGCCATATCCCGGAGCTTCATTTCGTAGCTATTGATGCGAATGGGGACTGGGAACAATTGATGCAGGTAATTGCCAAAGTCAAAGAAAATGCGAACACAGTTTTGTGCATCAGCAGCAGCAATGCGCATGCTATGCCATCAGCAAGGCGTTTTCTTATTGAGTTGCTACAGCAGCAATGCACCAACCCTGTTATCCTTCAGGTGTACAGCAATGACACCAGTATCGACGAACAACTGATACACCTGGCTACCGAAACGGGTGCTTTATACCTGGATGGCTTTGGCGATGGCATTTGGTTGAAAAATGACCCGGCGCAGATACAAAACCAGAAAGTAAGTGGCCGCACTTATCTCCCCGTAAGTAACAATCACCAGTTCCTGAATAATACTGCTTTCTCTGTGTTGCAGGCTGTACGTACCCGCATCAGCAAAACAGAATACATAAGCTGCCCCAGTTGCGGCCGCACGCTCTTCGACCTGCAGGAAACTACAGCCAAGATACGTTCAGCCACTTCACACCTCAAAGGTCTTAAGATCGCCATTATGGGCTGTATCGTGAATGGCCCCGGCGAGATGGCCGATGCCGATTTTGGCTACGTAGGCAGTGGCCCCGGCAAAATAACTTTATACAAAGGCAAAGAAGTGGTAAAGCGGAATGTGCCTAGTGATATAGCGGTAGATGAATTGATATCTCTGTTGAAAGACAATGAGGCCTGGGTAGAGCCTGCAATTATGATATAGGTATCGCGCTCCCTTCGGCTACCAGTTTTTGCTCATCACGGCTCTTTTTATCCAGCACTACCAGCAAGGATATGGTCAGGAAAAAGAGACAACCTACTTTGTGTGTTTCCAGCAGCTCTGAGAAAAAGTTATTGATAAAGCCTGCGGCGAACATCATGGATATCCCCAGTGTTACGTTCTTGTAGAATTTATCCGTAAACCGGAAGTATATTTTTTGCGCCTGCGAAAAAACCAATGCTACCAGTATGGCATATAATATCATAGCCGGCCAGCCCTGCTCCACCAGCATGTAGAGGAAATAGTTGTGCGTGGTAGACCGTTCGAGGTTCCTGCTCACATAGGTACGGAAAGAAGTTACTGCGTAAGGTTTATAATAGTAGTAAAAGGCATTGGGGCCATAACCTGTTATAGGCCTGTCCTGGCTCATCCTGATACCCGCCACCCACCTGTACAAGCGCTCCATTGATGACATATCCTCGCCCCTGAAAGTTGCCACCACGTGATCGGCAAACTTCTTGTGCATGTAGGTCTTATTATAATTGGGCCTGTAGTCAATGTATTTATTATGCTGCACCATAAAAAACAACATAGCTGCCATGCACACATAAAAAACCGGCATTACGATATTGGCAAGCCTTAGCCTTGTGGCTACCCCTATAGCCAGTGAGAACACGATGGCCACCATTGCCGCGCGGGCAAAAGTGAGGTAAGTAGCAACCAGGAAAAATGCAATGAGTACAGCCAGTAATATCTTCAACCCGGGCCTGCCCTTCAGCATTGGGTATGCTACCAAAAGCAAGGGGAAGAACATAGATATCACCGTGGAATAGTCAACGTGGTTATAGTACAGGCCACGTACCGCTTTTTCCACCTTCATAAAGTGAAAGCCATAAGCCTTGTGCCTGATCAACACGATCACCATCGTTATGGAGAGTGCAGTAAGCAGCAGGAAGAAACCCCTCCGGAAATCTTTCTTATCCCTGAAAACAAAGAAGGGTATAACAAAAAACGATACCAGGAACCATGTTTTGGCCAATAAGAATTTGATAGAGAGGAAGGACTCTTTTGAGTAGTACACAGCCACTATCAGCCATACATACTGCAATAGCACCACCAGCACCAGCGGATTTCTCCACCAATGTTTAGGGAATATATCCGGGTGCCGAACAAACGTGACCCCAAACATGAGCAGGAGGAGCCACATGATAGGTTCATCGGGCACCGTTGTAGACAGTGTGCCACTAAAAAATTCAAGCTGTATGGAAAATGGGATGGAAAATAGTAGTATCCAGTAAGCGGTTTTCCAGTTAATGCCTACCAGCAATACAAACAGGTATATCACGGGCACGGCCAGCACCAGGTATGAGCCTGTGTATGCAAATGCTGCAATACTTACAAACAGTATTGCCAGGCTTATCCCCTGCCACCACTTATATTCCGCTAGCTGCTGCATTATCTTTCTACTGCTATCAGCTCACTGTAATATGTGGTCAGTAATACATACAGGCTGGCGAAGAAAAATCCTAAGAACAAGCTCGATGCCAGGATGATAATAATTCCGGGGCCTTTAGGTTCCACAGGTGGCTTCGCACTCGATGTTACCTGGAAGAAAGATATCTGGCCGGAGTCAACACCTGTTGAATACTGCTGTAGTAAGGAAGATATCTTGGCCCTGTCGGATACGGTCATGTCTTTTAATGACTCATAGTTTTGTATCAATTCAATATTCCTGCCCAGGTTCTTGCCATTTCCCCTTACAGCGCCCATCATGATATTATCCCTGTTGGGGCTTATTACATCGTATATGCCCGACTCTTCACGTATCCTTGCCAATGTATCGGTCAGCGCATTAATAATGCTATCCTGTTCCACCATTTTCGCTTTTAGCGAGTTGTGCACATTAGCCCGCATGGTATTGTATATACCGCGGTATGCGCGCTCCAGGTCTTTTTCTGCTTCATTGGCCACTATGGCAGCACGTTCAGGGTCTTCATCAATATAAGTGAGCTCCATCATACGCGTTTCCGTGCGCTTCAGGTCCATTTGCTTATGGAACATCTGCTTGAGCTTATTATACTGCTTACGGTCATTTACGTCCAGTTTGTACCATCCGTCAAGGCCTGTGCCTTTTATCACCTGCATCATTACGGTATCCGATTCGCCCAGCGCTATCACTTTGTCAATGTCGTCTTCGTCGCCAAAGTAATCCATCTTATTGGTCGACGCGCCAAACATGTTAACACGGTCGGAATAGAGTGGGTTGCTCACCAGGAACTCCGATTTGCCTTCAAATTTCTTCTTCCTGATAAGGCTAAAAACGCCGCCCAATACAAGGGCTATAACCGTTACGGTAAGGATAAAACGCCTGCGCTTACGCAAGGTCTGGGTAATATCTACCAGGTCGAAACGGGGAGTGCTCATCGTTATAATTCGGGGGTTAAAAAATATATATTTAAACTTAAGTATTTGCTGTTCAATTTCCTAATATTGCTATTCTTATATCACTGTTTCGCCGGCATGCATCTTTTCGGCATTTTCGGCAAACTGCAGCGCATCCAGCATCTCCTGTATATCACCGTTCATAAATGCATCTAAGGCATAGAGCGTCATATTGATGCGGTGGTCGGTTACCCTGCCCTGCGGAAAGTTATAGGTACGTATCTTGGCCGATCGGTCGCCGGTGCTTACCAGGCTCTTTCTCCGCCTTGATATTTCATCTTCCTGTTTCCTCACCTGCTCTTCATACAACTTGGTGCGCATCATCTCGGTAGCCTTCTCCCTGTTGCCCAGCTGGGTACGCTCTGTCTGGCAGGTTATCACCGTGCCGGTGGGTACGTGGGTCAGTATCACCTTCGTCTCCACCTTATTTACATTCTGCCCTCCTGCACCACCGCTTCGTGCGGTTTCCATTTTCAGGTCGCTTTCCTTTAGCTCAAAATCTATTTCCTCAGCCTCAGGCATTACCGCCACCGTAGCTGCCGATGTATGCACGCGGCCGCTGGCTTCTGTTGCCGGCACACGCTGTACGCGGTGCACCCCGCTTTCAAACTTCAGGGTCCCATACACATCTTCGCCCAGTACTTCCAGCTGCACTTCTTTATAGCCGCCCACTGTACCTTCCGTTTCGCTTAGTACAGATACTTTCCAGTTCCTCCTTTCGCAATAGCGCAGGTACATCCTCATCAGTTCGCCGGCAAAAAGGCTCGCTTCATCGCCACCGGTGCCTGCCCTTATTTCCAGTATCGCATTCTTCTCGTCCTGGGGGTCTTTGGGTATCAGCAACTGCCTTATTTCGTCTTCAAGTTTTATTTTTTCGGCTTCCTGCTTTTCCAGGTCTTCCTTCGCCATGTCACGCAGTTCCTCATCGCTTTCGCCATTCAGTACTTCGCGTGCAAAATCAATGCCTTCTATACATGCTATATAACGCTTACGGGCCTCAACTATTTTCTCAAGTTTGCGGTATTCACGGCTAGTTTGCGAAAAACGTTTGTTATCGCTTACTACTTCGGGGTTGGTCAAGGCTACACCCAGGTCTTCAAATCTGGCGTTAATAGCCTCCAGCTTGTCAATAAAGGAACTCATCTATTCAATTCAGGTGTGCGAAGTTACCATATTCACATGGATAATGATACATTTTTGCCAAAACATGCTTTGCTTGCTTTTTTTAAAAATGTCATGGTATTATTTGATCCATTTAGTATTTTTCCATCGAACTTCAATATGTTTAAATAAAAATATCACCTATACTCAATGGTATTTAGCAGCATTATTTTTATATTTTATTTTCTCCCTATTTTCTTCCTGGCTTATTATATAGCCGACAAGAAATTTAAAAATATAATAATATTACTCGGCAGCGTATTTTTCTATGCCTGGGGCGCACCTAAATTCATCTTCGTTATTCTTGGCACCACCTTCATCGATTTTTACCTGGTGCGGTTCATGGCCCGTGCCGTCAGCAAATACCTAAAGTCCCTCGTGCTTTTACTGTCCTTATCCATCAATCTCGGCCTCCTGTTCTATTTTAAGTATAGTAATTTCTTTGTTGATAATCTCAATCATTTCCTCAACCATTTCCATCAGCATACCATCACCTGGGAAAAACTTGCCCTGCCCATAGGGATATCATTTTATACCTTCGAGACGCTTACCTATGTGGTGGATGTCTATCGCGGGGTACACAGGCCCCTCAAGAACTTTTGGGACTACCAGTTATACATCATTCTCTTTCCCAAACTTATCGCAGGACCCATCATCCGTTACCACGATTTTGCAGGGCAGATCTACGACCATACAGAATATGAAAATCCCGACAACCGCTTACGCGGCTTGTATCGTTTCTTTATCGGCCTGGGCAAAAAGGTGCTTATTGCAAATGCTGTAGGCTCAGCCGCAGATGTAATATTTGCTATGCCACACGACCAGTTAGGTACGGCTACTGCCTGGCTGGGAGCGCTTAGTTATACTTTCCAGATATATTTCGACTTTTCAGGCTATTCGGACATGGCCATTGGCCTCGGCCTGATGATGGGCTTCAGGTTCCCGGAGAATTTCAACAACCCCTACACAGCCTTATCCATTACCGACTTCTGGCGTAAATGGCATATTACATTGGGCAACTGGATGCGTAACTACCTCTATATACCACTTGGCGGCAACCGGGTAAAAAGCAAATGGCGGCTATACTTTAATTTATGGTTCGTATTCCTTGCTTCCGGCCTTTGGCACGGGGCTGCCTGGGGCTTTATTGCCTGGGGGGCTTACCACGGCATTTTCCTGGTGCTCGAAAGGCTCTTCCTCGGCAAGTGGCTTGCAAAGCTCGGCAAAGCTGCTTTCCTGTATACTTTTTTTGTGGTCATGATAGGCTGGGTGTTTTTCAGGATAGAATATTTCCATTATTCACTGGAATACCTCGAGCGGATGTTCCACTGGTATGGCAATACTTATGACTGGAGACCCGAGGGACAGTTTTTCTACTTGCTGGCGGTAGCTGCTTTCTTTTCCTTTTTTACTTTATCAAAATGGGGACAAGCCATACAGCACAAAGTGTTTTTTGAACAGTATACTTTAAGGCGCCATTACGTAATGGTATTCCTGGTTTTGCTTTTGTGCATCATTTCTGCGGGCAGGATCACTATTTCTACTTTTAATCCTTTTATTTACTTCAGGTTTTAAGTATGAAAGCGGAGAAAATAAAGAACGGCCTGTTTATTTTTCTTTTTGGCTTGCTATTCCTGCCAATGCTGCAGCAAAACACAAAAATCGTTGACATTGATGTACTCAAAGGGTCTTTCCCGATCGCACCGAATAGTTATTTTTCAAAGACAAAATGGTTCGATGGTTCATACCAGGAGGAGAAATCCAAATACTTGAATGACGCCTTTGGCTTTCATGAATACATCGTACGTATCAATAACCAAATTGATTTTTCACTATTCAAGATGACACATACTGTCGATGTCATTGTGGGAAAACAAAATTATTTATACCAAAGCGACTATATAAAAGACTATAACAGGCAGAGCTTATTAGACTCGAACCGCGCCAGGGAAGTTTTGTTTAAGTTAAAACGTATACAAGATACATTCGAGGCAATGAATAAAACAATAATTATCGTACATGCCCCTTCCAAAGCAGATTACTTTCCCGAGTATCTGCCACCTGCCACAAACCCGAAAAAAGGAAACACTTATCGAGAGCTATATATGTACCTAGGCGACTCGCTTGGCCTTCATCAAATAGATTTCAATGCCTGGTTCCTGGCCTTGAAGCCTAAGTATACAAATACGCTCATATCCCGCACCGGCATACACTGGACAGCATTTGGCGCAGCATTTGCTGCCGATAGCCTGGTTAAATACACAGAGCGGCTGCGACATATCAGCATGCCTCATCCTTCATGGTCTGTGGTAGAACGTGTCGATACCGCAAGAGGCACAGACGATGACCTGGCGCAGATCATGAATGTGATCTTTCCTGTTGCGCACGATACCTTTTATTATCCCTGCATTGTTTATGATAGCGATTCAACCAAGACCAAGCCTAAAACTGTTTATCTCGGTGACAGCTTTGTTTGGACGCTGATAACTGACGGCCTGATGAAGAACGCAAACACCGAATGGAAGTACTGGAATTACTTTCATGATGAGATAGATCAGAAAACGATCGACCAGAATGTCTGGGGTACACCCATTGATAAAGTAGACTGGGTCAAATCAATGCTCAATGCAGATTGTATTGTTTTAGTATACACCTCGCACAACCTGGACGGATTTGGAAGTGGCTTTGTGGAAAAAGCATACGATTATTTCTACCCACATACAGATAATAAATAGGTCTTTTCAGTCGCTTCTCTAAAGCAAACATTTCACACCAATTTTATAGTATTTTAGCTTGAGTATGTACAGGTCGGTCTTTGTCGTTTTTCTTTTATGCCTGCAGGTTTACATGGTGCACCACTTCGGGCATTTAGGGCCTTTCCTGCATCCTGTTGCCCTTCTTGTTATATCGCTCGCCGTCCCGGCCTGCTACCTGTTTTTGTTATTGAACAATAAAAAAGCTAAAAACATCAGCACAAAATATGGATCTGGCTTTGCCGGTGCAGTTATAGGATCGGCAGGCATATTAGCATGCTTTTTCCTGTTTAGGGCAGCCATAATTGCGGTGCCAGATCCTGCTGATTATTCTGATGTTTTGCCACAGTTGACAAGCCAGTACTATGCATTCAGCAAAGGGCAATTTCCCTATTTCCCATTACAGCAAATTGGCTGGCACCCCTACCCTGTGTATATGCCCCTGCATTGGCTGCCAATAGGCTTAGCAGGGCTGATAGGACAAGATGTAAGGTGGGTGGGCTTCCTCTTCATCCTCCTTGCCTGCGGCATCTGGGGATATTTTGCAGGGAAGTACAGTGCTCATTTTTTCAAAAAAATTACCGCGATATTATTACCGGCGCTGGTATTCGCCCTAAGCATCTGCCTGAGCAAGGGCGACTATGTGCGCACATTTGAAACCGTCATCGCTGCATATTACCTGCTATTGGCAATAGGGCTGTCGCAGAAAAACCTGGCGATAACTGTTGCAGGCATTATTTGTTGCCTGCTGTCCCGCTACACACTTGTTTTTTGGATGCCACTGTTCTTCATCATTCTCTGGTTTAATACTTCCCTGAAAAATAATTTGCTTTCCTGGCTGAGCATTTTACTGGCAGTGTTGTTCATTTACATTTTTCCTTTTTACTTAAAGGACCCCTCTATTCTTATGAAGGGAATAAACTATCATAATGTGGCAGTACTTGGTGAATGGCAAGGCTATGCCGCAGTGCCCCGGGTCTCTTATACTTTCGACAATGGGGTCAATTTCGCGCTGTACTACTATCACTTTTTCCCGGGTAGCCTAGAGCACAGGATATGGTTGGCACGTGTACTGCAGGCCGCAAGTTTGCTGTTGCTGCTTTTTGCAGGGCTGATTGCTTACCGCAAGTGGAAAGAACGCATCTGTTTTTATGATCTTAGCCTCGTAATGCTGTATTTGTTCCTGCTATTTTTCTTTATGTTCGGGCCGCTTACCTACCAGTACTATTACCTGCCCCTGTTGATGATCTCAGCAATAATTTGCGCTAAGGCCATTCTTTTTGAAAGGAAAACGGCGGAGCAAACACCTGCCTAACCCAGGTCAATCTCAGTATTATCGCCTATGTTCAGGCTTTGGCTTAGTCCGCGCACAAAGGCATCATTGCCTATTATAGATGAGTGCAGTACTACTTCCATCAGCTCTGCATATGAGCCAATGATGGAGTCTTTAATGATAGATGACTCAATAGAAGTATGTTCGCCTATTGTTACATTGGGGCCGATAATAGAATGAGATATTTTGCAGCCTTCAGCAATGCTTACCGGAGGTATGATCACACTGGTTTCGTAGGTATGCGGGGCTTGCAGCCCTGCCTCTTCTGCCATTTGCTTCAGCAATATCGCATTGGTGGATAACAGCGATTCTTTTTTACCGCAGTCAAACCAGTTATTCACACGGAATGCCTGGAAGTTAATTCCATTCTCTATCATATGCTCCAGTGCATTGGTCAGGTGGTATTCACCTTCCTCGCCGGCACTGCTGCTGCTCATGTGTTTTTCCAGGGCATTGAATAGCTCTATTGTCTCCTTTATATAGTACACCCCCACCATCGCCATGTTCGACTTTGGTATTATTGGTTTCTCCACCACCTTCAGCACTCTGTCTGTACTACTCAGCTCGGCCACGCCAAAGCTTCTTGGGTCATCTACCTTTCTCACCCCTATCTGCGATACGCTGCTGTTTAACACCTCCCGCACATTATAGTCGCAAATGGTATCGCCCAGCACTATCAGCACTTCGTCCTCATTTTTCACGGCCTCGCGCGTTAGCCAAATTGCATGGCCCGTACCGCGCCGGTCGTTCTGCGTAACAAGTGTATAAGAAAGGTCAGGATAAGTTTTGGCTATATAGCGCTGTATCTTTTCGCCCAGGTAGCCAATCACGAAAACAAAATCGGTAACCCCTGCATCTATCAACTGGTCAACAATAACACTCAGGATGGTTTTGCCGGCTATGGGTATCAGTGCCTTTGGTTGTGTATATGTAAGCGGGCGTAATTTGGTACCTGCTCCGGCTACGGGAATGATTGCTTTCACAATATACGTTTTAGCTTATTGCAATTGCAGGTACACAATGTGTGCTGTACCATACTATAGCAGCGTGAAAATAGTATAAAACAGCCATATTGCACCGCTTTTTGCAGCTTTCTATGTTATCTTAAAACTAAAGGCTATAAGCATAACATGTTATGCTCATAGCCTCTTATATGTTTTATCACCTGGCTGTAAAGACCACTACAGCGTAGCTGCGTATTCTTTTAATTTAGCTACCATCACGTTCAGATTGCCGTGCATATCTGAAGCCGCACTGATAACAGCAGTATAGATATCCTGCTTCTTGATCATCAGGTTGGTCCATTTTTTCTTTTCAGTTTCATTGGCGGCGTCCCTGATCTTTGTCTTTATAGCGGCCATATCATTGCCCACCATTTGTTTCAGCTCAGTAAATTTCTGGTCAGCAACAGGTTGATTATTACGGGTAACACCTGCTTCAAACGCGTTTATTTTGGTTGTAAAGTCCGCACTTGCAGCACTGTGAACTTGCTTGGCGGTACTTGTGCCCTTACCGGCACTGTTTTTTGCAGCTTGCGCAAATACCATGGTACTTGTTACAGCCAGTATGCAGCAGGATAATACAAAACGTTTCATTATGTTATTTTTTTTAAAGTTACTAAAATTACTGAAAATTATTTTAATCACTATCCAAGACAGATGCTTCCTCCCCATATAGTTGGGTCTTATACTTCAATGAGGGCGAAATAATTATGTCGCCAAGGCCCAGAAGCTCCCATTTTTTGTCCACAGTGTGTATCGTTCGCCCATCAGCAACTATGATATTGGGCCACGGCCGCTCAAAACCGTCCAGTATGCGGGTCTTGCGGGTACCGTCCAATCCGAGTATATTTTTGTCTTTGCCGCCATATAGGTGGTCGCGGCGGGGATCAAGGTTATTGCAGAACCTCCAAAGCACATCGGCTATATCTCCTGCATCTACAGTGTGTTCTACATATAATATCATCTTAATGCCTTGCATTTCAGGCAACTCACAAAGCGCATCATGCAATGCTCTTACATGGTTTGGCCTGTCTTTGCGTACTGCCGCAAAAAGCACCGGGATACCCCAGTCTTTTACAGCTATATCATTGATGCTCACCAGTTCGGGGAATAATTGCTGCAATTTAATGGCAGAAAAGCCAGGGGCCGGCTTAAACGGCAACAGTGGTACAGTCATCTCCTCTTCCCACTTTTTCGTGCCGTCTATGCACATTTTTCCGCCAAAGCCCAGTTTTGAGCAGCTGTGGTCCAGCACATCCATGGGCCCCTGGCTGAAATAAACATCGGTAGCCGGGTTTACATTGTCAAATACATATTTGGCCAATGCCTTGTAATCGTCCAGTTTTACCTTCCCGTCCGTGAGTACCAATATCTTATTGAACATCATTTGCCCTGCCCCCCACATCGCGTTCATCACTTTTTGTCCCTGCCCTGCATATTCCTTATTGATGCTGGTAATAACAAGATTATGAAACACACCCTCCACAGGCATATTCATATCCTGTATTTCAGGCACCATGGTCATTTTTATCGGCGCAAGGAATATCCGCTCGGTTGCCTTGCCTATCCACGCATCCTCCTGCGGGGGTATGCCCACAATTGTTGCCGGGTATACCGCATCTTTGCGGTGCGTGATCGCAGTAACATGAAAGCGCGGGTAAAAATCGGGCAGCGAGTAGTAACCCGTATGGTCGCCAAAAGGCCCTTCCCATATTAGTTCTTCTTCCGTGTCCACATAGCCTTCTATAATAAAGTCGGCATCCGCCGGCACTTCTATTTCGGGTTGCGTAAGGCACTTTACCAGCTCCACGCTTTTCTTGCGCAGGAAACCGGCCAGCATATACTCATCTACATTCTCCGGCAACGGTGCTGTTGCGGAGTAAGTATATATCGGGTCGCCGCCCAATGCCACTGCCACCGGCATTTTACGAATGCCCAGTTTCTTATACTCATTAAAGTGTCTTGCCGATACTTTGTGCTTATGCCAGTGCATCGCCGTCATATCGGGTGCAAAAACCTGCATGCGGTACATACCTATGTTGCGTATACCATTGTTAGGGTCTTTGGTATGTATGGCCGGCAAGGTAAGGAAACGTCCACCATCCTTAGGCCAGCACTGCAGTATAGGCAGTTTACCAAGGTCGGGCTTATCCATCACTACTTGCTGGCATGCGCCCTTGCCGCTTATCACTTTAGGCATCCACGATGCAAACTTACTCAGTTGCGGCAGCATGGATAGCTTATCGAGTATGCCATGCTTCGGCCCTGCAAGCTTTTTAAACAGGTCCGCAATATCACTTGCCACATCGTCAAGCTTATTAACCCCAAGCGCCATGCACATGCGGCGCTCATTGCCCATGCTGTTGATCAGCAGCGGGAAGTCTGTACCTGTTTTTTCAAAAAGTAATGCCTTGTTCCTGTCGGGCGTTTTGGATACCCTGTCTGTGATCTCAGCTATTTCCAGTACAGGATCTACGAAAGTGCTTATGCGCACCAGTTCTCCTGCCTTGTCTAATTCCTCTATAAAAGCATTCAGCGACTTGTATGCCATGGGGCGAAATTAATGATTAATTGACTTGTTTGCCTTGATAATGTGCCGGGCATAGAATCTGTATACGAGGGTATAATAAAAAAAACTGCCGCCCTTAGTGGGCGGCAGTTTTTTAAGTCTTATTTATTTATTTTTTACTATTTGATCACTTTAAAAGTAGCAACACCTTCAACTGTATTTACATTGATCATGTAAACGCCCTTGCTCAGCGCATTTACAGGCACTACAGCTTTTTCGCCGTTAGCAAATGTATGAGTGTATACAGTTGCACCGGTCATGCTGCTCAGGGTTACTGTTTTAGCACCGCTTACTGTTTCAAGGCCCAGTACGTTGATGTTATCAACTGCAGGGTTAGGATACAGGCTGATACCGCTCAGTTTGCCGTTTACATTCGCTACTGCTGTAGCTATATGGCCGTCAAATATATGGCTGTGCTCTTCGAACACTATATTGCTTATTGATGGGTGTGCAGCATTCAGTGTAAAAGTAAGAGCAGGGTTTGTTTTGGCCATTACATCACCAAATAATTTGTAGTCACCGTAAGGTAAGCTCGGGAAGCTGAAATGGCCCGATGCATCAGAATAAGCATACGCTACAGCTACGTTAGCCGATGTAGTAAGGATAAGGATCCTGTGGTTCAGCGGGTCGCCTACTGCTGTTGATTTATTAGCACCAACCAGCACGTCGCCACCTACGAATGCAGGACCACCGGGGTTAACACCTGCTATCAGCTGGATATCTGCGGTGGAGTTAGGTAAAACCTGTGTAGCGGTTGACCAGTTGAGCGAGCTTGTGTAGTAGGTAGGCAGGTAGTTAGCGTAGTCAGGAGAGAAAGGCTGTTCTGCAGCTTTAACCAGCAGCGTGTCGAACAGAGCCGGTGTATTGAAATAGTAATAGCCCAGGCTATCGGTTGTGGTGCTATCTATAGCAGTGAGTATGCGTGTATTGTTTACATTGTCCCAATGCTGGTTGATAAGATATACGATAGCAGCGGTATCACCAACAGCAGGGTTACTGCTTGTTACCATACCATGTATATTAGGTTGAGCAACCACATTGCAAAGAACGAAATCTGAAGTGATGTTGGCGCCAGTGTAATAATAACCATGCGACAGCATATAAGGCGCGCAGTTGTCACTTGTATGTACCCACATGCCGCAATTGGTTACCCAACCCGGTACGGTGATGCTGTAATTGCCGGAGGCATCTGTCATTGCAGAGTCCGACCACTGCATATTCAGCGTATCGTCTGCATAAACTACATGATTTGGCACTGGTAGTGCATTATTGTCCGTAACGGTACCTGAAATGGTAGCTGCCATAGCTGCTGATCCGATGAAGGCGCAAATGGCGGAAAGGAGAATTTTTTTCATAAAATCTATTGATTGGTTTTTATTAATGAAAGTGGTTTTGCATACCTTTTTGGGGCTTGCACATATATTGACGTAAGCCTTGCCCTTTTCGTTAGTAGTTCATTAAATAATTTTGTGACCAAAATGGGATGCAATGAACATTTTAAGACATTTATTAATAAAATATTAATAGCAGAGTCTGTTTACCTTAATTCTTAGCTTAACCACGTCAACAGATCAATATCTTATCTTGATAAAAAAGAAAGTCCCGCTTCCAAGCGGGACTTTCTTTTTGGTATTTTTTGCTTCTTATTTCGTCACTTTAAAAGTAGCAAGGCCTTCAATAGTACTTACATTCAGCATGTAAACTCCTTTGCTCAAAGCATTTACTGGCACTACAGCTTTTTCGCCATTCGCGAATGTATGAGAATATACAGTCGCACCGCTCATGCTGCCCAGAGTTACTGTTTTAACACCGCTTACCGTTTCAAGGCCCAGTATATTGATGTTGTCAATAGCAGGATTAGGGAACAGGCTGATACCGCTCAGTTTGCCGTTTACATTCGCTACTGTGGTAGCTATATGGCCGTCAAATATATGGCTGTGCTCTTCGAACACTATATTGCTTATTGATGGTGCCTGGGAACTAAGTGTTATGGTAAGAGGAGGGTTTGCTTTGCCCATTACATCACCAAATATCTTGTAAGTGCCAAATGGTACAGAGGGGAAGCTGAACTGGCCCGATGCGTTAGAATAAGTATAGGCAACCGGTACATTAGCTTGTGTAGTAAGTATCAGTACCCGCTTGTTCAGTGGATCGCCAACGGCAGTTGATTTATTGGCGCCTTGCAGTACATCACCACCTATAAAGCCCGGGCCGCCCGGATTCACACCCGCTATTAGTTGGATATCAACTGTAGAGTTTGGAACGATCGCTGTGGCACCCGACCAGTTCAATGAACTGGTATAATAAGTAGGCAGGTAGCCTGCATAGTCGGGTGAAGAAGGTGGCAAAGCAGCTTTCACGAGCAGTGTGCCATAGCTCGCCGGCAGATGGAAACCGTATTGGCCGATATGGTCAGTTATGGTACTATCGACCGCGGTAAGTATATAGGTCAATGCAACAGAATCGTAAGACTGGTCTACCAGGTAAACTACGGTAGCAGTATCGCCCTGTGCGGGGTTACTACTGGTAATTGTACCGCCGATAGTAGCAGGTGGTGGTGCAAGATAGCAAAGCACAAAATCTGCTGTAATGTCTGAACCCGTGTAAGCAAAGCCCTGTGACTGGTAGCCTGCATTACAGAAATCGGAGGTATGCACCAGCATGCCGCAGTTGGTAACCCATGCAGGCACCGCGATACTATAATTGCCCGAAGCGTCGGTCAGTGCAGAATCCATCCACTGGTTGCTCGTCGTATCTTCGGCATATACCACCTGGTTTACAATGGGCTGTGCATTGGTATTGCTAATATTACCGGAAACGGTGGTTGCTATAGCTGCCGATGCTATAAAGCTGCAAATGGCCGAAAGGAGAAGTCTTTTCATAAGTGTTGGTGTTTTTGTCATTAAACAGGTTTTGAAGCCCTTTTTTTAGGCGCTTGTACAAATATTGACGTACAGCCGGGCTCTTTCGTTAGCATAGCGATTAAAATTATTTTTATGTAATAAAATATGAATTTAGCCACCGGGCCCTTCAATTGATCACTTTATTTACCCAACGATCAATTTTCGTCAGTGCTACGCTGTCCTCGAAAATGGGCCGAGCCGGCAAAAAGTAAAGCCGCGACAGGCGCGGCTTAATACGTAACGGGGGATTTGAAAGAACCTTATCGGGCTTATATATTAATGACGTACGTGATCTCTACGTGACAATGTAATGTGCTTGTAATCGGGCGACGCAGCTTGCCGATCAACAAATAGTAAAATGTCATTTGTGATTGGAAATACTTTTTAACATCCTGGCTGGCATCTGTCACAGCGGGTGATATTTCAAGGCTATAATTGTCCGGGTTATGTTCAACATAGGCAATAGTATATGGATCATAATTACCACCGTTTACATCAGAATTAAAAGCTGCGCCTGCATATACAAAGTTAGCAAAGTTATTCGCGGCCGATCCGTCGGTCAATGTCAGTTTGAGGCTTGTTATCTTTACGCTTTTAATGTCGGCATATCCTAATGCACCGCTTGTTTGTGCGCGTACCATAGAGTCTAGATTGTAGGCAAACGAAACCTCGCCTATTGTACCTTGTGCGGTGGTGTCGTTTGTAGGTGGTATCACTATGTCGGCATTAGCGCCGGTAAAGCTTATGTCCTGGGCAGGAACAGCGTCTTTGACCTTATCTTTAATTTTGTCGCAAGACTGGAGCGTGAATGTAGCTGATATAGCCATGGCACCTAAAGTGTACAGTAGTATTTTTTTCATAAACAGAGATTTTTTTTGGATATGGGCAAACCTAGGGAGGAAACGATACAATGCGTCTTGCAATGTTCTGAATGGCGCCTATAATGTTCTGAGTGGAAAATACTTATAATTCTCCCAGCAAGGCCTCGCGATATTTTTTGGATATGGGCAATTCTTTGTTCCCTATCGTGAGATAGACAGGGGCTATGCTATTTATTTTGTGTTTATTCACAATATACCCTCGGTGTATGCGGACGAATATCTTTTCATCCAGCTCCTCCTGGTATTGTTGCAGCGATGTGCGCACCAGGTATTTTCTATTGGCCGTATATACATTCACATATACATGGTCACTCTCCAAGTATAGTATCTCGTCAAAATTCACTTTATGGAAATGGCCACCTTCCTTTATAAATATATATTGGCGCGCCGGCTTTCCTTCTGCTGCACTATCCGCACTGTAAAAATTATGCATGGCTATTTCTATGGCTGCATACAGGTCCTCGCGCTGGAAGGGCTTTACTATGAATGCATTGGGCCTTACCGTCTTTGCCCTTGCCAGTGTGCCTGCATCGCTATTGGCTGTAAGGAATATAAAAGGCATATCCAGCTTATCGCGTATATAGCGGGCCACTGCTATGCCGTCCTGCTCTGTATCACCCAGGTTTATATCCAGCAGTACCAGGTCGGGCTGCTCTGCTTGCAGCATGGCTATCGCTTCCTTATAGTCGCAGCAGGGTTCAGGCACATTGTACTGCATGCTCCTCAGCACCGAGCGGATCCCGTCGGCTATGATCATCTCATCTTCTACTATGCCTATCTTAGTCTCCTGCATTGGGGAAAATAATGGTAAAGATACTGCCTGCTTCAAACCTATACTCAGCGCTGCCTTTTAATTGCTTACTCAGGCGTCGCACAATATATAGGCCCAGCGAGCCCGAACTTTCATCAAACCTGCCTCCCGGCAATCCCGGACCACTATCGCAATACCGCAATGTATAGCTTGTACTGCTGTGCTCCAGGCTAATGCGAATAGTGGCCTTTGCAGCATCTTTGAAAGCGTGCTTAAAAGAATTTGTAATGAGTTCATTCAATATCAGCCCAAGTAATACAACAGTATTGAGCGGCAGTAGTGTATGTGGTATGGCATTGCTAAACTGTGCCACTTTACCTTCGGCGGCAAATGCTGTGTTAAGGCGGCTGAAGAGGTCGCTCACAAATGCGGAGAACTCTACAGACTCATCGTCGCTATTGCCATACAGTTTGCTATGTACGGTTGCGATGCTTAGCACCCTGTCCTGTGCAGTGCGGAGGGCTTTTTTTGCGTTCTCATCTTTCAGTCCTGCAGCTTGCAATTCCAGCAGGCTGCTTATCAGCTGCAGGTTATTCTTTACACGGTGGTGGGTCTCTTTCAGCAGCACTTCTTTTTCTTTCAGCGCTTTGTCTATTATCTCATTTTGCGCTTGCAGGCTTGCCGCCTGCAGGCTGATGATTTTATTTGCCTTCTTCTTGAGGCTTAGGTTGCGGTATATGAATACGGTCAATGTTATCAATGCAAGTAATGTAGTTATTGCCGCTACCAGCGCTGCCTGTTGGTTGTGCCTTATGGCCTCGAATGATCTTTTTTCCAGCTTGTTACGCTCAGCCGCCTGTTCCAGGTTGATCCTGGTAACCTGCAATGCCTGGTCAACAACCTCCCGCTTATTGGTAATAAGGTTGTCCAGCGAATCGTATTTCTTATGATATAGTAATGCCAGCGCCGGCTTATCATCTTCTTCATATACACGGCTGAGTGTACCGCAATAATGCCGCTGGAGGTCAAGGTTTTTTAATACCTCGCCCATTTTCACTGTTCGCTCACCATATATTTCTGCAGAGTCATCCCGGTGTATCGATTCATAAACATCGCAGATAGTGGAATTAATATAGGCCTTGTTATAGTAGTCGTCGCCAGGCTCATCAAGGCGGGCCGCTATCCGCAGGTAATGCAGCGCACTGTCAGGCTCGTGCATTTTTACGTAAGTATTGGCCATCGTATTTAATATAATAGCAAGCTGTTCATCCCTTTTTAACCCGGTAAAACGGGTCCTGGCAAAAGCGATATTTTTCTGCCAGTATGCCAGCGCTTCCCGGTAATGCCCCGCGTCCGATAAGCGTAGAGCGTAGATATTCATCTGGCGGCATTCCTGCACCGGCTCTCCTACCCGCTGCGCCAGTTCCACTGCCGACCGTTGATAGGCAACCATCTCATCGAGCCTGTTCAGGGAATAACATGCTTTCACCACCAATCCAAGGCAAGCCATTTCAATATCCGCCCGCCTCAATTTTCTGGCCAGCGCCATACTTAGGTTAAAATGCCTTACAGCATCATTATACGCTGTCACCCGGTAGTAGCAATCTCCTAAAAGTTGCTCCGCATACATCTTCCCACTATCCCAGCCTACTTTTTCAGATAGGGCCAATGCCTGGCTGGCATAGTAGAACTCTTTGGTCACCGGGCCCTGCCTGTAAGCATCCGCCAGGGCCACCAGCACATTCACTTTGGCCGTATCCGGTCTCATTGTATTCAGGATGTGTAGCAGGCTGTCCACGCGCGCAGTATCCTGCCCCCGCGCTATCGCAGCGCAGCATAACAGCCACAATGCCATGGCCAGCTGTGATATCCATATATATAAGCGCCTACACATTCACGGCTAAGTAAGTGAACTATGGAGCGTTTTCAAAATAAATGTTCCGGGAGTATGGTTTTATGTGTGTGAACATGGATGCCGGCTATCAGGGTTAAGCAGCATAAGCCTGCTTTTGCTTCATTTCAAAACGGCCCCTGTAGATGTAAAGAAACAGGTCTAATTCCCAGGCCGTGATATCAAGTGATGAGAGCGGTATGTCCAAACGCCCGGCCGGGCAGGTGCACCGGAAAAAATCGTTTGATCCCGCGCGGTTCTCCCCTCCGAAGTTTTGATCGGTCCTGCTAAAAGACACCCGGCCGATATGCTCGTCTTCTACCTGGTCCCATTTATAGACGCCCTCCTGTCCCATTTGCAGTCCTGATTCACTTAATACCAGGGCAGGTTTATTTGATGCGCCGAAAAAAGTGCTGCCATAAATGATCGTCTCCTGTGGTATCGAAAGGTCATCAACAAAAACAGGCTCCTGCTCAAATTTCGTTTGCAATCCCGCCAATGCAGCACGTTGAGATGTACTCATAAACCCAACTGCCTTTCCCGAAGACTGCCTCGCCAACATGCCTGCCAGCTCAGCGGACCGCTGGAATTGATAGATATCATTCACTTGCCCGTAGGCCCATATCCTCCACCTTGGGGTAGCGTATGCTGTGTAGAGAAAAGAAATGAAAACACCCAGCGGAAGTAACAAAAAATACCCCCAGGAAAAATCCACTATCAATAGTAACACACAGAGTACCACAGCCGAGATCAATATGATCTTAGATGGTCGCTCTACCACTTTTACACCCCTGGCTATCGCCTCCCGGACAGTTACGGAACCTGTATTCATTTTTGTTTAGGTTTATACGGTTATAAATGCATTTACGGCTTTATTTAAAAACTAAGATTTTGTTCAAATAGCTCCAGGTGCTTGTCGGTGATATCCAGGTGCGTTACAAATCTTATATGGTGTTTGCCGAAGGTAGCGCATCGTATACCCTTAGTCGCCATGACGGCTACGAAGTCACTTGCCGGTATCTCACCGGGCAATTCAAATATCACGATATTGGTTGCAACGGGATATATACTCTTTACAAAGCTCTTCTTTGATAGTATCTGCCCTATGATCGCTGCCCGTTTATGGTCCTCGCGTAGTCGCTCAATGTTATGGTCCAGCGCGTAGATGCCTGCGGCTGCAAGGAAGCCCGCCTGCCGCATGCCACCACCCATTACCTTACGGAAACGGCGTGCCTTTTTGATTACATCCCTGGTGCCCAGCAGTAGCGAGCCCACCGGGCAGCCCAGTCCTTTGGACAAGCAAATGGAAATAGTGTCGAACACCTCGCCAAAGTCTTTAGCCGTATCGCCTGTCTCCACCATCGCATTGAAAAGCCTTGCACCATCAAGATGCAGCGCAAGACCATTTTCAGTACACACGTCTTTTATTTTCCTGATCTCCTTGAAGTCATAGATGCTGCCGCCACCCTTGTTCATCGTGTTCTCCAGCGACACCAGTCTTGTTACCGGCTGGTGCACGTCCTCCGCATTATTGATGGCATTGGCTACTTGCATGGCATCTATCCTGCCCAGATTGCCTGTCAGTGTTTTAACGGAGGAGAAAGCATTTAAAGCAATACCACCGCCTTCGTAGAGAAAAACATGTGACAGCCCCTCGCAGATCACTTCACTGCCCGGCCCGCAATGCACGCGTATTGCAAGTTGATTGGTCATCGTGCC
Source organism: Bacteroidetes bacterium UBA1947 (assembly GCA_002336915.1). Classification (GTDB taxonomy): domain Bacteria; phylum Bacteroidota; class Bacteroidia; order Chitinophagales; family Chitinophagaceae; genus MKUN01. The sequence goes on along the minus strand of DDET01000058.1, from coordinate 3,014 downwards.
GGAGGGGCAAAATAAAGCCGCTTCCATACCAAACATAGCCGCAGCTTTTTGCTCCAGCGCGTTCACGCTTGGGTCATCGCCAAATACATCGTCACCCACTTGTGCGGCCATCATGGCCTGCAGCATAGCGGGTGAGGGCCTTGTAACGGTATCACTTCTCAGGTCGATGATCATAGCTCATGAAGATTGTCTTTGACAAATATAGTTCGACCAGGCTGAAATTGCGGTATTCGTAACAAGACGAAATATACCGCACATGCAGTATTGTCACGGCCTGGTCTGCATGGTAGCTTGCAGTCCAAATCAACATCATTCAAATAAAACATTTCTTATGACAAGATCCTTTACATTTTTGTTATTGACTACTGCCTTAATATCGGCCAGGTCACTTGCGCAACCGGTACTTACCAACGCCCTTAGCTCGGTTCCTTTAGGCACTGTAGATAGCGCTTACGGCGCTTCACCAACAGTACTGCCGGGCACCGGCGGCGCAAACGTAAACTGGGATATGAGCAGCGTGACAACTGTATATGCTGCAAAGCTTACCGTGGTTGCACCCGCCTCTACGCCCTATGCCGCCACATTTGCTACGGCTACTTTCGCTGTGAAGGTTGAAGGAGCTACCACATCATATAACTACGACAAGGAGTCTGCAACAGGGGTTGAAAATTTGGCGATCACCTACGGCGGTGTAGGTGTGGGTACCGACTTTTCACCAAATCCACGCCTCAGTGTGCCTTTTCCCTTCCACTACCTCGACTCTAAATCAGACACCTTCCAGACTACCACCGGCGGCCCTGATACCGTACGCTTGACCTATGACGGTTACGGAACGCTGAAGACCCCTTTCTATAATTATCCCAACGTGATCAGGATAAAGGAAGACTACGGCAGCAGCACCAGCTACTCATGGTATACGGTAAGCCCCTTCGCATTGGTGATGAACTATAGCAGCACAAGCAATAACTATGTTATTGTTACAACACAGCCTGGCGCAACCAGCGTTCGCAATACACCGGTTGCTACGGATGCCAGCATCTTCCCGAACCCTATGACTGAAACGGCTGTATTGAGGCTGAATACATCCGGCTACAAGAACGCTTCGGTAGTTATCACAGAGATCTCGGGAAAGACCGTAAGACAGATACCTGTTACTGCCGCCGAAACTACTATAGCCAAAGAGAACCTGGCGCCGGGCATGTATTTCTATACGGTGCAAAATGATGGACAAAAAGTTGCTACAGGTAAACTCATTGTTCAATAATTTGACCGAAGAGGCTATGCTTTCGTAGCCCGGTTAATCATCTTTAAATAAAAGGTCCCGTTTCGGGGCCTTTTATTGTTTAGATCATTGCTCCGGTTTAGCATTGTCCCCCTTCGACGCGGCTCAGGGTGACAAGAATATGTGTTCAACGTAAAAATATCAGTCATCGTTTTTTCTTTTTGTTGTCAACGCGCATGGAGAATATTTTTTCGCCGATGGAGAATAGCTGGGTGTCTTCGGGGATGGGGATGCCTTTTTCGCGCATCCAGGCTTTGATCATGAGGTTGGGATCGGAGAAGTCGGGGGTGTCTTCGTCGTCAGTAGTTTCATTGAGCGCAGGTGTATCAGTCATCGTCCCGACATCCCCCTGGTCCGAAACAACATTCGTTGTTTCCGGACCGTCCCCTCCCGCAGAAAGTGCGGGACTGTCCGCCATCAAGGGGGGAATTTCTTCCTGCGCGAGTTGACCCCTCCTCCCTTCGGGTACCTCCCCTAAAAACAGGGGAGGAGCTTCTTGCTCGCCTTCGGCGCATGCCCGATTTTCGGGAAAATTATTTTCGGGCATTTCGGGCATTTTTGGGGCGGGGGTTTGGGGTTGTTCTGATTGGTTTTCAGTTGGTTGTGTGGGATTTTCGTCGTTTTTCTCGATGCCCGATTCGTGCCCGATTGAAGAGGAGACCTCTCCCGGCCTCTCCGAAGGAGAGGTGGTGGTGTCGCATATGTTTTGGTCGGGGAAGGGGAGTTCGAGTTGGTTGGGGTTGTAGTCCGGCGCGAGTGAGGCCTCACCCCGGCCCTCTCCGAAGGAGAGGGAGGTGCTATGTGATCCAGTAGTTTGTTCTCCATATTCTATGTCGTAGGGATGGAAGCCTTTTATTTGGGAGCCGTTTAGGAAGGCGCTGCCGTAGTGGGTGAGGAGTTTTGCAAGGTCATCATTGAGGGGACGGACATAGTCGATGAAGTTCATCATGAACTGGATGTTCTGACCCTGGGAGGTTTGCTTCTGTATCTTATTGATACAGTTGGTGAGGCGGTTGATGGTGAGGGATTCGTCTTTGGTGGGGTGCCTCTGCCCTCTTTCCCTTTGGGAGATGTTGTAGTTTAGATCGTCGAGTTGCTCGTAGATGTTTTCGACGAGGACTGAGGGCATGCGGCGGGTGGCGGATTTGAGTTGCTGCCAGTGGCCTTCTTTTATCCAGCGGTAGAGGGTTTTGGGGTCGATGCCTAGGTACTGCGCAATTTCTTTTTGGGATTTTTCGGAGTTGAGGAATAGGGATTCAGCTTGTTGTTTTTCGTTCATAGCGATGTGGTTTATACCTCACCCCCAGCCCCTCTCCACAAGTGGAGAGGGGTGACAGGGTTTAGTGTTAATGATATGTTTCACCGACAGTTTTCTCCGTCAGCAATGTCTCTTACTCTCTGGCGAAGATTGCTTCATCGTAGCCGCCCACAAGGCCGGAAACTCCTCGCAATGACGGGAGAAAAGTAAAAAACCGAACAAAGGTCGGATGGAGATTTGGGATGGGGAAATTGAAGTTTTATGATACCCTTTTGAAAGGGTATGATACCCCCTTATGGAGGGTATCATACTCCTATTTTTTGACTTAAGCTATTGACTATGAGGCAGTGGTATAATGAAATGAAAAAAGGAGAAAAAAAGCAGTTATAAAAGCAAGTATTTGCTCGTATTGCGTAGGAGGCACAAGAACACTACGCACATTCCCGGCCCTGCATTCTTGCCTTTACTTTGATT
>DDET01000069.1 GCA_002336915.1 Bacteroidetes bacterium UBA1947 | reverse complement strand
CGTGATATACAGATCGTAATTACCAGTTGCAGTGTACCGCAGCCCACGGTTGCCGTCGACCAGCCAACGCTTACGGGTTCGCAGTTTGTTAATAACCAGGTCGAGGGTTGTGCTACCAAACCGCTCCATTTCTGTTTCGATGTAGGCTCTCCCGACCCGGGTGCCATATTGGTTGTTACCGATAACCATGTCACGGCAACTACAGCTGCCTCAAATATTACTTATACCAACCAGTTCACTGCTGCAGTGACGGGTTGTTTTGACTGGACACCAACGGAAGCCGATACCGGCCTTCACGTGCTGACCATCACTGTAAAAGATTCTACCTGCCGTCCACCCGGCATCCCGATAACGCAGACCTATGTGATACCTGTGTACATATGGCCTGTTACCCATGCCTTTGGCGATACAACGATGTGCGCCCGTGATACGGCACAGTTGACAGCCACCGGTGGTACCGGCTTTACCTGGAGTGTCATATCGGGCGATCCTAACTCGCTGAGTTGTACAAACTGTCAAAATCCTCTTGCCTACCCGGCATATACCACTACTTACCAGGTCGTCTCCAATGTCACGCCCTTCTGTAACCAGAATACGGCGCAGGTATTGGTGAAAGTGGTCAAATACCCTGTGTTCAGTGCAGGCCTTGATACCACCACCTGTATCGGTAATTCACTGCCTTTTGATATAGGCCTGCAGCCTGATACCAGTACAGCATATAATGTAACATGGACACCTGCTACCTTCCTCGATAATCCTACAAGCACCACTCCGGTTATGTCACCAACCGGTGGTACACCTAATATCACTTATGTGGTAGAGGTGGCTTCTAATCTGCTGAACCGTTGTAAACTGTACGACACAGTTAACGTAAGAGTATTGCAGGGCTATACTATCTTCAACCACGACACGGCTATATGCCATGGCGATACAGTGCAGATACATGCGGCAAGCGACCTCGGTTATACTTACTCATGGACGCCACAGGCAAACGTATACGACCCGGGATTGCTTGAACCCTTCATCGTGCCTGATACCACAGGCGATTATGTGATCAGTGCACACTTCCCCGGTTGCCGCGATAGTAACACTACACGCACCATTGAAGTACAGCCCATACCTGTGATAACAATGAGCTACCCTGATACGGCAGTATGTTACGGGGCCAAGACCTTTATGAGGGCATCTATTGCTCCGGAATGGTATACCAACTATCAGTTTAGCTGGGAGCCGGCACCGTACGTGAATGATCCTTTGTCATTAACGCCGTTTACGATTGCTAAGGAAACAAGGGTATTTACATTGACCGTTTCTACTGCTATAGGTTGTAGTGCCAAAGACAGCACTAAGATCACGGTAATACCTGTCCGGTTCCTGGGCACCTCGCCCGATGTTACAATATGTCCGAGGGACAGCGCACAGTTAAGCGTATTCAGGATAGATTCCACCGTGGTACTTGACCATGTGTGGTGGACACCGGACTATGGCCTGAGCGATGCAACAGGCTTTACCACATGGGCATGGCCTAACGGCGACCTTCAGTATATTGTATATGGTGTGGATACCAATGGTTGCCTTGACAGTACCTTTGCCAAAGTGTTTGTGAAACCCGATGCGGTCATCAGCATACCTGATTCAGTTACGCTGTATCCCGGCGAAGTATACACGATCAACCCTGCCGGTAACTGCTTGTACTATAGCTGGTCACCTGCTACCGGCCTCTCAGCCGATAACATAGCTAACCCTATAGCTAATCCTGAAGTAAATACCCGCTACATAGTGCATGGTACTACCGAGATGGGTTGCTCTACTACGGATTCTATAGATGTGAATGTGGTCGTGGACTCATACATAGATATCCCCAATGCCTTCAGCCCGGGCTCTGAACCGAATGCGACCTTCAAACCGGTACACAAAGGAAAAGCAACACTGAAAAGCTTTGTTGTATATGACCGTTGGGGTGTTAAGATGTTCGAGACCAAAGATATCAATGAAGGATGGGACGGCAGTTACAAAGGCAAGCCACAGCCCTTCGGAGTGTATGTCTACATGGTTGAGGCAGTATCGCCAACAGGTAAGAAGTTCGTTAAACAAGGCAACGTGACACTGGTACGTTAAACAGAATAAAATAACTGTATATAAGAAACGATCCCGGCTATTTAGCCGGGATCGTCCTGTTTGGGATATCTTGGCATCCTTTTTTATAGACTGGGATAATCACCGTATCATTACAAAAACATAAAACTCCATGGCTCAAAATAATAAGGAAAGTCTTACCCGCCGGTTCGACCATTTTTCAACGCTTATCACACGTTTCACCGGCAGGCCGGTCACATTTTTCTCTGCATTGCTTATTGTGATCATATGGGGTATAACCGGACCGCTATTCCATTTTTCTGATACATGGCAGCTCGTAATTAACACAGGCACAACAATTATCACCTTCCTCATGGTATTCGTGATACAGCAATCGCAAAATAAAGATACCGTGGCCATTCACCTTAAGCTGAACGAACTGATAGCCGCTACTAAAACGGCAAGCAACAGGCTGGTAAGTGTGGAAGATCTTACTGAAGAAGAATTGATAACGCTAAAAGAATTCTACGTAAAACTTTCGGAACTTTCTAAAACGGATAAAGACCTCTTCGCTACCCATTCTATTGATGAAGCGCAGCAATTACATTCATTTAAGAAGAAGAAAGATCACATTCAGAGTGGGTGTTAGCTATCATGCTCATCTCACTTCTGCGTTTAGTTTTTTCGCCAGGCTTTCTGCACCCCATTGCATTACTTTGCCGTGGTTATAGCGGAATATCGGCTTTAGAAGAAAAGCAAAAGCATTCATCCATTTAATATTGGTGTGCACGTGCCAGTGGCACTGCACATAAGTTATTTCGCCTTGCTCCTCAAAATGCCATGCACCAGTTCCCTCCAGTTCCCCCGATGCATTCCCCAATAGGTACTTGTATTCTACACGGTCAGTTAGCAATAGTTTGAACGATAGCGTGTAAAACATAGGGCTTCTCAACCGGTATATTCGTATACTTCCTATACCGCGTTCATCGCCCTTTTCTGTTTCTGTTACAGACTTAACCCCTTTCCACCACCGGGGCCATTCCTCCGATTTGTATATTGTCTCCCACACCTTTTCAAGCGGGGCCTCCACATACCAATGTGTTGTGAATGAATAATTTTCAGGCATAGACTACGATAAATATTTACCCACTATAGGCACCCTGCGTCCCACACCGAATGCTTTGGGAGATATACGTATGATGGGGCAGAATTGATTTCGCTTGTATTCATTTGTGTTCACCATCTTAAGGATGCGGCTCACTAAGGCACTGTCATTTCCAATTGCTACTATTTCCTGTGGTCCTTGCCTGCGTTCTATATACTGGTATAATATCGGGTCTAATACATCGTAATCCGGTAAGCTGTCACTATCCTTCTGCCCCGGCCTTAGCTCCGCGCTGGGTGCCTTTGTCAGTATTCCCGTCGGGATTATTTCCTTTTCCCTGTTAAGGTAATTAGCCAGCGCATAGACCTGTGTTTTATACAGGTCGCCTATCACACTAAGCCCGCCGGCCATATCGCCGTACAATGTGCCATAACCGGTGGCTAGTTCGCTCTTATTAGACGTGTTCAACAATATCGAACCAAACTTATTCGATGCCGCCATCACCAAAGCCCCCCTTATCCGCGATTGCAAATTTTCTTCCGCCACACTAAAAGGCAGCCCTTTAAATATCGGTTCCAGCGCTTCAGTAAATGAGTGGAATATATTTTCTATTGGTATTGTGTCATAGGGGTTCCCTAAGTTCTGCGATAGCTTCTCTGCATCAGTAACCGAGTGCCCCGAAGAAAATTGCGAAGGTAACAACAGCGCCTGTACATTTGTCGCCCCTAATGCCTCGCAGGCAAGCGCCAGCACCACCGCACTGTCTATCCCCCCGGATGAAGCAACGATAGCCTTTGTAAAGCCCATCTTGCTGAAGTAATCCTGTATGCCCCTTATCAATGCCTTGTGTATCTGTGCAATACTACGCTCCGCGTCTAGCTGCTCCGGCATCAGCTCCACCATTGGCACATCAACGGCCTTCCGTATTACGGGCTCTTCAAAGGTATTGTCATCTTTAAGGTGCACACTCTGCATCGTTTCTGTGAAGTAGGGCAGTTCTGCAACAATATCGCAGTTGGCATCCATCACCAGCGATCCTCCGTCGAATACTATTTCCGTCTGTGAGCCCGTGGTGTTGCAGTATATCATTGGTAGCTTATACTTCGCTACATTTTGTTTCACGATGCCTTTGCGCCCGTCCGCATGCACGTAATCAAATGGCGAAGCACTCAGGTTGATCATCAGTTCAGGCTGGTGTTTTATCAGCATGTCCATAGGGCATATCCGGTACAGCGGGTCATCGCCCACGTTCCAGATATCTTCACAGATAGTAACAGCTATTCTCTTCCCTTTGAACGTAATGATGTTCCAGTCATAAGCAGGTTCAAAATACCGGTACTCATCAAAGATGTCGTAGTTAGGCAGCAGCGATTTATTTACTACATTCTTTATCTCTTTTTCATAAAGGAAGTAGGCGCTGTTGAACAGGTCCTTCCCTTCCGCCTTAGGGTTGCGCGATGGCGCACCTACCAAAACGCCTATTGTGTCGGCAGCTGCTCTTATCTGCTCAATTGAGTCGAGGCTCTTTTTAATAAAATCGTTGAACTCCAGGAAGTCCCGCGGAGGATAACCACACACCGATAGCTCGGAGAATACAATAAGATCGCCACCTTCCTGCTTGGCCTCTGCTATCGCTGATAGTATCTTACCCGTGTTCGATTCAAAGTTTCCTATATGGTAGTTCTGCTGTGCCAGGAATATCTTCATACTCATTCAAAAAATTGCCCGTACAAAGGTATGTACGGGCGCCCTGTTTTGGTTAAATGACAGTGTAAATTAAAAGAATATTCCTATACGGATCGCAAAATTGTTCAGGCGGGTATTACCGTCTTTAAAACTACCAAGGTAGCCAAGGTCATAATTGGCTGGGTTTGTAGCATCCGGTGCGAAGCCATTATTGAAGAACAAACCGCCGTAAATGCTCATTTTTTCAGTGATCGGGTATTCCAGTCCTGCGCCCACATTCAGTGAGAATACTACTGGTGGAACGGCCAATGTGCCCCTCAACTTTTCGTTATTGCCGCTTTTCTCGCTCAGTATACTGCCCGTGCTGTCGCTGTATGACACGGTATATGTTGCTTTCTTTGCCAGGTTAAAACCAACAGTAACCCCTATCTGCCCGAATACCTTAAAGCCCGCATTGCCCAGTTCATCCGAACGCAGTTTCAGGTTAAAAGGTACCTCCAGGTACTGGACATTATAGTTGAATTTGGTTTGATAAACATTGCTGGTCACATAAGTGCTGCTCACCGGCCCGGGCCCTACATATTTCGTGGATAAGATACCGCCGCCCGTATTTAGGTTAAAGCCGGTTGCTAACCCGTAATTCTCTGCAAAGTAATAGTCCATAAGCAGGCCCCATGCATAGCCCAGCTTGCTGCCTTCACTGCTTACGCTATATAGGCCATTATCACTCTTGCCCGTTGTAGGGTGCATCCAGGCTATTGTAGGTGCAAAATAGGCCCCGAAACGCACTTGCCCCTCTCTTGCATGCCCTCCATGGTGATGGCGTGGTGCTTCGGCCGGCGATCCGTCTTCGTTCTCATATTGCTGTGCTGTAGCTGCCGCAGCACATGTAAAGATGATGGCGGCAGATAGGAAAAGTTTCTTCATATATGTATTGTTCAAAGCTTTTAGTACAAATATCACGCCTATTCGATAGCTAATACTATTTTTGCCTAGGTAAAAATAAAACCATTTCCCGATGTTGAAGTATTTGCACCTGTCAAAACTGCACTTTTTTACACACATATCCACATTTGTTATTGCTCTTCTATTTTGCGCCTTTGCGCTCACGGCCTGCAATAGCGGCACAGAAAAAGCTCCCGATGTATCCCATATTGTTGTAAAGCTGGACCCCCGCCGTTTTGATAAAGACCTCGCCGCGCTTGATACCAATCACCTGGCCGCAGGCCTGCAGCAGCTAAAAGCCAAATACCCCGACTTCCTCGATTTTTACCTCGATACGCTCATGGGCCTGGGCATTCATGGCAACTATAACGATACCGTAGATGCCATACACACCGGTCTTAAAACATATCTTACATATAAGGACTACAAAGGCCTGCTCGATACCATAGCTAAGCATTACCCCAATGTGGACGTCGCAAATGAGCAATTGGTAAAGGGTTTTAAATACCTGCAGAACTACTATCCTAAATACGAGATACCCAGGATCATCTACTCTGTTTTCTGGCTCAATAAACTCCCCGCTTTCCTGGAGACCAATGGCAATATCGGCATCAATCTCGATATGTTCCTTGGTGGTGCTTATCCTTATTACAGCTCCGTAGGTATAGACAACTACATGTATAAACACATGGAGCCTTCCTTTATGCAGGTCTTCGTTTTCATGCTCATCTGCGATGACATGTACCCCTTCCGTTTCGATAACCGCAACCTGCTGGATATGATGATACAGCGTGGCAAACAACAATACTTCCTCAGCAAGGTTTTGCCTGACCTGGATGACACCATGCGCCTCGCATACTCCAAGGTACAGCTCGATGGCTGCGAGAAGAACAAGGCACAGATATACAATTACTTCGTAGCCAGCAATCTCTTTTACGAGACCAACATGCAGCGTGCATTCCGCTATGTGAACGACGGCCCTAATACAAAAGAGATATCGCTCGATTGCCCCGGTAATATAGGCACATGGCTGGGCTACCAGATCGTGAAGTCATACATGAAGGAACACCCCAGCACCACGCTGCCCGATCTGTTCAAACAAACCGACCCACAGAAGTTCTTACAGGAATCAAAATATAATCCACGTTAATTTTTTTTGTAGCTCTTAAAAAACAAAGATGAAAAAGGTATTACTACTGGTATTGGCCACAGCCTTGTCCATACCCTATGCACAAGCTCAGCTTAGCAAGTCCGACGAAGTAAAGAAACAATTACAAACCGAGAATGTGGACACCACTGCATGGACACACGCCGGTACATTCAACCTTGGCTTCAACGAGGGTTTCCTGCACAACTGGGCTGCAGGTGGCGAACTCGCATCGCTCACTACCAATGGCCTGCTGAGTGTCAACCTCACACGCCTGGCACATAAGAATGTATGGAGCAATAACCTCGACCTTTGCTACGGACTTATCTACGCATACTCCACCGGCTTCCTGCCGAAGAAGACGGATGACCGTATCGACTTCACTTCCAAGTTCGGGCACCGTGTAGATACATCTAACTTCTACATTACGGGCCTCTTCAACTTCAAATCACAGTTTACAAAAGGCTACGATTATACATACCCCAACTGGGATTCATTCTCTACATCTAAGTTCCTCTCGCCTGCATACTTAACGCTGGCTATCGGTATGGAGTACCGCAAGGGTAGTGACCTTAGCTTGTTCCTTTCACCCTTAGCAGCACGCGCTACCTTTGTGAGCAAGTACTACACGCTTATGAAACCCGATGGTGCTTATGGGGTAGAAAATGGCAAAACCTCCCGTTTCGAGGTAGGGGCCTATTTCTCCGGCCGCTATGTCTGGAACATCAGCAAGAGCACCACCTTCAAAACCCGCGCCGACCTATACTGTAACTACCTCGCTAAGAACGCTACCGATAGCACCGGCAAAGTGGTAAAGCGCGATAACCCCGGTAATATAGATGTGTTATGGGATAACCTGCTCTCAGTAAAAGTATCCAAATATATCAGCCTCACGCTGGGCGCTACCTTTATTTATGATAACGATATCCCATATAGCAAAACCAAGATCGATGCCACAACCGGCCTGCCTGTTGATAAGAAAGAGCCCGGCGAAGGCCTCGGCTGGCTGCAGCTAAAGCAGGTTTTCGCCCTCGGCCTCGAATATAAATTTTAGGCAAACGTCATTGCGAGGCACGAAGCAATCTCACGATAACACTGAATTTCCCCGGCCTTCAGGCCGGGGTTTTCATTTTATACACACACTATCCCCGAATGCCTGAACCGCTACTAAATGCTCCCCGCAATCCCGCGAAATAGTTTATTTTTGGCAATAGCCGGACATTGAGGACGGCTGTTTCATTTTTTTAATATTACATGTCAGCAACATACCAGATAAAGCTACCCCAGTTCGAAGGCCCATTCGACCTGCTGCTCTTTTTTATAGAGCGCGATGAGCTGGATATTTATAACATCCCCATTTTCACGCTTACCAAAGATTTCCTTGCTTACATACATACGCTCGAGAACCTCAATATAGAGCTGGCATCAGAGTTCATACTCTTTGTATCTACCCTTATGCGCATCAAGGCTAAGATGCTGATACCGCGCAAGGAAGTGGATGCACAGGGCAACGAGATAGATCCGCGGCAGGAGCTGGTGGACAAGATACTGGAGTACAAGCGCTTTAAAGAAGCATCTGAGCAGATGGTGGTGATGGAAGCCGAGCGCATGCTGCAGATCAAACGTGGTAACATACGTAAAGAGCTGGACACACTGGGCGAAGAATATGCTGAAGGTACCGAGATACAGACCGTAAGCATGTTCAAGCTGATGCAGGCCTTTGAGAAGACCATGAAGCGTTTTAAAGAACGCACCGATAAGCCGCAGCACGTAGTGGTAAAGTATAACTACACCATGGAGGGCCAGCGCTCCTTCCTGCTCGACTATATGCAGACCACCAACCGTGTGCCCTTCGAAACGCTATTTTCGCAGTGCCAGAACCGCATACATGCCATATTTACATTCCTGGCCATGCTGGAGCTGATACAGCAAAAGTTCCTCGGGATACTGATAGGCACAGGCCGCAACAACTTCATCATAGAGCGTAATGATAACCGTGAAGATGAAGGCGAAGACATACCGGACCACAATAGTGAAGGTCCTGTTAATACCGGCGATATGCCCGAAAACGGTACCGATCTGGCACAGTAATTGCACTATTCTATATGCAGCGTAAGCTGCTAGCCAAAAATCCCCCAACGCTGTCGGACAGTTGCTTGGGGAATTTTACTTTTCGGGGGTACCTGTAATGTTTATGGTGCTTGTTACCTGCATAGGGGCCTTGATGCTCATCATCTCCACGTTGCCTTTTATCATCTGCTGCATATTGCCGCCCACCATAAACCCCGTTGCTACGTCCAGGTCCATGCCGCCGGTTTGGGTGCCGGCCAGTTCCATTTTCATTTTTGCCATGCGCGGGTCGCTGCCGGGCCGCGATGTTATTTTCGAGGTTATCTCTACATGTGCGATGCCATTGGTTACCGATGTCAGTTTGAACGAGTTCTCATTGGTCAGGTTCATGATGCCCATCGATGTGGTGTAGGTATTGGTCCATGTATCGCCGGGCTTTACCGGCTTATCGGGGTATATGTAAAAGCTCTGTTGCATCATAGAGCGCAGCGAGCTGTCACTTAGCGGGCTGGCCCCTACGTTATCGGGCATCAGTTGCTGGAAGCCTTCCAGTGCCAGTATCTGTCCTCTTTCATTCACCGTCATGCTGAAGGGTTTGTGCAGCATATAGCCCATGCTTTTGAACATTGGGTCGGCATGTGCCGTGTCGTCACTGTCATACTCCACCTTCATATTGCTGTTGTTCGATCTCATGGCAAGGCGGTCGTAGGTCACAGTTAGTTTCTTATTGCTGCCTTCTGCGCCTGCTACTGCATAGCTGCTTTCCATATCCATGTCCTGCTCTATGGTCATGTTCTTGCCCATTATCTCCTGGCTGATGCTCTGCTTGTTCTTGATCGCGTATTTATACTTCATCCCGTTCTGAAAGTTGAACTTCAGAGCTATAGCTCCATCGCCGCCCGCAGTGCTGCCCGTGCCGCCACTGCAGGCGCTAAGCATAGTTAGCATTACCATTGCAGAGAGGCTAAGGGAAATGATCTTTTTCATATTGCGTATTTCTGAAAGAAAAGTAAGGATTAATAATTTGAAATTCAAATGCTCAAAAAGGCTTAATCATTATCCTGTCATGGTGAGCCGCGTCGAACCATGACATGCTCAGCACCTGCACAAAAGCCACATCGTCGCCCTGATTAAGCATTGTCACCCTTCGACGCGGCTCAGGGTGACAAGAATATGTGCTCTGCTTTGTCTTCATCCTGTCATGGTGAGCCGCGTCGAACCATGACATGTTCGGCCCTCGCACAAAAAGCTACATCATTGCCCCGATTAAGCATTGTCACCCTTCGACGCGGCTCAGGGTGACAAGAATACTTGTTCAGCGTAAAAACATTAGTCATCGTTTTTTCTTTTTGTTGTCTACACGCATGGAGAATATTTTTTCGCCGATGGAGAATAGTTGTGTGTCTTCGGGTAGGGGAATCCCTTTTTCGCGCATGTAGGCTTTGATCATGAGGTTGGGGTCGGAGAAATTGGGGGCTTCGTCGTCTGTAGTTTCATTGGGCTGGGGTTCTTGATCGGGCGTGCTGTCCGGTGCGAGTTGACCCCTCCCCCCTTCGGGTACCTCCCCTAAAAACAGGGGAGGAGCTTCTTGCTCGCCTTCGGCGCATGCCCGATTTTCGGGAAAATTATTTTCGGGCATTTCGGGCATTTTGGTTTCGGGGGTTTGGGGTTGTTCAGATTGGTTTTCAGTTAGTTGTGTGGGATTTTCGTCGTTTTTCTCGATGCCCGATTCGTGCCCGATTGATGCCTCACCCCGGCCCTCTCCAAAGGAGAGGGAGGTGTTATCGGGGAAGGGGAGTTCTAGTTGGTTGGGGTTGTAGTCCGGTGCGAGTACTTCTGTGTTGTCGTGAGATTGCTTCGTACCTCGCAATGACGCGAGTGGAACTTCGCCATATTCAATGTCGTAGGGATGGAAGCCTTTGATTTGGGTGCCGTTGAGGAAGGCGCTGCCGTAGTGGGTGAGGAGTTGGGCAAGGTCGTGGTTTAGGGGCTGAACATAATCGATGAAGTTCATCATGAATTGGATGTTCTGTCCCTGGGAGGTTTGTTTTTGTATTTTATTGATGCAGTTGGTGAGGCGGTTGATGGTGAGGGATTCATCTTTTGTAGGGTGACGCTCTCCGCGGTCTCTTTGGGAGATGTTGTAGTTGAGATCGTCGAGTTGCTCGTAGATGTTTTCGACGAGGACGGAGGGCATTCGGCGGGTTGTGGATTTGAGTTGCTGCCAGTGGCCTTCTTTTATCCAGCGGTAGAGGGTTTTGGGGTCGATGCCTAATTGCGATGCAATTTCTTTTTGTGATTTTTCGGTGTTGAGGAATAGGGATTCTGCTTTTTGTTTTTCGTTCATAGTTGATATGGTTTATGCCTCACCCCAGCCCTCTCCGAAGGAGAGGGAGGTGCGGTTAATTAATAAATGTTTTGCTGCAGTTTCATCCGTCAGCAATGTTTCTTACTCGCAACTGAAGATTGCTTCGTCGTGGCCATGCACAAGGCCAAAAACTCCTCGCAATGACGGGAGAAAAGTAAAAAACGGAACAAAGTTCGTATGCGTTTTTGGGATGGAGAAATTGAAGTTTTATGATACCCTTTCAGAAGGTTATCATACCCCCTTGCGGAGGGTATCATACTGCTATTTTTGAGGTTAAGGTGTTGATAATTAGGGAGTGATATAATGAAATGGAAAATGGTGAAAAATGGGACAGAAAACTGTCGTTTTTACTCCAATTTGGAGACTAGATTCCACTAATACAGAGTCATAGATTCCGCCGGAGCGGGGACGTTAGGGTCAGTAACTTTATCTCGCTTCAATACCCATTGTCAGCAAATACGACAATGTTGCATATGAAATTATTTCATTATTTGGTAAGGGACCAGTATATTTGAATAGTGGTTTTTGCGCTATGAAGTCATGGACGTTATTTTTTATCATAGCTTCAATCGTATGCAATCGATGTGAGGTGTACGCTCAAGATTGCGGGTGTGGATACTCAATCAAAAAGGTTTATCCTGAACCAAATTTCGCGAGTGGAATCGCATGCATAATTCCTACAAGCTACAAAGATTACAGGGCCAAATATCCCACAACAACTGGCCGACCATGCGGCCTATTTGTCACTACTCCAGACGACATGGAAAATATATTGCGATGTGCTACAAATGAATGTTTTCATACAAGGCAATTAATTATGGGGGCGTTGGGTATTCCAACAGACTGTAAAGATTGGGTACAAGCAACAGTTTTTACGCGCCTTATTATTCCTCCAAGTGACTATGATCAAAGAAGTTTGCGGATACCGTCTCCAAAAGAAACATGCGGATGTAATAGTTTGTTTGTGCCTGGCGGATACACAAAATGCAATGTGCCAGAAAGAATTTGTGATCAACTAACGAAAATTGACAATATTGACACACTAACTATTCATTTCGTAGAGCCTCATTAAGTGTATGTATCAACGTGCGATGCGATCTGATTTCTTAAAGTGGTAGAATTAAACATTATATACAGTTGCTTCAATCATTTTTTTTAAGTCGGTAATTTTCTCACGTTCCTCATTGCAATAGCAATGAGTTAATCTTAAGTTTTCTTTATTCCCTAATCCTCCGTCCCTAACGGCTAAAATATGATCTATATTATAAGATTCAAAAGTCGCCCTTGATTTACACACCGGGCACAGTACTTTTGCATTTAAATAAGTCTGTATTACCACTTCGATTACTGTTTCTTTTGGCGGTTTTTTCCCCGAAGGATTGCGGTCCTCCTCGTATTTATTTTCGGCCTCAAACACCTTAATAAAACCAAACTTGGGTACACCACTGATGAGTGTTAATATTTTTTCGTCGCGCTCCCCAGCAATTAAATTATCAATTATAAATTGAAATAGATCAGAAAGTCTGGAATAGCTTTTCAAACCACTTCCAACATTTAATGTAGCCTGCGTAATAAAATTTTTATATTTCAATAGAAATTCTTCGAATTGTTCTCTTATAGCTGAAAATTGCTGAAACCTAAGATTGTTTTTGGCCGCTCTACGTTCAGTATCCCACTTTAAAAACAAATGCACGATAGCGAAAAATGAAGTGATTTGAAACCGGCCTTTATAGCTATAAAAATAGATCAGAGGTGAAAGTCCTAAAGAGATTGCAGAATCATTGCTATTGATAAGAGAAATAATTCTTTCAACATTGTTAAGATAGTTTAGTGTCTGAGTGCCATCTTCATCTTTTTCTGGTAAAATTTCTTCTGAATCTCTTTTTAGCATTTCTTTTCGCTTCAGGTTCACATCATCCAATCCATTGATCATATTTACAATTCCGAAAACTAATTCAAGCGATTGTGCTGAATATTCGCTACCAGCGATAGGGAAATGTATTACCTTAGTATCTAGCTCGGGCTCAAATAGCAACTTGTTAACTTTAATCGCAAGCTTTTCGATCTCTTCCTCTTTCCCAATGAATTTACTCCAATATTTATGGGCGTTACCCGAATGTATAATTGCCCTTGATGCGATAGCATTTGGCTTTTCTCTTGATTTTAAAATAATAGCTTCCGTTTCATTGATAGGTGTAGCCTCTCCATTAATTCTGAAGAATGACCTTTCAGCATCTTTGGAGGTCTGAGCTTTAATAAATTGTACCTGAAAGGACATGTTGCCCAAATTTCTTGCTTTTATTAATTTTTCTTGAGAATATTCATGAGGGTTGTCAAGCGCGCGTTCATAGGTTTCAAATGCACCAATTTCTGGATCATCATTTATTAATTTCATGGTTTTTTCGTGGTTCTTCTTTTGCTCCTTTGTGATATTTATTTCCCCGAAATATGCTTTGGAAGTAGCCCCATAGCCATAGTCATTGAGTATCCACGCAATAATAGCACTTACTCTGTGTCCGCCATCTATTATATAATTTATACCTTTCCAATTCCAAAGTATTACAGATGGTATTATGTCACCGTTAATAAAACTTTTTACGAGTCCAGCAACGCGTTCTGGTTTCCATTCAGACGTTTCCCTTTGAAAATCGGCTTTTCTTAAAGTTTTAAAAAACCAGGATTTTTTGGGGTTTAAATCGGCATCGAGCCTAAGTTCTGTGAGCCTAATTTGTTGTTGAGACTCCGACTCATCAGTAACTTGTTTAAATAAATCTTCTCTCGGGATGAGAGCATCTAAATTCACTTGTGACATGCTGTTTGGTTTTGTGACTGAATTCCTTGTAAATTATAGTTTTTCTTCAATTTTTAATACCCTTTGGCGAGGGTAGTGAAAAATCTAGGGTTGACGCAGGGATTACTATGCCTAAAGCAGAGACTAGTACGGAAACTTTCTGACGGTTATTATTGTAAGTCATTGCGATAAAAAATATTTCGTCTATCCTGTAATAAAATCCCCAGTCCACAGACTAATATTCCAAACAACAAAAGATGAAACAAGCATTTTACAGGAGTATTATAATAATGGCGATCATATTGGGTATTGGTTTTACAGCGAAGGCGCAGGCTACAAAAGCCTTCGAGGTGAAGGTGACGGGCAAGGGGCAGCCGGTATTGTTCATTCCCGGTGCTACTTGCAGCGGGGCGGAATGGGACGAGACTGTGGCCCATTTGAAAGGCAAGTACCAGTGCCATGTGCTCACGCTTGCGGGCTATGCGGGTACTAAGCCTATGGCTGAGGGGCCTTACCTGGAGACATACAAGAACGAGATAAAACGCTACATAGCGGATAATAGACTGGAGCATGTAATAATAGTGGGGCATAGCATAGGCGGCTTCCTGGGTATATGGATAGCCAGCGAGATGAAAGACCACCTCGCAAAGGTTGTAGTCGTGGATGCATTGCCCTTCCTCGCTGCAGTACAGAACCCAAATCCTAAAACGGGCTTTGATGAGGCCACCGCAAAAGCTATGCTGGACCGCTACAACATGATGGACAGTGCGCAAATGATCAAAAGCCAGACCGTGGTAGCCGGCTATATGTGTCTCGACTCTACACGCTGGAGTAGCATAGCCAAGTGGGGACAGCAGAGCGATAAAAAGACCATGGCCTACAGCATGACAGAAATGCTGGGTAATGACCTGAGGGGGACTATAGCCAAGATAAGCGTTCCCGTACTGGTGATGGACGCCTGGGCGCCAAATGCACAGTACCCGCAGTTCACCAAAGAGTATGCGCGGCAGGCCTATACAGATCAGTATAAAGAGTGCAAGACCTGCACCGTTCACATCACCGATCGCTCGAAGCATTTTATTATGTATGACGAGCCCGCATGGTTTTACAAAGAGTTGGATACATTTATAGGCGCGAACTAATTGCAGCAGAACAACAGCGACGTGAAAGACAAAGAGGCATTATTCAACAGCTTGCTTAAAGATAACCATGCGAGTATCTACCGTATCTGCATGGCCTATCTCTACGACCGCTCGCATGTGGACGACCTGTACCAGGAAATACTGTACTCGGTATGGAAAAGCCTGGACAGCTACAAGGGCGCGGCGCAGATAAGCACATGGATATACCGCATAGCTGTGAACACTGCCATAAGCTATAACATCAATAACAAGAAGCAGCAACACCTGGAGCTGCCCGAAACACTGAACCTGCCCACCGAAGAGAAGGATGTGAAACAGGAAGAAGCACAGTTCAACAAACTGCGGCAATGCATACAGCAACTCGAGGCGCAAGACAGGCTGGTGATATCACTGGTGCTGGAAGACAAGAGCTATAAAGACATAGCGGAGATAACGGGCAGCAATACCAATAATGTGGGCGTGAAAATAAACAGGATAAAAGCAAGATTGCTAAAGCTAATGGAAAACACAAGTGAGCATGAACTTTGAGGAACTACAAAAAAGCTGGAAGAGTCAGCCGGTGGGTGAGCCCCTGAACATTGCGCAATTGAAGCGTGATGTAAAGACACGCTTCGAGAAACATCAGCGCAAATTGCTGCTCACCAATATAGGCATATCATTGAGCTTTGTATGCGTGTTCATTACTTTTGGCTGGGTTTATATTTCGTACCACGAGGGGCATACTATATTCTTTGGGGCCAGCATAGCGGCCATGAGTATCTTAATGCTTGTACTCCTATGGGTGATGTGGAGCGGTATTGCTTATAAGAAAGATGCGCTTGATATTGCCAGCATCAAATACCTTGACTACCAGATAGAAAAGTTGCAATGGCAACGCACCGTGATAGTAAAATATAAACCTGCCTACATGGTGATACTGTGGGTATGCCTCATGTGCTATATGTGGGATGTGACGATGGGCGCTTCTTTATGGTATCGCGTAGGCGGGCCGCTTATTACCACTACTTATATTTTGATCATATGGGTTTGGACGAAGCGCACCAAGCAAAAAAAGATGTTAAAGCACATAGATGAGCTGGTAACAGACCTTGAAGCGCTGAAGGCCAGCTTTGCCAATAAGGAGATAACAGAATAGGCTTATATTTGCAGCCTGTAAAAAAACTCGACAACATGAAACAGGATTACTGGAACGTAGCGGAAGAGCAACTGGTAGAAAAGACCGGGAAGAAACAAGCGGACTGGATGAAGATACTGGATAAATTCAAGGCGGGGGAAAAGAAATCGAACGATGTAGTGGCGCATTTACAAGCAGAGTATAATATACCCCGCTACTGGGCTAGGACAGTCACCACAATGTACCTGAAGAGCAAAGAAGCATAAATGAGTGTAAATATATTAGCAATAGAATCGAGCTGCGATGAGACGAGTGCGGCGATAGTGCGTGATGGCAAGGTGCTGAGCAATCTTATTGCTACACAGAAGGTGCATGAGCAATTTGGTGGCGTGGTACCCGAGCTGGCATCGCGGGCGCATATGCAGAACATAGTGCCTGTGGTGGATGTGGCGCTGAAGGAAGCGGGCATAGAAAAGCATGATATACAGGCCGTGGCTTTTACACAGGCACCGGGGCTGATCGGTTCGCTGTTGGTAGGGGCTTGTTTTGCGAAAGCTTATGCACAGGCATTGAATGTGCCGCTGATAGCGGTACACCATATGCAGGCGCACGTGCTGGCACATTTTATAGAGGAGCCTAAACCGGAGTTTCCTTTCCTATGTTTAACGGTATCGGGCGGGCACTCGCAGGTGGTGCTGTGCCGCGACTACCTGGATATGGAGGTGCTGGGCGAAACGATAGACGATGCTGCGGGCGAGGCCTTTGATAAAGTGGCCAAGATGCTTGAGCTGCCATACCCCGGTGGGCCAATGGTAGATAAGTATGCACAGCAGGGCAATCCTTTGCGGTTTAAATTCCCGGCGAGTGATATGGCGGGGTACAACTTTAGCTTCAGCGGTATCAAAACATCGGTGCTGTATTTTTTGCAGGCCGAGAAAAAGTTGAACCCCAATTTCGTTGCGGAGAACATAGAAGACATTTGCGCATCGGTGCAGTATACAATTATTAAAGTACTGATGAACAAACTGCGCAAGGCTGCAGCAGAGCTGAAGATAAAGCACATAGGCATAGCCGGTGGTGTATCGGCCAATAGCGGTCTGCGCAAGGCTTTGCTGGAAGAAGGAGAAAAGAATGGCTGGCAGGTATATATACCGGCCTTCCAATACTGTACCGACAACGCTGCTATGATAGGCATTACGGCCTACTACAAATATTTGAAAGGCGAGTTTGCCGACATGAGTGTAAGTCCCACCGCAAGGGCAAGCTGGACATGAGTAATTCCTGGTTCAAATTCAAGCAGTTCACCATACAGCAAGATCGCTGTGGTATGAAGGTATCGACCGATGCCTGCGTACAGGGTGCATGGGTGCCAATAGAGGACAGTGTAGAGCATGTATTGGACATTGGTGCAGGAACGGGCTTGCTTTCATTGATGCTGGCCCAGCGAAACAGCAAGATAATTATAGATGCTATAGAGCTTGATGAAGCAGCCGCGCAACAGGCAAAGGAAAACGTTGCGGCCTCGCCATGGGCGGACAGGATAAATGTGCTTCAAGGGGATGTGCGTGACTATCCTTTTGAGCGCGAGTATGATCTGATCATTTGCAACCCGCCATTCTTTCATAACAGTTTGCAAAGTGCGGAGGAAGCTCGGAATAATGCAAGGCATAGTACGCAATTGACGCAAGAGGATATTGCAGACATTATGGATAAAGTGCTGGATGAAAAGGGCTATGCTGCACTAATGTTGCCGGGTGCGGAACATGAACATTTGGAGAAGTTGATGGGGCTGCGTGGATGGAATATGTTTAGAAAGCTATTGATAATACCTAAGGAGCATGCAAACGCTAATCGTGTAATAAGCGTATGGAGTAAAGCAGGCAATGGCAGCTTCACGACCGGCACCCTGCAGATAAGAGACGGGGATAGCGGCTATACCGAAGTATTTACTGATCTGCTTCGTCCTTTCTATTTATTTCTATAGCTACCTTTTTGCGGAGGAGGAATGAGATGGCAATAAGCACCCAGCCTATCCAGAAGAGGTAGAAGCCTATATGGAAGCGCTCACCCATTAGCCGATGCGAGATGTCATGGCGAAAATCGTGGTAAGTAAGATAGAGGCCGGCAAGCGCGACCAACAGCGCTATAATATGCGAGATGCGTGCGGCAGCTTGTGAAAGCGTGCGTTGCAAAACGGAGTGTATGATGAAGATGAGTAAAAACAAAATGAACATGACCACTGCTGCCTGCCACCATATGTTGAGGAAGGTATAGTCTTTGTAAAAGATGCCCATGCCTATGCGGCCCAGCCAGGAGCCCTTGGATAAAAGAAAGCCTGAGATGCAGGAGATCAATGCGAGCAGAAGGAGGATCGGGATATTGCGTTTCACAATGTTCGTTTTTATTTGTTCATAACATTAAATAGTGCTTCGCCCTTTTCGCGGAGGTTTTTAGCTTGTGCTATCGGGGCTTCCAGCAGATCATCTTTTATAGCTTGCATGGCCTCTGTGATAAAAGCGGCGACAGGTAGCCCTCCGTGCGATTGTGTTTTGTCTTCGCGGCGGTCGTGCCCCAATTCCGTATCAGTGGAGGGTGGGGCTATCTCGAATACCTTTACGATGGTGTCTTTAAGCTGGTGCCGCAGGGACATGGTAAATGAATGAATAGCAGCTTTGGTAGCACAGTACACAGGCATGAATGCTATCGGTACGAAAGCGAGGCCGGAAGATATGTTCATTATCGCAGCATCTCTTTTACCTGACAGATGTCCTGTAAATAACGACGATAGATGTATCGGGGCAATGAGATTTGTTGTCACCTCATCCTGTAGTTTATCTAAGTTTATTTCATGGCTAAGATCGGCGGCATATTGTACCCCTGCATTGTTCATGAGTATGTTAACGGCGGGATAGTTAGCTACGGTCCATTCCGCCAGCCTTTGCCGTTGGCCGGCATCGGCTATGTTGCATTTGCAAGTGATGATGCCGGGATGTTTTGCTTTTATCTCGTCCAGCCGTTCCTCGCGGCGGCCGCATATGATCACTGTACTGCCTGCAGCGTAGTATTGCTCGGCAAAAGCTAAGCCAATGCCGGACGTGCCGCCGGTAATGAGAATGGTATTGCCTTCTATGCGCATGGGTATGTTGTCTGAACGGGGTTGAAATTTATTCGGCAGCCGGGAAGGAGTATGCTTCTAGTCCTTTCCTTTTGCCAGGGAATCTATGCTTACGATAGGTGTGGTGCGGCCCATGTGGCAGGTAACGCAGGTGATCTTTTCGAGCTTGCCATCTTCGATCTTGTCGAGGTATTTGTTATTGATAGCGTCCACCATGGCGATCATCTTGCGGGCTATATCCTTTTCAGGTTTTGCATCAGAGGCGAAATCGATTTTGGGTTTGTCGCCTTCTGAGGCGGCGTGGCAAAAATTGCAACGCACCCCCAGAGCCTTTGAATAACCACGCATGATGGTGTGTATCTCTTCGCCGGTAGTGTTTTTGGGCAGTACTTTAAGGTTCTCAGGTTTGTGGTCCTCATGGCCACGATCTTTCTGTGCAAATGTTTGTGCGCCTGCTATTGCCATGCAGATTGTGAGGACAACTATTACTTTCCTGTTCTTTAAGTATCTCATAAAAGTGAGTTTGCGGTTTGCATATGAAGATAAGGAAAAAAATGGATGCTATAAGGCAGCAAAGAATCTCATTTTAAATATCTATGAAAGTGAAAATTGTAGTATTATTGGTCTTTATTGATCTTAGTAAATTGCGAGTATGAAAAAAGCCAGGCGCTATATACTATTGCCCGTTGCAGCTATGCTACTGTGCAGTGGCAGTTCCCTTTTTGCTCAAACCGGGGCAGCCTCAACAAACGGCAGCCACGGTACGGATATAAACCATCCCGGCCCGTGGAAGCCGATAATGGAAAAGGACATCCTCTGGAAGAAGCGTGTATGGCGCGAAATAGATGCCAACGAAGCAAGGAACATGTGTTTCCGGTATTCGGAAGACCCCTCATACAGTGCAAGGCTGATACAGGTATTGATGGAGGCCGTGGAGAACAGGGTGATCACTGCGTACGACCCTGTGGATGACCGCTTTACAAAGCAAATGACCCATGAAGAGTTCATGGCGATGCAGGAGCCGAGAACCATAAAGGAAAAGACGATAAACGCAGAAACCGGCGAAATAATTAGCAATGATGTGGTCATGCCTTTTGAAAAGGGGATGGTCTATAAATACAGGCTAAAGGAGGATTGGCTTTTTGATAAGACGACAAACAAAATGACCATACGGATAGTGGGATTAGCGCCACTGATGGCAGTAGTATCGGATAGCGGCACTGTGAGCATGGAGCCGATGTTCTGGCTGTTCTATCCTGACCTGCGCAACCTGCTGGCGAGAAGCAATGTTTATTTTACAGGGGGTAGTGGAAACCTTACCTGGGATGATGTGTTTGAAAAAAGAATGTTCAGCAGCCATGTGATCAAGATATCGGCACCGAAGAAGGAGCAGGGAGTGATCTGGAACGGGAAACAATAACATTAGAAAGCTAAAAAGGGACGCAATTGCGCCCCTTTTTTATGTAAAATACGTTCTTGCACGTGCGGCTATTGGGCTTCGGGTATACCTAAGAAGCCGTTTCTTCCAAGGAATAACTGCCGGAAATTAATTCGTGCTACACTGAAACAATTTGGATAAAACACAGGCCATGAATTTGCCCGATTTAAACTTCTACCGCATTACTTACGCTCCGGTACACAAATGAATTGTAGATATGCCTGCGGGCAAATCTTGCCGGAATGGGTGAGTTGACCAGCTTTACATAAATGGCTTTTGGTACGCCAAAATATTCGTAGGTGCTGCCATCCACAAAATTTATCTGCAGGGTCTCGCCTTTGTATTCGAAATCTAAAATGCCTGAGGTGGTAGTGGTAAGGGTGTACTCGGCCTGGTATTGCTGGCGTGTTTCGGGCGCTATACTTACCAGGAAATGATAGGCTTCTATGATGTGCTTGCTTTTTGCTTCAGCATCGGCACCAGCCTCCGGGTTATCGCTGAACTTGTCAGGGTGCCAGATCTTGATCAAATTCCGGTATACGGTCTTTAACTCTTGTAGTTCTGCCTTTTCGTTTACGCCTAATAACTTGCGGTAACCTATGATTTTTTTCATGCTTTATTGCTTCTAAGTGAAGGATTCGCGCGCGAAGGTAGGCATTTCAGGGCACTTGAGTGCAAACGGACAGGTCCGGAGCACTTAATTAATAAGATGGCCCCATTGAGATTTCTTATTGGAATGATTGTTCCTGAAAGTGTAATTTTGCGGAACAATCATTCCAATAACAGAGTTAAAAGAAAAAACATGAGTAATCTGACAAACAAAACAGTAGTTGTTACGGGTGGCAACAGCGGTATAGGCTACGCCGCAGCAAAAGAAATGACTGCCAAAGGTGCGAAGGTTTTTATTACCGGGCGTAATAAGGAAGCCGTGGCCCAGGCTGCAAGTGAGCTTGGCGTGACAGGCATTGTATCCGACCAGGGCGATCTAAAAGCTATTGACAGCCTTGTGGCAGAGGTGAAAGCCCAGGCGGATGGAGTAGATGTACTTTTCATTAATGCAGGTGTAGCATTGTTTAGCCCGGTAGAGCAGGCCGATGAAGCCCATTTTGACGGGATAATGGACGTAAACTTTAAGGGTGCGTACTTTACATTAAGCAAATTTATTCCCATTCTTAATGAAGGCGCTTCGGTGATATTCCTATCTTCTTCGAGCGCAACTTCGGGTATGGCCACGTCATCGGTCTATTCGGCGAGTAAGGCTGCGATGAACTCACTGGTGAGGGTGGCATCATCGGAACTGGCACCGAAGAGGATAAGGGTCAATTCGGTGAGCCCGGGACCCATAGACACGCCGATATTTGGTAAGGCAGGCCTGGATGATGCTACCAGGGACGGATTTGCGACAGCAATTGTAAACAGGGTACCACTTAAACGGTTTGGTGCTGCCGAGGAGGTAGCTAAACTGGTTTCATTCCTGGCAAGCGATGACGCGGCATTTGTGACCGGTGCCGACTACGTAGTGGATGGCGGCGTAGGCGTGAACGCGGTTTTCTCTTAGTATTGAGTTTTCCGGAATGGAAATTCCGAAAACATATAACTTTGCTGTATTCAATATGCAGCAAAGTTTTTTTCCATGGGCAGAACAAAGGAATTTGACGAGGAAGTGGTTTTAGATAAAGCCGTGGAATTATTCACGGTCAAAGGGTATAACTGCACATCTGCGCAGGACCTGGTTGATGGCCTTGGGCTAAGCCGATCGAGCCTCTATGATACATACGGAGATAAAAGAGGGCTTTTTGTGAAAGCAATAAACCGCTACAGGGAACAAACAGCGAGGCAGATGATGCAATTCATAGAAGAATCGGATGATGTGGAGGTTGTCATCAGGCATTTATTACAACACGTCTTGAAAGAGTCGCTCCAGGATAAGTTTGACAAAGGCTGCTTTATGCTTAATACCAGCATCGAGATGGCACCGCACGATGCTGAAATAGCTGAAATAGTTAACAAAAGTATGCAGGATGCTGAAGATGCCCTTTACTATGCCATTAAAAAAGGCCAACAGGCCGGTAAGGTGCCAAAAGAGCACTCTGCAAGGGCGCTTGCAAGATTCTTTTTTAATACCATTTCCGGTATCCGGGTAGCTGCAAAATCGGGAGCGGATAAGCGAGCGTTTGACGATATTGTGAGTGTTGCGCTATCGACGTTGAAGTAGTTATTTAGATATACGCCAGAGGAGCGGAGCGAAGGGGAAAATGAGCGCGGCGAAATGCCGGCGGTCTCCGCCTTATTTCTCCATTCTCATTTTTAGTGGCCTCGCCAGGAATCGAACCNNAATTCAAAAGTCAAAATTCAAAAGCCAAAACGAGGTTCGACATTCGAAATTCGGGGCAAAGTTATTATTATGTGCTGACATTCAGCTAATAAAAACTGTTTGCGACTATTACATTTACGTATTAATGCCCGAACACATCATAGAACGGTTGAAGGCAGGCGATGAGGCTGCCTATAAGGAGCTGGTGGATAAGCAGCAGCAAAGGGTATTGAATACCGCTTTGGGCCTTGTGCAAAACCGTGAGCTGGCGGAGGATATAACACAAGAGGTTTTTATTGAGGTTTTCAGGTCGGTGGAGAAGTTTGGAGGGCAATCGACATTGGCTACATGGATATACAGGATAACGGTAAATAAGTGCCTGGATGCATTACGGTATCAAAAGCGGGGTAAGCGCTTTGCATTTATCACCAGCCTTTTCAGGCAGGATACAGGAGAATTGAAGTATGAATCGGCGCATTTTGACCACCCGGGTGTAGCGCTGGAAAAGAAGGAAAATGCAAGAATATTGTTTGCAGCGGTAGAGGAACTACCCGAGAACCAGAAGGTGGCCTTTGTACTGTCGCAAGTGGAGGATGTACCCCAAAAAGAGATAGCGCAAATTATGGATATCTCGGTAAAGGCAGTAGAATCGCTGATACAGCGGGCCAAGGTGAACCTGAGAAAGAAACTTGAAAATATTTATATCAACCGAAGGAAGTAAGTAAGGCTAACGTCTAAATAATCAGCAATGACACAAGAACAAGATAGAGAACAGTGGATAGAGGAGGTGATGGCCAGCGCCAAGCGTATAGAGCGGCCTATGGGCAACCCATTCCTGTATGAGAAAATAAAGTACAGGATGCAAGAGAGAGGTGGCCCAGCGTACACATTTGGCAAAACAAAGGCAATAGGTTGGGCTTTGGCTGCGGTACTGCTCCTGGCCCTGAATGGTATCTCTATAATGAATAAGATAGGCAGGGAAAAACATATATTACATACGGAGGCATATAATGCCATAGCGCCGGAAATGCAGACACAAACGATCTATAACTATTAGTAAACATCCCAGCATTGAGCAAAATACCCGGTATATGGAAATGGACAGTAGGCATATTGTTTGTGCTTAACCTGGCCTTGCTTGCTACTATATGGTTCCGGCCTGGCGGTCAACAGGGTGAAAGGCCAGGTATGCGGGAAGGCGAGCGGCCAAATGAGTTTATAGAGCGAAACCTTCATTTTTCGAAGGAGCAGGTGGCGGCCTTTGATGTGCTGAGAGGAAGGCACCACGACTCGATCATGATGCTGCAAAGGCAAGGGCATGAGCTGAGAACACAATATTTTGATAACCTGAAGCATCCGGAAGCAGCAGACAGTGATAATGTAAACAGGCTAGCTGCCGCGATAGCTGATAATCAAAAAGAGATAGAGTTGGTTACTTATCGCCACTTCAGGCAGGTGCGGGCATTGTGTGATGAAAAGCAAAAACCTGTTTTCGATAATATCATTGATGAGGTATTGAGGATGATGAGCGGACCACATAAGGAGGGCGGAGGAAGAGGGCGCAGAGCGGAGGGAGACAGGCCACTAAATGAGGGCGGAGAAAGAGAAGGGGGAGCGGACGGAAGACCTCCACATGATAGAGAAGGCCCACCTCCGCAGCAACGGTAATGCAGCATTCCATGAAGAAAATCCTGACATTTATTTTACTGTTAACACAGTCAACTGTTTTTGCACAAAACGGGAATAACACCGGGACGGTAAAAATAGTTGTGCAAACGGTGTTTGATAATGAGCCCCTGAAGCTGGAAACAAAAAAGTATGTGAACGCGCATGGTGATAGTTTGTATATAGATGAATTCAGGTTTTATATAAGCGGGATAAAATTTTCGGGTAGTGGCGCCGCCGCATCGGAAAAGGAAAGCTATCATCTCATTGATGCAGGAGAAGCATCGACACAAACCATCTACATGAAGAACATTCCCGCGGGGAATTATACTCAACTAAATTTTATGATAGGGGTAGACAGTACAGCCAATACAAATGGCGCCAATGGCGGTGACCTGGACCCTGTGAAGGGCATGTACTGGGCATGGAATACAGGCTACATAATGGCTAAGCTGCAGGGTAGGAGCAGTGTTTGCAAAACACTGCATCATGCTTTTGAGTTTCATATAGGAGGGTATTTGCCACCATTTAATGCTGCGAGAAATGTGAACCTGGAGACAGGGGTACTTACTGTTGAAGCAGGGAAAGAAAGTGTTGTATATTTAAAAGCTGATGCGGCTGAATGGTTTAAAGATCCGGAAACAATAGATCTGTCGAAAATGAATGAAGTGAATATGCCCGGAAAGGATGCGATGAAAATTGCAGATAATTATAAGGATATGTTTAGTGTCACTCGCCTAGAGTAGCAAAGAACGCGTGGTAATTTCGGGACGTGATATGTTTTACACGTAACGCGTCTGACGCCGAAAAGGCGTACTGACGCTACGAGATTTTAAATAAAATGAAGCGGATAGTATATTTTTTTGTTTGTGTGTTTGGCGGGTTCCTGTTAGCTGCTTCATTTGGTTTTTGCCCTGTGCCGGGCGATGTGGATTTTGTTATCCCCAAAGGCTGGCCGCAGCCGCATTATGATTTTTCTAAAAATAAGCTGACCGAAGCGGGTTTTAAACTTGGGCGCAGGCTTTTTTTTGATCCCGGCTTATCGCGCGACAGCTCTACATCCTGCGCCAGTTGCCATACACAATTCTCCGGTTTTACACACGTGGACCATAGCCTTAGCCATGGTATCAACGGCCTTAAGGGCAAGCGCAATTCACTTACTTTATTCAACCTGGCATGGGGTACATCATTTATGTGGGATGGGGGAGTGAACAACCTGGAAGTGCAGCCTCTAAACCCGATAGAGAACCCGGTGGAGATGGATAACAAGCTGGAAAATATCGTAGCGAAACTGAATCAGTCGACTGTATATAAATCTCTTTTTTATGCAGCCTTTGATGATAGTTTAGTGACCGGGCAGCACGTATTAAAAGCATTAGCACAGTTCACCGTAATGCTGGAGTCTTATAACTCGAAATACGATAAGTATATGCGGCATGAAGCGGGTGGCGAGATGACTAGAGCCGAGTTACACGGGCTGAAACTGTTCCGGAAAAATTGCGCATCCTGCCATACGGAGCCGCTGTTCACGAACAATGGATATGAAAATAATGGCCTGCCGGTGGACACTGAATTAAATGACTTCGGCAGAATAAAAATAACACGGCTCGCAGCAGACTCGCTGAAATTCAAAGTGCCCTCCCTGCGCAACATTGCAAATTCCTACCCCTACATGCATGATGGTCGGTTCGGGAACCTGAAAAAGGTACTGGAGCATTACACAAGCGGGATTGTAAATAGCCCGACGCTGGCAAAGCAGTTGAGAAGGAAAATAATGCTGAGCGAGGAGGACAAAAACGACCTAATTGCTTTTTTGCAGAGCCTCAGCGACAAGGATTTTTTGTTCGATATGAGGTTCAGAAATTATGCCGACTAAAATTTCAGATAGCTGCCAGCTGATAGAATTTAAAATATGTAAATAGATGTTTTGAGGCAAGAATGGGCATTTCGTGATAAAAAAAGCGAAAATTGACCTAAAAATAAATTTTTATAAATAGTTGATTATCTTTTATTTATGTGCTATTTATATGTATAAATTGAAGATTTAGTGTAATGCGTAGTACCTTTTTATGTACTCTTGTATTAGGGCTATTGTAAATCTATAAAAGGTGTATTATTTTGTGCCCTAACATAATCGTATTCCAGTGAGTGCATATTCGCATTTGCATGGGGATATGTGTATAAAATAGAAGTGTAAAAAAGGTTTGAATGGATTCTGTTTACAAAACATTTAAAGTGCAGTTAAGTTTAACGAATAGTCTTATGAGAACAAAATTACAACGTATCATTTCTTCCCGGTTTGTTTTGTTGTTGGTAATGTTAACGTCGCTGACGTTTAGTGCCTACGCGCAACCAACCAGTGCAGTGACGCCGAGTTCTGTAAATGTATGTGCGGGTGCAACCGTGAACCTTACAAATACAGCGGCCGGTGCAGATGCATGGGAATGGCAGGAAAACAACATCACCGTGTTCTCGGGTTCGCCCTCTTATTCGTTTACTGCCCTTATTGGGATGAATGGAAACACTTACCGTTCGCGCGCAAGTAGTGACGGAGGTTTGACCTGGGGGGCTTATTCCAATGTGGTGCCGCTTACCGTTACTGCTATTCCCGCAACTCCCTCAGGCTTTAGCGGTAGTACCACACCTTGCCAGGGTTCTACGGTAACCTATTCTGTGACTAACGATCCGACTGCTAGTTCTTACTCATGGAACTACACGGGCTCGGGTGCTACATTCGCCGGTTCAGGAAATACCATCAACGTTACTTTCTCTAATACAGCTACTTCAGGAAACTTAACCGTTAGTGCTACAAACTCCTGCGGTACATCTACACAATTATCAACAGCCATAGCAATACAAAACCTTCCGGCGACTCCAGGTGGCTTCACTGTGGCTACAACTCCTGTATGCCAGGGGCAGGCGGGTGTTACTTATACTGTACCTGCCGTTGCAGGTGCGACTTCCTACACATGGTCGTACAGCGGGGCGGGTGCAACTTACTCGGCCTCAACGGCAGGCCCCACGAACTCATTGACATTTAGCAACAGTGCAACATCGGGTACTTTAAGTGTAATGGCTGTGAACAGTTGCGGTACATCCGGAGCCCAGACTTATGCGATAACCGTTAACCCACTTGCGCCAATAGCGTTTTCTATCACGGGTACCGCTACAGTATGTGCCGGACAAACGGGGGTATCGTATTCAGTTCCGTTCAATGCAGGAGTTACTTCTTATGCGTGGACTTACACAGGTTCTGGAGCCACGATAGTAAATAATAATACCAACAGTATAACGATCAACTTCAGCAACAATGCTACAAATGGTAGTGTGCAGTTGATAGAGACAAATAGCTGCGGCACCAATAACGCTTCTTATGCAGTGGCCGTTGATCCATTGCCAACATTGACAGGACCAATATCAGGTGCTACACCGGTATGCCAAAGTACTGGCCCGACAAACTATACAGTGGCAGGCGGATCGAATATCACAACCTACAACTGGAACTATACAGGTTCGGGTGTCACTTATTCTAATACGACCGGAGGTGCAACCAATGCGCTTACTTTTGGTGCTACTGCAACATCGGGTACTTTAAGTGTATATGGTACAAATGCCTGCGGTACCACCAGTACCGTAAACTATGCCATCACAGTTGACCCGATACCTGCTACACCTGCCAGTTTCTCACAGTCGACAGCTACGGTATGCCAGGGCCAGACAGGTGTTGTATATACAGTACCCAATGATCCGACGGTAACAACATACAACTGGACGTACACAGGCGCCAATACTACTATTAACGGCAGCGGCAACAGTGTGACATTGGACTTTGGCGCAGCAGCCAGTTCGGGCACACTGAGCGTAACTGCAACGAACAGTTGCGGAACATCTTCTGCAAGGACGATGGCGATAACAGTTAATTCGACTCCTGCGACGCCAAGTGCGATAAGCGGCAATGCCACACCTTGCCAGGGCCAGACAGTTACCTATTCTGTAACCAATGTGGTAGGTGTGACCTACGCCTGGACCTATAGTGGTTCGGGTGCAACGATCACTAACCTTGGTGGCGGCCAGGCAAGTATTACTTATTCTAATACTGCTACATCAGGAACACTGAGTGTAACAGCAAGCAATAGTTGCGGAACATCGACAGCATCAACACAGGCAATAACTATGTCCTTACTGCCGGCAACACCGGGCGGCTTTACGGTGAGCACATCACCGGTTTGCCAGGGCACAGGTCCATTCACTTATACTGTACCTGCAGTGGCAGGAGCGACATCTTACAACTGGACCTATTCAGGTGCAGGTGCAACCTTCAGCGCGACAACAGCAACACCAACCAATAGTGTTAGTTTTGGCGCGAGTGCTACATCAGGTACGCTGAGTGTAACTGCGACCAACAGCTGCGGTACCTCGGGTGCATCTAACTTTAATATAACAGTTAATCCAACTGCACCTGCACCCGGTGCTATCACAGGTAATGCTGCGGTATGCCAGGGACAAAATGGGATATCGTATAGCGTTCCGTTAAACGCCAACATCACAACTTATACATGGACTTATTCAGGTAGTGGTGCTACTATTAATAATAATGGCAGCAATGCAATAACTATCAACTTCAGCAATACTGCTACCGGTGGTACGCTGAGCATATCGGCATCAAATGCCTGCGGCACCAATGCTACACCAAGCACAC
Organism: Bacteroidetes bacterium UBA1947; assembly: GCA_002336915.1. Taxonomy (GTDB): domain Bacteria; phylum Bacteroidota; class Bacteroidia; order Chitinophagales; family Chitinophagaceae; genus MKUN01. The sequence goes on along the minus strand of DDET01000069.1, from coordinate 41,170 downwards.
TTGTAATAACGGTAAACACGTTGCCAACGCTTGCAGGCCCTGTATCAGGCACGACACCAGCTTGCCAGGGAACTACGCAGAACTATACTGTAGCAGGCGGAGCGGGTATTACTACTTATAACTGGAGCTATACAGGTACCGGAGCAACCTTCTCTGCTACCACAGCATCTAACACGAACGCATTTACATTCTCGAATAGTGCAACGAGCGGTACATTGATCGTATCGGGCACGAACAGTTGCGGTACTACCTCAACAATTAATTATCCTATTACAATCAACCCGATAGCAAATACACCTGCCAGCTTCAGCGCTAGCAGCGCTACAGTATGCCAGGGACAAACAGGTGTAGTTTACACAGTGCCTTTTGATCCTACAGTTACAACATATAACTGGACATATACCGGTGCGAATACAACAATTAACGGTACTGGCAATAGCGTAACCTTAGACTTTGGCGCGGCAGCTACATCAGGCACACTAAGTGTAACGGCAACCAACAGTTGTGGTACATCGGCTGCAAGGTCAATGGGCATAACAGTTAATGCGATTCCTGCGACACCTAGTTTAATAACAGGTACTACCGCAGTTTGCCAATCACAAACATTTTCTTATTCTGTAACTAATGTGGTAGGTGTAACATATAACTGGAGCTATAGTGGCGCCGGTGCTACGATAACCAACCTTGGTGGCGGCCAGGCAAGTGTTACTTATTCAGCAACTGCGACATCAGGTACATTAAGTGTTACCGCTACGAACAGCTGCGGTACATCAAGCCCAAGCAACCTGGTGATCACGGTTACACCAACACCGGCTACTCCCGGCGGCTTTACGGTATCCACTTCACCTGTATGCCAGGGCACAGGGCCATTTACCTACACTGTTCCTGCAGTAACGGGTGCTACCTCATATAACTGGAGCTACACAGGTACAGGTGCAACCTTCAGCGCGACTACAGCCACGCCGACAAACAATCTTACTTTCTCTGCTTCTGCTACGTCAGGCATATTGAGCGTTACCGCAACAAATACCTGCGGTACATCGGGGGCCTCTACGGTTAGCATTACAGTTACTCCGACTGCACCTGCTCCCGGCCCTATATCGGGTACAATTGCAGTATGCCAGGGACAAAACAACGTTACTTATTCAGTGCCAAGCAATCCTAATATAACTGCATATACATGGAGCTATACAGGCGGCGGCGCTACTATTAATAATAACGGCAGTGCAACAGTTAATATCAACTATAGTGCGTCTGCTACCAGCGGTACTTTAAGTATTGTGACTTCCAACAGTTGTGGTGCAAATGCGACGCCTAGCACCCTGGTGATCACAGTCTCTCCCGCGCCGGTACTTGCAGGCCCAATGACAGGCCCTGCTGCTGTGTGCCAGGGCGCGGTAGGCCAGACATATACAGTGTCGGGTGCTGCGAACATCACTACATATAACTGGAGCTACAGTGGCACGGGCGCAACTTTCGCCGCGACCACCGGAACAAACAGTAACTCATTAACTTTCTCAAATACGGCTACCTCAGGTACCCTGAGTGTAACAGGTACCAATACCTGCGGTACTACAACGGCTGTAAACTATGTAATAACAGTTAACGCTCTTCCTGCTACACCATCAGGCTTCACAACTGCAAGCCCTTCAGTATGCCAGGGACAAACCGGCGTTATCTATACTGTGCCAAATGATCCGAACGTAACTACCTACAACTGGGCTTACAGTGGTACGGGAGCTTCGTTCGCAGGTACCGGAAATACTATAACAGTTAACTTCAGCGCATCTGCCACTTCAGGTAACCTTACCGTAAGTGCTACAAATGCCTGCGGTACTTCAACAGACCTTACTTTACCGATCGTTGTTACTCCAAGCCCGCTACAGCCAAGTGCTATTACAGGTACAACTACTCCTTGCCAGGGACAGAACGGTGTTATCTACTCTGTTACCAATGATCCAAGCGTTACCTACGTATGGAGCTATTCAGGTACAGGTGCTACCATAACTAACCTGGGCAGCGGTGTAGCGAGTATCGATTTCTCAAACACTGCAACAGGTGGTACCTTAAGTGTATACGCTACTAATGCCTGCGGCAATTCAATAACACGCACATTGGTACTGACACCTACTGTATTCCCAGCTCAACCGGGCGGCTTTACTATTAGCTCTCCTAATGTATGCCAGGGACAAACGGGTGTTACTTATTCAGTACCTGCGGTACCGGGGGCCACATCATACCTTTGGACATATAGCGGAACCGGTGCTACAATCAATGGTACTACCAATACCGTAACAATAGATTATAGCGCTACAGCCACTTCAGGTATACTGAGCGTAAGCGCTGTTAATACCTGCGGAACATCTGCCGCAAGGACAATGAATGTAACGGTAACTCCTGCACCTGCACAGCCGGGGGCATTTACCCAATCTAACCCTACGCCTTGCCAGGGTCAGAATGGTGTTGTTTATACTGTGCCTAACGACCCGAACATCGTATCTTATACGTGGACATACTCAGGTTCGGGCGCAACATTTGTAGGAAATGTGAATGGTAATAGTGTGACCATCGACTGGAGCAATACTGCTACCAATGGTACACTGAGTGTAACAGGAACCAATAGCTGCGGCACATCCGCTGCGCGCACACTCGCTATTGCTCTGAGCCAGGCACCGTTGCTGACAAGCGGTATCAGCGCAACATTTAATCCTGTATGCCAGAGCACATCTTCTACATTTACTGTAACAGGAACAAACGTTACCACATATAACTGGACGTACAGCGGTACAGGTGCGACATTCCCTGCTACTACTGCTACAGGCAGCAATACATTCGCATTCTCTAATACGGCTACATCAGGTACCGTAAGTGTAACAGGTACTAACACCTGCGGAACGTCCGCAGCACAAACTCTTGCTGTTACGGTTACTCCGCTACCGGGCACTCCGGGTCTGTTCACTTCAGGTCCTAACGTAGTATGCCAGGGTAACGTGAACATTACCTATACAACAGGAACAGCTACCGATGCAACATCATATAACTGGACATATTCAGGAACGGGTGTTGTTATAAATACTACCGGCAATAACACTGCTAACCTCGACTTTACCAACACAGCTACTTCAGGTACTCTTAGTGTATTTGGTGTTAACAGCTGCGGACAGTCTGTTGTAGCGCGCACAATGGCGATCACAGTTAACTCGCTGCCAAACCAGCCATCTCCGTTTACCACTTCAAGCGCTGTAGTATGCCAGGGCCAGTTAGGCGTTATCTATACTGTGCCTAATGATCCTACCGTAACTTATACATGGACTTACACAGTAGGTACAGGTGCAACGATCAACGGGGTAGGTAACAGTGTAAGTGTTGATTTCAGCAATACTGCTACAAGTGGCACATTGAATGTGTTTGCAAATAACGCCTGCGGTACATCTACACCGAGGTCTATTTCAATAATAGTTAATCCATTACCTGCTACTCCTGCCGCAATAACAGGAGACATTACTATATGCCAGGGTGAAACAGGTGTTCCATACTCGATACCTGCAGTTGTAGGTGCTACCTCGTATACCTGGTCATACAGCGGTACAGGTGTTACTATCAATAATAATGGCAATACAAATATCACTATAGACTATAGTGCAACAGCTACGTCAGGTACACTGAGCGTAGTAGCTGTAAATGCCTGCGGTAATTCACCAACCCCAAGCACCGTTAATATTGATGTTGATGCGCCACCTGCCGTTCCCGGTCCTATATCGGGTGCTACAACAGTTTGCGTAGGCCAGACAGGTGTTATCTATAGTGTAACCAACGATCCGAATGTAACCTATACATGGTCATATGCAGGAACAGGTGCTACCATCAACGGTACAGGTAATTCTGTATCGATCGATTTCAGTGCGACTGCTACAACGGGTGTCCTGAGCGTAACTGCTACATCCCTGAACGGTTGCGCTACTTCCGGTCCTTCCAGCCTGTCTATTACGGTTACACCAATACCACTTCAGCCTGGTGCTATTACAGGAAGCATTACTCCTTGCCAGGGCGTTACCGAAGCTTATTCAATAGCTGCGGTTGCTAATGCTACCACATATACATGGAGCTACAGTGGTACAGGTGCTACAATAAATAATAACGGCAATACCAACATAACAATTGACTTTGCAAATAATGCCACTTCAGGTACATTGAGTGTAACAGCCGCTAATACCTGCGGAACGTCGCCTGCACAAACAGTAGCACTTACTGTTCAGCCGGGCGCATTCCAGCCGGGCAACTTTACGACTGCCAGCACAACAGTATGTGCAGGCGGTACTGCCAACTACGTAGTACCGAATGTTGTAGGTTCTACCTACAACTGGAGCTACAGCGGTACCGGCGCTACAATAAGTGGTGCACCCAACAGCGCAGTTACCGTAACCTTTGCGAACAACGCCACATCGGGTGTACTGAGCGTAACAGCAACGAACGTGTGCGGTACCTCGCCTGCAAGGTCTATAGGTATTACTGTTAATCCGCTGCCAACAACGCCTGCTTCATTCCTCGTAAGTTCATCACCTGTATGCCAGGGCCAAACCAACGTAACATACGCTGTGGTTCCTGATCCTGCTGCGACATCTTACTCATGGAGCTACTCAGGCACAGGTGCTACAATAAACGGAACAGGTAGTTCGGTTACTATTGATTTTGCCAATAATGCTACAGCTGGCACGCTGAGTGTATCATCAGTAAATAGCTGCGGTACCTCTGCACCGCTTACAATGGCGATAACTGTTGACCCGCTGCCATTGCAACCGGGTGTAATCACAGGTAATGCGATTCCATGCCAGGGTGCGACAGGTGTTGCATATAGTGTGGTGAATGATCCAAACATTACTACATACAACTGGTCTTATTCAGGAAATGGTGCAACGATAAATGGTGGCGGCAACGCAATAACAATTGACTTCTCCAATACTGCTACTTCAGGCACACTGAGTGTAACAGGTACTAATAGCTGCGGAACTTCTATAGCCCGCACTTATAATATTACTGTTAGCCCGCTGCCAACAACACCGGGTAACTTTACAAATTCAACCGCGGTGGTTTGCCAGGGCCAGACAGGTGTATTATATACCGTACCAAACGTGGTAGGTAATACTTACACATGGACTTATTCAGGTTCAGGTGTTACAGGTTTCAATACAACGAATAGCGTAACGCTTGACTTTAGTGCAACAGCAAGTTCTGGTACATTAAGCGTAACAACAACTAACGCCTGCGGTACTTCATCTGCAAGGACAATGGCGATAACAGTTAATGCTGTTCCTGCTACCCCAGGTGCAATAACAGGTACTACGCCTGTATGCGCCGGTGCAAATGGTGTAAACTATTCTGTTACCAATGACCCCCTTGCCACATCATATACATGGACTTATAGCGGCAATGGTGCAACAATAAATGGTACTGGCAGCAATGTGACGATTGACTTCGCCGCAAATGCTACATCAGGCTTGCTGAGCGTTACTGCTAACAATGCATGCGGTTCATCAACTGCAAGCACACTGGCAATAACAGTTACACCAATACCCGGCCAGCCAAGTGCAATAACAGGTGCAAGTCCTGTATGCGCAAACACGCTGGCTAATGCATATTCAGTTACCAACGATCCTAATGCCACATCTTATACGTGGACGTATTCAGGTAACGGTGCTACCATCAACGGTAACACCAGCAACATCACAATAGACTTCAGCAATACCGCAACATCAGGTACGCTGACAGTTGTGGCTGTTAACGCCTGTGGTACATCAGTAGCAAGGACAAGAAACATCACGATCACTCCGCTGCCAAGCCAGCCCGGTGCATTTACACAAGGTACACCTACAGTATGCCAGGGTCAGAACGGCGTGGTATATACCGTGACCAACGATCCTACAGTGACATATACATGGACCTACACTGTAGGTACAGGTGCTACAATAAACGGTACTGGTAATACTGTATCGGTTGACTTCTCTAACACTGCAACCAGCGGTGTGCTGAATGTGACTGCGACCAACGCTTGCGGCACATCTATCGCAAGGAGCATGAATATCACAGTTAACCCACTGCCAACTGCTCCCGGACCGATCACGGGCACAACACCTGTTTGCCAGGGCCAGAATGGCGTGCCTTATTCTGTGGTTAATGACCCAACTGTAACTTATACGTGGAGCTACACAGGGACAGGTGGTACCATTACAGGTAACGGTAACAGCATACTGATCAGCTTCAGCAACACAGCAACATCCGGTGATGTTTCCGTAACTGCTACCAATAGCTGCGGCACATCGACCGCAACGACATTTGCGGTAACGGTTACCCCACTGCCGAACCAGCCTTCGGTAATAACAGGTGCTGCTTCTGCTTGCGCAGGCTCTAATGCTAATCCTTACTCCGTAACACTTGACCCAACCATTACTACTTATAACTGGAGCTATTCAGGCTTAGGTTCTACTATCAATGGCGTAGGCAATGCGATAACTGTTGACTTTGCGAACAATGCTACATCAGGTACACTTACTGTAACAGGTACAAATGCCTGCGGTACTTCTATTGCAAGGACAAAATCAATTACGATCAACCCGCTGCCAAATACGCCTGGCGCGATCACCGGTCCTACTAGCGTGTGCCAGGGCTCAAATGGTAATGTTTATTCTGTTACCAATGATCCTTCTGTAACATATACATGGACCTACACAGTAGGAACAGGCGCTACTATTAACGGTGCCGGCAGTACGGTAACTATCGACTTCAGTGCAACGGCAACGTCGGGTACATTGAATGTAACTGCTACAAATGCTTGTGGTACATCCACAGCTTCTACGCTGGCGATCACAGTGAACCCAATGCCTGCTGCACCGGGTGCCATCACAGGCAACGCTGCGGCTTGCGCAGGTACACTCGCGAATGCATACTCAGTGCCAGCGGTTGCAGGTACTACTTATACCTGGACTTACAGCGGTGGTGGCGCAACCATTACAGGTGCTCCATCTAATGCAGTAACGATAGACTTCGCAAATAACGCCACATCAGGTACGCTGAGCGTGACTGCAACAACAGCCTGCGGTACATCTGCTCCTACTACCCTGGCTATCACAATTAACCCGCTGCCTGTTATGCCTGGCGTAATATCCGGACCAACTCCTGTGTGTGCAAACACACTGGGTAATGCTTACTCAGTGACCAACGATCCTGCAGTAACATATAACTGGACATACAGCGGTGCCGGTGCTACCATAAATGGTTCAGGTAACGCAATAACTGTCGACTTCAGTAACGTAGCTACTAGTGGTACACTGAGTGTAACTGCTACAGCTATAAATGGTTGCGGCACAACTGCGCCAAGAACTAAGTCAATAACTATTAACCCGCTTCCTGCAGTACCTGCTACACCTGTAGGTCTTACTCCTGTATGCCAGGGGCAGAACGGCGTGATATACACAGTTCTTAATGATCCAACTGTAACTACTTATACATGGTCTTACAGCGGTACAGGTGCCAGCATTACTTCATTCGGCAACAATGCGAGTGTTAACTTCAGCAACACGGCTACATCCGGTAACATAACAGTAACTGCAACAAATGCGTGCGGTACTTCAGCCCCGTCTAATCCGTTCGCAGTAACAGTGAATACACTGCCTGTAACACCGGGCGCCATTACAGGTACATCACCTGTATGCCAGGGTCAAAATGGGGTTGCTTACTCAGTAACCAATGATCCTACAGTTTCTTATATCTGGTCATACAGTGGTACAGGTGGTACGATCGTTGGCGGTGGTAATGCTATCACAATGGACTTCTCTAACACTGCTACTTCAGGCAACCTTACAGTAATTGCAACAAACGGTTGCGGTACCTCCTCACCAAGTGCGTTTACAATACTGGTTAACCCGCTGCCATTGCAGCCGGCTCCATTCTCTGTATTCAGCAACCAGGTGTGCGCAGGCCAGACAGGCGTTGTTTATACAATACCAAATGATCCTAGTGTAACATACACATGGGCCTATAGCGGTGGCGGTACTACAATCAATGGTACAGGTAACTCTGTAACACTCGATTTCTCGCTTGCTGCAAGTTCAGGTACATTAAGTGTAACTGCAACCAACGCATGCGGTACATCTATCGCACGTACTGTAGCTATTACGGTTAACCCGCTACCCGTACAGCCAGGTGCCATTACAGGTACATCGCCTGTATGCCAGGGCCAGAGTGGTGTGGCGTACTCGGTAACCAACGATCCAACTGTAACTTACACATGGACATACAGTGGTACAGGTGCTACAATAGTGGGTACTACCAATGCAATAACCATGAACTTCGGTGCAACTGCAACTGGTGGTACCTTGAGTGTAACAGCGACCAATGGTTGCGGTACATCAACTGCCTCTACATTTGCAATAGTGGTCAACCCGCTGCCAAATCCTCCGAGCAATATTACAGGTACTTCACCTGTATGCCAGGGCGATGTTGGTGTGGCTTACTCTGTAACCAATGATCCTACTGTAACATATACATGGACATATTCGGGTACAGGTGCGACGATCACCGGTGCTCCGTCTAATGCAATAACAATAGCATTCTCTAATACTGCTACATCGGGCACGCTGAGCGTAACTGCAACCAATCCTTGCGGCACATCATTGGCAAGCACATTCCCGATAACAGTTAACCCGCTGCCTGCTCAGCCTGCTGCGTTCACTGTTTCAAGCGCTGTAGTATGCCAGGGCCAGAACGGCGTGATATACACAGTGCCTAACGATCCTACTGTATTCTATGTATGGACATACAGTGGTGCAGGTGCTACCATTGCAGGTTCGGGCAACAGTGTTGCGCTGACCTTCAGCAACACGGCTACATCCGGCACATTGAGCGTAACTGCAAACAATGCCTGCGGTACCTCTGTCGCACGGACTATTGCAATAACAGTTAACCCGCTGCCAACAACTCCGGGTGCCATTACAGGTACTACACCAGTATGCCAGGGTGATGTGGGCGTAGCTTACTCCGTGACCAACGACCCAACTGTAACTTACAACTGGTCTTACTCAGGCCTCAATACTTCAATAGTTGGTTCAGGTAATGCGATAACATTAAGCTTCGGTACTACTGCAACATCAGGTACGCTGAGCGTGACCGCAACTAATAGCTGCGGCACCTCTGCTGCAAGCACATTTGCGATAACAGTTAACCCGCTACCACTCCAGCCTAGCCTGATAACAGGGCCAACTACAGTATGCCAGGGACAGAACAATGTGCCATATTCTGTACTGAATGATCCTACTATCACAAACTACACATGGACATATAGCGGTACAGGTGCAACTATAACAGGTACAACCAATGCCGTGACCATCAGCTTTAGTGCGACAGCAACATCGGGTAACCTGACAGTAATAGCTAACAACTCATGCGGTGCATCACTTGCAAGGGTAATGGCGATAACAGTTAACCCGCTGCCAAATCAGCCTGCTGCATTCATTACATCTTCTACTCCTGTTTGCCAGGGCCAGAACAGTGTGATATATGAGGTGCCGAACGATCCTACTGTAACCTATACATGGACATACAGTGGTACCGGTGCTACTATCACCGGTACAGGTCACCTGGTGAGCATCGACTTCAGCAATACTGCCACATCCGGCAACCTGGATGTAACTGCAACCAATGCATGTGGCACATCTATACCACGTACGCTGGCGATAGTGGTTAACCCGCTGCCGGGCAATCCTGCTGCATTCACCACATCTAGTCCTTCAGTATGCCAGGGTCAGAATGGTGTAGTATACACAGTGCCTGCAGTTGCAGGTGCTACCAGCTACTCATGGACATACACCGGTACAGGTGCAACCTTTGCAGCTACTACCGTTGCGCCAACAGTAAGCATCAACTTTAATACAGTAGCTACTTCAGGCACACTGAGCGTACGCGCCAATAACGCATGCGGAACATCACTGGTACCACGCACAATAGCTATCACAGTTAACCCGCTGCCATTGCAGCCTGCTGACTTTACTGCATCGAACGATACCGTTTGCCAGGGCCAGGCAGGTGTGGTTTATACCGTGCCAAATGTGGCTGGTACTACATATACATGGACGTACAGCGGTGCAGGTGCAACAATTGTGGGTGCTCCGGCTAACAGTGTAACGATCAGCTTCAGTGCAGTAGCTACCTCAGGTACATTAAGCGTAACTGCTACAAATGCATGCGGTACATCTTCAGCAAGGACATTGACCATCACAGTTAACCCGCTGCCTGCACAACCAAGTGTAATAACAGGTACAACGCCTGTATGCCAGGGTGCTAACAATGTGCTCTACTCGGTGACGAATGTTCCGAGCGTAACATCATACACCTGGACTTACTCAGGTACCGGTGCCACGATCACAGGTACAGGTAGTACAGTGAGCGTGAACTTCAGCGCTACAGCTACATCGGGCAACATGCAGGTAATAGCTAATAATGCATGCGGTGCATCTGCTCCACGTACACTGGCTATAGTGGTTAACCCGATACCTGCACAACCAAGCGTAATAGCTGGTCTCACTACAGTATGCCAGGGTACGAACCAGGTATACTCTGTGACAAACGTGCCGGGTACTACATATAGCTGGAACTATTCAGGTACCGGCGTCACTATTGCAGGTGCTCCTGCCAATACAGTAACGCTTACTTACAGCGCTATTGCAACTTCAGGTACACTGAGCGTAACAGCTACAACAGCCTGCGGTACTTCAATAGCCAGGACAATAAACATAACGGTGAACCCGCTGCCACAGGTGCCGGGCAACTTCACCCAGATGTCGAATGTAGTATGCCAGGGCCAGAACAACGTGGTTTACCAGGTGCCATTGGATATCTCGGTAACGGCTTACAACTGGACTTACACAGGTCTCGGTGCTACCATAACCGTATTCGGTGGTAACACTGCTAACGTGAACTTCAGTAACGTAGCTACATCGGGCAATATACAGGTAACAGCTACCAATGCCTGCGGTACATCTGCACCAAGGGTGGTTGCTGTAACGGTTAACCCGCTGCCACTACAGCCTGCCGCATTCACTACCAGCACAGCTGTGGTATGCCAGGGCGCGCAAAATGTGGTGTACACAGTGCCAAATGATCCTACTGTAACTTATACATGGTCATACAGCGGAACAGGTGTTACGGTTAATAATACAAATACCAATACTGCTACACTGAACTTTGACATAAATGCAACCTCGGGCACACTGAGCGTAATAGCTCATAATAACTGCGGCGCTTCTATAGCACGGACAATAGCAATAACTGTTAACCCGCTGCCAAACGAGCCGGGCGCATTCACAAATGGTTCTCCTGACGTTTGCCAGGGACAGAACAATGTGATCTACACTGTGCCGCTTGATCCGACAGTTACTTATAACTGGTCTTACTCAGGTACTGGTGCTACTATTACAGGTGCTACCAACAGTGTTAGCATCAGCTTTAGCAACACGGCAACATCCGGGCTGCTGACTGTTACCGCTACAAATGGTTGCGGTACTTCAACGCCACAGGCAATGTTCATCACAGTTCACCCGCTGCCAACACAGCCTGGTCCTATTACGGGTGTAACTCCTGTATGCCAGGGCGACCAGTACGTGACCTACAGTGTGCCTTACGATAGCTCAGTTACGTACACATGGACCTATAGTGGTACCGGTGCTACGATACTGGGTACAGGTAACCTTGTAGTGATCGACTTCAGCACATTGGCTACATCAGGTGTATTGAGTGTAACAGCAACCAACAGTTGCGGCACCTCTGCGGCAAGCACGTTCGCTATCACAGTGAATCAGTTGCCCAGGGTTACTTCTTCTCCTGTTAACGCTACACTTTGCGCAGGTGGTGACACTTCATTCACAATAACAGCTACCGGCACTGCCCTTGTTTATCATTGGCAGGTAAATACCGGTACAGGCTTTACTGACCTCGTAGATAATGCTACCTACTCCGGTTCAGCTACTGCTACATTGCATCTCACAGCAGTTGACTCTGCTATGAATGGTTACACTTACCGCGCATATGTAACGGGTACTTGCTATCCGGGTGATACCTCAGGCATAGCATTGCTGACCGTAAATACACCTCCTGCATTGGCGAACAGCTTATCTAACAGCATCATATGTGAAGGCAACAATACCAGCTTCACCGTGAATGCCGTAGGTACAGCGCTCACATACCAGTGGGAAGTTAACGACGGCACCGGCTGGGTAAATGTTCCTGCAGCGGCGCCATACAGCGGTTCTACTTCTGCAACACTAACCATTACTGCAGCAACTGCAAGTATGAACGGCTACCAATACAGGGTAACAGTAACGGGTACATGCGCACCTCCGCAAACTACTAACGCAGTGACCCTGAGTGTGAACTTCCCGCCGACCATCACTACACAACCTGCTGCAAGCGTGGTTACATGTACCAATGCTTCTGCTGACATTACTGTAGCAGCGGTAGGTGCAGGTATGACGTATCAATGGCAGGTAAATGATGGTACAGGGTTTGTGAACATCACAAATACTACTCTGTACTCCGGTATCAATTCGCCAAACCTCCACATTAATGCTGTTAGTCCTACCATGGTTGGATTCGAGTATAGGGTGGTAATCACAGGTGCATGTCCTCCGCCGGTTACTTCAAACATAGCCGTGCTGAGCATCAACACCCAGGTACAATGGACAGGCCTTACCAACACACTTTGGTCTGAACCGGGCAACTGGGCTTGCGGTGTGCTGCCAACAGCAACAACAGTCGTAACGATAACTGCATCAGTGCCAAACTTCCCTGAGGTAGATATACCAACTGCAATTTGCGATAGCCTGATAATAGATCCGGGTGCTAAAGTATCATTCATTGGTACCGGCAATGTTCTGGAGATCAAGGGAAGTATTGTGAATAACGGTACATTCGATGCCTCACTTGGTGAAGTATACGAAACAGGTACAGGCACACAGTCCATCCCTGGCGGTCCGTATGCTATCATCAGGTTGAACGGTAACGGCGATAAGATGATCAATGCCAATACTACAGTTACAAACAGCCTGGTGCTCTCTAACGGTTACATGACCCTGGGCAACAGCGATCTTACGATTGCCAGCACGGCCTCTATAACAGGTGGCAGCACAGTATCGTATGTAGTGACAAACGGCTTAGGCAGGCTGATCAATACAAATATCGGCTTAGGCGGAAGGACTGGTTCTATCCTCTTCCCTGTAGGTTCTGATAACACGTCTTACACTCCGTTAACGATGAGGAACATCGGTGTTGCCGACGACTTTATGGTCAATGTTCTGGATGGTATCTACACGGCATATGATGCCAACGATATACCTTCCGGTCCGGCTATCACTGATAACTCCGTAGGCAAAACATGGGTGCTGAATGAAGCGGTATCAGGCGGGTCTGACGTTGCACTTACGCTTGAGTGGAATGCATCTGACGAGCTCGTAGGCTTCAACAGGAACGAATGCTTCTTGTCGCACTATATCGATCCGTTCTGGAATCCTGGTGCTACAGGCCCTGCATTTGGCTCTAATCCGTACAATGTGTCGCGCACAGGTATCAATACATTCTCACCGTTTGGTGTAGGTAGCTCAGGCAGCCCGCTTGTAGTTGCTAACACGCATGGCAACGAGGGCAACGTCATCACCTTGTATCCAAACCCGGTTTCAGGTTCTGAGATATACGTGAAATTCGAGAACGCACCTAAGGGCGATGTAACGATACAGATATTGGATATGGTAGGTAAGGTGATAGTAGAGAACAAGGTGAATACGAACCAGTTCGCTGGTGGCGTGATACCAGTGAAGATAGCAGACCTGGCCAGCGGTGCGTACATGCTGCAGATGACGGACAAGAACAATAAACCAATACAAGCTATCAAGTTCAACAAACAATAAGGCTATTTAAGGCTTAGTATAGAAAGCGTCCCGCAAGCNNNGACGCTTTTGTTTTGGGGAAAAAGATATTGTTGTACCTTGCCTGTACAAAATCGTCTTTATGAGGGGCTGCCTTTACTTAATTGCTGTTTTGCTGGTTATCGGATGGATATTAGGACTTGTTTGGTGGAACGCCGGTCACCTGATCTATGTGCTGCTGGTGCTTGCAGCTATTTCTTTGCTCCTCGGCATCATCAGGGGGAAGTAATAAAAAGCACAGGATGAGTATTTTACATATTTTTGCATCGCAATGGTGATTTCCTTGCCTTTGTATGAAGTTGGTGGATCTAAAAATGTGTCTATGAAAAAATCAATACTTTTCCTGTTTTTTGCTTTGATTGCCTTTGGTGTAAATGCCCAACGGATGGTTTTACTTGAAGAGTTTACCGGGGCTAAAGATTCTCTGTCCCCTATGGGAGCTCATTATGTCGACTCTATGGCCGCATTGTATCCCAATCTCATCCCCGTTTGCCTGCATTCCTTCAGCCCATCCGATTCCATGGATTTTGCTGCGGCAGATACGATTGGTCTTGCCTACGCTAACGCATACCCCGCCGCAGCTATCGACAGGATAAGCCACACGGGTGTTGTAGGATTGCCGGATACACAATGGAAGCCGAACATACAACAGCGCCTGGCTGCGGCAACCAAGCTGGATGTAATGCTGGATGGCACCTGGGATAGCATTACCCGCGATATTGCCGCGCATGTGCAGGTAAGCATAACATCAAACATAGATACCGGCGACTACAGGATAAGCCTGTACATCGTGGAGGATTCTGTTACCGGGACAGGTACAGGATACGCCCAGAGGAATGCATTCAATACCACAGTAGGCAACCCCTTCTTTGGCAAGGGCGATCCTATCACGGGTTTCATGCACAGGCATGTGGCCCGAGCGCTGTTGCCATCCCCATGGGGCCTTGCAGGCGTGTTGACCTCCGCACCGGCTGTGGGGCAGAATTACGCGCATATTTTTCACTATACACTCCCTGTCAGCTACGACGAGAATAAGATAACAATGGTAGCTTTTGTATCCGCATTTAGCCCCGCGCACGTCGATGATTCAGTATTGAACGCAGCAGTTCAAAAGCTGGAGATCCACCCCGTAACGAAGGTTACTAATGTGAAAACAGGAAGCTTCAGTATCTACCCCAATCCGGCTCAGAACACAATGGCCTTCTCTTCTGGCGATTCAAAAATATATACACTGTATCTGTATAATACGCTTGGGCAGCTTGTTATTAAAAAAGACTTTCAGGGAACTGCCACCATAGCAAAGTCCGAACTTGACCATAGCGGCATATATTTTTCAAGGATAATGCAGGGCAAGGATCAGGTGCTTGCAAAAACAATAATGTTCCAGGATTAATTGTACTAAATGTTATTATTTATAGAGGGTACCACAAAATGGTACCCTTTTCCTTTCAGGGTTATGATCTCTATATCCTTATCCCGGGAGAGATAATCCCTTAGCTTCCGGATATATACATCCAGGTTGCGCGAGTTGAAAAAGGAATCATCACCCCATACAGCATGCAGCAGTTTGCGCCTTTCAGCGATTTTGTTGGCATGGTTGCATAAAATGCTCAATATCTCTGATTCCCTGCTCGACAGTTTTATAACCGTATCATTTATCTTCAGTTCATACCTGCCGGGTGAAAAATGATATTTACCCAGCAATATATCCTCTGTTATGGTTTTGCTGTTTTGCTCCTTGGGCGATGTGATCCTCAGCTGGTTCTCAATTCGCGCCATCAGCTCTTCCATACTGAAGGGCTTTTTTAGATAGTCGGTACCGCCCGATGAAAAACCTTTGAGTATATCCTCGGTCTGCGTTTTTGCTGTAAGGAATATTACCGGTAGTTGTGGATGGATGTTACGGATGGTGCTGCCCAAAGTATAGCCGTCCACGTTCGGCAGCATCACGTCCAGTATACATATATCCGGCGAAAAAGATTGTACAAGATCCACCAGCCGACCGCCGTCTTTTTTATGCAGCACCTCATAGCCCTTCAGTTCCAGCGTCTCTTTTACGATGCGGGCCAGGAACAGTTCATCTTCTATATAAAGCACTTTCTTTTTCACGCCGCGTCTTTAATAAAAGTAAGTGTAAAAATACTGCCCCCTTCCGGCTTGTTTGCTGCTTTGATGCTGCCTCCGTGCTGCTGCATTACTTGTTTGGCATAGCTGAGGCCAAGCCCGTAGCCCTTTACATTATGCTCATTACCCGTAGGCACCCGGAAGAATTTTTCAAACACTTTATCGAGGTAAGCTGCCGGTATGCCCGGCCCTTTGTCTGCAATAGTTATTGTTGTCTCTTTTTCATCTTCGGTAATATTCACGTCTATTATGGGGTCTTTGCCACCATACTTCAGGCTGTTATCCAGTATGTTGATCAATACGCCTTGTATATGCAGCTTATCCACTTGAGAGTAAAATCTATTGCCACTCTTGTTATAGTTCACCTGTGCATGCTGCTGGGCAAAGCGTAGTTTCAAAACGTCGAGCACTTCACTAACAAGTTTTTGCAAGTCTTCTTTTTCTTTATGGAATGCGATCCTCCCATCCTCGAGCAGCGAAGTATTCAGCGCCTGGTTAATGAGCAGGTCCAGTCGCTTCACTTCTATATTGGCCATTTCAAGGTATTCCTTGGCAGTTTTTTTGTCCTCTATCACATTGTAGGTATCCAATGCCTCCAGCGCCACTTTGATCGTTGATACAGGTGTCTTCAGCTCATGCGACATATTGCTGATGAAGTCGTTCTTGATAGTGCCCAGCGCCACCTGCTCTTTAAGGCTTTTATATGCCAGCCTTGATGCGAAGCCGGTAACAACAAGCAGTGCCAGCGTGAACAATATTTGAGGAGATATTTTTTTAATAAGGTACCACGAAAAATGGCTGATCTCCACTCCGTATGAGTTGGTGAAGTACTGGCTCTTTATATAGATATTCTTCTTTCCTCTAGGGCCACTCATGCTATCCCTAAGCCATTTTATTTTGAAGCCCCAGCCATTTTCTTTCATCTTTTTTTCAAACTCGCTGTTGAACATCAAAGTGTCACGATGAAATAGCCTTGTTTCGTCCGAGTCGGCAATGGCATTAGCTCTCCTGATGATCACACTAAAGTTTACATCTTTTCGAAAAGGTAAATGGCTATTTGTATCGGGGCCATTGTTTTCAAGCACAAATGCTTCCCCCGGTTTCGGTTCCCACGGGCGATTGATATTTTGGGTCCGTATAATGTCAAAGTTGTGCGAGGTTTTTGCTTCGGGGCTTAACTCTATACTGCTTTTAGAGTGTACATCTATCGTCGCTATCTGGCTGGGGTGTGGCAAAAGTCCTTCTTTGGTAAGATCTCCCAATAAAAGAGAGTCCGACACTTTTCTTTGCGATTCCTCAAACTGGGCTGTTATCGCTTTGCGGAAATCTGTGCT
Organism: Bacteroidetes bacterium UBA1947; assembly: GCA_002336915.1. Classification (GTDB taxonomy): domain Bacteria; phylum Bacteroidota; class Bacteroidia; order Chitinophagales; family Chitinophagaceae; genus MKUN01. The sequence goes on along the minus strand of DDET01000069.1, from coordinate 23,748 downwards.
GGTGCTCTTGTATTGCGAGTATAGCCAATAGCCCATAAAGGCCAGCAATAAAAGCTGGCTGGAGAGCATCAGGTACTTTACCCTTTTTAGTTTCTTAGCCGGTATCAATCCTATAAATTGTACTGCCAAATTACGACATGCATAGCTCATCTGTACAAAGCATTAACCTTAATTAACTTTAATTCTCTTTGCATTAACCCGCTCGCCTTTAGTATGGCCATAATTTCGGTTTAAAATAAAGACTATGAAAAAATTATTTTTTACTTCCTGTTTTTTGTTGCTCCTTAACGACGCTTACGCCCAGAATACCTCGGGTAAGATATTGTACACTGAGACATTTAGGATGAATATCGACCTGGGTGGCGATGTAGATATAAGATCGGAGGGCGATGTAAATGCAGATCAAATAAGGAGCATGCTGCCCAAAGAGCAACATATGAAAAAGGTGCTGTACTATAACGCTGATGCAACACTATATGCATATGACAGATCGAAGGAAAAGGAAAGTAATGATATGGACCAATCAAATGGGAATATGCACATGGTAGTACATATGGATGCGCCGGAGAATGTCGTTTATATGTCTCTGAAAGAAGATAAGCTTGTAGAGCAGCGCGATTTCATGGGTAGGAAATTTCTTATCACCTCCGACATAGAAAAGCCCAAATGGAAAATGACCGGAAATCAGAAGACGATACTTAATTATCCTTGTCAGGAAGCTGTGATGATGAAAGAAAAAGACACGGTCACAGCATGGTTTACCGCAGCTATCCCGGTATCAGCCGGGCCGCAAGGTTATTTCGGTTTGCCGGGTATGATACTGGAGGCCAAACAAAACAGCCAGCTCTTTCTTAAGGCAGACGCTGTAATAGCCGGGTCGGGCGATGACAAAATGATCGTGAAACCAAGGGAGGGGAAAAAAGTAACGAAAGATGAATTTAAGGCCATAGTGGATAAAAAGACAAAAGAGATGCAGGAAGAAGGTGGAGGGAATGGCAACGTTATTATTAAAATAAACAGGTAAAGGGTCGCCATGAAAACACTGTCGCTATTCTTAATTGTATTCATTTTTTGTACCGGCGCCGCATCTGCACAGCAGTATGAACTCAAGGGTACTATTGTCGATAAAGAGGCAAAGCCCCTGCTATACACCTCGGTCGCGCTTTTACAGCCCGCTGATTCCACATTAGCATTCTTCGGTATCGCCAATGAGAATGGTCTTTTCGAGATCAAGGCAATAACAAAGGGCAACTACCTCTTGCAGGTAGCGCTCATGGGTTTTAAATCCTACTATAGCAATGTAAGCATACCTCTTGCCAAAGGCGACAATATAGGTGTGATAGTACTCAAAGAGGCCGAGATAAAGCTTGGTGAAGTGGAAGTGACAGGAGAGAAAGTCCCCCTGATGATTAAAGGCGATACGGTTGAATACAATGCGGGAGCTTATAAAGTAAAACCTGATGCCAATGTGGAAGACCTGCTACGAAAGCTCCCCGGTGTGCAGGTGGACAAGGCAGGTAATGTAAAAGCACAGGGAAAAGACATACAGCATGTAATGGTGGATGGCAAAGAGTTCTTTGGCAATGATCCCAAGGTAGCCACGAAAAACCTGCCCGCAGATGCCATCAATAAAGTTCAGGTTTTTGATAGGCATTCAGATCAAAGCGCATTTACAGGCATAGACGACGGAGAACGTGATAAGACCATCAACCTCACATTGAAGGATAATAAGAAGCATGGCTATTTTGGCGATCTGCAGGCGGGCTATGGCACCGGCGACCATTACCGGTTTGACGGCAAGCTCTACAAATTTGGAAAGAAAACACAGGTAGCTGCCTTAGGTATGCTCAACAACATTAACCAGTTTGGCTTCACCTTGCAAGACTACATCAGCTTTAACGGAGGCCTGCGCGGCATGATGGATGGTAATGGCAGCCTGTCGCTAAATATGAACAGCAACAGTCCCGTCAACTTCGGCCAGCCTGTTACAGGGCTTATCACCTCAGGTGCGGGAGGATTGAACTACAGCTACGAACCACGCAAGAACAACAGGTTCAATATTAGCTATCTAGGCAATGGAGCGGCTAAGAAGCTCACAGAGCAAACCAATACTAAAAGCTTCACCGATAACGGCTCTTTTACCAAAGAAGATAATTCAAATGAAAAGGCCGAGAACTGGGGGCATCGCTTAAATTTCAGCTGGAGGAACGATATCGATTCCTTAAAGCAATTGCTGCTCAATGGTGGCGCTAACATGGCTCAAAGCAGTACAAGAAGTAACCTGGCATCCGCTACCTACATCAGGGACCTGGTGTTCAATAACCTCCAAAGCCTCACGAACGACAATGGTACTGACCTCAATGGTAACTTAAACGCCTCTTATCTAAAACGCTTCAAAGGTAATTGGCCTGTATTTAAACTATTTGCAGACGGTAGTTTTGATAAAGGTCTAACGAACACGCAATGGGATAACACTACCACTTATTTCGACAGCGTAAACCTTCCTATCTATGATAAACAGTACCAGGACAATCACAACGATAAGCTTGATTATTCTGTAGGCACGTCTATAGTGCGAAGGCTGGGTGGTGGTTACTACCTTGAGCCTGCAGTAAGCGCAGGTGACGACAATGACCACATACAACGGGTACAAGGCTATATGCCCAAAGAAGCCGGCAAGATAGATTCCCTAAGCCCCGACTACGAAAGGACATTCCAATGGCTAAAGCCGGGACTCGCAATCAAGAAAAGCAACAACAAAGTACAGTTCAACCTCGACCTGCGTGCAGAGCTTACCTCATTAAGCACCACATTGCCCGGTACTTCATCGCAAAGCAATGGCTACTATTACTTGCTGCCCTCAGCCATGTGGCAACGGGAATTCAGCATGGGTAAACACCTGGGCTTGTCATATAGTTCCACTGTAAATGCTCCTTCCGCTACCCAAATGTTGCCTGTAGCCAATTTTGTAAACCCCCTATATATCACAAGCGGCAATCGAAACCTGCGCCCCGAGTATGCCCACACCTTCAATGTCAACTGGCTCCGCTTCGATCAGTTCTCATCAACTTCTCTTTTCGCTAACTTAACAGCAAGGTACACCCACGATAAAATAAACTGGTCGCGTACCGTGAACAGCGGGCTGGGGCAAACCGCTACCCTCGTAAACGTTCCTGACGATTACAATGTAAACGCCCGCGTAGAGTATTCCACTCCTATCAGGCCGCTGGGCATTGATATAAGTGTCGCGCTCGACGAACGATATAATAAAGGCATGAACCCTGTGAATGGTGTGTACAATACCAATAACAGCTTTACACACGGCGTTAACCTAACCCTCAATAACAGGAAAAAAGATAAATGGGATGCGCAACTGGAAGGGTTTGTGAATATATCTGAGGCGCAGTACTCAATCGAAAGCTCACTGAACAACAGCTTCTATAATTATGGCGGTACAGCACAACTCAGTTACAAACCTTCCGGTCATTTTTATTTTTCCGTCAATGGGGATCTCAATATCTATGACGGCAAGAGTTTCGATAAGTCTGTAACTATACCACTGCTTAAGGCCGCAGCCTCCTACTATTTTTTGAAAGCTAAGCGTGGCGTCATCACCATCGATGCATTTGATATACTGAACAGGAACACAGGTCTTAGCCGCATCAGCCAGCTGAACTACCTGGTTGAAAAGCGCTCTAACATTATTGGCCGCTATTTCATGCTCAGCTTCAAATACAGGCTCAGCAGGACCGGCAACCCCAATGCAGGTGCTATACAGATAAACATGGGGCATTAAATATTTTAATGCCCGGATAAGCTGTTTGCAAATTAATACGGATATTTATAGCCGAATATCCCACATATGCAAAACCTGCCACAACCGATACTGGGCGAAGTAACAGCGCTTACCATCACTACGCCAGACCTGGAGAAGTCCCTTGCTTTTTATCAAAAGCTGGGCTTTAAAGAGCTGTATCGTGCCGATTGGCCATTCCCATGGATACAAATAACGGATGGCGCTTTGCTCATTATGCTGCGCAAGGACGATACGCCCTACGTAGCGCTTACATGGTACGTAAAGGACATCGATAAAGTTGTTGCAGACCTCGAAGCCACAGGCATCATGTTTGCGCAAAGGCCCAAAAGTAGCGATATGGTAAAACGCTACGTTTTCCAGTCGCCCGATGGTTTGAATATAAGCCTTGTGAGTATGGTAGAGGGCTTTGCACAACCTGCAGGCCCTACTATGCTGAGAATGGAGCAGTCCGACTACTTCAATCCTGATAAGTATGTGAACAAAGCCTGCGGCATGTTCGGCGAGTTTGCTCATCCGGTTAAAGATCTGGATGCTTCGCTGGCTTTCTGGGAAAAACTTGGCTTCACTTTTGTCTCCAAATTCACCGCTCCCTACCCATGGGCCATTGCTTCTGATGGCCTTGCTATTGTAGGCCTGCACCAAACCGATAGTTTCGATTATCCTGCCATCACCTTCTTCGCTGCCGACATGAAAGACAAGATAGAAAAGCTCAAAGCCGAAGGCATAGAGTATACCGAGCGGGGTGGCTCCTCAAGCGTAATGGTAGAGACACCCGAAGGGCAGCATGTATTCTTATTTAAAATGGGTATGTAATGGCATTGTTCAAAGACACAGAATATATAGTGCTGGAGACGGAGCGCATGCGCTTAATAGAGATGGCGCCGCCTATAATGACCACCCTCTTCACGCAATGTACTGATGAAGAGATAGTTGCTTTCCTGCGCCTCGAATCTATGGAGGAGTTTTCTATAGAGCAGGCTGCATTTCCTAAGGGTATGGTCACATACCGTACATCATACAGCAATTTCCTGATGATAGATACGGAGGAAAATAAGTTCATTGGCCGTTGTGGCTATCATATGTGGTACCTGTGGCACCAGCGTGCCGAGCTGGGTTATGCAATGAAGAGCGATGAGTACAAAGGCAAAGGCTATATGAGCGAAGCCATAAAAGCCATCCTCGATTACGGCTTCGGGCCTATGGGGCTCAACCGTGTGGAGGCTTTTGTAGGCCGCCATAATCCACCTTCACTCCGCATGATGGATAAGTTCGGCTTTACACTGGAAGGTGTGATGCGTGAGCACTTCAATAAGAACGGGGATGTGCAGGATTCACTCTGCTTCTCCTTGCTTAAGAGCGAGTACCTGGCTCAGCTTTAGGCGGCACATTTTTCCTCGGTGCAGGCCGTGCTGCTTTAGTTGGCTGCTGTTGTTTCTTCGTCCTTATATACACCAGCTTATTGGTCCCGTGTTCCGACTGGCGCTCGTCTATCTCTATGCGGTCTATGCTTTTTATCAGCTGCGCCAGTTTCTTAAACCCATAGTTGCGCGCATCAAAGTCGGGGCGCTTCTTTAGTATCAGGTTGCCCAGGTCGCCCAGGAAGGTCCAGCCCGATTCATTTGCAAGGTCATTTATAGAGGATGTTATCAGGTTGATAGTCTTCATATCCAGCTTGGTCACAGGACTCGCCGCAGTTGTGTCCGCTTCTTTCTTCCCTTCTTTTTCTTCCTCGCCCTCCTGCTTCAGTATCTCTATGTATATGAACTTATCGCAGGCAGATATGAATGGAGTAGGGGTTTTCTTTTCGCCTATGCCTATCACCTTCATGCCCGCTTCCCTCAGCCTTATGGCAAGCCTCGTAAAGTCACTATCGCTGGATATGATGCAGAATCCATCTACACGGCCCGTATACAGTATGTCCATAGCATCTATGATCATGGCGCTGTCCGTAGCATTCTTGCCGCTGGTGTAGGCATATTGCTGTATGGGGGTGATGGCATGCTCCAGTAGTACACCTTTCCATCCCATCACCGTGGGTTTGGTCCAGTCGCCGTAGATGCGTTTGAAGGTGGGCACGCCATACTTGGCTATCTCTTCCAGCATGCCGCTTATATTGCTGTAGGGCACATTGTCGGCATCTATGAGCACTGCGTAGCGCAGGTCGGTACTGTTCTTTTCCATAAAGGAGTTCTTCGCTGTGTCTAAAATAAGCTTTTAATACTTATTTCTTTTTTCGCCTGTTGCTGGTCTGCTTCGGCTCTTCTATATAAGAGGCCTCCTCCGTCTTGCTCGATCCATCCATCATCTTATTCATCTCGTACACTTCTGCATCGCTCAGGTAGCGCCACTTGCCGCTGGGCAGTGTGCCCAGTGTAATATTCATGATACGCACGCGTGTTAGTTTCTGCACCTCGTAGCCAAGGTATTCACACATACGCCTTATTTGGCGGTTAAGTCCCTGCACCAGTATTATGCGGAAACGCCGGCCGCCTTCCTGCCGCACAAAGCATTTTTTGGTCACCGTGTCCAACATCGGTATGCCATTGCTCATCTTTTTTATGAACTCAGGCGTTATGGCTTTGTCCACGGTTACTATATATTCTTTTTCGTGCCGGTTACCCGCCCGTAGTATTTTGTTCACTATATCCCCATCGTCGGTAAGCAATAGTAGCCCGTCCGAGTCTTTATCCAGCCGCCCGACAGGGAAGATGCGCTTGGGATGGTTGAGGAAGTAGATGATGTTCGTCTTGTCCTTAGGGTCCGTAGTGGAGGTAACACCGTATGGTTTGTTGCAGGCTATATAGATGGCCCTTTTCTTGCCCCTCTTTATCGGCTCGCCGTCTATGGCTACTTTGTCCCTCGGGTTTATCTTGGTAGCATGCACCACCAGCTCACCGTTCACAGTTACCCTTGCCTGTTCTATGAGCTTGTCGGCCTCCCTGCGCGAGCAAAAGCCCGATGAGGAGATGTATTTATTAAGACTTATCAGTTCGTCGCCCGGCATATATTGCAAAGTAACATCAAAAAAGCAGGGAAAGGAACTATATCATGGGCCCCATTTTACTTTGTAGTCTCCAATCCCATCTCGAGGCCCATTTTTTCATATTCTGCATCGTTAGGCTCCCATAGCTCTATTTTGTTGCCCTCTGCATCCAGTATGTGCACAAACTTGCCATAATTGAAGCTTGAAATAGTATCCGTAATGGTTACTCCCTCCTTTTTTAGCTCAGCTACAAGTGCTGTAAGGTCATCCACCCGGTAGTTGATCATAAAATCCTTCGTCGAGGGTTCAAAATATTTGGTGGTTTCTTTAAAAGGGCTCCATTGGCTGAATCCCTTTTTTGTCGCATCAGTAGCCTGCCGCCATTCAAATACGCTGCCGTATTGGTTGGTGCTCAGGCCCAGGTGCGTCTTGTACCATTCCCGCATTTTGCCGGGGTCTTTACATTTAAAAAAGATGCCGCCTATCCCCGTAACTCTTTTCAGCTTGCCATTGCTGTTAGTTCCGGCGCTCATCAAATGATTTAGCGCAAAGCCAAGCCCGAAGGAAATGCCTAGCGCGAATGCTGTGAGTAATATTTTTTTCATGTTCAGATAATTTAAACTGTTCCTGGTAAAACGAGATCCGGTTTCCCGGTTCCAATAAAATTAAGCGCCTGGGGGCAATTGGCTCATACTTTCTGCTGATTTCTGCTTGCGGGCCATAATTCCATCAAAAGTATGAGCCGGTAATTGCCAAAACGAGCCGGGGCTATTTAAATATTTCCCCTCTATCCTATATTTGCGAATAAGGATATCAAAACTACTGATCATGAAACCAATTATCGACCATATCCAGATAACAGTAAAAGATATGAAAATCGCGGAACCCTTTTACGACAAGCTGATGCCTATCTTAGGTTTTGACCTTGCCCGTAAATCAAAGGGTAGGGTAGCCGCGCATGATTTTGATGTGGTGGAATATTCGCATCCTTTGCTCATCTTCGCCATCAACTCACCCCGCGAGGCTTTCAAGGAAGACACAGTTCATCGCCGGAAGCCCGGTTCACTGCACCATCTTGCATTCAGGGCCGCATCCCCGGCCGAGGTTGATGAGCTTTACCAACACGTAAAGGAAACCGGTGCTATTATCGTCGACCCCCCTAAATTCTATCCCCAGCATGGCGCAGCTTATTATGCGCTTTTCTTTAAAGACCCGGATGGGATAAAGTACGAGATCGTTCACGAGGAGCGAAAATATTAAGACCGTTACCCTCCACCCTGCATTTGTTCTATTGCTTTCCATCCCTCAGGCGTAATGCCCATGATCTCTGTAGCTACGCCCAGTGTCTGGTAAGTATCGAAGAAGGCCATTCTCGCAATAGGATGGTCCACTTCGCTGATGACCGCATAACCTTGTTCGCGCAGCTCGCCGGTGATTCGCTCAAAACCGCTGACAGGCAGGCGGAATGCAAGATGCTGTGTGCCACCCGCCGGGTACTTGGCGAGGTAGTCATGGAACATACTTTGCCCGGAAAGTGGCTGAACAAGCTCAATGAACGTGCCCCCGTTATAGGCCTGGGTGGTTAACCATTCGGCGGGTACCACCTCACCATGGTAGCTCATGTCCAGGTCCTGCGCGCGCATATGCTGCGGTTCGGGAAAGCCTGCTATGCCCAGGGCTTTCGACAGGAATTTTACGGCGGCATGTATGTCCGGTACCACCCAGCCTATTTGGGCGAATTCCAATCCTGCGATCGTGTCCTTGATCTTGCTCATTTTTTGCTGTTTGCTTGGTGGAACAAAGTTAAGCTGAAGGAGGTCTGCGCATGAGGGGCTATCGCGGCAATAAAAGGGTATTTTGCGACTATTGCATTGCTCCGGGCGTCGACGATGGAGAATATCAACGAATACAACCGTCAGTTGTTAAATTACAACTGCAAATAGCGTACTTACAACTAACAGGAGCGCCACTTTTGATGCTCCCGGCAATGGCCCGAGGTATCTTTGCATTATCAAAAACAAAAAAATAGTACCATGGATACTAAGATGATTGGCAGCAAAATTGCCACAGCACGAAAGAAAGCAAATATGTCGCAGGCAGAGCTTGCAGCGCTCTTATTTATCAGTCCGCAAGCGGTCGGGAAATGGGAGCGCGGCGAGTCGATCCCCGACATTGCGACCGTTAACCGTCTCGCGGAGATACTGGGTGTTGACCTTAACTATTTCTCCGAAAACTTCCCATCCTTAAGCGGTGAATCTGCATCGGCCAATGACGATATTGTTGCAGATGAGCAAACAGTACAGCAGCCTGGTGAGGCTTCTGCCTCCTCGCAGCACCAGCTAATGGCAAACTTTAGCGGGAGCAACCTTGCAAAGGGCGACTTCGCGGGCGTGACCGCGCATAAAAGTAAATTTAATGGCTCTGCATTGCGTGGCGCCGACTTCTCCGGCGCTGATTTGACAGGCAGCACTTTTTCCGGCAGCGATCTGCAGGAAGCCAATTTCGACGGGGCCAATCTTACCGACTGTAGCTTCTCAGCCAATAACCTTGGAAATGCGAGCTTCAGCAAGGCTATTCTTGTACGCAGCGAATTCGCAAGCTCAGGCCTCGAAGGCGCAAAATTCAGCAATACAAAACTGGTAGATGTAAAGCTGGCCAAGACCGACCTCAGGAAAACGATCTTTGAGAACTGCATTTTCGAGGGTGTGGACTTTAAGTATTCCGATCTGCGTGGCCTCTGCCTCGACGGGCAAACCTTTATTGGTGTAAAGTTTCCCAATGCCGCATTGAACGATGCCAGCTTCAAGGGCGCCACACTCAAAAATGTATCCTTTCGTTCGCCCTATGCCATTACAAATAAATATTACCGCGCCCTGAGCACCATTTGCTTCGACGGGGCAACGATGGATAAACTTACCTACGCGGCACTCAAAGGTTACGGGGCCGATCTGTCGAAGGTGACAACTATATGAAACCCAGGGTATACTTAGCCGGCTGTTTTTTTCAGTCATATCAGCGCCCTAAGCCTATAAAATGCTACCACAGCCGCCAGCACAATTACAATAACCGGCAGGGGTATAAACTTATATTCCTTCTTTTGTAAGTGCACAAAAAGAGCGCCTATCATTACAAGGCAAAAGCAAATGGCTGTAACGGGAGTAAGTATAGGCGCTATGCCGGTAAGCCAGGGGACAATGATACCCGCAGCTCCGAATATCTCAAGCGCGCCAAGTATCCATATAGGGGCAACATGGCCGCCGGGTTTTATATGCCCGTCGGCTATGTGCTTTTCTTTGTTGCCGCTTATTTTGCCGAAGCCCGTCATTAAAAAGAAGGCCGATAAAATACCTTGCATTATCCATAGTGCTACATTCATCTTGGTAATTGTTTATGTGCGCCGGCAAAAAATGCCAGCATATTCCTGAGTGCGCCAGCACTGTGCATTACCTCTCCGTTTTCTAATGATTCTTGTGCTGCCTGTGCGGCTCTTTGCCGCATTTTCTCCTCATAAGAGGCAATGGCGGTTTGGGTATCACTAAAATTCTCATTGCACAGGCTTTCGCTTAATTCCAAAGCGTCAAGCATCGCCATGTTCACTCCTTCGCCTGCAAATGGTGGCATTACATGTGCCGCATCGCCAAGCATGCTAAGGTTGGGCAGGGCTTCCCAGCTTTGGTCTAAAGGCATGCAGTAGATGGGAATGGGTATGAAAGGCGTTTCTGCATGTTCAAGCAGCTCCTGCCACATATTGCCCCAGCCGGGAAAGTCATTCTTAAACCACGAAAGCACCTGTTCTTTATCGCTGAGGTCTATCTCTTTCAAGCGATCTTCACCTGTTTTATAGGAGAGGTAAAAGGCCAAACTGCCATCGCCTTTGGATGCCACGATAAAGGTCCTCTCACGGCCAAAGGCCATTATCTTCCCGTCTTTCAAAATGTGATGGATATCAGGGACCTTTGCCCCGGGATCATATACACTGCCCAGCAAGCCCGATATCCCGGAATAAAAGGGCTTTATATCAGTAATATATGGACGGATCTTAGAGTTAGCCCCGTCAGCGCCTATTACGATATCAGCATAGGCGGAGGTATTGTTCTTAAAATGTAATTGCCAGCCCGCCCCCTGCTTTTCAAGGGAAACAAATTGGCTATCCCATACAACAGTATCGTCTTGCAAAGATTCCAGGAGCATTTTCCTCAATGGTCCCCTGTCAATCTCGGGGCGAAAGTGCTCGTTGCCAAAATCTTCTTCCGCCTTTCCTTCATGGTCGGAAAAAAATATTTGCGCATTTTCGTCTGTTATGATCATCCTGTCTGCACCGGGGCGGAAATTCTTTTTGAATTCATCCAACAAGCCTGCCTCGCGCAAGGCCTTTAAGCCTGAGCCTTCATGCAGGTCCAGCGTTGTGCCTTGCACCCTCGCATCCTTATTAAGGTCTCTTTCGTACACCTTTACCTTTGCACCTTTGAGCTGTAATAGCCGTGCAAGTGTCAAGCCACCGGGTCCGCCGCCTACTATGGCAATGGTCTTATTATCTGCTAACATGCTTTTTGAAATTTGTTTTGATAATGCAAAACTATTTCTTTGGCAAAGCGGATAATAGTATAAATCGGTCGTTTTGGTTTTTGAATAATTCCTTCGGCACCACGCCCGAGAACTTTTTTACCTCTTTTATGAAATGCGCCTGGTCGGCAAAATCAAGTTCCGGGAAGAGCTTGCCCTCTTTAATGTAATGCAATGATGTTTTGAAGCGGAGGATGTTGCAATAGGTTTTCAAAGAAAGGCCAAAATGCTCATTGAAATAGCGATTGATCTGCCGGCTGCTCCAGAATACTTTGTCGGATAATTCTTTTACAGGCATAGAGCCATTTGAAGAATAGATCAGTTCAAACAGCTTTTGCTTGCGGCTATCTATACCGGGCTTGATCAGCGAGATCATTTTTTTAGATATTTTTTCGCAAAAGTTTTCGAAGTTATCCAGGTCGCCCTTTTCGATGCCCCAAAAGCCTGTTGGCAAAGGCTGGGCGGAGTTTAGTAAAGAAGCGGCTTTCACATCCAGCAGGTACTCGATGGCCAGTAGCTTAAAGCTGACCGAGCACATCACGATCTTAGGGGGGATAGAATGTTCTCCCGGTTCCGTTCCCAGGCCCATCAGCATAGCATTGAAAGGTTCGGCCGGTGAATAGGAAAAAATAATATCGAACCGGCCATCAGGCAGGCCAACGGTATCGTGTGCAGCACCGGACGTATTTTCAAGCATCCAGAAACTTTCCACAAAGTCTGATAGTTGCGGAGGGGGCTCTTTGATCTTAAATATGATGTCGCTTATGGGCATTTGTTATTAGCGCATTGAGGAGATGTACCGGTTACTATTCATTAAGTTTCTGCGATTTGGGCGGTAGTCTTTTCATCATATACCTGAATGCCTTCTCTACCACTACCGAATAAGACTTATTGATAAACTCTTCCGAAGAATTGTCCTTCTTATCGAAAACCATAAGATGCATTTGTCCATCATCATCCATGTCGAGGGCTACGCTGTATAGCTGTAATATATGTTTCAGTTTGGTGGTGTTACGCATGGGAACATGAAGGTAAAGAAATGACGGATGTAAATCGCTCTCCTATGCAAACCGGAACTTCCGATGAAATGGATCTTCGAATTCCGGAAGTGGGATATCCACATTTTTTGAGCTTGCTTTTTGGTACTCAATGTTTTGTGGCGGTTGACTGATGTGGATAGTACTTCCGAATCACTTCCACTTTGGTTCCGATAATTTCCTGTTCAGTTGCAGTGGTATTTAAGCGCGAAGGCGCTAAGACGCAAAGGAAATACCCGGGTGAGGTAAGTTAATGACTATGGATTGACTATGCGCAAACCATAGGCTACCTATTAGCAAGAATAATTATTTCTCCTTTTCCGGTAGCAAATAGTTATTTCCTCTTTTTTTATGACAATTGACGGAAACTGTTGCCAGTATTGCCATATGCGTGGAAATAATTATTTCTCGTTATTTCCCTTTTTTGCCGAATGGCTTCCTGTTGGTAGGAAATAACCCTGGCAGAGTAGGAAATGGTCGTCACACACTTTGCAAACACCCTATGGGTGACCTAACAATAAATAAAGAACTTATGCTTAATTCCGTGACAGCAAAGCCGACAAAAAATTAGGCAAGCTCCCGAAAAAAAAATCGGGACGAGGTTGCAATATACATTCGTTAACGAGGCGAATCCAAATAATGATATCCACATTTTTAAAGCACGCCAATCTTGAGATCGGACTTCACGCAGACGCGTTTATATACTACGCCACACTGCGTAGTGATGTCTTATTCGTTTTCCTCGGAAACTGCGAATCCAGTTAATTTACAATCTTCATAATCGCATACAGATAAGTAGTTCCCCGCTATTGAAAGTGTATCCCTTAAATGATTACAATGATTGCAAGGCTTTGCCTCGGCCAATATTTCTTCAATAGTTTTAATCCCTGCATACAAAAGATTCGCAGCTCTTACTTGCTCATGGGACATTAAATCCCTGTACGCTTTCGGTGGGTATATTTCTACACTTTTTCCGGATAAAAATATGCGGCATTCTCTAGTGAACTTATTTTCATAGACCTTGCCATTCCAATATTCACCATCAATGATATGCTTCAAAATTGAGTGCCTATAAAAAGGCTTAGTTTTTAAATCCGATAACTTATCTCGCAATATTGGGCACTTTGAAGCAAAACCATCCTTCATTGTATAAAACTTGCACTTGCCCGCAGCTTTATATTGTTCATAAAGCGATTGAGACTTATTTTCAAATTCACGTTGATTATTATACTGTTTATTCTTTCTTAGTATTTCCTCCAGTTCCCTTTGTTTCCGGGCTTCCTCCTCTAAAAATCGTTGTTTTTCCAAATGGTTCTTGTGCGCCTTTTCCAAATTAGGGCTGCAAATCCAGTAGATGTTAGATGAACGACTTAGAAGGAATTTTTTAAGCACGGTATAATTTAGTGGCTGCCCAGATAAATTGATCTCAATACAGGCGAGACCGCAATTGATGAGTTTGCTTGTTTTGTTTTCATCAACACGATGGGAAACGAAAAATTCTACTACTAATTCGTGGCCATCCAAAATTGCCATTGCATCGACTATTATTTCCCTGTTGACGGCACTTTGTGGAACTATCTCTATGAGTATTGAATCAAATTTTATGATACTCCCCCTCCTAAATAGAGATGATTCGTTATAGTAGTCGTAATCAAAGTGAAAATCCGGAGTACGTAATCGCTTTGTCTCCGACAGTACTTTTTTTGCTAATAAATGCAATGCTGTTTCATACGCTCCAGGACAGTCGCCGTCCGAAACATGGGCAAAATGGGCTGTTTTTTTAGTCCCGTTATTCTTCGCGATTAGAGACTCATGGCAATTAGGGCAAATACAGCCACAAGCCTTCCCATTGGCGACTTCGTCAATATGTTTGAGTTCATTCCCTAGTAACGCATATGTGAGAAAACATTCCAACGAAGTCTAGGAGTATATAATAAATATTTTTGTTCCGCCAATCATTTTCATAGCTCATGTTCGGTATCGTGAGTTGTTGCCGTATAAAACCTTTCAATGGCTTTTATTTCATTTGTAAAATTGTATTTTCGGAGAAGGGCGATTAGTTCTGTCCTGTCATATCCTACTTGCATGTCAATAGGCTTTAGCCCAGCGTTTAGTTGTGCCAGAAGATTTTTACCTAAAACATCATAACTCGCGGTTGTGATGTATACTGCTTTAATAGGATGACTTTTTGCGCCAAATTCGTTTTTTAATTCCTTCTGTAGTATTGGAAATGTACGCCGAAAGAACCACCTTAGCGTCGACTTAGTTTTTGAATCTCCAGCTTTGATAATAGCTTTATCGTTGTAGCCTTTAAGCTCAATGACGACTATTTCATCTGGATTTTGTGAATGAACCACGTAGTCATATTCGTACGTGAATGATTTCCCATCAACTTCAAATTTGACAAATCGATTACGTTCAATTTTTGCGCCAGAAAACAGCTTGGATATTACGGGATACATAAGGAACTCAAATAAAGTACCCTTTACATCTTTTAGTGCGTCTTCTTGGCCACTTGTTCTTATGGTTTTAAGAATTGCGGACACGGTTTCCTCAACATTTCCGTTATAGTTAAGCAATTCATCAAGTTTGCTAAGTTTTGAGAGAACCGAATAAATATGTGAGCCAAAAATTGACCCAATTTCAAAAGAAAGGAAACCAAGCATCGATAGCTTATTTTTTACATGCTCTGAACATTCCCTGTAGATAACTATCGGAACTACTTTTCTTTTGCCTTTTTTGACTGCATTCAGATGTATTTGAATTCTACTATAAAATCCATCTAAATGGATGTCGTCATATGATTCCGAAAGGACAACATCTAATGCAACTAATGTCTGTTTTGTAATGTCTGCAGCTTTAGACCCCAACACCTCGTTTATGCCGGTTGTTTTTGTGTATGCAATTGCATCCCAAATCAAATTATTATGCTTTGGTCCAAACGAAGGTTTATTTTTATTTCGATAGGCCGAGCCCAGCCCGCTAATAATATTGCTTCTATTAAGCCACCTTATTATGTCTGGAAGTAAGCTACAGTCCAAAATCATATTGTGAAAATGAACAGATAAAAGCTGTTGTGTTTCAGCTTCGGTATCAAATTCATATATTTCTTTAAGAACTAGAAATACAACCCCATTGTAATTCCTTTCTATTAGGATATTTAATCTCGTTAGAACATTTACGATATCCTTAAGGGAACTGACCTTTGTTGAACTTTCTTCAATAGGTGCAGCTGTGATTTTTAATGCATCATAAAATGAGATGATTCCTGCCCGTGAAGTCATGTATTTTAAGAGCCGATAAATTGGCGGGCGATTGAACTGGCATTTTTCCATGATACGAACCGCATCAAGGGCTTGATTATTTGCCAGATAAATATGTTGTCCTCCTTTACCAAACGTGTAGGGTTTGGTTGATTTAATTGCCTTCGATGCTACGGCCCGTTTTAGTATTTGTCTCGCATATGTTTCTGAAACGTTGAACTTCTTGACGAGCAGATCGTTCAGCACTGAGCCAACCTCAAAAAGTTTTTCGTCCATAACGTCCGACAGGTATACGCCGTATTTGTCCTGTTCGGGGACATGGTTGATAATATCTCTTGTCACACTGCCCTTATTATTTTTCATTGTTATTATTCCTGCCTCGGCACAAAAAAGGCTGTTGTTTTTTGATCAGCATATGTAATTACAATCAGATAGTTATAAATAAATAAATTATAGTATAATTAAGGTGAAAGAGTTTGCATTGTAACGGTGGTGATATTTACTAAGTTATAAATAATGTTACATGTGACCAATTTTGGTCAGGAAAACTTAGAAATAATTTAATATGGTATTTTTTTGAACTGGTTAATTCGGCGCGGCTTGGACTAGAGACTTTTCGCATCGATTGATGCAGAAATGGCTGTGCATTGGTCATTAATCTGAGGACGATAATTTGGCGAATCCTTCAGTCCTCAGAATGACAACTTTATCTTGTGCTTGTAAGTTGAGGCATAATATTTATGGCTTTACAGGCAGGTACTTCTTAAACAACCCTTTACTTTGTCGCATGTAGCCCCCTTACATTTAAATTTTCCTATCACCTTTGTGATTGTTTTAGTCCGCGATCTCGGCAAATGAATCACCGTATGATATTTCTTCAGTTGTTGGTTCTATCTTCTCCTCTTCCATATTAATTTTCTTGTCCTGTCAAAAAATGTTTGAGCACTTATATGAATTCCAAGTTTTTCCGACGACAATAAAAAATTATACCAGCCGGAACTGGCAGAAAAAAAATCGCTATCGGCAAAGCTTAGTCAGTACCCGGCAGTCCACCGGGAAATAAGATCAGCTGTTTTAAAAGTGCCGCGTTATGCGCGGCATCGCCTATGGTGTTATTAAAATATACGAAGACCGGTTTGCTTTCTTCCATCCATTCCCTGATGTAGGCAGCATACTCCTCTAAAAAGTCGCGGGAATATCCGCCGCGGTAGTCGCCTTTCTCCCCATGAAAGCGCAGGTAAATGAAACCCGCTTCCATGTCGATAAGCGGCGTGGAGGATGCGGGTATGTCATGTATCACTACACTTATGCCATAAGTTTCCAGCAATTGATAGACCATGTCCTGGTACCATGACTTGTCGCGAAACTCGACTGCCACCTGCCAGCCTTTCACAGCATCGGTCTTATACAGCTCATCTAACAATTGCCGGAACTTCCTGAAGAAAAACACCTTTATGCTCGGGGGGAACTGTATGAGCAAACAGCCTTTTTTATCGTCAACGCGGTTAACAACATGGAGGAACCTTTGAATGTCTTCGGGATTAAAATTCAACTCTTTAGCATGAGTGATAGCGCCAGGCATCTTAAAGGTGAAGCGAAAGGAAGGCGGCACATCGGAAGCCCATTTCTCCACTGTCCGCTCCATGGGTAATTTATAAAAGGTACTATTCACCTCCACACTATTGAACAGGGAGGCATAATAATGCAGCCGGCTCTTGTCTTTATACTCCGGGGGATAGTGGTCTTTGTTAGGCACCGGTAATGTTAAATTGCTGGTGCCGCAGTAAAATAGCGCATCGTTCAGTTTATCCATGGGATGGTATAGCGGCAGGGGCTGAAAGCTCAGCCCCTGCAAGTTGTTTAAGGTGGTTTAGCTTTTGTTTCTTAGGTATTCTTCCACCTTTTTCACGGAAACACCCACATCTGCAACTACCTCTTTCAGCTTTTCCGGGGACAGGCCAAATTTTTCGCTCCAGTAGCGTAATTCGTAGTCTTCATTAACATTGATCCGTGCGGCATCTTGCGGCCCCCTGTTGTTCTTATCGTCCATAGCAATTGTTTTTACATGCTTATAAGAAAAACTATACCAAGCGGCCATCCCGGGCCTTAGATGCCTGTATTTTGTTATTCATGGCATGGAATTTCTTTAAATAGGTGATATATAGTAACCATTATGAGCCTTTCTAAATACAAGCAAAAGCGCAGCTTTGACAAAACCCCGGAACCAAGCGGCGGTAAGGCTGATGCCGACAAACTGCGCTTCGTTATCCAAAAACATGCTGCATCTCATTTGCACTACGACTTCCGCCTGGAGATGGAAGGGGTATTGAAAAGCTGGGCTGTGCCTAAAGGACCTTCCACGGACCCGGATGTGAAGCGGCTGGCCATGATGGTAGAGGACCATCCTTATGATTACCGCGATTTCGAAGGCATTATCCCGGCAGGGCAGTATGGTGGAGGGACTGTAATAGTATGGGATGAAGGTTTTTATGAGCCGATGGATAGCAAGGGCAAGGACAAAAAGCAACAGGATAAGGAGCTAAGGCAGCAGTTGCATTGCGGTAAGATAAAATTCATACTGCATGGTAAAAAGCTGAAAGGGGAATATGCTTTGGTTAAAGCACATGGCAGGGGTGAGAACGGCTGGCTGCTGATGAAACTGGATGATAAATATGCATCAACCGAGGACATCAGCTTAAAAGACAAATCAGTAATTTCAAAAAAAACACTGGAGCAAGTGAAGGCTACGAGCACCAATATTTATGGTAAGAAAACCATTGACCCCAAAGAGCCAAAGGCGGTGAAAGCTGCGAAGGCAAAGACTAAGCCGATACCGGTAAAAGCCAAAGCAACAAAAAAGGCTGATGTTAATATAAAAGGCCTGATGGACTCAGCTCCAAAAACAAAATTTCCGGCTAAGCTGAAACCTATGCTGGCTACTCTGGTCGACAAGCCTTTTGATAAAGAGGGCTGGTCGTACGAGATAAAGTGGGATGGTTACAGGGCGCTGGCTTTTATTAAGGGGAAATCGGTGGAATTGAGATCGCGTAATGACAAGTCTTTTAATGAGAAATTTTACCCGATCTATAATGCGGTAAAAGAATGGGGCATCAATGCAGTAGTAGACGGGGAGATTGTGGTGATAGGGGATAAGGGCATGTCCAATTTTGGTGCATTGCAGAACTGGCGTAGTGAAGCTGATGGGGAATTGGTGTACTATGTATTTGACATTCTCTGGCTGGATGGCAGAGACCTGACCTCTTTACCACTTTATCAACGCAGGGAAATATTAAAGGCTAATATGCCGGACATGGACAACATCAGGCTAAGCCAGACCTTTGAAGCTTCCGGGCTTGAATTCTTCCAGGCTGCATTAAAAATGGGATTGGAAGGTATCATGGCAAAGAAGAATGATAGTGTATATGCTGCAGGTGACAGGACCAGTAATTGGTTAAAGATCAAGGCCAATAAGCGGCAAGAGGTAGTGATAGGCGGCTATACGCAAAATGATGGTACCAATAAACCCTTTAGCTCTTTGCTGGTGGGTGTATTCGAAAAGGGAAAGCTGGTATATACCGGGAAGATAGGGACAGGCTTTGACATCAAGACCCAAAAGGAAATGATGGCGCAATTCAAGCCGCTCATCACCGATAAAGTGCCCTTCGTGGAGCTGCCGGATATCAACAAACCTTCGCGTTTTCGCCCCGACCCACCGCATGCTGTAGCAACATTCTTAAAACCGCAACTGGTATGCGAGGTGAGCTATACGGAAATGACATCGGACGGGGTGATGCGCCACCCATCGTTCGAAGGCATGCGTATCGATAAAAAGGCATCGGAGGTTGTATTAGAAACCGAAAAACCAACGGAGGCTATGACCAGGACAGATAAGAAGCTGGCGGCCAAAAAGATACTGGCGCCTGCAAAGAGCAAGGACAGGAAAACTTTTCTTAACCCGACCGACGAAACCCAGGTGCGGGAAATAGGTGGGCATGAGTTGAAATTCACGAACCTGAGCAAGATATTCTGGCCTAAGGAGAAGGTGACAAAAAGGGATATGCTCAATTATTATTACCAGGTAGCACCGTACATACTGCCGTATCTAAAAAATCGCCCGCAGTCGATGAACAGGTTTCCCAATGGGATAGATGGCGAAAGCTTTTACTTTAAGAACGTAAAAGGCAGCGCGCCGGATTGGGTTGATACTTTTCCCTACCACAGTAAGGCTGATAATAAGGACAGGGAATACCTGGTGTGTAACAATGAAGCGAGCTTATTATATATGGCCTCATTAGGCTCCATAGAAATGAACCCATGGAGCAGTACGGTACAGAAGCCCGATAATCCCGACTGGTGTGTGATAGATCTTGACCCTGATAAAAATACTTTTAACCAGGTGATAAAGGTGGCACAGATAACGCATGACTTGCTTACCAGTATAGATGTACCTTGCTATTGCAAAACCTCAGGTTCAACTGGCTTGCATATATACATACCCTTAGGTGCGAAGTATACCTACGAGGATAGCAAAGAATTTGCACGTGCGCTTGTACATATCATACATGCGGAAACGGAAAGGTTTACCAGTATTGAAAGGCAGGTTGCGAAACGTGGCGGAAAAATGTACCTGGACTTTTTACAGAATCGCCCGCAGGCGACTTTAGCAGCACCGTATTCCCTAAGGCCAAAACCCGGGGCGACCGTATCGATGCCACTACATTGGGATGAGGTAAAGCCCGGGCTGAAAATGAAAGATTTTACCATCTTCAACGCCATGGACCGTATAAAAGAGCAAGGTGATATTTTCAAGCCCGTTATTGGTAAGGGAATTAACCTGCCCAAGGTTTTAAAGAAACTTAAGTCGTTATCTGAAGACGGTGAGTAAGAGGGAACTCGCGGTCATGTTCTTATTCAAGTGTTATAAGCCTGAAGGTAAGATTTACCCGCGGCTGCATAGGTTTGGTTGATTTAGGGATGCGGTGTTCCCAGTTTTGCTGGAGGTCGCCCTTCATCAGCAGGAAGGAGCCGTTGCCAAGTGTGAGTGAATACTTGCGGCTATGGTCGGATTTGTTCCTGACATCGAACTTTCGCGGCTGGCCGAAGCTTACCGAAGCAATCACCGGCCTTTTGCCCAGCACCTGCTCATTGTCGCTGTGCCAGGCAACTGAGTCGTTGCCATCCCTATAATAATTAAGCAATACACTATTGAAGCTTATACCTGCAATGGGTTCAACACGTTCTTTGATCCGCAATAATTCTTCTGTCCAGGGAAGGGGATTGTTTTTGGTGCCGGAGAAGGAATAATCAGTGCCGGGATCGCCAAACCAGGCGGTTAGGCGGGGTGTCAATATTTCTTTGTTGTAAATTTTGAGGGTTCTCTGTTCCCACGGGGTGTCGCTTATGAATTTATTCAACAGGAAATTGCACTCCTCCGGGCTAAAGAAATCGGGATAGTATTCCATCAATTCATAAGGCAGGTATATGCTTTGGCCTTCGTCACTAAAAAGATCCAGCTGTTCCATTGCTATGCTCTTGTAAAAATCATACCTATGAGAAGGGCGTAGTTCTTATGGGTATTGAGGGCTTTAATTGCCGCTATACAATGTTGCCAGGGTTAAATTTCGCAAAAGCCCCTTAAATTGGTCGCATATAGCCCTCCTCCAATTGATACTTTTCTATCACCTTTGTATCGCAGATATACATTGGAGCAGCAACCAATAAAAAAACGGGCCTTTCCGAAAAGCCATATGAGTAGGAACAAAAACCAAACATTATGTCAAGCAACAGCGTTTCATTGCACAGGGTAATTAAAACATCGCCGGAGAAAGTTTTCCGCGCATTCACCGAGGCCGCCGCACTGTGTGCATGGCTGCCGCCATATGGCTTCGTTTGTACCGTCCAGGAAATGAATGCAGTAACGGGTGGTAGCTACAAGGCCTCCTTCCAAAATTTTAGCACGGGCAGCAGCCAATCGTTTGGTGGTAACTATGTAGAGGTGCGTAAAAATGAATTCCTGAAGTACACAGACCGTTTCGATGACCCTAACCTGCCGGGCGAAATGACCACAACCATCACGATAACAAAAAACCTGGCAGGTACCGACCTGAAAATTACGCAGGAAGGAATACCGTCTATGATTCCTGCAGATCTTTGTTACTTAGGCTGGCAGGATTCGCTGGATAAGCTGATCAGGCTTGTGGAGCCGAATATACCGGATGGTGCGGGTGCTTAAAGCTGGATTATGGATCATTGAGCTGCGTGCAAATGTTAGAGGGAAGATTGCTTCGTCGCGGCTTGTCAAAGGGCTTTTGGCTTCTCGCAATGACGGGAAAGGTTTAGTACTTCTTCCTGAAGTCGCCGCGCTTCCAGGCTTCGAAGAACTCGGCCCAGGCTAATGGGTTCAGGATGTTCATGGGCTTTTGCTGGCCGTAGTACACTGCTGCCTGTGCCTGCAGGTTCTGGTAGGCGCTCTGGCTTTCGCGGCCATCGCGGGGCAGGGTAGCGGCTATGGCGCGCAGGGTGAGTGCATCAGTATTGCGGCGGGCTATCTCGTACTGGTCGTTAGGTATGTTCCAATGCACAAAGGCGTAGTCGAACTCGCCCTTGCCGGGCAGGGGGCGTATAATGGTCTCGGGCAGGTAAAAGGTGTCCTGCACCATTAGCTGTATCAATGAGAAATAATGTCCCTGTATATCGGTAGGGACTGCGAACTCCTTAGAGCGAAAGCCCAGCGACTGGAACTGCAGGGTATCGCCCTTATAGCATACTATGGAGAATACACCCATCCCGCTGCTCTCGACACCGCGGTTCTTGTTCTTAACAATGACGGTAACACCGGGCACGGCACGCAGGCTATCGGCCGTCATAGTGACGCCGTTGATCTGTATGATGTTGTCGTACAGGTCCTGGGCACGAACAGCAGCAGTGCAAAAGCAGGAAAACAGGAAGAGGCAGTATATCCACCTTTTAGGCATAATGAGCAAAATTACGATGTTTCGGGTGTTATAAGATGCGGGGCGGATATTATCAATTTATCTATGAATAACACTATGTATATTATTTATACAAAGAAAGGCCGTATAGCGTATTTTTGCGGCAGCCAAAGGGCACTTTAACAAAGGTTTATATGATAACGAAAGAAGCGGTATTAGCGGCATTGAGCAACGTACAGGAGCCCGACCTGGGCAAGGACCTGGTGACGCTGAACATGGTGAGCGATATAGTGATAGACGGAAAGAACGTGAGCTTCACCGTGATGCTAACCACGCCTGCATGCCCGCTGAAGGAGATGATAGAGAAGGCCTGCATCAACGCCATACATATACTGGTGGATAAGGAAGCAGTGGTGAAGGTGTTCCTGGATGCGAAGGTGAACAGTAATAGAAAAGACAATAAAGCGGTACTGCCCGGTGTAAAGAATATAATAGTAGTTGCGAGTGGCAAGGGTGGTGTAGGCAAATCGACAGTGGCGGTGAACCTGGCACTGGGCCTTGCTAAAGAAGGCGCCAGTGTGGGCCTGCTGGATGCAGATATATACGGGCCATCGATACCCATAATGCTGGGCCTGCGCGATGAGCGCCCCAAGATGATGGACGTGAATGGCAAGGGCATGATCATACCGCTGGAAGTGTACGGTATAAAAGCAATGAGCATAGGCCTGCTGATAGATGAAAAGCAGGCGGTGATATGGCGTGGGCCAATGGCCAGCAGTGCGCTGAAACAGTTTATAAGTGATGTGTACTGGCAGGAGCTGGACTACCTGGTAATAGACTTGCCACCGGGCACAGGCGATGTGCACCTGACCATAGTGCAGACCGTGCCTGTAACAGGGGCGGTAATAGTATCGACCCCGCAACCCGTGGCTGCTGCTGATGCACGCAAAGCCATACTGATGCTGAAGCAGCCACAGATAAATGTACCCATACTGGGCGTGGTAGAAAATATGGCTTACTTCACCCCTGCGGAATTGCCTGAGAATAAGTACTACATATTTGGCAAAGGCGGTGCGCAGCAAATGGCCGATCAATTTGAACTTCCTTTCTTAGGCGAGATACCAATAGTGCAAAGCATACGCGAAGGCGGCGA
>DDET01000035.1 GCA_002336915.1 Bacteroidetes bacterium UBA1947 | reverse complement strand
TGTGCTTTATCGAAATGATAAGAAGGCAATGCGCGCTTACCGTAGCTTGCTTCATTGGCCAGCAGCATACCTGAATAAGAAATTGGGTCATAAACCACATGTTTCGCATTCGGGAATTTAGTTATGAACTGGCTGATAATATCTTTTGTAGTAGGGCTGAGGATAGAACCGGTAAGGATATACGCAGGCTTTCCTGCATTGGCAGCCAACAGTTCTTTCACCTGGCGGTCGATAGCATCATAAGTTGCTTCCTGCCCGTCAGCATGCGGGTAGCGCATGCGTGTCTTATCATAAAGGTTAAGTACAGAAGCCTGTACACGGGCCGATGTGGCACCACGTGTAACAGAAGAAAGCTCATTACCTTCTATTTTTATAGGACGACCGTCACGTGTTTTTACAACGATAGCGCAGTAATCGCCACCATCATTAAAGGTTGAAGCGTAGTAGTTGGGCACACCCGGCACTATATCCTCTGGCTTTATAGCATAGGGTATAGCTTTACGCACAGGCATTTCGCAACTTGCAGCAAGTGTGGCTGCTACGGTGCTAAAACCTAAGAACTTCAAAAAGTCGCGGCGGGGAGTAGTCGCATTAAGCAAGCTATCGCTCATTTCAAACGCTAATGGTTCCTGGAACTCATTTGCAACCTTTTCCTGGTTAGCAGCAGAGTCCTGCAGTTCCTCCAGCCCCTTCCAATATTGTTTCTGACTCATATTGTTCGATTCGGTAAGTTTCCGAATAATTTTATTAAAAATTGGCTCAAATATTATTTCCTATATCTCTCAATTCCCTTGCTGGCAGCTAGTCTCAATCGTAACTTATTAATAGTGGCAACGTTGGCATTCAAGGCCGCCTATATCTTCTACGGTTACGCCTGTGCGCTTGCCTTCTTTAAGTTCCTGGTGATATTTCTGGAATATTGTGTAATAGTCGTTGTTGGCAAACTGCACCTGTGTCTGGCGGTGGCAGTTGATACACCAGCCCATAGATAAGGGTGCAAATTGAAACACCTCATCCATATCCTGTATAGGTCCGTGGCAGCGCTGGCATTGTACCTGCCCTACTTTTACGTGCTGTGAGTGGTTAAAGTAAACGTGGTCTGGCAGGTTGTGGATCTTTGTCCATGCTATAGGCTTAGCCAGGATGTTACCTGCGGCATCACGCTTGTAAGCTTTCTTTTCAGGATCCCATCCTGCATAGTCATACAGTTTGTGTATTTCGGCAGTACCATCTATTGTTTTGCCTTCAGCTGTTACCAGCGGATGATCTTTCGCACCGCTATATTCACTCACCTGCTTGTGGCAGTTCATACATACATTGGTAGATGGTATCATTGCCTGGCGGCTCTTTTCAGCACCGGCGTGGCAATAGAGACAATTAATTTCATTGATACCCGCATGCACTGCGTGAGAGTAGAAAACAGGTTGTGCAGGTTGATAGTTCTGCTGGCGGCCCATGTTGATGGCGCCATTCACCATCCAGTAGCCTGCGGCGATAAATGCAACGATCGCAACTACTGCTATCACTACTTTATTACGGTATAGCGGAATTTCTTTTTCGTTAGGTATGCCTTCTTTTTCATGTGCAGCACGGCGCAGTGTGCGGTTAGCACGCCACAATACCAGTACCAGCATCAATAAAGAAAGAGTAATAAGCGTGTATACCCAACCATTAGACTCAGGTTGTGCAGTTTCTCCACCACCTGCAGGTGCGGCCGCAACCGGTGCTTCATACTTATTTACATAATCTAATATCGCATCGATATCTTCTTTAGATAACTGCGGGAAGGCAGTCATCTGTGTCTTATTGAACTTATTGTAAATATCGTTTGCGGTCTTATCTCCGCTTGCGATAAGTGCAGATGAGTTGTGGATCCAGTTGTATCCCCATTCCTTGCTCGGGAACGTCTTATCGATGTTCTTAAGCGCAGGGCCTGTGGCATCCTTCAAGGGGTTGTGACAACTGGCACAATTAGATTGGAAGAGAGCCTTACCATCTGGCGCAGCAAGAACTGAAAAACTGCTGAATAAGAGCGCTACAAATATAATAAATGTGCTTCCGGCAATTTTCCTATACATCGGCTTAATAGATTCAGACACAGAAATAAAAATTGAAAATTAACTTACCTTTTTGACAAAGCAGGGCAAAACTACAACACAATGATGAAAGTTTATACACATTTTTGAAAAAATGTTTTTCAATACTGGCGCGGGTTTCAGCCCTTTTTTTCTTATGTTTATTTTCCTAATGTCATTTTATTGTCATCGGAATTTCGCTCTAAAAACCAACCCTTTATAACATTTCTTTCACGAAAAATATTCCCGGAAATGAAAAACAATTACCTGTAAAATAAAATAAGCCCCTCATATTGAGCCTGTTCGGCCTCCATCCACCGGGATACTGGTGCCATTTACATAGCTCGCAGCCGGTGATGCAAGAAAGGCAACTACCGCAGCTATCTCCTCGGGCTTGCCAAATCGCCCAGCAGGTATCTCCTCCAGCATTTCTTTTTCTATCACATCCTGGGCCAGGCCCGTTTTGCTTACTTTGTTATTAATGATCGCTTCCAGCCTGCCTGTAGCGGTAGCCCCGGGCAGTACATTGTTCACCGTGATACCAAATTTCCCCAACTCATTGGCCATTGTTTTAGCCCAGGAGGCCACAGCGCCGCGTATGGTATTGGATACCCCGAGGTTCTTCAGCGGGATCTTTACAGAAGTAGATATAATATTAATGATACGTCCGTGACCTGTAGCCTTCATGCCTGGCATCACCAGGGTTGTTAATATATGATTACAGATAAGATGTTGTTGGAATGCATCCATGAATTGTTCGGGACGCGCATCCGATGCGGGTCCCGCCGCAGGACCGCCACTGTTATTCACCAATATATCTATGATTTTGTCTTTTAGGTATTGTGCTACTACTTCTTCTACCTGTTGCACTTTAGCAAAATCAGCCACGAGATAGCTGTGTTTTTGCCCTGCGCTATTGTCCAACGTAGCCATAGCTACTTTCAATTTTTCCTCGCTACGCGATATCAATACACAGTTTGCGCCTAATGATGCCAGGGCCTGCGCCGATGCCAGGCCAATTCCCTGTGTACTACCTGCCACTAATGCGGTCTTATTTTTTAAACTCATGGAGAGCATACTACGCTGTTTTGCCGCTAAAATACACCATAGCCGGGACTGTATCACCAGCTCTCCAACATTAGCTCGATAAAATAGAAATAGCAGGCATCATGATGCCTGCTATTTCGTTACTAGTATATCTATTTATGGAGTGGAATATAGTCCCGTCCTTGCCACGCCTTAAGCGCTCATCCTGTGTTGAGTAGGATATAACTGGTGCAAGGTCTGCTCAATATGCCTCTTCACCACGTTGTTGCGACTTAAGTTAAGCGTTGCGCTTAAAAATGTCATAAGATCTGCTTCCAGCGGGTGCTGCAGTACTTTCCTTGCCTTTGCCTGTTTGAAGTATTGTATGGTCCTGTTTTTCATAACCTTCAATTTTTATCTGTTTCAAATCTGTTTCTGCCCTAGTAATTACAAACACCGTGCCACACCTTTTATTAACCTGGGAAGGCACATTTTTATTGCTTTTATCGGTATGTTTAACAAGACTTTATAATTCTTCAAATGGGCATTAATTCGCATACTATTATCATCTTACTAAGCTGCGTTGTGATACTCAGTTACTTGTTCAACATGGTAAGCCGCAAAACAAATATCCCCTCGGTATTGCTGCTTATAGGCACCGGCATCGGTGTACAGTACTTCTCCCGGTATTCTGGCATCCCTCAGCTCGACGTGAACAAGCTCGTAAAAATACTTGGTGCAGTGGGCCTTATTATGATCATTCTGGAGGCCGCACTTGACCTGGAAGTGCACAAAGGCAAGTATAAACTGATAGGCAATTCATTTTTTTCGGCGCTTTTTATTTTCATCATTTCGTCTTTCGCCATCGGCTTCCTGATCATGAACTGGCTCCATGAATCGTTTGCGAACGCGTTCCTGTACGCGGTACCCCTGAGTATCATTAGCAGTGCCATTGTAATACCCAGCACCAGTCATCTGCCTGAGTTTAAAAAGGAGTTTATTATTTATGAATCTTCTTTCTCCGATATCATTGGCATTCTTGTATTTAACTACATGATCATGCACAACCTTTTTAGCCTTAATACATCGCTTACTTTTGTTGGCAATGTGCTGCTGGCTATTGTCATCTCCCTGGCCTCCACTTTGCTCCTGCTATATATACTCTCCAAAACTGAAGTAAGTGTTAAGTTCTTCCTTGTTTTTGCCATACTTTCTATGGTATATGCATCAGGCGAGATCATACATCTGCCCTCTTTACTTATCGTGCTGGTTTTCGGGCTGGTGCTTAATAACAGCCCGCGGGTGATACGCGGCCGCTTACGTAAATGGATACCCACCACCAACCTGGAAGGCGTGTTGGTATTCATGAAATCCATTACAGCCGAAACCTCCTTCCTGATACGCACCTTCTTTTTCATCATTTTTGGTTATACCATACAGCTCCCAATGCTCATACTGCCTAATGTCTGGCAAATAGGATCTTGCATTGTGCTCATACTGCTTGTGGTAAGGTTCCTCTACCTCCGACTTATTCTAAGGGCAAACCTGTTCCCCGAGCTATTTCTTATGCCACGTGGCCTTGTCACCATATTGTTGTTCTACAGCATACCTGCCGAAAAAAGCATGAGTAGCTTCAGCGATGGCATTTTGTTTTTCGTAGTAGTACTTACAAGCCTGCTCATGATGGTTGGTCTCCTGTTCTTCAACAAAGAAAAATACAAGTACTACGAAAGAGAAGACAAATTTGTTTAGTCCGCTTAACTATTTTTTTGCCACAGGCATTGGCTTCCTCGGCAGCTTTTCGTCGCGCATAGCGGTATTATAAACAAAGGAAGCCATTATCACGGATGCCTGCTTCAGGTCATTACTGTTCACCCGGTCATAGCTGTCCATATTGCTATGGTGCGTCCGCGATCCATATTCAAGGGGGTCCTGGATGAACTGGAAGCCTGGTATACCTATGTCGTCGAAAGAGATATGGTCTGTCGAGCCTGTATTACGTATGGTAACTGTGCTGGCTCCCATATCTTTAAAGGGTTCCAGCCACGATTCAAATATGGGCCGCACCATATCATTGCTCTGCAGGTAAATACCGCGTATTTTACCAGCACCGTTATCCAGGTTATAATAGGCAGACACCTTATCATATTCCGGCTTGAACTTCATGCTATCCTTATCCCCGAAATGGGATTTCACATATCCCCTTGAGCCCAGCAAGCCTTGCTCCTCGCCGCTCCATAAAACAATACGTATTGTCCTCCTCGGCTTTACATCCAGCGCTTTCAAAATACGGACAGCTTCCATAGCCACTGTTACGCCCGTTCCGTTATCAGTGGTACCTGTAGCGCCATGCCACGAGTCCATATGGCCACCCAACATCACCAGTTCGCTTTTCAGGTTCTTATCTGTACCTGGTATTTCAGCTACCACATTGTTCTCTATCGAGTCTGTATAAAAGGTGGTCTTTGTTTCCATTTCCAATGATACTTCTTTCCCCGCGTCCAGCAGTCTTATGATCCTGTTTATATGTTCCTGCCCCATTTCAAGCTCAGGCAATACCGGCTTGGCGTCAATTGCCCTTGAGGCTCCGTTCGATGTAAATACCGTACCCATGGTGCCGCGCACCAGCCTTACCACGGCTATCGCCTTTTCGGCGATAAAAAAGGAGTCCATTTGCGCGCGCAATCCCATCGCAGCAGCCCTTGGGTTTGGACTTTGATTTTTATTGTTGTTGCGCCTGGGCAGGTTATCTATCTCATCATCTGCATGTGGGTCTACATCCATCTTCTCCAGTTCTTCGTCAGTTAGCCTTTTGCCGTCTGGCTTGAAGTTCACCTTTGTTTCAGTATTAGCGCCGGGCTCCAGTACAATGATCTTGCCTGCAAGCATACCTTTGTATTTTTCCATATCAGCAGCAGCATCAATTTTCACACTTATTGCATTTCCTTTTATCAAACCATTAGTACCCGGCGTCCAGGCCTTGGGCACTGCTATCAATTGTTGATAATACGGGGCGGTCATAGCCGCATAGCATTTCTCCACCTGCCAGCCTTTGCCAAAGCTGCCCCATGGCTCTATGGCCGCATTAGCCAGCCCCCAGTCACTCAGCTGTTGTCTGGCCCATTGTTCCGCCTTCTTCATTCCCGGCGAGCCGGTAAGCCTTGGCCCATTCACATCCGTTAGCTGGAACAAGGTTTCCATAGCCTTTGAGTTATTAAAGCCTTCCTGTTTTATACGCGCTATCATTTGCAGATCCGGCTCATCATCCATCTTTTGTGCAAAAGATGCATTGGAAAATGCTGCCGTGCACAAAAGTGCCATTACTATTTTTTTCATCGTTTATCCTTAATCTATGATAACAAGATATAAAGTAGCTGCTTTGTTTGCAAATAATGTACACTTAATGGTAAATTACAGTCCGGCAAACTATTTTTACATCATGAGTCTTACAGTCTTATTTCATAAAGAAAATGGCGTCGGTTTCATTACGCTGAACCGCCCTGAAAAGTACAACAGCTTCAACCGCGATATGTCGATGGCGCTGCAAGAATATCTTGATGACTGCGAGCGAGATGAGGAGATACGCTGTATCTACATTACGGGGTCCGGCAAAGGCTTCTGTGCCGGGCAGGACCTCGCCGAAGCTAGCGACCCGTCCAATGTAGATTTTGAGCGCATCGTCCGCGAGCATTACAATCCCGTTATCCGGCGTTTTCGCAATATTGAAAAACCTGTTATCGCAGCTGTAAATGGGGTAGCCGCAGGTGCAGGTGCAAACCTGGCCCTGGCTTGCGATATTGTTTTAGCAACGACAAGCGCATCCTTTATCCAGGCATTCAGCAAAATAGGCCTAATCCCCGATAGCGCGGGCACCTTTTTCCTGCCGCGGCTCATCGGTATGCAGCGCGCCGCGGCCCTTATGATGACCGCCGACAAAGTAACGGGCGAAGAGGCTGCAGCCATGGGCATGGTTTATAAGTGTTTCCCCGATGAGCGCTTTGAAGCGGAAAGCAAAAAAATGGCATTTTATCTCGCGCAAATGCCCACGAAAGGGATAGGGCTTACCAAGCGTCTGTTAAACCATACTTACGACAATACACTCGAAGAGCAATTGGAGATGGAAAAAGACATCCAGGTGCAGGCAGGCCAAACCGAAGATTTTAAAGAAGGCGTACTTGCCTTTCTAGAAAAAAGAAAACCTGCTTTTAAGGGGAAATAAAAAACTGCTCATTTGTCACACTCACCTGAACGCTCCGAAAAAGTTTGCCTCAACTGTGGGGCTCTATTGCATGGCCGCTACTGCCATGTGTGTGGACAGGAAAATGTGGAACCAAAAGAAACTGTTGGGCACCTCATCAGGCATTTCTTTGAGGATGTCACGCACTTTGATGGCAAGTTCTTTAGCACTATCAAATTGCTCATTACCAAACCGGGATACTTATCGGCTGAGTACATGGCAGGACGACGGGCGCGGTATCTGAACCCCATCAGGATGTACTTGTTCATTTCTTTTGTTTTCTTTTTTGTTTTCTTTGCTTTCGTAAAACCGGAACCCTCTGCTAAAATAAGGAACACAACCACTTCTACGAAAACCGCAGACGGGAGAGATAGTATCATATACAGCCGCCGCGATACTGTAAAAAGTTTTGGACCAACCTTTACAGTAAAGCCGCCACGCGGCAATGGGGATTTAACACTTGCGCAATACCTGGCGCATCAGGATTCTTTACCTGAAAGCAAACGGGACGGTGTCATAAGCAGGTACTTTAATAAGAGAACGGCTATGATGCGGGACGCCCAGGCCCGGAATAATGATGAATTCACTGAACGCACCTTGGAAAAACTGCTCCATTCCCTGCCGCAAATGTTCTTTGTTCTTCTGCCCTTGTTCGCGCTCTCGCTAAGCTTACTATATATTCGCCGTAGAAGAGCTTTTAATTATGTTGCACATGCTATTTTCACTGTCCATTTCTATTCCCTTGTGTTCACTGCCACCCTGTTTGTATGCATCTTAGGGATTATACCTCATTCCGGCATCATAACGATTCCATTGCTTTTAATATATCTACTCATTTACCTGTATAAGGCAATGCATAACTTTTATGCACAGGGTGCGGGTAAGACTTTTATCAAATTTGTCATTCAAAACCTAATCGTATTTATTCTTTTTATTCTCCTTGCTGCTATCTATGCAGCCACAGCTGCCTTTAACTCCGTTGTATAATAGCAATAGCTCCACAAGGGTTGTGGAGCTATTGCTATTATAGACTTTATTGATCTTAACGCTGTCCTGCTATAAAGTTATTCAGATCATCCTTTGACGAAGAGAATGAAAGCGAATTCGCAACTCTAAAAAAATTATTTCTGTCCAATGTCCTTGAGTAAGCCGCCTTTGCTATTTGAAGTTTCGAGTCGTCGAAACTGAACAGCTTGCAGAGTTCCAACACCTGGTCGGTAGTGAAATAATTATTGCTCATAATACTCTTTGCAGTTGCTATCATTGTCTCATCAAAGCTGCCATTCTTAATAGTTGCCTTTGCTTCCGCAAAGCTACTATTGTCCATAGCTACGGGAGTATTGTACCTTCCGCGCCTCCCGCCGTTATCTGTGTTCGTTTTTACACTATTAGCATTTACGAAATTGATCAGGTCTTCTTTACTCGATGAAAATGAAAATACATTGGCGACTTTAAAATAATTTGTAGGATCGGTCGTTCTCGTATAAGCCGCTTTAGCAAATTCCAGCTTACTGTCTTCGAAACTGAATACCTTACACATTTCCATCACCTGCTTGGTGGTCAGCCAGTTATTCGCCAATATACCTTTCGCAGTGGCAAGCATCGTTTCACTGAATTTACCATTACGCACAGCCTCTTTTGCCTGTGCAAAATCAGCATCGTTCATTGGATAAATTTCCACTCGCCTGTGGTCGCGATCGCGGCCTCTGTCACCATAATCCCTGTCACGGTCCGATCCATGCTCATATTGATGGTGCTCATTATCACCATCTTTCCCATGGCGCCCATAATGTCTTACGTACATATTCCCGGGTGCTATATACTTAGGCTTAACAGGTCCCATCGAAAAATAATTAAGGTCTACCCTGTTACCTGTCCTTTGTATTTTATAAGTCACGTCCATGTATACACCGGTCATATCTGTCACTTGTAGGTTCTTCACGATATCAGGTATCTTCTGGTTTTCAAAGATGATCCTTGTACTGTAATATGGCTGGTTCAGTTCTTCTATCCTTACATTGGTTTGGGCTACATCATTTTGCTGTTCCCCGTTCAGTACGAGGTAAAATTTGTCCCCGCTCTCCGAAAAAATGGTCAGGTTGCCCGACTGCCCATAAGAGAGCAATGGGAAAAGAAGAAAGGCGAGTAAAATGTATTTGTATCTCATAACAACAAAATTGTGGGTAGATCAGATCGCACATTCCCCTGAAGCTCAAAAAATGTATTCCATAAAGCGTGCCAGTTTTTTTAATGGCTGCTTATGTAGTTGGTCAGCTCATCCTTGCTCGACGAGAACGTAAATGCGTTTACCACTTTAAAATAGTTGTTGCGGTCGGTTGTCCTTGTATATGCGCACTTAGCAAATTCCAGCTTCGAATCCTCGAAACTAAAGAGGTTGCATACCTGTAATACCTGCTCTGCACTCAGGCAATTGCTGGCTATAATACTCTTTGCAGTTGAAAGCATTGTTTCAGCATACGTGCCGTTCTTAATGGTTTCTTTTGCCTGCTCAAAATCATTGCTGTTCATAGGGTAGCATTCGTCCGAAGCACGGTGCGAACCTGAGTGAGAATGGTGCTCCTCATGGTAACCCTCACTGTAGCCACTGGTGGTGGTTGTAGTGGTTGTGGTTTGTGTTACTGTTCCATTTGCATATGGATCATTGATGTTCACGCCCACATTTACGCCATTTACGTTCACGTTGGCATTTACTCCTGTGCCTACCGTTGTAGTAGTGGTTTGCTGGGTTACGGTTCCGCCGGCTACCGGGCCACCCCCATAGTGCATTACATATACGTCGGCCGGGGCCACATAGCTTTGTGCAGGCGGGATGGCCGAAAAGTAGCGCAGTTTGGCTTTACCACTGCCGTCTTTCTTGATCTTATAGGTCACATCCATCATCGCATTCGTCGATGGGTCCGCGATGGCTATGTTCTTGCTTAGCTCGCCCAAGGCTGTGTTTTCAAAAATGATCTTCGCGCTGTAGTAAGGCTGGTTAAGGTCTTCTATCCTTACATTGGTCTGGGCTGCATTGTTCTGGCGTTGGCCATTCAATACCAGGAAAAATTTGTCACCGTCTTCCGAGAAGATGGTCAGGTCTCCGGTTGGCTGTGCCATAGAAAGGAATGGGAATAATAAAACGACTAATAAAACGTACGTGTACTTCATAAATTTTTAAATTATGGGTGCAAGATTAATAAATTTTTAAACAATTATTTTACCATAAAGTGTGCCAAAAATAAATTAACCATAAAAAAAGCCCCGCGATGAACGCAGGGCTAAACAACTAAATCTACTATTTGCTCTATCTTCCACTAGCTGCAACCCGTAGTGGTGCCGCAGTTAGGACACATGTAACAGGTGCCGTTCCTTAAAGTTATATTTCCGCAGTTGCGGCAGGCAGGCGCATCAGCACTGGTACCCATTAGTTTCTTTACATCAGCCGATATCTGTCCCGACATGGCAACTGCTTTAGGAGCAGGGCTCACGTTCTTTTGCTTTTGCGTTTGCTGCGGGGCTGTAACCCTCACCTGCGATAGCTCTTGCTGGGCTGCCGTTTCTTCTGCATGCGTCAGGCGGCTTGGGTCCGGCACATGTACCAGGTCCGTACGGTCCAGGTATTCATAAGCCAGCAGGCGGAACACGTAATCCAGTACCGACGTAGCGGTTTTGATATTCGGGTGGTCTACCACGCCCGATGGTTCAAAGCGGGTAAATGTGAATTTATCAACGAACTCCTCCAGTGGTACACCGTGCTGCAGGCCTATCGATATCGCTATCGCAAAGCTGTTCATCAGGCTACGCATAGTAGCACCTTCTTTGGCCATATCCAGGAATATCTCACCCAGGGTACCATCGTTATATTCACCTGTGCGTACGAACAGTGGTTGTCCGCCCACTTTGGCTTTTATGGTATAGCCACGGCGTTTCGCAGGCAACTGCTGGCGCTCCACTATATGGCTCAGGCGGCGTTTCAATGTCGTATCAGGGCTGTCCTGCACACGTTTGTTCACCTCATCCAGCAGCTCTTCAACCGTCAACTTGCCCATATCCACTATGTGCGAGTCATTGAGGTTCACGCTTTCCTCCGTAACTTCTTCTTTCTTTTTCTTATCGCTCTTGTTGCTCAGCGGCTGGCTCAGTTTCGATCCGTCGCGGTAAAGCGCGCAAGCTTTAAGGGCCAGCTGCCAGCTCAGTTGGTAGCAGTCTTTTATTTCATCTACCGTAGCCTCATTTGGCAGGTTGATGGTCTTCGATATCGCACCGCTTATGAAGGGTTGTACTGCTGCCATCATACGTATGTGGCCATGGGCGTGTATGTACCGTTGTCCTTTACGGCCGCACTTGTTAGCGCAGTCAAACACTGCAAGATGTTCATCTTTCAGGTATGGGGCGCCTTCTATGGTCATAGTACCGCAGGCATAATCGTTTGCCGCTTCTATTTCATCCTCGTTAAAGCCCAATTCTTCCAGCAGGTTGAATTCCGGGTGGAAATACTGCTCAGGGGTAAAACCAAGGCGTTTCAAACACTCTTCACCCAGGTTATAGGCATTAAATACAAATCCTATTTCAAACGCACTCTCTACAGAAGCGTCCAATTTTTTCAGCTCATCGGCGATAAAGCCTTTTTCGCTCAGCGTCTCGTGGTTGATGTACGGAGCTCCTGCAAATGTGCCGTGTCCTTTGGCATATTTCACTATAGCATCCATTTCAGCCGGTGTATATCCCAGGTTCCTCAGTGCAGCAGGTATCGATTGGTTGATGATCTTGAAATAACCACCGCCGGAAAGCTTCTTGAATTTCACCAGTGCGAAATCAGGTTCTACGCCTGTGGTATCGCAGTCCATCACAAGTCCTATAGTACCTGTCGGTGCTATCACGGTAGCCTGTGCATTGCGGTAGCCATATTGCTCACCCATTTGTACTGCATCATCCCACGCCTTGGTAGCTGCTTTCAGCAGGTAGTCAGGACAATATTTTGCATTGATACCTACAGGTTTCAGTTCTATTCCTTCATAAGCATCTACTGCATCATATGCCGCTGCACGGTGGTTGCGCATTACACGCAGCATATGTGTTTTATTTTCTTCGTATCGTGGGAAGGTACCCAGCGCCTTAGCCATTTCGGCTGACGTCTTGTAAGCCACACCGTTCATGATTGCCGTGATAGCCCCTGCTATTGCACGTGCTTCTTCGCTGTCATAAGGTATACCGCTCACCATCAGCATCGATCCCAGGTTAGCGTAACCTAAACCAAGTGTGCGGTAATCATAGCTCAGCTGTGCCACTTCAGGCGAGGGGAACTGTGCCATCAGTACTGATATTTCCAATACCACTGTCCACAGGCGTGTTATGTATTCAAAGCCTTTTACGTCAAATGTATTGTCTGCTTCGTTAAAGAAACGGCGCAGGTTCATTGATGCCAGGTTGCAAGCCGTGTTATCAAGGAACATGTACTCAGAGCATGGATTGGATGCCCTTATCCTTCCGCCCTCAGGGCAGGTATGCCATTCGTTGATCGTTGTATCATATTGTGTACCCGGATCAGCACAGCGCCATGCAGCATAAGATATCTTATCCCATATTTGGTTTGCAGGCACGCTCTTCATTACCTTACCGGTGCTGCGGGCGGTCATGTCCCAGTTCTCATTATTCGTAAGCCTGCGGAAGAATTCGTTAGGTATACGTACTGAGTTATTAGAATTTTGTCCGGATACTGTTTTGTAAGCTTCACCTTCGTAGTCAGAAGCATAACCTGCAGCTATCAGCGCAGCTACTTTCTTCTCTTCTTCTACCTTCCAGTCTATGAAGTCCATTACTTCAGGGTGGTCCAGGTCAAGGCATACCATTTTCGCTGCCCTGCGGGTAGTGCCGCCGCTCTTAATAGCGCCTGCAGCACGGTCACCTATTTTCAGGAAGCTCATCAATCCGCTCGATGTACCACCACCGCTCAGCTTTTCACCTTCCGCACGTATGTTAGAATAGTTAGTACCCACACCCGATCCGTATTTGAAGATACGGGCTTCACGCACCCACAGGTCCATGATACCGCCATCGTTCACCAGGTCATCTTCTACGCTCAATATAAAACAAGCATGTGGCTGGGGGCGCTCATAAGCATTCAGCGAGCGTTCCAGTTTGTTTGTTGTTGGGTCCACATAATAGTGACCTTGTGCTTTACCATCTATACCATAGCTGCTGAACAGGCCTGTATTGAACCACTGTGGCGAGTTAGGCGCGCAGCTTTGCAACAGTATGCTATATACTAGCTCATCATAGAATACCTGCGCGTCATCGGCCGATGCGAAATAACCATATTTCTCGCCCCAGCCCTTCCAGCAGTCTGCCAGGCGGTGTGCCACTTCCTTTACGGATGTTTCACGGCCCAGGCTGCCATCCTTTTGCGGAACACCGGCCTTGCGGAAATATTTCTGTGCAAGGATATCCGTCGCTATCTGCGACCAATGGCTCGGTACTTCAACATTGGTCATCTCAAACACCTTCTCACCGTTCGGGTTACGGATCACCGATGTACGGTAATCATACTCAAACATGTCGTAGGCGCTCACACCGTCCTTTGTATACTGGCGTTGGAAAGAAAGGCCATTGCCTTTGGTAGTAGTGGCACTCATGGGTAAAAATATTTTTGTGTTATTAAATTTTGTTTTTAAAACCTGCTCTCTCGGGGCGGAAACGAAAGTATTTAAAACCATACTTTTTTTAGGATAAAGAAATCAACCGCCTGTGGATAATCTATAAGCCTTCAATATTTGCTATTTTATTAGAATAAAATGGTATTGATTAAATAAATAATTCATTCTTTTTATCCACTATGAATACACCAAAAACAGTGCCTGTAAATTACACAATTTAACAGAGCTAAAAAAGTACATTATTGTTAAAAAAGGCTCTGAAATGCCCATTATTACAGGCATTTAGCTTTTAAAGCAAAAATCTATTATTTTTACCCGCAAATAAATTGATTGTATGAATTTTCCTGACACACTCAGATATACCAAAGATCACGAATGGATCAAACTGGAAGGTAACATAGCTACCATCGGCATTACAGAATTTGCCCAGCACGAGCTTGGCGATATCGTATTCGTTGATATTGACACAGTAGGCAAAAAATTAGGCGCTAACGATACCTTCGGTACCGTTGAAGCTGTAAAGACCGTTTCAGACTTGTACCTGCCTGTTGCCGGTACCATCACTGAAGTGAACGCAGACCTGGAAGGCAATCCCGAATATGTAAATTCAGACCCATACGGCAAAGGATGGATGGTGAAAATGGAAGTGGATAGCGCTGACGAAGTAAATGGCCTTATGGACGCCGCCGCTTATATGGCACTGGTGGGCTAATAATATGCTGAAGAAGATTTTTTCTTACGATTCACCTTATAAAAAACGAGCAAGGATTTTCGCAATACTGTGGACCTTGCTCATTTTTATTGCCTGTCTTTTACCGGCTAAAGACATTCCTGAGGTAAACGTCCCCTTTATAGACAAATGGGTGCATTTCATTTTATTCGGTGGCTTTGCATTCCTATGGCTTTGTACCCGCCCCACGCGAAAGATTACTTTCCTTTTGTTCATACTGGCCCTAGGCATTTATACGGGCTGGATAGTAGAACTGCTGCAGGGCACCCTTACTTCCCTGGGCCGCAGCAAGGACATGATGGATGTGCTCGCAGATGGTGTAGGCGGTTTGCTCGGAATAATTGCTTTTTACCTGCTTTCTATGATATTCTCCGGTAACAAACAGCCAAATTAAGATCCCAGCAGCTCAATTGACTTATTGAGAATTGAGCCATTGAGAAATTATAATTAGCTTCGCCAACATGATTTACCGCAGTAAAGCCCCGCTACGTATAGGCCTCGCAGGTGGCGGCACCGATGTGAGTCCTTATTGTGACCTTTATGGCGGCGCCATCCTAAATGCCACCATATCGCTCTATGCACATGCCTCAATTGAGCCGCTATCGGCCAATATGATCATCATAGAAGCTATAGACAGGAAAGAGGTAGTCACCTATGCGCTTGATAGCACCTTACCTGTCAATGGTCAGCTCGACCTCGCTACAGGTGTCTACAACCGCATCGTCCGCGACTACGGCCCCGTACCCTCAGGCTTTAAGCTCACTACTTTTGTAGATGCTCCCGCAGGTTCAGGCCTCGGTACTTCATCTACTTTAATGGTAGCCATCCTCGGTGCCTTTGCGGAATGGCTGCAACTACCCTTGGGCGAATACGACGTCGCACACATGTCTTACCAGATCGAACGTATGGAACTGGCAATGGCAGGCGGCAAGCAGGACCAATATGCGGCTACATTTGGCGGGGTTAACTATATGGAGTTTTACGACAACGATAAAGTGATCGTAAACCCACTCCGCATAAAAC
The DNA here is from genome assembly GCA_002336915.1 of Bacteroidetes bacterium UBA1947. Lineage (GTDB taxonomy): Bacteria > Bacteroidota > Bacteroidia > Chitinophagales > Chitinophagaceae > MKUN01. Next base: position 3,631 of record DDET01000035.1, on the reverse strand, counting down.
CTAAATACTTGCATGAGCTTAGCAACAATCTCTTGCTTTATTTCACGGCCACCAGTCGCTTGTCTTCTACAATCATAGAAGCACAAAGCAAAAACGTAACAGATAAAAAGCAGGATTCAATAGATGCCATGCACCAGCTCAAGGAGCAGGCCCGCATGATGAAAGAGGCCCTGTTAAAAGGAAATATAGATGATATAGGCGCTATTCTCGATTACGGTTTCAAATACAAGAAACAGATGGCCCAGGGTATATCCACAGGACTGATGGATGATATGTATGAAACCGCAAAAAAAGCAGGCGCAACAGGCGGCAAAATAAGCGGCGCAGGCGGCGGCGGCTTCATGATGTTCTATTGCCCGGGCAATAATCATTACGCGGTTAAGGAAGCACTGGCACACTTCGGCGGCGAGTTCCGCCCATACCAGTTCACAGAACAAGGCCTCTTCACCTGGACCATCTGATCTTTTTAACACATAGTCTGTCTGCAACTTTTTGGTTTTGACTTTTGAATTTTGACTTGAAAATGGAATGCATCGTACTCGCAGGTGGTTTAGGCACAAGGCTCAGGGGAGCTATAGGCGAAAACACGCCCAAGTGCATGGCACCTGTCAACGGGCATCCTTTTCTCCATTATATTTTCGAATACCTCACCGCGCAGCAATGCACACGCGTTATACTTTCCCTTGGTCACAAACATGAAGTGATACTCGACTGGCTCAAAACAGAACAACGCCCCTTCGAAGCCGACTACGTTTTAGAACAGGAGCCCTTAGGCACAGGCGGCGGCATACAATTGGCACTCCTGCAAGCAAAGAGCGAACATGTAGCGGTATTAAACGGCGATACTATGTTCCGCGTCTCACTAAAAGAACAACTCGATCTGCACGTAGCAAAAGACGCAGAAACCACATTGGCGCTCAAACAAATGCATAACTTCGACCGCTACGGCGTAGTAAATGTTGACGTAAATAATTGCATTACATCTTTCGAAGAAAAACAACAGCGCGAGACCGGCCTTATCAACGGCGGCATCTACGTCATAAACAGGAACGCTTTCCTTACGAGGGAGCTACCCGAAAAACACTCTTTTGAAAAAGACTATCTTGAAGCCTTTGTTGCCGAACGCAAATTCTATGCATACGCAAGCGATAGCTACTTTATAGACATAGGCATACCACAGGATTACCAACAGGCACAGCAAGATTTTAAAACTATATTTTAAATGAACATCGCACTCATTGGTCCCGCACATCCACTGCGCGGAGGTGGTATCTCCACCTTCAACGAGCGGCTTGCTGAGATACTGCAAGAACAGGGACACAATGTGATCATTTATTCCTTTTCATTGCAATACCCTGGTTTCCTTTTCCCCGGCAAGTCCCAGTTCACCGACGAACCCGCGCCGAAGAATTTAACTATAAAAAGCATTATCAACTCTATCAACCCGCTCAACTGGCTTTCAGTGGGCAACCGGATAAAAGCAGCAAAACCGGATCTCGTAATCGTTCGCTACTGGTTGCCCTTTATGGGGCCATGCCTAGGCACCATACTGCGTATCGTACGTAAGAACAAGCACACACGCATTCTCTGTATAGCGGACAATGTGATACCGCACGAAAAGCGCCCCGGCGATTTGCAGTTCACTAAATACTTTCTCAAGCCCGTTGATGTATTCATCACCATGAGCAAGGATGTGCTACAGGACCTTAAAAAATTCACAAACAAGCCTGCAAAGTTCAACCCACATCCTGTCTACGATAATTACGGCCCGGCAGTGACAAAAGAAGAGGCCTGCAAAAAACTCCATTTAAACCCTGCAGATAAATACATCCTCTTTTTCGGCTTCATTCGCAAATACAAAGGCCTGGATATATTACTCGAGGCTATGGGCGATGAACGCATAAAAGCCTCAGGCATTAAGCTTATTGTAGCCGGTGAGTTCTATGGCGATCGCGAATTTTATGAGGAGATCATTACCAGGTTTCACTTACAAAGCAGCATACATCTCTATACTGAATTCATTCCTAATGATGAGGTACGCTATTACTTCAGCGCCGCCGATCTTATAGTGCAACCCTATCGCACCGCCACGCAAAGCGGCATTACACAGGTAGCATATCACTTCGAAAAGCCCATGGTCGTAACGAATGTCGGTGGACTCGCAGAAGTAGTGCCCGACGGAAAGGTCGGCTATGTGACAGGCTCAGAACCCAAAGCAATAGCAGATGCGATCTTAAAATTCTTCCAACCCAACTCCATCCCCAACCTACACGAAAATCTATTGGAAGAAAAAAGAAAATACAGCTGGGAAACTTTTGTGAATACCTTGATGGAAGTGATCCAACCTAAAACTTAAATTTATTCTTCTCTACCGTAGTCATTCAACGCCGAAGGGGTTAAATGTGAATATCCGCCGGTGAAACCGGGGGAAAGTGATGTACCTTCTTTACTACCCCGATGGGGTTGAATGTGCCACCTCGCAAAAAATCTTGCTTAAAACAACAAGGGGTCCGTCCCGTTCTTCTTCCGCCCCAAATGGGCATAGGCCTTCTCTGTCGCCTCCCTGCCCCTCGGCGTACGCATGATATACCCTTCTTGTATCAGGAACGGTTCATACACCTCCTCTATCGTCCCGGCCTCCTCACCTACAGATGTGGCAATATTGCTCAGTCCTGTCGGGCCGCCTTTGAATTTGTCTATTAAAGTAGAAAGTATCTTATTATCCATATCATCCAGGCCGCTCTCATCCACGTTCAGCGCTTTAAGCCCATATTCCACTATAGCCATGTCAATGATGCCATTACCCAGCACCTGCGCAAAATCACGCATCCTGCGCAGCAGCCCATTGGCTATACGCGGCGTTCCCCTGCTGCGGCGCGCTATCACCATCGCAGCATCACTCGTTATCCGCACATTCAGTAGTCCGGCAGCACGCATTACTATGCGCTGCAGCACATCCGATGTATAATATTCCAGCCTCGACTTGATACCAAAACGCGATAACAAAGGGGCTGTCAATAAACCAGAACGTGTAGTTGCTCCCACAAGCGTAAAAGGATTCAGCGTCAGTTGTATACTCCTCGCCGCGGGACCGCTATCTATCATTATATCGATCTTAAAATCCTCCATCGCAGCATACATATACTCCTCCACCACTGTGCTTAGTCTATGTATCTCATCTATGAACAGTACATCCCTTGGCTCCAGGCTGGTCAGCAGCCCTGCCAGGTCTGCTGGTTTTTCTATCACCGGCCCGCTGGTCTCTTTAATATTTACGCCAAGTTCATTGGCTACTATCCGCGAAAGCGTGGTCTTTCCTAAGCCGGGAGGGCCATGAAATAACACATGGTCCAGCGCTTCACCACGTAGATTGGCCGCTTTTATAAATATGCGCAGGTTCTCTATTAACTGTGGCTGCCCCGCAAACTCTTCTATCGTTTGCGGCCTTATACTATTCTCATATTCCCTTTCCTGCGGGTTCAGCTCATCACTCGGACGAACATGCGACTGTTCCATACCCTAAAGATACAATTTGCAAAATTAACAGGTAGCCTCAGCATCGCTCCAAGCGGTCAAACGCGTTGAGGAACTGGGTAGCCTCAGCACCGCTCCAAGCGGTCAGACGCGTTGA
>DDET01000012.1 GCA_002336915.1 Bacteroidetes bacterium UBA1947 | reverse complement strand
TGACCCCTCCCCCCTCCGGGTACCTGAGAGGAGTTGTTGTTGCTATCTTCGGGAGTAACCGGCGCGAGTTCGGCCTCACCCCGGCCCTCTCTCCCGCTATTCGCGGGACATGCTCCGGAGAGGGAGGTGTTGTTGGTAAATTCCGCGGCGTGGAAGTCGATGGTGTTGGGTTCGTCTTTGGGTGGTGCGGGTTCGTATTCTATGTCGAAGGGAAGGAAGCCATCGACGGATTGGGTTTTTAGGAATGCATTTGCTATGGGTGTAAGGGTTTTGCTGAGGGTATGGTCTTGCGACATCACCCAACTCAGGAACTTCTGCATCATCTCCATGTACTCGGGCTGGGTATGGCCTTTCTGTATACGGCCGATGGTCATTACCATTTTGCGGAATACTTCGGCTTCCTGAATAGTGGGATAGCGTTTGCCGGTGTCGCGGCTTCTTATTTCTTCGTTTAGTTCCTGCACCTGAGAGTAGAAGTTCTCTACTATCATCGAAGGCATTCTTTTGGATGCGGAACGAAGGCGTTTCCAGTCGCCGTCTCTCATCCAGAGGTAGATGGTTTTTTCGCTGACGCCGATAATTTGGGCGATCTCTTTTTGTGTTTTGCCGGTTTGGAAGAAGAGATCGCGGGCGAGGGTCTCTTTGGGGTTTAGAATCATAGTTTGATAAAGGTTTTTTGCCTCAGCCCGGCCCTCTCCGAAGGAGCGGGAGATGAAGGGTTTGGCGGTTAATAAATGTTTTTGCTGAGGTTACTTACTTCAGCGGTTTCGCTTTTTCCTCAGCCGCAGATTGCTTCGTCATGGCCATACACAAGGCCAGAAATTCCTCGCAATGACGGGAGAAAAGGTAAAACCAGCACAAAGGTCTTATGCAGTTTTGAGTTGGGGAAATTTTTGTTTTATGATACCCTTCTGAAAGGGTATCATAACCTTTTGAAAGGGTATCATACCAGTATTTTTGGACAAATGGAGGAATTGATAATTCAAAAAGTATTGATTGATTTACGATTGGGGAGGGATAATGCAAATCGTTATATGAACGTGTTTTTTCATGGGTTTGAGTTGTTTTTCGTGGGGAATATATGGTGTATTAGGCACAAGTACGCTGGCAGCAAAGGCTATGCTGCATACTTGTGCCAGGAGCCTAGCCAATGCGCGATATGAATTATCTTTAATGCAATGAGCAGGAAGTACAAATTTCACGAGCAGGAGCAACTATATTTCATTACCTACTCAATCGTAAATTGGATAGACGTACTTACAAGAAAGGAGTACCGAGATATTGTCTTAGCCAGCCTTGACCATTGCATTGAAAAAAGAGGCCTTGATGTTTATGCGTGGTGCATAATGACCAATCATGTTCATTTGATAATCGGTAGTCATGGAGATAAAATGGAAGATATACTGCGTGACCATAAGCGACATACTTCCACCGAATTACTTAAGGCGATACAAGGCAATCCATCGGAAAGCCGAAAGGACCGGATGATGCAGGAATTTCACAGAGCAGGGCAGGCAAACAGTAATAACACCCATTACCAGCTTTGGCAACAGCATAACAAACCGATACCATTATATAGCGCCGAAGTGTTATACCAGAAACTGGATTATATCCATAATAATCCTGTTAAGGCTGGTTTTTAGCGGAGGCCGAAGATTGGTTGTATAGCAGCGCGAGGGATTATTGCGGGAAACCCGGTTTGTTAAAAGGGCTATCATTTATTGAAATTGGCTTACGCGGCTAGTTGGCCAAGCCTCGGGCACAAGTGCGCTGCCCCGACGGCTTTGCAGCATACTTGAGCCAGCGAAGCGGCCCATGGGGTTAGGCACAAGTACCCCACTCGCAATGGCTACGCTGCATACTTGCGCCGGCGGGGCATTTATGGGATCATCTTCGCCCCCGCATCTTAACCATACAATATCATTTTCCGCGCGATACACCGGGCCGGATTCGTTGATATTATTATTAAACAAATCCCACCCATAGGGTGATACAATAAATTCCAATCCTCGGGCTTTTGACGTAGGTTTGCCACCATATAGAGTATATATAATCATGCTGTTGCGACGTTTTTTATTTTTACTGGTACTATTCATATCGTTTTTCTCATCACCCAATAGTGTAAATGCCCAGGTAGGCGAAGGGATGAAACAGCCCCGCCTGCTAATCCTGCTCGACGAATCATCGAGCATGATAATGCCATGGACCAAAAACAAGGAGCGCTACAAGGCCGCCGAGGATATCATTATTTCCCTCTTCGATAGTATATATGGTGTCAATAAGTCGGTGGAGTTTGGCCTGCGTGCCTTTGGTGAGCAGTATAATGTAAAGGACAGCAACTGCTATGATACAAAGCGCGAGGTGAACTTTAGCGGCAATAACCGTACACAATTGCAATTGCGATTGGAGGATCTGCACCCCCTGGGGGTTACGCCCATAGCCTATTCGCTGCAAAAAGCGGCCGAGGAAGACCTTACGGAGGACTATAAATATTTCTACAACCTGGTGCTGATAACCGATGGCGGTGAGAGCTGCGGCGGCGACCTTTGCGCCATAGCCCGCATGCTGATGCAGCGGAAGATACACTTCAAGCCCTACATCATAAGCCTGGTGGATAACCCGGCCCTGAAGCTGGAGTACGACTGCCTGGGCAACTACCTGCAGGTGACAAGCGAGGCCGATGTGCCCAAAGCCGTGGGCGTGATCATGGAGCAGTACCGCCCCATGCTGAACATACTGAAGAGCGACCTAAAAAAACTGGAGAGCGCTGTGGTGAACACCCCCAGCATGCTGAAGGTGGACATACCTGCCTTTAAAATAACCAAGGAAGTTCCTGCCGACAAGCCCGTGGTGAAAGAGGTGATACCTGTTGAGAAGCCGCCTGTAAAAGAAGTTGTGACGCCCAGGGCTGAGACACCGCCACCACCTAAACCACGCGTAAAAGAGACGATAGGCTATGTGCCGCTCAAAAAAATAACAGCACCAAAACCGGCTAAGCTTTATACCGACCTTGCATCGCCCCTGGTGGCCATACCGCATATACCCATGCCCCCGCCCAACGAGCCGAAGGTAGAAGCACCGCCGCCCCCCAAGCCGCGCGTAAAGGAGAACATAGCCTACCTGTCACCCAAAAAAATATACGCAGCCAAACCCAATAAGGCTTATATAGCACCCGTAACAAGGCCGGTAATAATACCCCGCATACCCATGCCGCCGCCAAATGAGAATGCCATAACGGTTACGCCAAAGAAACCAAAGGTTACCACACCGCCGCCACCCAAAGAGCCATCTGAAAAACTGGTGAGCTATGTACTGCAAACTGCGGAGTCGCCACAGACCATGGTGGAGATATACTTCACCGATGGTAAAGGAAAATTCTACAGCACTACGCCCGAGATAGCAGTAGCAGATGCCAACACGGGCAAAGAAGTGAAGCGCTTTATAAGGACGGTGAACGCAACGGGTAACCCTGTACCACAGAAACTGGATGCGGGCACCTACACACTTAAGCTGCCGGGCAAGCTGGCACTGGTAGCGCGCAATGTGCCTATAATAGCTAACAAAGTAAACAAACTGACGATAGTGGTGAACGGCGGTTCGCTGCACTTTGCCTACGAGGGTAAGCCCGACAAACCTGTGTCGGAGTTTATGGCCAATGTTACTGAGCGTGTGATAGGCGGCGGCGGCCCTACGGTAAGCCAGAAGTGCGACCTGGACCTTGAGTACCCAACGGGCACCTATCACATCACGGTCAATACCGTGCCCCGCATGGAGCGCTACGTTGATATAGAGTTTGATAATGTTACGGTAATAACTGTGGATGAGCCAGGCTATTTACAGATCACGAACGAGCAAGCCTTTGGCAGGGTTGAGCTGTTCACACCCAAGAATGACAATTATGTAAAGTTCCTGGACATGGACATAAACGGCAATCCCAACAGCCAGCGTGTGCGCATACAGCCCGGCCTTTATGAGCTGCGCTACAATAAAACGCCTAATGTGCCTGTGCCGAACATAGAGAAAGTACGCTTTACCGTTAAGAGCAACGACACCACACAGCTTGAACTGAAACGATAAGTATATGAGCGAGGTAATCGTAAAAGAGATCTTCATCACCGAGCCTGAATATGGCGGCGTATACGACCTGCGCGAGGAAGTATTGCGCAAACCCCTTGGCCTCTCGCTGGAAAATGAAGACCTCAGCGCCGATGAAACAGACACCATACTGGCGGCCATGCAGGATGGTAATGTAATAGGCTGCGTAATGCTGCAGCCCAAAGATAATGAAACGATAAAGCTGCGCCAGATGGCCGTGACACCTGCTATGCAAGGGAAGAATATAGGCCGCCTGCTGGTACAGCATGCCGAAGAAATGGCGCGGCACAGAAACTACACACGCATCATCCTCCACGCCCGCGACATTGCCGAAGGCTTTTATAAAAAACTAGGCTACACTACCCTGCCCGGTGAAAAATTCACCGAAGTAGGCATACCACATGTGGTGATGGAAAAAACACTAAAACCCTAAATCCCCGTCCGACCGAGTCATCCGGGCGGGCCTAAAGGGACTTCCCCATTCGCGATAGTAGCCCCCGTCAGGGGCAGAGGGGTTTTTAATGCGCCTCAAGCCAGTTACGGCCTGAGCCTGTTTCAGCATTGATGGGCACACCGTGAGGTAGCTCCATAGCGCTTTCCATGTTCTCTTTTATGAGTTGCTGTACTTCGCTTAGTTCCTCTTCGGGCACATCAAATACCAATTCATCATGCACCTGCAATATCATCTTAGACTTCAGTCCGCTCTTTTTAATGGCGGCCTGCACTTTGATCATGGCCAGCTTTATCATATCAGCAGCAGTGCCTTGTATGGGCATATTGATGGCGTTGCGCTCTGCATAGCCGCGCACGGTCTGGTTAGCAGAATGTATGTCGCGCAGGTAGCGCTTGCGGCCTAAGAGCGTTTGGACATAACTGAACTCCTTCGCAAAGTTGATGGAGGTATCCATGTACTTTTTGATGGAGGGGTACTGCGTGAAGTAATTGTCAATAATAGTCTTCGCTTCCGTGCGGCTGATGCTTAAATTCTCAGCCAGGCCAAAAGCAGACTGGCCGTATATGATACCGAAGTTGACGGCCTTTGCGGCACGGCGCATCTGTGGTGTTACGTCCAGCTCGGGTACGCCATATACTTTGGCTGCTGTTGCGGTATGTATGTCTTTGTTCTCTGTGAAGGCGCGGATCATCTCTTCATCGCCGCTGATGGCAGCAACTATGCGCAGCTCTATCTGCGAATAGTCGGCAGAGACCAGGAGGTGCTTATCATCGCGGGGAATGAATGCCTTCCTTATCTCGCGGCCACGGTCGGTGCGGATGGGGATGTTCTGCAGGTTAGGGTTGGTACTGCTGAGGCGCCCGGTGACCGCTATGGTCTGGTTGTAGCTGGTATGCACCCTGCCCGTGCGGGGATTGATCAGCAGTGGCAGTGAATCGACATAGGTGCTCTTGAGCTTTGTGAGCTCACGGTATACCAATATGTCATCCACCACCTGGTGCTTGTTGCGCAGCTTTTGCAGCACGTCCTCTCCCGTGGCGTACTGGCCTGTCTTAGTCTTCTTAGCCCCCGGGTCCAGCTTCATGATGTCGAACAATACTTCGCCCAGTTGCTTAGGTGAGCCGAGATTAAAGTTGACGCCCGCATGGCGGTACACATTCTCTTCGGCCTGCTTTATATCCTGCTCCAGAATCTTAGAATATTCGTTCAGGAAGTTGACGTCTATGCGCACACCTTCGGTCTCTACTTCCACAAGTACGGGCACCAGGGGGTTCTCTACTTCGTCGAGCACGCGGCGTACTTCCATCTGCTCCACCAGCGGTTCAAAAACGTGCTTGAGCTGCAGTGTTACATCCGCATCTTCGGCAGCGTATTCCTTGATGTCTTCGAGCGGTACATCGCGCATGTTCAACTGGCCTTTTCCCTTCTTGCCTATCAGCGTCTCGATGGATATGGGCTCGTATGCAAGGTACTTGGCGCTTAGCATATCCATGCTGTGCTTGCCATCGGCCTCTATCACATAGTGGGCCACCATGGTATCATAGACCTTGCCTTTCAGCTCAAAACCCATCCACTTCAGCATGATCATATCATACTTAATGTTTTGCCCCAGCCATAGTATATCCTCTTTCTCAAACAGCGGCCTGAACTGCTCCAGCAATGCCAGCGCAGCCCCACGCTCAGCAGGTACGTTGACGTAGTATGCGTCACCCTGCTTCCAGCTAAAGCTCATACCCACTATATCGGCAAGGTTGGCATCGAGGTTAGTGGTCTCGGTATCGAAGGCTATTTCTTTTTGTTGCAGCATATCTGCTACTAACTTTTTTACGGCTTCATCGTCATTCACTAAATGATAAGTGTGTGGCACCTCCGTTGCACGCTTCAGGTTCGAGGGCATCTCTTCTGCCTTTCCGGTTACCGCATCGGCCGCAGCATCAGCAACCGTAGTTGTGGCCTGCGAGGACTTTTGTTTGATGACATTGCCAAACAGATCGGTAGAGACGGGGCCGGCTACTTTTTCGTTCACATTAAAGCCATCACCCAGTATGCGCTTACCCAGTGCTTTGAACTCCAGCTCTGCGAATATCTCTGCGAGCTTTTCCTTATCCAGCTCCTTCACCCTGAAGTCTTCTTCGTGGAAGGCAACGGGTACATTGGTAATAATAGTTGCCAGCTTTTTAGACATGATAGCCAGCTCTTTACCGTTGCGTATCTTCTCACCAAGGGCCCCTTTTATCTTATCGGCGTTCTCCAGTATGTTCTCGATGTTGTCATACTCTGCCAGCAGCTTTGCGGCGGTCTTTTCACCTACGCCGGGTATGCCGGGTATGTTGTCCACAGAATCGCCCATGAGGCCAAGAATGTCTATCACCTGGTCGACGCGCTTGATGCCCCATTTGGCGCATACTTCGGCCGGGCCCATTATCTCGTGCTCGCCTCCCTGGTAGGCGGGTTTGTAGATAAATATATTGTCGCGCACTACCTGGCCATAGTCCTTATCGGGTGTCACCATGTAAACGGTGTAACCAAGGTCGGCAGCCTCTATGGCAAGCGTAGCCACAAGGTCATCAGCCTCAAAACCGTCCAGCTCCATGCAAGGCAGGTTAAAGCCCTTTATGATGCGCTTGATGTCGGGTAATGAGGATACGATATCTTCCGGGGCTTCCTGGCGGTTGGCCTTGTATGCCTCGAAATCGGTATGCCTTTCGGTGGGTGCTGCGGTATCAAAAACCACTGCCAGGTGCGTGGGCTTCTCCTTATTAATCAAATCGAGCAGGGTTGTGGTAAACCCGAATTGTGCATTGGTATTGCGGCCCGTGCTGGTAATGCGCGGGCTGCGGATGAGTGCATAATAGGCGCGGTATATGAGCGCCATTGCATCTAGTAAAAAAAGTTTCTTTTCGGCCATGACGGGGCTAAGTTAAGATAAAGCCAGTAGTAGTAAATGCCCTAATTCCTCCCAGTGATGCTGCAAAATGCACAGTTATGAAAAAAATGTGGGATGAGCGCTCATATTTATCTTAATATTTTATATTTGCCTGATTTTAAACTCTAAAAAATAAGATGTTATGAAAAAAGCATTACCTATCCTTGCCTGTGTGGCACTATCAATGATCCTTATTTCGGCTACCTGTAAAACGGAGGACCCGGACCCTACCCCGGAGCCGGCAGAACAACAATTCACCTGTAAGTGCACCTACATCCCGGCTTCAGGTGGACCGAGCGAAGGTCAACCCAACAAAGAAGAATCAACCACGCTAACGAGCAGGTATCGTGACGAAGCAAAAGTGGATTGTGGAAAACTGGAGTCCAAATGGATGTCTCAATTCTTTTCAGGCACTTGTGTGCTTCAATAAAATCAATCGTCTGTTTCAAGAGCCCGGGCAATATATGCCCGGGCTTTTTCATGCAAAGCGCCCGGGCACTTTGAGATACGTATGAATATTGCTACTTTTCGTTTGCCAGAGCCAGTTATCATGAAGCATATCCTGTACAAATTATTTTTAGGCAAACCGGAATATAACCATGCTATCAAAACATCTGCTTATAAAAACTATAAGCGCGACCTGAACTATATATGGAACAATAAGAAGCACAATGATATAGGACTGGAAAAGGTGCTGAGATTATTTCTTGTGGCGATACAATTCATTTTCCCCGGGCTGCATGTGCGGAACATATTTGGCAAGCACGGTGTGATAGTGCGCAATGTGGCTATCGAGTTTTACGTAGTATTCAAGACCATCCTGCCTTTTATTTTCCTGTTTGGCGGCCTGTACAAACATTTGGGCGTGGTGTTCATCTCTGTCTACCTGCTGCTGGAGACATTGTGTTATGTGGCATCGCTGATATTTGTAAGTGATATTTTCGTGAAACCCCGCTCTTACCGCCGTAATATATTGATGCTGTCATTCAATTACATCGAGATATCTATGTCCTTCGCGGTGATATATGCAGGGCTGGGGCTACTGGGCGACAAGGTGACATCAGTAATAGACTATATGTATTTCAGCATAGTGACCTCTACTACGGTAGGGTATGGCGACCTGCACCCGCATGGCGACCTGGGCAAGATCATCGTTTGCATACACGCGGTCATGATCATATCGTTCATTGTGCTCTTCCTCAACTTCTTCAGCTCGAAGGTGGAAACCATGCACCACGAGGACGAGTAGTAAAGGAACTTATGCTATCTTTATTGCAGTAATATACCACGCATGCTATACCGTTTTCTCGTTACCACATTGCTCCTTACCTCCTCTGTTTTCCTGAATGCCCAATCGCTTGAAAAGCTGGACAAAGCCAATGGCTTTAAAGAGTTTAAGTTCGGAAAGCCGAAGAGTAAATGGGAAAATGACCTGAAACTATCGAAAAACGGGAGCTATCGCTACCTGGGGACAAATGCGAAGGCAGCTTTCGGCTCGGGCATCAGCAAGCTTTATTTAAGATTTGACAGCCTGGACAGGCTATCGGGCGTATATATACGGGTTAAAGGCCTTATGGGCAAAAGCGGCGTAAGAGGCTACCGGAACATAATAGGGATGGCCTATGGCAAAGAAAGCACAATGGACGATGACGAAAAGATGGTAAGCTACTATTGGCATGCCAGCAAGGTGCATTTTGTGCTCACAGCATGGGAAAATGGCAATACCTGGGACGCAGAACTGGACTTTACCAGCCCCGAACAATATGCTGCCGATAATGCAAGCGCCAAAAATAGGCCTGAAGATTAGGCCCGGGGCAATATTGGGGGCATAAAAAACGTTAATTTCGGTACCTTTGAAGCAATGCTCTACCATGCCACGGCAAAGGGCATTGACCACTAAAAAAGACAAAAGTATCCAGATGAATATACGCAGGGTTTTATCCATATTAATTTTATCCTTTTACGCTATCGCCCCATCGCAGGCACAAGAGCGACCAATAGGCTACTGGCGTGCCCATATGCCCTATACGAATGCCATAAGTGTCGCTACTGACGGTGTTACCGTATTTGCAGCTACAGACCTTACTTTTTATACCTACAACTACGTAACGCAGGAACTGAACACGTATAGCAAAGTGGAGGGGATGAGCGACGTGGACATGAAGTATGTAGCCTATGATGTGAGCACGGGATATGCAGTGCTGGCCTACAAGAACGGTAATATAGACATCTTTAAAAACAACACTTTTTATAATATACCCGACCTCAAAATAAAAACGGTAGCAGGCGACAAGACCATTAACCACATTTACACCGAGAACGGGCTAGCCTATATCAGCACTACGATAGGCATTGTGGTAGTGAATATTGAGAAAAGAGAGATCAAGGAAACATACGAGTTCACAAAAAATAACCAATCAATAGGTATCAACGGCCTGGCCTCGCTGGACAATTATTTCTATGCTGCCACAGGGAAAGGCCTGTTCCGCGCGAATAAAAATGCACCTAACCTGCAGGCTTTCTCGGCATGGACACAGCTGGACAGCACGCACCACCTGAACGGCGTTGCGGCTGCCGGCGGCAAACTTTTTGCCGTTGACGACAGCACTGTGCTGGCATTGGAGAGCGACACTTTAAGGGCTGTATACAATACTCCATCGAAAAAAATAAACCATATAGATCCTGTTAATAACGAACTATGGCTGAGTGTTTACCGGCCAACAGCGTTCAACGGCATATCTTATAAGCTTAATGCCAGCTACCAGTTGACAGATTCATTCCAGGTGCCCGGTGAACCGGTGCAGACCATCGGCACGGCTGATAATGCAGCATGGGTGGCGGATGCTTTCAATGGCCTGAAAAGGCGCGTTTCGGGCGATGCACTTGAGTTTAACAATCCGAAGGGACCGTCAGGACCCTTGTCGCCCGACATATACGCGTATAATAACGAGGTTTATGTAGCAAATGGCAGCTTTAGCGAGGGATTGTTACCTACGATCAACTCGTCTTTAATAGGTTTTTCGCAGTTCAAGAACGGGGAGTGGAACAATTTTAACAGCTATACCTATACCCCCATAAGCAATATGCACAATTTCGGGGTTGTATATAAAGACCAGGCTACAGGCACGGCGTACGTTGGCTCTATTATAGACGGGGTACTTGTAATAAACCCGGATGGCAGCACACAACAGCTAAAAGATGGCAGCCCCCTTGAACACGGACTTGACCCTAATAGATGGCAAACAGGCGGAATGACAACGGACAGCAAGGGCAACTTGTGGGTAACGATGTTTGGAGCCAACCATGAGCTGAACGTAAAAACAACAGATGGCACATGGTATAAATATGCAGTACCGGCATCGCGCCCTTACCCTAATGCAGCGGGCAAAATAGTAGCCGATGATAATGACCAGCTATGGTATGTATGCCCGCTGGGTGGTGGGGTAATGGTATATAACTACAATGGTACACCTGAGACAGGGGGTGACGATTCATATCGCAACCTGGGCACAGGAGTAGGGAGCGGCAACCTGCCCAGCGGATCGGCATTTTGTGTAACAAAGGATAAAAGCGGATCGATATGGGTGGGCACTGCAAATGGCATCGGCATCATTAACTGCCCGGGCGATGTAATAGCCGGTAATTGTGAGGCAGAGCAAAGGATAGTACAATACGACCAGTTTGCAGGCTACCTTTTCCAGGGCGAATCTGTAAAGACAATAGCTGTGGACGGAGCAGACAGGAAGTGGATAGGCACCACGAACGGTGTGTGGCTATTGTCGCCCGATGCATCGAAGATCATTTACCGCTTTACAGTGGATAACAGCCCACTGCCTTCTAATAACATAATGACAATAGCCATCGACCAGGTAACGGGCGATGTGTATGTAGGCACCGACAAGGGCCTGGTAAGTTACCGCAGCACAGCCACGCAGGGTGGCGAAAACAATGACAGCCTGCTGGCATTCCCTAATCCTGTGCCCGCAAACTATACAGGGACCATAGCTGTAAAAGGCATAGTAGAAAATGCGGATGTACGCATTACCGATATATCGGGACAACTGATATACCGCACCACGGCGCTGGGCGGGCAGGCAGTATGGAACGGCCTGGACTATAAAGGGCGCAAACCACAATCGGGCGTGTACCTGGTATTCATTACCAATAAAGACGGCTCACAAAAGCACGTAGGCAAAATAGTCTTTCTGAATTAGGGCCATGCTGCAAAATACACGCGGTATTGTATTACGATCGGTAAAGTATGGCGAAACCAGTCTTATCAGTACCATCTTCACAGAACTATACGGCGTGCAAAGCTATATGGTGCAGGGCATCAGGAGCGCAAAGAATAAAAGCCACAATGCTGGGCTGCTGCAGCCATCCACAATGCTGGACCTTGCGGTGTACCATAACCCGCAGAAGAAAATGCAACGTATCCGCGAGTTCAGGCCGGCACATATATACCACTCACTGCACGAAGATGTGATCAAGAACAGCATCGCCCTTTTCTCGGCAGAGCTGCTTCTTAAATTATTGCCGGAGCATGCCCTTATGCCGGAGCTATTTGAATTCAGCTTTGATTATTTTGTACAGCTAGATACACTCCCCGTGAACGAGGTAGCCAACTTCCCGCTCTGGTTCATAGTGCAGTGCAGCAACTTGCTGGGTTATCCCCTGAGAGGCGACTACAGTGCAGCGACACCACATCTTAACCTGCGGGAAGGCGGGTTCACATCACAATCGCCGGCAACAAGCCCTTATGTTAATGACGAAGACGCAAAAGCACTGGGCGAGTTGCTGAAAGAGAACGGCTACACGGGTATAAGCAAGGTACAGATGAATGCAGCTATGCGCTATCGCCTGCTGGACTGGTATATAGAGTTCCTGCACCAGCATACACAGCACCTGGGCACTATCAGATCGCTGGCAGTGCTGCAGGCCATACTGCATTAATTTTTCTTTTTTATACCGTAGCCCATATAGCCCACCATCGTGTCATTATTCTCTTTCAGTTTCATGACGTTGCTTAACTCTTCGTAAGTTATTTTCCCTTTGGCCCTTTTACGTAAGAGGGAGATCATCTTAAAAGGATTAATATTAGGTGACATGCCCCTGAACTCTGTGGTGTCGAAGTTATTGGCCAACATCAATTCCTTTAACTCGGCGGGTTTTATCAACATCTCATAGACATGCAGTTTAGGGGGCATCATTGCCGTGGACTTCCACTCCTGCCATAGCTTTATGACAAAGAGCTTGCTGAGAAAATTACGATTGAAGGTATCGAAGAAAAATACTCCGCCGGGTTTTAATACCCTGCTGAATTCGGATATACATTTAGGCAAGTCTCTTACATGCTCCAGCACATCGCAACAGAACACTACGTCGAAATGAGCATCGGGGAAGGGAATATTCTCGCCGGTACCGGGCATGTAGTCAATATCGAGATTGTATATTTTGGCATGCTCCCTTGCTGTTTGCAATGACCGTTCCGCTGGATCGATACCCGTGAGCTTGAAGCCCGCCGAGGCGATCTCCTCGGCAAGGATACCGCCGCCACAGCCCACTTCAATAGCCAGTTTGCCCCCGGCCTGCCGTTTGAGTGTTTGGGTATAAGTGCGAACAAAATAAGGGAACCGGCAAGGGTTTACCGAGCCTTTTAGCAGGTGGTATACATTATTTCCTTTCCACCATTGGTCGCCATCGTATTGATACATCTCGTTGTCAATGCGATCGTAAATTTGCTGTGATACTGCATGTTTCATTGTTATCCATTTTATATCGCAAAAATGGAAACGGCAGTTTCAAATGTCGTTGACATTTGTTAAGAAATTATTTTTCCTTGCTTAGCTTATTGCGAATCCGGCTGAGCGACTCGGGCGCTATACCCAGGTATGCGGCTACATCATAGTGCGGCACACGTTGTATTATTTGCGGTTGCTCCTCAAGCATCCTGAGGTACTTTTCTTCGGCCGTCTCTGACTTGTCTTTTGCAGCCTTGGCCATTGCCTTAATATATGCTGTCTGGGTTTTCCGGTAAAATAAGCCATTGAAAGCAGTATACTCATTACGCAGGATGTCAAATTTGCTTCGCGAGATGCAAATGAGCTCCACAGGCTCAATGGCTTGCCAATTATAATGGCCGGGCTCCCTGGTAAGAAAACTTTCGAGGTCGCCGGTCCACCAGTCTTCGAAAGCAAAATGTATGATACTTTTCCGGCCATCGGCCAATACCTGGAAATAGCTGAGGCATCCTTTGTCTACGTAACCCAGTTGTTTGCAGATCTCACCCTCCCTGCAAAAATATTCCTTCGGTTCAAGCTGCCTGACATTGAAGCTTTCCAATATCACCGATTCCTCTTCCTTTGTGATACCGGGAAGTGATTTTATCAGCCGTTGGAAATTTGCGGACTCGATCATAAACCATTTTGATGAGTGGATCGTGGTATTTCTAAAATCGACGCATAGGCCCCGATCAAACGAAATTGCAATCGAGCATTGCCTTTACGCCCCATATAACGTAAAATTAAGACTTTTGCTCCTGCCCGGTCCCTTGTTGTAAAGAAGATCAACCAAAGCTTAAAGATCCCAGGCCATACTGCACTAATGTATCGTTTTCCCATCGATGGTACGGTTTTTCTTACTCAACAGAAAAGGAAATAACTTCTGCACAAACCTGCCTAATAAGCTTGCTTTTTTTTGAGCCGGAAGATCCCTATTCTCGAAAGCTTCTTTACAACACTCTTTCATATACTGCAAAATTAAGGATTTTTACCGGCGGCCGCCGAGTTGCCCGCTAATGAACAGGGACAAAGGCAGCAGAAACACAATGTAGAACGTAATGAACATCATTTACTTATCTTTGAACCAATAGCGTACGCTCCGTCTTCAGGGCATTAAAAAATACATATGGCTAATACCGTTTTAAAAAAGGGTGTCTTCCCCAAGGCAGTGATAAAGACAGCTGAGTCCGCTAAAAAATATCCCTTCTTCATCAAGGCCCCCCTTGTGCTGATAGGCATCTACACACTGTTCAACATACTGCTTCTTCTGCAGGATATACTGGTACCCGTTTGCTTTGCAGCACTGATAGCCATATTGCTGAATCCTATTGTAAACAAATTCATGGCATGGCGCATACCCAAAATATTGGCGATTATTCTTGTGCTGATGCTCTCCATACTGATAGTAGGTGGCATTATTGCATTTTTATCAACGCAACTGGCCAGCTTTTCGGAGCTTGCCCCTGAGTTTAAAAAACGGGGTGCCGAAGTATTTGCCAACTTTCAACACTGGGTACGGGCTACATTCAACATATCGTTGAAGAAACAGGCAACAATGATCAACTCCGCTTTGCAAAGCGGGCAGGCTTATATAGGACAAACGCTTAGCACCGTGATGGGAATTCTGAGCATAGCCGTACTGTTACCTATTTACGTGTTCCTGTTGCTGTTTTACAAGCCACTGTTCGTTAACTTCTTCTACGATGTGTTTGAAACCAGGCACCAGGAGCAGGTGGCGGAGGTTTTGACCGAAACAAAACAGGCTGTGCAGAGCTATATTTTCGGCCTGCTGGTGGAGATGCTGATAGTAGCTGCACTTAACTCTTCGGCATTACTGATACTGGGTGTCAGGTATGCCGTGTTGCTGGGGGTAATAGGCGCTATCCTGAATGTTATCCCCTACCTGGGTGGCATTATAGCGATCGCATTGCCCGTGCTGATGTCATTTGTGGGCGGTGATGGTTCATTCACTACGCCACTGCTGGTTGTGGCGGCCTATACAGTGATACAGTTCATTGACAACAATATCATTGTACCAAGGGTAGTATCGTCGAAGGTGGAAGTAAATGCCTTTGTATCCATCGTCATTGTACTGCTGGGCGGCGCTTTTTGGGGGGTATCAGGCATGTTCCTTTCCATACCATTTGTGGCTATATGTAAGATATTGTTTGACCATGTGGAGGATCTGCAGCCATGGGGCAGGCTACTTGGTATAAAGATGAACGAGCCACATTCACCGGCACCGGCGGTAGCGGAGGCCGAGGTGACGGAAAACGAAAAAGAAAATCCATAAGAGAAAAGAATAAAAAAGGTCATCATTATTAGTACATGAGAAAAACCATCCTGCTATTTTGCCTGTTGCCAATGCTGGCATATGGCCAAAAGGACGCCGCCGGCAAAGCTGCCTACCCGCAGAATTATTTTCGCAACCCACTCAATATACCGATCTCGCTCGCGGGAAATTTTGGCGAATGCCGGCCCGGGCATTTTCATAGCGGCGTGGATATAAAAACGGGCGGCAAAGAGAACCTGCCGGTATATGCGGCAGCTGATGGCTATATCTCCAGAATAAAAACCGAAAAGGGTGGTTTCGGCCATGCATTGTACGTCACGCATGCCAACGGATACACTACACTGTATGCACACCTGAACAATTATATAGGCCCGGTACAGAAGTACCTGAGACAAAAGCAGTATGAAAAAGAACAGTGGAATGTAGACCTGCAGTTGACACCAACACAATTCCCCGTAAAGAAAGGTGAGCAAATAGCCTGGTCGGGCAATACCGGTGGCTCCACGGCACCGCACCTGCATTTCGAGATAAGGAATACCGCAACTGAGCGGCCGCTGAACCCGGAGCAATTCGGACTGCCGATCGTGGATAATATTGCGCCTGTACCCCTGAGCGTAGCCGTGTATGACTTTAATCATAGCATTTACAACAGCCTGCCTAAGCAATATAAACTTGCAAAAAAGGGTGCAGCGTACAAACCTGCGAAAGATACGCTGCAAACGGATTTTTCGAATGTAGGTATAGGGCTCACTGCGAATGACTTTATGAACGGCAGCACTAACTCACTGGCTTTTTACACCGCTTCGCTGTATATGGATGATGCCCTGCAATGTGCGGTGCGCCTGGACGATATAGGCTACGATGAAAGCCGGTATGTAAATGCCTATGCAGATTACAGCACGAAGCAATTTACCGGCCAGTGGGTACAGTGCCTCTTCCAGCTACAGGGCAACCACCTGGACCGCATTTATACGCTGAACAATATGCATGGCGGACTTAACCTGCGGGATACTGCAGTACATAAAGTGAGGATAGAACTCGTTGACGATAAGAACAACAAGAGCAATGTTTCGTTTTACATACAGTACAATGGTGCGCCGCAAAAAGATACACTCTGTAATCTATTCACAACAAGCGACCCCAACCTGTTCCAGCATCCGAATGTGAAATTCACCTTAGGGGATAACATGCTGTATGACCGGTTTTGCTTTAAGTTCAGCAGTTTACCAAATGGATTTGGCTATTCCGATAAGTATACCATAGGTGCAGCTAATGTGCCCCTGCACCATTATTTTGACCTTTATATAAAACCAAGCAGGCCCATACCCTTCGATAAGCGGAGCAAGGTGGCGCTGATATACGTGGATGGCGGGCACGAAGAGGGGCAGGCAGCAGCGGATGATGGCGAAGGCTGGTACAAGGCGTCGGTGCGCGACCTGGGCACATATTATTTGTCCGATGATTCGGAACCACCTGTCATAACAGCCTTACAGAAGAATGGCAGTAACCTGGCAAAGGCAGCACGTATCAGCTTTAAGATCAAGGACGAAATTACTTCTGTGAAGAACTTCAGGGCCGAGCTGGATGGCAAATGGATATGCCTGGAGCAGCATGGCGATAATTTCTTTTACGTATTTGATGAGCATTGTGAAAAAGGTAAACACCAGGTGGTAATAAGGGCAAGCGATGAGAACGATAATAAACAAACTTTACAGTTTACTTTCAATAGATAGCATCATAAAAACGAAACAGGCTATGACGAAGCTAAAGAAGGGCGCTAAAGCCCCCGATTTTACAGCACAGGACCAGGACGGCAACACCGTATCGCTCAGCGATTATAAGGGGAAGAAAGTAGCCTTGTACTTTTACCCGAAAGACAACACACCCACCTGCACCGAGCAGGCCTGCAACCTGCGCGATAATTTTGCAAAGCTGAAGAAGAAGGGTGTGGTGATATTGGGCGTGAGTGCCGATAGCGCGAAGAAGCATAAGAACTTTGAAAACAAGTACAGTCTCCCCTTCCCGCTGCTTGCCGATGTGGACCAGAAGATGATAAAAGACTATGACGTTTGGGGCGAGAAGAAATTGTTCGGACGGGAGTATATGGGCATACTGCGCACTACCTTTCTAATAGACGAAACCGGGAAAATAGCGCATATCATAGATAAGGTGCAAGCTAACGACCATGCGCAGCAGATAATAGATGCCTGGGGATTCTAATTGCTCTGCTCAAAAATATTTCGTCCCTACGGGACTTCGTTTTATTGAGACCGTGGTTCTCTACCGATATTTTGTCTCTAAGAGACAAAGCCATATGGAGTAAATAATTGGCAATTTTATCAGAAGCGGACCTTGATACTACCGAAGATGCCGAAGTATTGGGACTGGTTCTCGCCGGGCTGTGGCTTGGGTGTTACACGCCACACGAAATCGACGCGGAAGAGGCGCAAGATGTTTTCGATACCTGTGCCTAATTCAAGATAAGGCTGGCCATCGAGTGTACGGAAGGGGAAGCCTTTATTGAGATTTAGCGCTTTGTTCTCGTCGCTTAGTGAGCCCACTATCCCCTTTGCTGTCCAGAACTGGCGCAGCTTTAATTTTTTTACCAGCGGTATATAGGTGAAGACACCGCCACCCAATGAGTGCTCGAGCATCAGGCCGGCATATTGGTC
Organism: Bacteroidetes bacterium UBA1947; assembly: GCA_002336915.1. Classification (GTDB taxonomy): domain Bacteria; phylum Bacteroidota; class Bacteroidia; order Chitinophagales; family Chitinophagaceae; genus MKUN01. The sequence goes on along the minus strand of DDET01000012.1, from coordinate 8,892 downwards.
ACTGATGAACTCGTAGCGGTTCATCATTGAGAATGCATAGGGATCGTAAGTATGGTATTCATTGCCGGGATGTATCTCCAACAATGGATAAGGCAGGGTGCCAAAATACTTTCCTCCGAAAAGTGTAAGTGTAAGCAGGCCGAATGGTGCAATTTTCACATCGCCGGATATAGTGAGCTTCAGCTTATCGTAATCGTAATTGCTGTTCCATACATTTTTCAGGCCTTTCCTGTACTCGAAATTTACGATGGGATATTTACTGCCTATACTTGTGCGCCAGTAATTGCCCTCAATGAATTTCTCCTTCCATGCATAGCGCAGCTTGATCCCTATCTCCGCGCTCGTAACATGGTCGGCATTTTCACCATTGATATCGGTAAAGATGCCTGCCGAGGGCAGCGGTGCATAGGGTGTAAACTCCCTGTGCGTAAAGTTTATTTCGTGGCTGAAACCACTGAAGTATTGCTTGTAAAATTCAAAGCGTGCTTCTTTCCTGAACGCGAGCTTCCATGGCACTCCACTCTTTCGCGCTATAGCGCTGAAGGGGTTATCGCCTGCTATTTGGTTATTGTCCATGTAGCTGGTGGTTGCTATGTCCAGGTCGCGGGTGTAGGAACCGTAAACATATGTACGCGGGCTCCTGTCAAGCAGCCAGAGGCCGGACAGGCTATATTTAAATCTCTGGTCAAGAGTGCCGTAAGCGAGGTAACCGTTAAGATAAATGTCTTTGAAGAGCTTAGGTGTAGTGCCCATAGTGAAGCGAAAGCGTGAGCCTTCTATTGCATTGCTGCTGTACAGGTAGTAGTAAGGACCAAGTTCTATGGGGCCTATCTTCTGCGTACCTGACACTACAAAATACATGAAGTGCTTAAAGTGCCTGAAACTCTTCAGGTCATTTAGGGTATCCACCATATGGTAGATGGCCTTTTCATTTTTGTTGAGCGTATCGTGCCGCGCGGCGGTCCAGTACTCTTCACTGCGTTCGCGGGCAGAGTCATTAACTATGACATCTTCACGGTATTTATGATCATTTATTACTTCGGTGGTGAGGTTGTCGTCGAGAACTATATTACGGTATGTGGTTGTTTTGCGGCCTATCGCCATGGGCAGCTTGATACCATAGGGAGCAGTAAATTCGGTAACGAACTGGTCTTTGACACAGAACCATACCCCATCGTTCACAGGGGCATATTCCTGGTAAATGTTCATTTGCTTCACCCAGTTCAGGTTGGCGTCTTTTGGCATCTCCATACTTACGGCCTGCAGGGCGAAGACAGAATCAGCTATCCATATCTCGCCGCTGAAGCAACTTTCGCCGCTGCGCAGTGGCTTGTAGGACATGCGAATGATGTTATGCCCGTACTGCTGCTGTGTATCTATGATGGTGTATTTGTAATAGATAAGGCCTGCATCATTAATGGGGCTCACGAAACGGCGATCGAAGACGGGGATAAAGTTGTGGTAAGGGTTTATGTTCTGGTAGGCTGTGCCCAGGTATTTTGTTACGCTCTTGTTCTCTACTCCTTTCAGCTGGGCGGCCTTTATAAACTCCCTTTGCTTCCTGGGGTAGCGCTGGAAATAGTAGTCGGACAGGCTCTCTGTAAGATACAGGGGCAGGAATGGTTTCTCACCGGATGTCGAGTCGACGTTCCGGTATATAAAGCTGAACTTATGGATCATGGGTATGGGCAAGCGCTCAAATTGCTTTTTTGAGAACTGCTCGATATCTACTTCCAGTTTATTATAGGCTTCGCAACGGTAGTTGGCAGTATGGTCAGGGTTGTTGTAGGGTTTGGCCTTTACTACTTTTTTGAACAAGGCAATAGCAGGGTCCTCGCCCGCATGCACTACCACCTCGTTGAGCGCGGCTGTAGAAAGCGAAAGATCGATCAATAGCTCATACTTATGTTTTGCGGGGTCCAGGCGTTTATTGAACTTGCCGTAACCCATGGCTTCAACACGCAGGGTATCGCCGGCGGGCATCTGGTCAAATTCCAGCACAAAATTGCCGTCTTCATCGGCAGCAGTACCTATGGGTGTGCCGGGGAAGAAGACAGTGGCGAAAGCTACGCCTTCCGCGGTACTTTTATCCTGCACGGTGCCGGTAATAGTGTATAATTTATGGCTGACAGCTTGTGCAGGCTTCAGTGCGGTATCGCCGTGTTTTACGATGGTATCATTTTTTTGCTCACTTGGCTGTATAGTCAGCGTGTCTTTGGGGAGAGCCAATGAGTCGGCTACCTGTGCATGTGAAGACATGCTGCAGGCTATTATACAAAGATTAAGTAATATGAAACGTAAGCGTTTACTGCACATATACAACTATATACCGCGTATTTGACCGGGGCATTTATACCCGGGTTTATATGGGGAGACAAAAACCTTGCCCGTTTTAAGTTACAAACATTTATTTATTCGTTGAGCGATAAAAAATATTGGTTATAATTTTGTTAAACGCTCTTATATTTACCTCATGGACTTGAAAAAATTCAGGGAAAAGGCTTCGAAGAAAAAAAGGAAACTCAAAGCATTCTTAACTAAACTGGACACAATAGTACCCCATGATATGCCCAAGCTGGTGGCTGAAGTAGATGCAACCGTATGGCGCGATATAGACTGCATGAAGTGTGCTAATTGCTGCAAGACCATGACACCCACCTTTACCCCTAAGGATATTAAGCGCATAGCTGCCCATACAGGAATGACACCTGATGCATTCAAAGAAAAATGGCTGCTGAAAGAAGAAGATACCGGCGACTGGGTAAATAAAAAACAGCCCTGCCAGTTCCTGAAGAACAATATGTGCTCCATATATGAAGTGCGGCCAGCGGACTGCGCTGAATTCCCCCACCACAACAAAAAGCCATTCGACCTTTATAACGATACCTTCACGAATAACCTTGTGCACTGCCCTGCTACACTTACACTGGTGGAGCGGCTGGAAAAGCGTGTGAAGGAAGAATATGAATGGTAATTAATCTCAGGCGTTCAGGTCTATTCTTATTTGCTTCTGGAAAGGTTTACCGGCGGCGTCTTTGCCTTCTATCTTCCACATAACACTGTGGAGGTATACGGATAAGGGACGCTGGTTAACACTGCGTACATTACGCAGGCTGTTTTGCCATTGCTGCTGCGCCTTACGGCTCATGCGTGCCTGTTTCGTTGCTTTTACTACAGCATTACGTATGTCGCCTGCACCGGCCCTAGCAGGGATAATGTGTTTGGCATCAAGACCGGTTATATTGTATACATTGTTGCCTCCTTTCATGGGCTGCCAGGGCGATGATGCATCGAGCGCACCGAGTTGCAGTGTACCGAGGTTATTCCGTGCAACTACGCTGGAAGTATAGCGCATGGATATTTTGGTAATGGTACCTGAAGTTGCTTTTATCTGACTGCCATCTAAAGTGCCGCTTTGCAACTGGAAAGTAGCGCCATTTGCTTTTTGCAGATTTTGATTGCGAGCGCCTTTTGCACTGATACCGGGCAGGAACAGTGTTACTTCTTTAAAGGCTATTGTAAGGCCATTGCCTGCTGCTGCGGGGGCAGGTTGTGCGGCTGGCGCTGCAGCAGCGGGCTGAGCTGCTGAGGGCTGTGCGGGGCCCTGTGCAGGCAGCGTATCTTTCTTAGCTTCTTCAGGCTGGGGTTCGGCGGGCTTTAGGTCGGTCACAAAATCGCGACGGTATTGGGAATCCGCTTCGGTAACTATGGTGCTGCTGTCGCCCAGTGTAATGGGGCCATGGCTGCTTTTATCCCCCATGCTATTGCAGGAAAACAATAAAGCACTTACAGCAATAAATAATATAACGGGAAAAAAGCTCTTCATTATGTTCGCTTTACTATACTAAAGTAATCTTTTCCAAAGCAAAATTCAATTCAAAAGTCAAAATTCAAAAGTCAAAAATAGGAGTTATGTTCTGCTCCTCCTGTTTCTAATAATCTTACCATTCGCCAATATGCCGTCCACAGGGACTTCCATCATTTCGGCATTTTCTCCTTTCTACCGATATTTTGTCCATATGGGACAGCGGTCTCTTAACGCGTCCGACCGCGAAAAGCGGTTCTGACGCTACCGGTTTGAAAGGCGTCTGACCGCGAAAGCGGTACTGACGCTATGGGGTTAATAGCGCATGAGTTTTTGTATGCATTCGTCCAGTCTGCCTTTGGCCATGAAGTTTTGCTCCAGTTCTATTGCGAATGGAACCGGTGTATCGAGGCTGGCGCAACGGACTATGGGTGCATCGAGGTACTGAAAGCAGTGCTCACTGATCCATGCGCCTATTTCGCCGCCAATGCCACCTATGAGGGTGTCTTCGTGCAGGAGCAATACTTTACCCGTGCGCTGCACGGCTTCTTTAATGGCATCATAGTCGAGCGGGAGGAGGGTGCGAAGGTCGAGGATATCTAATGAAACATCGGGGTGTTGCGTAGCGTACTCCAGCGCCCAGTGTACTCCTGCACCATATGTTATTACACTTATGTCTTCACCTTCCTGAACGTGTTTTGCCTTGCCTATCTCAATAGTGTAGTAGTCGTCGGGCACTTCGCCATTGATGGAACGGTACAAGCCTTTGTGCTCAAAGTACATTACGGGGTTAGGGTCGGCCAGGGCTGCGTTGAGCAAGCCTTTTGCATCTTCAGGGGTGGAGGGATAAACCACCTTAAGGCCGGGGGTATGTACAAACCATGCCTCATTGCTCTGCGAGTGGAAGGGGCCTGCGCCTACACCGCCACCCGTGGGCATGCGTATCACCACATCAGCATTCTGGCCCCAGCGGTAGTGTATCTTAGCTAGGTTGTTGATTATCTGATTGAAGCCAACAGTAGCAAAATCGGCAAACTGCATCTCCATCATGGCTTTGTAGCCTTTAATGGAGAGGCCGAGAGCAGCGCCCACTATGGCGCTTTCGCAGAGTGGTGTATTGCGCACACGTTCTTTGCCAAAGCGCTCTACGAAGCCTTCGGTCACTTTGAAAGCACCACCGTATTCGGCTATGTCCTGTCCCATCAATACCAGATTGGGATAGCGCTCCATGCTCTCGCGCAGTGCATCGCTTATGGCATTGATGAATTTCTTCTCTGTTTTTGTACGGGAGGTGGAGTGTATCACTGCAGGTGCAGGTGCATATACATCCGCTACTTCTTCGGCCGTATTCGGCTTTACCGGTTCTGCTGCAAAGCCTGTGGCGATGCCGTCCTCGATTTCCTTCTGTATCTCCGCCCGTATCTTTTCTATGGTTGTCCCGTCGAGGACTTTGAGATTTAAAAGATACTGCTCGAAGTTGGATACAGGGTCTTTTTTACCCCATTCGTCGAATAGCTCTTTTGGTACATATTTTACGCCACTTGCCTCTTCATGCCCGCGCATGCGGAAGGTCATGCACTCTATGAGTATAGGCTTCTGCTCGCGTATGCAGTACTGACGTGCTTCCGTTATGGCGCGATGCACTTCGAGAATGTTGTTGCCATCTATAGTGATGCCCAGCATACCGTAGCCGGGGGCACGATCGGCAAGCTGCTTGCATACGAACTGTTCATTGACAGGAGTGCTGAGGCCATAGCCGTTGTTCTCTATCAGGAATATGACGGGGAGGCCCCATACGGCCGCAACGTTGAGCGCCTCATGGAAATCGCCCTCGCTGGTACCTCCATCGCCGCTGAAGGCGAGGGATATCTTATTTTCTTTCCGGAGCTTATGCGCCAGTGCAATACCATCGGCAATAGCCAGCTGCGGACCAAGGTGCGATATCATACCGCATATATGGTACTCATTGGCCCCGAAGTGGAATGAACGCTCGCGGCCCTTGCTGAAACCCTCCTTACGGCCCTGCCACTGCATGAACAGTTTATCGAAAGGCATTTTGCGGGCTGTGAATACGCCGAGATTGCGATGCAGGGGCATTATGTATTCATCGGTATCCAATGCCAAGGTGGCACCTATGGAGATGGCCTCCTGCCCTATGCCGCTGAACCACTTGCTGATGCGGCCCTGACGGAGCAGTACCAGCATCTTCTCTTCTATCATGCGGGGGCGCAACAGCTCAGTATAAAGCTGCACTAATTTCTCATTAGAAAAACCACTCCTGTCGAATTGCATAAATGGGGATTGTGGTGCAAAAGTAAATAATTAGTTAAGACGTCTCCCGGGCCTCTCCAAAGGAGAGGAGATATTACCTGTTATTAACAGAATTTCCGGTTTCCGGTGCAAAATGTATTTCCGGTTTTTTGAGGGGCATTTCTTGCAAAGACTTGCCTATCATACCATATAAGGTTTTGGTATCATTTCTGGTTTTTTCCGGTTTTTGTATGAACCAGGATTTTACGGATCAACGGATCGCCCGGTTTGAGCCGGATGCCCGAATAGATATAAATCGGGCATTTTGTTAGGACCGGATCGCTAAAAGCGTTGGTGAACATATCATATTATGATTTAGCTATCATGCCCGATCTGTGCCCGAGTCATGCCCGATTGCCCGAACACGATTTTCGGGATTTAAGGACGGTTAGGATGTATTGAGGTAATTGTTCATGGGATGTTAAAAGGTTTAAGGTTAACGATATTATTTATTGCTCTATTTCAGTAGATACTAAAAACTGAAATGGACATAGCAAGATACGAAATGGAGATAGGGGTTTCCAAATAATGATATCCACATTTTAATAAGCCCTTGTATCGTTTTTTAGCTAATCAAGTCAATTCCGGTTGCAAACCGGCTGATTTGCGCTTGCCACAACAAAGAATGTGCATTTTATCGCCCGGGCAGTTGCTTGCTTTTTTCAACTATTTTCCATTTCCCGTTTACTCTTTTTCTACGTACTGTTAAAAAGTAAAAGCTATTTTGATCCTTCACTGAATAGAAATCAGCGGTCTCGACAAGTTTGAGTTTGCCATTTTTATATATAAAAACATCGCTGCCATGGCGACGACTGCGGTCTAAATGATGGTCGTCCCCGCTTTCGAATACTCGCCTGGTAGACGAATCAAAACCCGGGTAGGTAAGCTGCATATTGTCTAACAACGAGAACTTTACAAAGAGCTTCTTTACAGTATCATAACGCCAATAAGAATAAAGACGCCGATAATCTAAAACGGGGGTAATTACGAACCTAAAATCATTAAAGCCATCAAAATCGAGATCTTCGACAATGAAATCATTATCGTAGCCAGGGTTTCCCTTGTTAAGATCGCAGGCATTCTTTAGACCTGCCTTAGAAACCAGCAAAATATTATTAATTTAGTATGTACAACACTATTCCCCCAATGAACAAGTTTCTAACCAGCTTCATCATAGTAGTTTGCTTCGCAACAAGCACGTTCGCACAGGATAGCGTTTTCAGCAATTTTTTAGATACCAGTGTACAACCTAATAAGGCAATATATACACTATGGACCAATTACATCAGCGTACTAGATGATCGCGAAAAAGCTTCGAAATATTGGGAAGAAAGCGAGGTAAGAAGATATGCCGGGTATGACATCCTGCGTAATTGGGAATGCGGGGGCACTTTCTCGAAGGTGAGTCACACCTTGAAAATAAAACAACTAGACAGCAATATTTACGAGCTGAAAATAGGAATGGGCTTTGCGGATAGCAATTCTTCTGCTTTGTTGAGTATCGTTAAGTTCATTGTGAAAAGAAAGGGCAGTGATTATAAGCTATCGAACTACCTTAGCTACAACACTAAAAACTGGAAAATTTACAGAGCGGGCTGGCTGACATTCCATTACCCATCTTACTATCCTATAAATATCGCTGATGCAAAAAAGAGTGAGGCCTTCCTGGAAAAAATATTCCGGTCCTTTGATATCAAGCCCTACCAGATAGATTTCTACGCATCTACGGGGCTTGCTGAAGTGCAGGAGGCGGCGGGCTTTGAAAGTTATATCAGTGATGGTGTTCAGAATAAGGGAGGCTGCTTTCATGAAAAAAACCACTTGATCTTTTCGGGCGGGGGATTTTATTACCCTCATGAGCTTGTACATGTGATCAATGCAAGCTTTCCGAATGCACACCAAATATTCCTGTCGGGATTTTCAGCCCTTTTGGGAGGGCATTGGGGCAAACCATTGCCCTATCATCAAAAAAGGCTACAACAATATTTACATGAGCAGCCGGGTAGTGTAAAAGATCTTATTGACTTTAACTATATGGACACTCACACTAACCCGCAATACCTAATAGGCGGGCTATTTTGTGAAGAGGCAATCCGGATAGGGGGATATGAAAAATTAAAGAAATTATTTTCGTATGGGAACAAAGAAGAAGATTTTTACAGGGCGATAGAAAAAGAATTTAACCTTACGAAAGAACAAGCGGTGGCATTTTTCCTGGAAAAAATGAAAGACGATAAAATATTCGCGAAGTATGATACGCTTTAAGGGGCGTATGACATTTTAGGTGCCCAGTGTTTGGGATGTGTGCTTGCGCCTGCATTGGGTAAAGACATTCGGTTTAGCGCATTGTTCAACCCCTTCGGGGTTGCGTGACCTAATAGATTTCGTACCCCGGATTGCATCCGGGGCTATTCACGTTTAATCCCTTCGGGATTATGTTTCGTGAACTAGATGTGAAAGACCGTCGCACGGCATTCCACGCGAGCCATTGAGTCCTCTATCGAGAGACTTAGTGGGGAAAGAGATGAAGCGCTTTGAAACCCCGGATTTCATCCGGAGCTATTCACATTCAACCCCTGCGGGGTTATGTTTGGTGGACTTAATGTGAAGGACCGTTGTCTTGTGCCCTTCGCGAGCCATTGAGTCCTCTATCGAAAGACTCAATGGGGAAAGAAAGTACTAAGGGAGGGGGTGAGTGCGCAGCGCGCAGCAAGGCACAAGAACGCCACGCTCAATGTCACGGCTGCATTCTTGCCTTTACTTTGATTTCAATAGAA
>DDET01000027.1 GCA_002336915.1 Bacteroidetes bacterium UBA1947 | reverse complement strand
TGTACCTGATGCTGAATATGCTGGCCTATAAGGGTGAACTGGAAAAAGTACCAACCTTTAAAGACAAAGTGCGTACACAGCCGGACAATGTAAATGCAGGTTTGCTTACTTACCCCGTGCTGATGAGCGCCGATATATTGATACACAAAGCAGTGAAGGTACCCGTGGGTAAGGACCAGGAACAGCATATAGAGATGGCGCGCAATTTCGCCCATCGCTTTAACAGCCGTTATGGTGAGCAGTTGTTCCCTGAGCCGCAGCCATTTAATTTTGGAAGTGAACTAATAAAAGTGCCCAGCCTTGATGGTACAGGTAAGATGAGCAAAAGTGAGCATGGAAATTCCACCCTGTACCTGGCCGATGATGATGACGCGATACGCAAGAAGGTGATGAAGGCGAAAACAGATGCAGGCCCTACAGAGCATAACAGCGAAATGCCGGAGTACATACAGAACATCTTCCTGCTAATGCAGCTTGTATCGAAACCTGAAACCGTGGCAACCTATACGGGCATGTATAACAACTGTACCATACGCTACGGGGATATGAAAAAGCAGCTGGCGGAAGATATGGTGGCATTTATTTCGCCGATCCGCGAAAAAACCCTCAGCCTGCAGCAGGATGAAGCCCAGCTGGGTAAGATACTTAAGGAGGGAGCTGCAAAAGCCCGCGAAAGCGCCTCGAAAACAATATCGGAAGCCCGGAAACTGATAGGGATAAATTATTATTAATACTATTCCTTCATTTTAGGTTTAGGATAGCTTTTTTGCCAATAGAATATTATTTTGTGGGAAGGAGCTATAAGACACAAGCTAAGAGCTAAACAACCATGGCGCAGAAAATTACCCCCAAGCACATAGCAGTAGCAGGCAATATAGGCGTTGGCAAAACCACGCTTACCACCATGCTTGCCAAACATTACAAGTGGACTGCGCATTTTGAGGACGTGGAACATAACCCCTACCTGGTAGATTTTTACGAGGATATGCATCGCTGGTCGTTTAACCTGCAGGTGTACTTTCTGAACCACCGCCTGAGCCAGCTGCTGGATATACGCAAAGGTAAAGACACAGTGATACAGGACCGTACCATATACGAAGACGCTTATATTTTTGCGCCCAACCTGTACGAAATGGGCCTGATGACCAAAAGGGATTTTGAGAACTACGCCTCCTTCTTTGATACCCTGAAGAAAATGGTGAGCCCGCCCGACCTGATGATATTCCTGAAAGCAGGCATACCCAAACTGGTGGACCAGATACAAAAGCGGGGCAGGGAATATGAAGAAAATATAAGGCTGGACTACCTGAAGCGGCTGAATAGTTTCTACGATAAGTGGATAGACCAATACACCGATGGGCCACTGCTGGTGATAAACATTGATAAAACCGACTTTGCAGAAAACGAAGAAGATTTTGCCGAGGTGGTGCGCCGGATAGATGCCCAGATACACGGGCTTTTCTAAAAATTGTAACTTTTCCCGCCTTGCTGCGATATACAAAAGGCAAGCCGTAAATTGCGGCCAGATCCCTTATGATGAAAAAGTACTGCTACCTTATTACCATACTAATAGCTGCAATATCACCCGCGGCCTATGCCGGTACCCTAAAAGGCAAAGTGACTGATAGTAAAGGCGTAACGCTGCCATTTGCCATAGTATACGTACAAAATACTACCAAAGGCACCAGCGCAAATGCGGAGGGCCTGTACCAACTGAACCTGGAGCCGGGTACCTACAAGGTGGTAAGCCAATATATGGGCTTTAGCCAGAGCACACATACCATTACTATAAAGGGAAATGAAACGGTGACACAGGACTTTAGCCTGAAGGATCAAAGCCTGGAAATGAAGGAAGTGGTGATAAGCAATGAAGACCCTGCCTATGCTATCATCCGCAAGACAATAGACAAAAGGAGCTTTCACCTGAAGCAGGTAAAGTCCTTCCAGACCGGCATATACCTGAAGGGCGTGCTGCGTAACAGGCTGCTGCCCGATGTGGGCATTATGAAACTGGTGGCGGGGAAGGATGCAAAAGGCAAAAAAGACAAGAAGGAAATTGCTGATGCTTTGGGTTTGGACTCCACCGGTAAGGCCGTGCTATACCTTTGCGAAGAGAAAGCTGATTACTATTCGCAGGAGCCTAATAAAGAGCGGACCGTGATACACTCCGTGCGCGAAAGCGGTAACCCTAACGGGCTGGGCTTTGCGCAGATGCCACCCGTTATTACTTTTTACGAGAACAATATAAACCTGATAGACAACATAAACCCGCGCGGGTTTATATCGCCTATAAGCGAAAATGCATTAACCTACTATCGTTATAAATACGAAGGTGAGTTCAAAGAAGGTAAATACACGATCGACAAAATAAAAGTGATCCCCCGCCGCGCCTATGAGCCTTGTTTTGAGGGTACGATCTATATAGTGGATGGCGACTGGGCCATACATAGCCTGGATATGCTGCTGACCAAGAAAAGCGGTATGTCGTTCCTGGACACCATGCACATAACGCAGCTGTTCCTGCCGCTTAAAGAAGACACATGGGTGATAAAGAACCAGGTTTGGTACCCCACGATCAAGATACTGGGCTTTGATATTACGGGCTACTTTGTAACGGTATATGATAACCAGAAGGTAAATGAACCGATACCGGATACCATCTTCCAGAAGAAAGTGGTGAGCGTGTATGACAAGACATCGAACAAGAAGGACACTGCATACTGGACGGAAGCCCGGCCTGTGCCACTGGAGGCCGACGAAAGCAAGGACTACGGCGTAAAGGACAGCATACGCCTGCATGATGAGAACCCGCATATAAAGGACAGTGTACGCCGCCGGAACAATAAATTAAGTGTGGGCGGCATCCTACTTACGGGCTTTTCGCAAACCGCAAAGGGTAGTAAACTGAAGGTCGACGTTAACCCTGTATTACCTGTTTTTGACGGGATGGTGAACTACAATACCGTTGAAGGCCTGAACATAGCGCCCAAAATAACGTGGAACTATAAGGCGGATACCGGTAAAACATTAAGCGGGAAGGTAGCTGCGCGCTACGGTGTGAATAATGAGCATTTTAATGCCATCGCTAAACTGGCATACCGTAGCGATGACCGAGAATGGAGGGGCAGGTACTGGGCGGTGGGCGTTGAAGGTGGTAAGTACGTGTTTCAATACAACCCCGAGAACCCGATACCGGAATTTTACAATACCATATCAACGCTCTTCTACCGCAAGAACTACATGAAGATATATGAGCGCTGGGAAGGAGCTCTTGCCCTGGCGCGGAACTATGGTAATGGCTTCAGGTGGAACGGTAAATTTGAGTTCCAGCGCAGGATGCCGCTGTACAATACTACAGGCTATAACTGGGCATCTAGTAATGTAATGCCATTCAGCGATAACCTTCCTTCTGAACTGAGCAGCTTTAAGTTCAGCGACTATAATGCCTTGTTGCTGAAATTATCAGCATCATACCAGCCGGGATATACCTATACGCTGTATCCTGATTATAAGATGCCGCAATCGAGCAACTGGCCGGTATTCACATTGGCCTATGAGAAGGGCATACCCAATGCGTTGAACAGCAAGGTAGATTTTGACAAATGGCGCTTTGATATTAAGGACAATATAAGGCTCAAAATGCTGGGCAGCTTGTCGTACGTACTGGCAGCAGGGGGCTTCCTGAATGCCAAAAGTGTGGGCATACCGGATATGATGCACCTGTATGGTAACCAGACCATGATGGCGACACCATATTTAAAAAGCTTTCAACTGGCGCCGTACTATATGTACAGCAATACAGCAAAAATATACGGCGAAGCACACCTGGAATATAACCTGCAAGGATTGCTGACCAATAAGATACCCCTGCTCAGGCAGGCACGCTGGTACTTGCTGCTTGGCAACAATACCTTCTACGCCGGGCAGAATAACTATTACACTGAGGCCTTTGTAGGTATAGACAACCTGGGCTGGAAACTGCTGCGCTTCCTGCGCGTGGACTTTGTAGAGTCCTGGGATGCCAAGGGTGTGAACCATGCGGGCTTCCGTATAGGTATCAACAGCTCTATACTGCAGGTGAGTGTAGGTAATGGTGGTGGAGGGGAGTGGTAGCTTAGGTTAGTTGATTGGTTGACTAGTTGATCAGTTAATTGCCATATATGGCTGCGGATGCTTGATGGTGGCTGTTCTTAGCTGATCTCTGTTTCTTTTCAAATCTTAATTGCTCGTTAAGCAGTTCTAAATCAGGGGTTAACGAGGGCTGATTTTTTTGCTATCGTTGTTTGTCGCTGCATCTTTGTGTCATCAAAGCAATTTGACTGCACACGATCATGAAAACAACAAACACAAATAATAGTGACACCATGAAAAAGATCATACTTTTCGCAAGCATACTCTCTTGCTTTGCACTCGCCATCATTATCTAGTATCCCATCTTTGCAACTCCTGCCATGAAACAATATTTAAGCCCCGCTTTTTGCGGGGCTTTTGATTTTTAATATCCATCAACGTTACAACCGAATTTTAATCGCTTGTTAAGCAGTTCTAAAGCTGCGGTTAAGGAGGGCCGATTTTTTTGCCATCGTTGTTTGTCGCCGCATCTTTGTGTCATCAAAGCAAACGAGTACAAAAATCATGAAAACAACATATACGTCGAACTGTGGAAATGCCATGAAGAAGATACTACTCTTCGTCGCCATCATGTCCTGCTTCACACTCGCTATCACCATCTAAAACTAAACACTATCAAACCATGAAAAAGATCATCCTATTCGCCAGCATCCTATCGTGTTTTACAATTGCAATCATCTTTTAAGAGAGCCGATTTTTTAGTTTGCCATGAAACACTATTTTAGTCCCGCTACGGCGGGACTTTTTTTTGCATGAATATGGGACTTAAAGTGCCAGTTCCAGATAAACCGGGCAATGGTCAGAATGCCTGATATGGGGATAGATGGCCACGTCTTTTATAGCGGGTTTTAATGGCTCTGTAACATTGATGTAATCTATGCGCCAGCCCTTATTGTTCTCCCTTGAGTTTGCGCGGAGGCTCCACCAGCTGTAGTGGTGCGGGTCGGGATTCAAGTGGCGGAAACTATCTACAAAACCATTCTCAAAGAACTTATCCATCCATGCACGCTCTT
>DDET01000026.1 GCA_002336915.1 Bacteroidetes bacterium UBA1947 | reverse complement strand
TTACTTATATACCAAAGTATGAAGAAAATCTTACTGTACCTTCTTTTACTAGCCCCCGGAACATTGTTTGCCGACGGCAATAACAACCTGGGACCTACATATTCAGCTTCAATGTGCGGCCTCGATTACGCAGTGCAAAGCGTGCGTCTCGGTTTGCGTTTTCTTCCTTCAGGACTGGCCCAGCCTGCGGCAATTAACATCACTGGCATTCCCCCTTGTGCAATTATTACAAAAGCATTTGTCTGGGTCGAGGGCTCTGGGAATGGTGCTCCGCAGACAGCAACAATAAATGGACCACTTGGTGCAAGTGTATTTCCAATGACTTTAATAGGATCAGGACCCGATAAATGCTGGACCTATGCAGGATCTTATACATATCGTGCGGATGTAACATCTGCAGTTGTTGGTAATGGTACTTATTACATAAGCGGTATATCCACCAATCCAAGTAATGTGCCTACCGGTAACGACATGGATGGAGCAACCCTTCTCATCATATACAGTGATCCAACGCAAAACTGGGCGGGCAACATAGCAATAAATGATGGCGCTCTTGTAGGTTTGATCAATAACATACCGGGACCGAACCAGGCGTTCACGCAGTATACTATGACCTACCCGCCCGTATGCGGCACCCCAACCAATGGTAAAGCATTCATGGCAGTAGGCGATCTGCAGAACAACAATGCCACTATTACGCTTGACGGATATCCCGGTACACCATATGTTTACAACTGGTGGAACTACTTTTCCGTAAATCCTACTTATACAACAGGCCAGGCAAGCTCATTATACTCAGTTGTCGGCAGTGGCGATTGCTACAATATAGCCGTAACCGGCATGTATTACAGGAACACCACCTGCACCAATTGCCCCTCAGTGATAAACCAGGTGCCTTTGGTGTTGTCAACCACAACTACACCAACTCAATGTAATAGTTGTAATGGCTCTGCCACAACTACTGTAGTAACAGGTACACCGCCTTACACATATTCATGGGCTCCTACGGGTGGCAATGCAGCCAGCGCTGTGAACCTGTGTGCAGGCACTTATACCGTTACTGTTACCGGGGGCTGCGCAACTGCTTATGATACGGTTGTTGTACTCAACAATGGTAACGGCTTTACAGTGAACGAATCCCAGACCAATGCGCAATGCTATAATATTTGTAATGGTTCCGCTACAATAACCAGTGTTAACGGCGGCATTCCGCCCTATACTTATACGTGGACACCAAATGTAGGCACAGGCAGTTCGATTTCCAATCTTTGCCCCGGCACTTACACGTGTGTTATCAACGATGCCAATAATTGCCCCTTCTCCAATGTATTTACTATTACGGCACCGCCGGCTATCTCAGCTACAGATACCTCTTCCTCGCCAAAGTGTTACGGCGGCGGCGGTTATGCGAAGGTGAATGTACTGGGTGGCACTCCTCCTTATACATATAACTGGGCACCTTCGGGTGGTACCGGTCCTGTCGCGTTGGGCCTGCCGGGCGGCACATTCACCTGTACCATAACAGATAACAATAACTGCACTTACAAAGATTCGTTTACTATTAATGAGCCCGCTCCGTTTACCGCCACTATCCGTAAGCAAAACGTTGTCTGTCAAAGTAAGAACGAAGGCTACGCTGTAGCCGTAGCTACCGGTGGCACTGCGCCCTTTACTTATACATGGGCGCCCGTTCCCGGCGGCGATACCATGATCAGTAATTTGCCTGTGGGGCAATACTCTGTAACAATAACAGATTCCAATGGCTGTACATTCCAGCACACATACAATATCATTGACACCTCCCTTCCTTTCAATTACCTGATCAACGATTCTGCGATAGACTGTCGCAGCGCTTTGCTAACCGCTTTCCCGGCCACGGGCTCAAGCGAGGCTACCGAGTTCGCGTGGATATTTGACACCACAGTGGTCATGGGAAACCCGGTGATACATGCCTTTCCCAATTCCGGTTTCAATACGGCACGCCTTGCTATTGTCAATGCAGTAGGTTGTCATGATACGCTAAACCACGATCTCACGATAGACTATCCCATGATAGCCGATTTCGACTTTACACCGGTAGTCCCGATACCAAATACTGTTACAACATTCCACAACAGGTCCACCTCCTACGCTACCATTTTCAGCTGGGATTTTGGTGATCATAGCTTTAGCACTGAAAAGGACCCGGTAAAAGCTTATAGTGATTCAGGAAGCTATCATATTTGTTTGATAGCAAGCGACTCAAACAACTGTGCGGATACTGCCTGCAGGGACCTTGTGGCCGATGTGGATAAGGGTGTAGATATACCAACAGCTTTTAGTCCTAATGGTGACGGCATAAATGATGTCCTGTACATACGCGGTTCCAAACTTGCGCTTAAGAAGGTCCATCTCGTTATCTACGATCGCTTTGGTATTACCGTATTCGAAACTACCGATAGGGAGAAAGGTTGGGATGGAACTTACAAAGGGAAAATACAGGAAAACGAGAGCTATGCATTTATACTCGAAGCAACCTTTGCCGATGGTACTACCAGTCAAAAGATGGGTAGTATAACCTTGCTGAAGTAGCGTCGAATACATATTGTTCACTGTTAATACGCTGTGCATGAAAAGGCTGTTATTTTTACTGCTGACTATTTTTTCAGCCTGTTCTGTTTCTGCACAGTGTCCCGGCCAGTCGCAAGTAAGAGTGGAAGTCCTTACGGACAACTATCCCGCGGAAACCAGCTGGAAACTATTTGACGCCCAGAACAACGTGCTGATGCAAAGTGCAGGCAGCATGAGCCCCGCCACACTGTACAAAGATTCCATTTGCGTGCCCCTGAATGCATGCACTCATTTCCAGATACTCGATTCATATGGCGATGGCATATGCTGCGCCTACGGACATGGAAATTTCAAGGTATTCCTGGACAATGTCCTCGTGAAAAGTGACAGTTCATTTGGCACACAAAGCAACGCATGGATCGGCTGCCCTCCGGGTGCTAACTGTTCAACCGCTATAGTTACAGGCACTGGAACTTTCACAGCGCCAAACCCAAACTACTGGTATGAGTTCACCGCTGCCGCAACAGGCATGTACACACTTACCACTTGCAATATGAATGCATGCACCACAAAGCTGTATGTATACGACTATTGCAGTAACCTCATCCCCGACACCAATAACCTTGCTACCATTTATTACGGTTTCCAAAACTGCGGCAATAATGCGAACATCAGCGCGTTTTTCCTCGCCGGCCACACATACTACATACGCATAGGTGATTACGGAAACACTTGCAACAATGGGCCGATAAACTGGTCGCTTACTTTTAATGGACCGGTATCGGGCTGCATGGATATTACTGCCTGCAACTACAATCAGTTCGCCACGATCAATGATTTCAGTTGCGTATACTACCCCAGTCCGCTATGTCCTACCGGCCCCGACTTGGTCGTGGATAGCACAGAGCTTTCTAACTCCATATACATGGACACCAACACCACCAGCGATTTCTGCAGCATCCGTGAAGGTTGCCTGAATGGTTATGGGGTACGTGAGCGAATAAACTTCTCCACCAGGATAGACAATTTCGGACTATCAGATTTTACTGCCGGCACACCACCCGCAAACCAGGCAGCATACAGCCCTATTTTTGAGTGGGACTTGTGTCACGGCCATTGGCACTTTAAAGATTATGCACAGTACTTGCTTGCTGACTACAACAACAACTTAATACCAATAGGCTATAAGAACGGCTTCTGCGTACTTGACCTTACCTGCCCGATAGGCGTGGGCAAATTTAATTGTGCAAATATGGGCATCACTGCCGGCTGTGCCGATATTTACAGCAGCGGCCTGCCCTGCCAGTGGGTGGACATCACAGATGTGGCTGACGGCGACTATAAACTGATAGTACGTGCAAGCTGGCAGCCCAGGCCCGATTTCTATGGCAAGTACGAAACAAACTATTTCAATAACTGGGCACGCACCTGCGTTCACATCTACCACGATGTTAATAATGTGCGCCAGGTAAATGTGATCCCTAACTGTGCGCCATACTACGACTGTAACGGAGTTGAGAATGGTTTAGCAGTGAAAGATTGTGAAGGCCATTGCAATGGTGTAAGGCTGACCGGTGACCTGAATGCTGACAGTCTGCGCAACACTGTGGATGTGAATAACTACATGCACAGCGCCGTTTACCATAATATACCAGCTAACACCTGCTTCGATCTTAATGATGACCACATGATATCTGTAACAGATGCGGCTTTGTTATTTGATTGTGCTCAGCATGGGCCAAATGCTATCCCGGCAGGCCATTCACACAGGCCATGTAATTTTCCTAACACAATTAAGAACCCATTGCAATCAGCTGATTTTTCTATTGGCAACCTTGACTACATAAACCAAACAGTGGATGTCTATGTAAAAAATACCGATTGTAAACTGTATGCTTACCAGATAAAGCTAAAGGGCATTCATGTAGTGAATGTGCAAAACCAAATACCGGGATTTAATCCTACCGCAGCTTTCAGATCGAGCGGTGAAATAGCCTTGCTTACTACCGATGAAGTGCCCATACCCAAAAACCTTGGCAATACTCTGTTATTGCGCGTGAGCTTTGATGCTATCGACTCCACCAGCATTTGCATAGATAGCGTAGTAGCAGTCGTGAATGAAGCTTATGAAGAAATAGCACACCATGTTGTAGACTCAGTGTGCATTGCTTCTATACCAACTCCCAACAATATCTCTTTCACGGGTGCTGACAACGGACTAAGCCACACTGTATATCCCAATCCTTTTACAAAAACAGGGAATTTGATCATGCAGAATACAGGAGGAGCAAGCTATACAGCTAAAATATACGATGTACTGGGAAGGGAAGTGCGCAACTACGAAAGGATGAACGCAGACGTCTTGAAGATCGAGAAAGGCAACCTTGTCCCTGGCATGTATTATATTGAAGTACTTAGCGAAAAGTGGCGTTTTAAAGACAAGTTGCTGATACAATAGTGTTTTAACATTCAATATACTATCCCATGGACCACTGTTCTTGGCATAGTTATTTTGCGAATTCCTTCTTAAAAAGCCACAGCCATGCAGGAAAAGTATAACGATCCGACATCAAACCGACCGAACGGCGGACGACTCATAGACGCATCGCTTATCGGTATAGATATCGCTGAATATATAAGCCAGCTGAAAGATGAAGAAGCATGGCTAAAAAACGACAGGAATTCCATTACATTATTTAAGACTGATAATATGCGTATTGTGCTGGCCGCCTTCCACAAAAATGCAGCCATGCCGGGCAATACAACAAATGGGACCATATGCGTGCAGGTGCTGGACGGGCAGTTAAAAATAAGCTCAGGCCTGGGGCAGATAGATCTAATGGCAAACCAAATGGGCACCCTGCATGGTGAAGTGCCTTATAGTATCATAGCCATAGAGGAGTCTGTATTCCTGCTCACGATAGCTTTAATAAAAGATAAAGGCACATTATAAATCAATTACCTTTGCCATCATTTATAATTGATACATGGTACAAGTTGGCAGGTATAATACTTTAAGGGTTGTAAAGCACGTTGATTTCGGGGTATATCTTGATGGGGGCGATACAGAGATATTGCTGCCCAAACGCTATGTACCTGCGGACCTTGATGACGGCGATGAAATAGAGGTGTTCATTTACCACGATTCTGAAAGCAGGCTGGTGGCCACTACAGAACATCCATTAGGGATAGTGGGTGATATAGTGATACTGGAATGCGTAAGCGTAACGGAGCAGGGCGCCTTCCTGCGATGGGGTATCATGAAAGACCTGTTCGTACCGCTGTCTCAACAAATATCGAGGATGGTTGTGGGTGGGTCTTACACCGTGTATATATACATTGATGAACAAACAGGACGTGTAGCAGCCACAGAAAAGACATGGCCATATATCGACAATGAGAACGCAGACCTTGGTGAGCTAAAGGAACGTGATATTGTGGACCTGTTGATATACAGGCGTACAGACCTTGGCTATGAAGTGATCATCAATAACAAGAACATAGGGCTGCTGCATTATAACGAGGTTTTCCGTGAGCTGGAGCTGGGTGAGCGGCTAAAGGGTTTTATAAAAAAGATACGTACCGACAATAAAATAGACGTGGTTTTAGGCCAGCCGGGCTATCAGAAAGTAGCACCAGAGGAAGAGAAGATACTGCAGATGCTCAAGGAAAGCAATGGCTACCTACCCTACCACGACAAGAGCGATCCCGAGGAGATATATACTGCGTTCGGGATGAGCAAGAAGACCTTTAAAATGGCTGTGGGCGCCCTATACAAACAACACAAAATAGCGCTTACCAAAACCGGGATAAAGCTGGAAGAATAAGTATATCACACCCTTTTGCGGAAAGGCCAGTACGCGTAAATAGCTACCTTAAGAACAGGTATACCTACTTTGGTCATTAACCACATAAGCCAGCGCGGCGGTATTTTGCTACTAACGGTGGTATACATTTTATGCATCAGCAGCAATGCCAGCACGTTTACACAGATCGCATCTTTTTTATCCAGCAACTCTTCGCGTACCACATCGGCAATAAGTACAATGCGGGTCTGATCAGATTGGTTCCATGCCTCATGCATGTTTGCATCGCTGAAGACGGTTATCTTGTCGTCGGTCCATGGCTTGTCTATGCCGCCCACCCTTAAGCCACAGTCAGGGAGCCCTGCCGGTATGTAAATGGGGATGTGCAAGCGCCAGGTACCGTCCGTATCGCCATTGTGGGCTTTAACGTGTGTATGGGGCTTTAAAACGCTTACAGAGAGCAGGACGATGCCGGGTATGTCTTTGAAAAAAGCAAATACATCCCTACCCTTTTCCGTTTCCATCAGCTTATCCACCCTGCCCCAAGAAAGGAAGCCCCGGGCATCCCAGCCGCCGCCCTCTACTATACCTGTATTAAAATAGGTCTTCAGGTCAATGTTCCTATGCTCCAGAAGCTCCAGAACTGCCTCCCTTATTTGTGGAATGTTCCGGGTCAGCTCATCATACCATGGCGTGCCATTCAGATCGTAGAAAGAGGGGCAATTACCCTTATAGGGAGTGCCCATGTATGAATACCAAACTTTCGTTTCCTGCGCCATGCTTTGAATGAGTGAATTTAATAATTTAGCCGCTTTGTTTTTTTATTTTCTATGTGGCGGGAGAGAAAGTTCCGATTTCCGATTGGTTTATTATTTCCTGTTTGGGAGCAGCAAAATCGCTGAAAGGCTTAGCTGTATTGTCATAGCATATTTTATAGTTATTTCTCCTTATTTCCTGTTCCGGGAAATTATTTGCTGAAAAAAGGAAGTTGCACAGGCGGGCCGGCAACAAATACTACCCCATTCATTGACTATACATTGACTATGGACCAACCGCAAAGACCCGAAGTCGCAAAGGGTAGATAGCACTATTCATTGACTATGGATGGACTATGGGTTTTACCACAATTTACCCGCAGATGCGCTATGTCGCAAAGGGGCAGCGTGACTATTCATCGACCATGGTTCGACCATTCCCGAATTCAATGTTTACAATATTTAAAGAACTTAAATTTGACTAATCAAAAAACAATCATGTTTAGCCGTCGGCCAATTTTCATTGGCTGATGCAAAGGTCGGATAAAGGTGGGAAGGCCTGTAATTTTGTGGATAAAATGACATAAAAACATAATTGTTTATGTGAATTATTTTGTTGTACATCGGGAGTATACAAGGGGAGCTATTGAGCCCTTGATGGAGAGACTCAATAGGTGATAACATTAGGAATAATGTCATTTTCCCTTCGCGAGAAAAGGCACAAGAACACTCTGCACCAGGCGGCGATGCATTCATGCGCAAACCATAGAAGTACAAGCTATGCACTCCCCGCAAAGACGCGGAAATCATTTCGTGATGAATAACAATTTGTAATTTTACACAAAAGCACTATTATGTTAATTGGGCAATTATCAAAGCGCACGGGGTTTAGTAAAGACACTATACGATTTTATGAAAAGATAGAACTAGTAGTGTTGCCTAAAAGGAAAAGCAAGTATAAGGACTATCCTGAAGAAGTAGTGCATGTGCTTAATGCGATACGCAAGTATAAAGAGCTGGGGTTTACGCTTGAAGAAATAAGGGAGCTGCTGGTACTACAATCGATACAAGTGCTGGACATATCGAAACTGATACAGGTAGTAGAAAGAAAGATAACCGGTATAGACGCAACAATAGAAAAGCTGCATGCCATGAAGCTGCAGCTTAACAGGGAGCAACAATTGCTGCTGGGCAAAAAGACAGGGCATGTAATAAGCCTACCGGAAATGAGGTGGGCTGCCTAAGCAGTTATTATGGCATCCACTATCCCATAGGCCAACGATTCTTCGGCATTCATCCAATAGTCGCGATCGAAATCTTTCAGCACTTTAGCTTTTGACTGTCCGCAATTGGCGGCCAGTATTGCAGCTGTCAGCTCTTTGGTTTTCATCACCTGCTTTGCATTTATTTCGATATCGGCCGAATTGCCGCGGAAGCCACCCATATTGGGCTGATGGATCATGACTTCGGCTGCAGGGTATATATAACGATGGCCTTTTGCACCACCGGAGAGAAGAACGGAAGCCATACTTGCAGCCAGGCCCATGCAATAGGTATAAACAGGCGCAGATATGGCCTGCATGAGATCGTAAATGGCGTAGCCAGCAGTGACCATGCCACCGGGACAGTTGATATACATATGTACGGGCTCCCCCGGCTGTTGTGCCTCGAGATACATGAGCTGCTCAACCAGTATCTTTGAACTGTCATCTTCAACTGCGCTCCAGAGGAATATCTTGCGTTCTTCCAGCAACTTAGTACGAAGGAGATAATTTTCGGGCAGGATAATTTTGGGTTCTGTTTGCTCCATTTTTTTTATGCAAGTATAAGTAGTGGAGTATAGTCCATGGTTTAGAAATAGTGCAAAATTATTTTCCCTATTTAGGGGAAGATGGCTGAGGGCCTCAGTAGCGCATTATTACTAGCAGGTCTAAGCAATTTTAACTTTCAGTTTATCAGTCGGAGAAAGGCATGAATCTTCGAAATTTTCCTTGCACCTGAATCAATTTTTTAATAGCTTAGATCACCCGGAATATACCCTTACCTAATATTTTTCATTTCACTAAAATTGTATCACATGAAAGCAACATTAAAATTGCCTGCTAACTGGCAGCGGCTAACACAAATCGTCATTCTTTTTGTTTTACTATTATTTCCTGCGCTGAGTAAAGCTGTAGTTAAATCGTACAATAATACAACTGCCATGCAGCGAAATTTCAAAGGTTACACTGTTGTTCAAATCCCAAATTCTTCCAACTACCTGGCATTTGGCACTGTGTATGACCCACAAGTTGTTTACTCACTTGGAGGGCCATTTGCCGGCTATGACGGACTACATTGCCTTAAAATCAGTTCAAGCGGCACCTTGCTGAATAAGTATTGGTTTGGAACATTTGCATCAAACCCGGCAAATGTAACAAGCTGGTGGTCGTATAAAGTCGTCGACTTTACAATGTATACCAACAATAGGTATTGGGTTACGCTACAGATACGGCAAAAAAATCCGGGTGCAGAACGTGATTTTTTCATGTGCCTTGAAGTTGACTCAACCGGGACCGGAATTAGCAGCAGGTATTTTAAATTCCAGGGTACGAACAACCCCGGCAATGTATATGCCACGCACAGCCTTTGCTATAACAACAAAATATACGTGTGTGGATATACAACGGGGACCGCTACCCAATATCCGTCAGAGCCTACTACTTATTCAATGAGAAAAGAAAGCTTCATAGCGGTGTATAATATCAACCCCAGCTTCAGTGTATCTTTCAACAGCCAGTTAACCTGGGAAAGCGGCCAGGGTTTATATACTGACTACGATATGGCTTTGTGCATGAAGCTTAACAGTAACAATGAATTATTTATTACCGGATCGGCAAATGTAGGTGACAACTGCCCCTCGGGTATTATGGCCATGGTAATAGATCCTGCAACGCTTAATATTATTTATAAAAAATCATATCACCCCTCCAGTACTTATATATCCCCTGGTTATTCCTATTCAGCCGGATATTATGGCATTGACATGTGGGAGGACCCGGTAAATGGAGGCTATTATATTCTCTCTAATCGTTTCGATGGTCACGGTAATTTAGCATGGGGTGTTTCTCACGTGGACCAGAACCTGAAAGTAAGTCCCGGGATCAGCTACATGGAAATACGAGAACTGCCCGATGAATGGGCCGACCGGGTGTATGAAGGGCCAAATGGTTCACATACTATAATCGGCCAGCAAGTAAGACTACATGACCAAAACTACACGATACCTCTCCCCAACCTGCAGCCCGGGTATGGCAACGTAAATCCATTCTTCTCAAATGCAAATTGGTCATATAACCCAGTCACGGGGGGATTGGGCAATAGCTATAACTGGCATAAGATTCAGCCATCAACTGCCGGAACGCAGGCTTCTATTGATTACTTAACCGGCAATAGCACTGCCCTCAACTCCTTGCTAGAAGACGTGGGAAGATTATACAAACACTTCGCCGTGCAAATAAATAATGATCCAACCCAGGGATTTGCAATGATAAACCCGGTTGTGTCACTGGACGCAATACATTTGAGTCAGAAATTCGTTACCATAGACGTAAATGCAGACGAACAGAGCTGTTTGCAAACTTATACGGATGCTAATCCAACATTTTCGACAGATCAACTGCTAGACCTGCAGTGGATCGTTACAACGATTTTTCCGTCCTCCCCTGTATGGAGCGCTTACCAGGCTGCGAACAGGACCCCGGTAATAACTATCAAGGATTGCAACAGCGGCTATTATAAAACGGTAAACGAACCCGAAGATGGGCATATTGAAGAACAAGAAACCGGTACTCCGATAGCCGGGCTTAATATTTTATCACAACAAAACAACAACTCCATTGAACTGTATCCCAATCCGGCCAAAGAACAGATAACACTTCATTTAGATCAAGTTTTTGGTAAGGGTACATTTTTCCTGAACGATATGACTGGCAAGGAAATATACCGAATGGAAAATATTGAATCCAATAGTACCATAATCAACTTGCCTAAGGTAGCACCGGGGGTATACCAGGCAGTTATAATGTCCGGCGGTAAACAGTTCGTCAGAAAACTTAGCATTTACTGACCTTGCAAAAAAAACGCTTCAAAATGAAGCGCTTTTTTTTGCCGCAGTTCTGCGTACCAGTTTTTTCGTGTCCCTGTTTATTCAATAACCAGTTTCGTTTTGTCGAGCCCGTCTGCCTCGCGAACCTGGACGGTGTAGATACCTTTAGGAATATTCTCCAAACGCAGGCTGTAGGTATTGCGGCCGCGAACGGCAGTACCATTTGCTTCTTTCACTATGCGCCCAGCCACATCAACCAGCTTTATATTGTACTCGCCGGCAGTTTTGCAATCAAATGCAATTGTGGTCAGTTTTTTAGCAGGGTTCGGATAAACGCTGATATTCTTGTTTGCAGATTTTACATTTTGCACCACGACAGGCGTGACAACGGTATCGGTATCGACGGGGCCGGGAGTACCACACATGGTTAATGCAAAGGTATCGGAAGGATTACCATTTGCCACCACACGCAGGGCATATGTGCCGAGGGGCATGCCCGCAGGTAAAACAAATGTCGTGGTATCGGGAGATGAGCCTCTCATAATACCTGTACTATTCCAGTTGGTGGTCTTAGCATAATAAACAGTATCGTTTCGGCTAAGACGAACAAGGGGATAGTTTGTCGCCATCTGCCAATCATCGCCATAACAGGCGCCTTCAGTAATGCCATTGAACATCTTGCCGATGGCCATGAAGGTATCGCAATTGACAGCGATGATGCTGTCTATTACCGGCTTGCCCATAGGCAAAGGATCGCCATCGGGTTTGTAGACATAATAGCGGTCATCGCCCTGCTGGCCATAAAGTATGGAGCCATCAGGCAGGCAAAGCATATTGGAATAGTAACAAGGGGCTATCACGCTGTCGGTACCATCCGGAGCAGTAATGGGCACAAATGCATTGGTAGTATAATCAAAAACGAAGTACTTCATGGGTGACCAGAAAACGCTGTCGGCCGAAGGCGTGTGCGAAAATGCGCAAAGAACTACACCATTAACCATCATAGCGGCGGCGGCATCAGGAGCACCATAGTTGCCGGGGATGGCAGGGCCTGCAGACCATGTACCAGGGCTTGTATTACCTGAAGGCGTATAAAAAGCAGTATAGCTGGCAGAGCCGATGAAAAATGCGCGGCCATCAGGCAGCATAAAAGCTGCACCTGTCTCGAAACCGTAAGGATCATACAAGCCTACGGGTAGTGAGGCATCAGCCACCCATGTATTTGTGGCCGGTATATAACGCTCGGAATTAGTGGAGCCGATATCTACATAAAGAATACTGCTATCCGGTAGTTTTACCCAGGCTGACTCATTGTTGGAGCCTAAACAATCTGCCCCCGATGTATATGTATTAGTTGCAGGATCATAAATGTATATGTGGTGGTTGCCACCCCAGCCCGAGTAATTTACAATAGCCTGGAGTACTTTACCATCGGGAAGTATCTCTGAGTTGGCATCAGAAAAAGTATCAAGAACATCAACCGGGACGGGACCCGGCACCCATGTATCAGACTCAGGGTAATATATCTCGGTAGCGGCACGCCCCGTGCCATATTCACCACCGGCAACATAAACATGACCATCCTTCAATACCTGCGAGGAATAATACAGACGTGTATCCGCCATTGGCGCAGCTTGTGTCCATGTGCCGTTCACGTAACTACCGTGTATATCGGGGGTCAGTATATCCCATGTATTGCCTATCCAGTCGTTGCCGCCCGAGGAGGTCTTCACCATTACCCTGCCATCGGTAAGCAGGATCATTACACCTGCATTATAATCCGGGGCAAGGCCGGCTATTGGAACCCAGGTACCCTGGGCCCCTGCCCTTTGGCCAAACAAGAGAAAGCCTAATAAGAGCAATATGCTGTTGCGAAATTGTTTAGCAAGTGCGTTCCACCTTTTTTGAAGGGCTGAGATAGTTTGCGTCATTTGTGGCATATATAGAGTACGTTGCATACAGGTGGTATACCTGATAATTGTCATGTTAAATGTAATGAAATACTACTAATTAGCCCGATATTTTGCAAAAAAGACCTAAATATTACAAACAGTTAATAGAAGGGCGGCAACAGGTGCAGGTCATCCGCTGAATGAAGGCAATTTTTTTTTAGCTTTAAGCAGTGAAAAAAGCAATGGTGATATTATCGATCGTAGCTGTTCTCAGCTCGTTTTCTATGAAGCCCCCTAACACGAGCTACCGTACTTTCTATACCGTATCGATAGACGAATTTGACAAAGAGCAACAAGATTTAATAGGCCTGATCAAAAAAACCGAGCTGCAAAACGACAGGGGCCGGAGCGATATAAAAAAAGGCATTGAAGCTGCAAGGCTGAAGCTTAAGAACATAGACTTTTGGCTACGCTACCTGGAACCGGTGAACTATAAAAAAATAAACGGGCCATTACCCGTGGAGTGGGAAAACGAGGTTTTTGAAAAATTTGAAAAACCGTACAAGAGAGAAGGCGCAGGACTGACACTGGCAGAGATGTACCTGAATGGAAAGCATGTAAACAAGGACACGCTGCTGCATTTATTAGAACTATCGGAAGGGGCCCTTGTCAGCTACAGGGCCGATTCTACCACAAAACTGCTGGACCAACCGGACCACTTCTTTCTCTGCAACCGACTGTACCTTCTAAACCTTGCTGCAATCTATACCACGGGCTTTGAATGCCCGGACAGTAAAAATATAATACCTGAGTTGGGATCAATGATAGCAGGGGTAAAAGATATCTACCGGTCTTATAATAGGAGCTTTGACAGAAGCCCGCTGAGCGGAGCGTACATGGCGCTTTACGATAAAATGGAGGAATTTGTAAACAAGCAGCCTGTATCGTTCGAGGAATTTGACCACTTCAGCTTTATCAGAGATTTCGTGAATCCCTTATTCGCAATCAATCAACAACTGCTCAGCCAGTACCATATCATTTCCCAGAGCTTTAACGACTATTGCCTGGAAAACAGCTGCGGCTCTATTTTCAATAAGCAGCTGTACAGGGCGCAAAATATAAAAGGCATCTACGCGCTTGTGGAGGACCCGAAAGCGCTGGACGAAATAAAGGCTGCAGGCAAAATGCTGTTTTATGACCCGATTTTATCGGGTAATAATGAAAGAAGCTGCGCATCCTGCCACAAACCGACAGAATATTTTACCGACACATCGTTTGCCAGCAGTCTCAGCTTCAACCAGCAACAACGCTTGCAAAGAAACACCCCCAGCCTGATAAACGTCATATACAATCACCTGCTGATGCTGGACGGAAAGCAACTGAGCCTGCACAGCCAGGCAGAAGCTGTGATGACAAACCCGGAAGAAATGGGCGGCAGTGAAAAAGAAATAGTAGAAAAGGTATTGAGCTGCAAGGAATATAAGGCAGTGTTTAAAAAACTGCTTAAAACAACGCCGGAAGTAAAAGAAATAACACTGGAGCACATCATATCGGCAGTGACTTACTATTACGGTGGCTTCAGCAAGTATTACGCTCCTTTCGATGAGGCAATGAACAATAAGCAAACGCTGGACAGGGAGGCCATACGCGGGTTCAACTTATTTATGAGCAAGGCCAAATGCGCTACCTGTCATTTTGTACCGCAGTTTAATGGCGTGGCCCCTCCTTACATCAGCTCTGAATTTGAAGTGCTGGGCACACCGGCCGACACCGCCTATAGCAAGCTAAGCGAGGACAAGGGACGATATAATATAAATCCCGCCGCTGAAATGGTGGGCGCCTTTCGTACAGGCACTATACGAAATGCTGCGCACACCAAGCCCTATATGCATAATGGTGTTTTTAACAGCCTGGAGCAACTAATAGATTTTTATGATGCGGGCGGCGGCACGGGCAAAAAATTGAAGGTGAGCAACCAAACTCTCCCGAGCGACTCTCTAAAACTAAGCCCAACCGAAAAAAAAGAATTGATTTCATTCATCCGCTCGTTGAATGAAAATATTACTTTCGATGTGCCACCGAGACAATTGCCCAACTCTTCGAAAAAAGAACTGAATACAAGAAAAGTGGGAGGAGATTATTAAACCGATAGTTAATGCGTAATATTAATTCCATACTTATAATTACCCTGGGCATATTGCTGAGCCAGTGTGCCAGTACAGCTAAGGTTACCTATGATATACCGGCGAACTATCCCGAAGGAAGGCGCAAGGAATTGATAGCATTATTTGAAAAGGGCAAAGAGCTGTACAGGATAAACTGCTCAGAATGCCATGGTATATTTACCAGAGGGAAAGACAGCATACCGAACTTCAGCCAAGTGCAATTTGATAATTACTCCGCCAGGTTTTTAAACGGGGACCCCATGAACCATGCTGTGGCGAGAAAAATGAACCAGGAACAGCTAAACCAGGTGCTTGTATTTTTGCGCTACAGGAAAACAAATGCAGCGACAGCCAAGGGACAAAAAAAACCCTGAGGAATATACCATGTCCATTTTTTTTGCGGTACAATAAAAAGCACTACATTTATAAAATAAAACTTAAGTATGAAGATAGCCCTGTTAACATTATTCCTGTTCATTTTTGCACCCTCGAATAAGGATGTACCGGCCAGCATTTATCAATTTAAGGTAACAGCGCTAAATGGCAGCGATATAGATTTTTCCACATTCAAGGGAAAAAAGATCCTGATAGTAAATGCGCCATGGTATGCATCGGAAGATCCGCAGTATGCGGAACTGGATGCACTATATAAAAAATACAATGGCAAACTTGTGGTGGTAGGATTTCTTGCTGATGACTTTGGGATAGCCCCGGGAGCCGGAAAAACAGCAACTGAATACCGGAAGAAGAACTACAAAGTCAACTTCCCGATAGCTGCGCGAGTGGGCGTAAAAGGCACGAGCAGGGCACCGATCTTTGAATGGCTGACCGAAAAAGAATACAACCACCTGAAAGACAGCGAAGTGAAATGGAACTTCCAGAAATACCTGATAAATGAGGCAGGGGAGCTGGTGGCTGTCTTTGACCCAAAGGTGCGGGCCAATGACCCTAAGCTGATAGCGGCCATTGAAAATTAATACCGGGTATTTATCATATTCTGCTTATGGCTGTTCGTTGAACGGCCATAAGTGCTTTAATGAGCTTTATTAGCTAAAACAGTGACCCTGGTTAGCAAAAAAAACATGGGAAATGGTAAGTTTGTACGATAAAAACGGATTATGCTCGGCGAACTAAGCGAACAGGAAGTAGTAGAGATACTGGAAAACAACATCATAGGCCGGATAGGCTGCAACGATGGTGAAATAACCTATATAGTGCCCGTGAGCTACCTTATAAGAGACGGCTACGTACTATGCCATTCGCGGCTGGGGCTGAAAATAGAAATAATGCGCAAGAACCCTGCCGTGTGCTTTGAGGTAGATGAGATACGGGATTATGATAACTGGCGCTGCGTGATAGCCTGGGGCAATTATGTGGAACTGCGGAATGAAGATGAGCTAAATGAAGCAAGGCAATATTTTTCCGACTATATGCTGACTATGAAAACCAGCAAAACATCTGAACCACCAGCAGAGCAGGAAGGCCGGGCCCATACTGATCATGACATCAGCTTCGGGACACCGATATTTTATAAAATAGAATTTACAAAAATCACAGGGAGATTCGAACGGAGCCTGTAGGAAAAATTTAAGCTAAAATATACAGATGCTGGACTGATTTTGTTTGCAGTTACAGTATGCGCGCTTACTACCCCATATTGCTGCTGCTTAGCCTATCCTGCCAGCCAGGCCCGGCCCCGCCGGATAAGCGAGCGGAAGAGAACAGCTGCCCTTTGCCTGTGGATTCAAACCTTGTGTCGGTTAAGGATACAGTGTCGCCGGAACGAGTGGTAGCCTACGCCAAGACGCTAATCGGCACACCTTACAAATTTGGCTGTACAGCGCCTGAAACGGGTTTCGACTGCTCGGGTTTTATTGGATATGTATTCCATCATTTCAATATTGAAGTACCCCGCTCGTCGGTGGATTTTACCAATGACGGGACCGAGATAGCTCTTGACAATGCCCTACCCGGAGACCTTATCCTGTTCACCGGCACCAATAGCAAGATAAGAACCGTGGGGCATATTGGCCTCATTGTGTCGCATGACAGCTCGGGCACGAGGTTTATTCATTCATCCTCGGGTAAGGAGAACGCTGTTATCATTACCCAACTGGATGAGCGATACATGGCCCGTTTTGTGAAAGTTATCCGGATATTAAAGTGACCGGGAGATCATACTTAGACCCTGAGCGAGCCGCGGAAGCCCCGGGCGGCGTAGTAAGATTCTGCACCATTGTGGTATAGGAATACTGTATCATAACGACGATCGCAAAAGACGGCGCCACCCAGCTTGCGTATCTGTGCCGGAGTCATTACCCAACTGGATGTTTTCGCGTCAAAGCTCCCCAGCTTCTGCAAATCACGGTATTGTTCTTCGGTTAACATATCGATACCCATATCGGCGGCCATGTTCATGGCGCTGTCCTGCGGTTTGTGTTCCTTCCTTGCCTCCAGCGCATCATGATCGTAACAAAGGCTCCTACGGCCTTTAGGGCTCTCGGCTGAACAATCATAAAAAATATATTCGCCCGTCTTTCTATCGTGACCCACAACATCGGGCTCACCGCCGGTCATCTCCATTTCATTAAGCGACCATAGCTTTTCGGCATTGGCTTCCAGTTTTGCCAATACATTGGTCCATTCAAGGCCTTTGTGGCGTTTCATGTTTTTTTCAAAGCGGGCCCTGAGTATTTCGATCAATTCCCTGGCCTGCTGAGATGATAACTTCCTTTTGTTATTTTTAATGTTGCTCATAAGTTCAAGTTCCCAGAGAGCGTTTATTAATCATCTAATCCTCTTCCATCGAGGATATGAGGAATATATTTTTCAACCCTGGCCTCCCGTGTTTTGGGCAGTTTGGCTGAAGAAAAATAAAAGATGTAGGCCCGTTGCCGTCCCGGCGTCAGCGCTTTAAAAGCCTTCTTTAGGTTAGCGTCTTTATCCAGTTTAATTTGAAATTCTGCCGGAATCGTATAATCCGAGGTCTTTTTCAATTCCACTTTCAAACCTGCTTTTTCCACTTCGATGGCTTCATGTATATAAGCTTTTAGTGCCGCCTTCATTTTAACGACCCCAGCTACCGATGTAAAACGCATCTGCCGCGCTGCCTGCACGTTTTCGGTCTGTTGGATCAAGATACCTTTTGCATCAGTCAGCAATGCGCCTTTAAAGAAAAGTACCGCGCAGTATTCTTTGAACACATGTATCAGCACTATATTTTTTTTCTCAAAGGTATAGCAAGGAACACCCCATTTCAGTTCTTCGGTAAGTCCGCAGCTGAGCACAATGGTTCTCAATTGAGCTATTTCATGCTGCCATTTTGGGGCCTTATTGAAATAAAAATCAACCTTTGGATTAGTGTTGCTATTCATTTGTAGATGCTTTGAAATAAAGTTACGAATGCTTTATTGATCGGCTGAAGTGATTTTTCTTTCGGCCGGCCTGAAATACCATGATATTATCGTAAGTGCCAGCAGCAACAATGAAGGAAATATCTCATCGACGGGACTACCCGCCGCTATATGAGAAAACAGTGCCCCTGACATGGCAAAGAAAAAACCTGCATAAGCCCATTCTTTTAATAGGGGGAATTTTGGAACAAGTATTGCTATTACACCAAGCATCTTCCAAACTCCCAGTATGGTTAAAAGATAGGCGGGATAGCCCAAGCGGGTAATACTGTCCAATGCTCCCGCTCCTGTCCTCATTTTAATCAACTGTACTATTGCAGTAGATACCATCCCTAATGCAAGCCAGGCAGTTGCGATCCAATAGATGATCCTATTTCTCTTTGACATTGGTTATTATTTTTGTTTGCTGACTATTTCCTCTAAGCGGTTATGCGCCATGTTTATGCCCTGGGCAAAAGGCAAAGCCAGCACCTGATCTCTTTGTGCAACCGACTCATATATTACGTGCATATTGAGTTTGCTGGTATCTTCTGTCAGCCGTTCAAATTGATAAACCTCCAGCTGAACGCCATAAGGAGTACCCTCCATTTCAAAGGTCCTTATGATCTTCCGGTTGGGATCGAATTCATGGATCGCACCATTGGCCCGAAATACCACCTTACCCCCTGCGTCTCTCGATTCCAATTGATAGCCCCCATGGCTGGCGGTTTCAAATTTCAGGATTTTGGTGGTCGAATATGGGTTGGACATCCACTGTTCTATAATATCAGGTTCCGCATAAGCCCGGAAGAGCAACTCCACGGGCAGATCAAATGTTCTTGTTATAGTCAGGTCCTGTTTGCCGTCTCCGGCATTGATCTTTGTCTTTTGTTCCATGTTATTTGGTTTTATATTTTTTCATGATGCTTTCCAGTTTGTTAAACCTGTCGTCCCACATCTGCCGGAATGGTTCAATAAAGTCGGCTACTTCCTTCATTTTTTTTGCGTTTATGTGATAGTATATCTCTCTCCCGTTTTGTTCTTGCTCAAGCAACTCGCACTCGGTGAGTATTTGCAGGTGTTTTGAAACTGTGGGCCTGGCTGTATCAAACTTTGCCGCTATTGCCCCTGCAGTCATGGATTGCGCGGCAACCAACAGGAGTATAGCCCTTCTCGTAGGGTCTGCTATGGCCTGGAAAACATCACGTCTTAAATTCATTGCGTAGCTATTTGACTACAAATATACGCGTAGCTATTTAACTACGCAAATTTTATTTGTTCTTAGTCAGTGAATAGACAAAACCGCAATTATGTCGGCCAGGCTTTAGAACGTCCAGCAAATATCAGATGGCATTACTGAATTGTCGCTGGCCGGTAGCACTCCTTGAGAGAAAAAGATCAAAAGCACTGCAGATATTTCTTAGAAAGCTTGCACCCAATTCAGTTACTACAAGTTCATCACCTTTAAGGACAATGAGTTTATCCGCCTCCAGGGACAGGAGTTGGGGCAGGCAATATCTATTGATGAGGGCCATATCATCCGGCCTGAAGCGTGTTCTTCCTGCGCAGCTTATGTCCAGTATGTATCTACCGAAACTGATGTCTTCCGCAGAGAGAAAATGTCCCTTCTCAACTGCAAGTTTCTTATCGCTGATATGCTGGTAGTAATTATGGATAGTTTTTGCATTTTGTACAAGGGCATGGGGGCTGCTGCTGATGCTTGAAACGCCGAGGCCGATAAGCGTATCAGTCTGCTGCGTTGTATAACCCATGAAATTGCGGTGCAGCTTACCAGATAGAGATGCTTTATAAAGATCATCGGAGGGAAGTGCAAAATGGTCCATGCCGATGTCGTGATACCCATTTTCAATAAACACCTGCTTCCCGGTTTGATACAGTTGTATTTTTTCATTGCCCAGGGGCAGGTCATGTTCGTCAAAGAGCCTTTGCCCCCTGCTTGTCCATGGCACATGGGCATAACTATAAAATGCGATCCTGTCGGGTTTCAGGGACATTACCTGTTCTGCCGTACGGACTATACTATCCACCGACTGAAGGGGCAGGCCATAGATAAGATCGAAGTTGACCGACTTGTACCCAATTTCACGCGCAGTACTGGTTATGTACTGAACATTTTCAAATGGCTGTATGCGGTTGATGATCCGCTGTACTTCAGGATCATTATCCTGAATGCCGAAACTGACCCTGTGAAAACCGAAGCGGTAGAGGAGCTCAAGGTGTTCTTTCGTTGTATTATTGGGGTGACCTTCGAAACCAAATTCATGCTCCCGGTGTACTATAGCAGTTTCCAGAATACCGGACAGAAGCAGTTGCAGGTTAGCGGGCGAAAAAAATGTGGGCGTGCCTCCTCCCAAATGCAATTCCCTGATAAGGGGCTTTTCATTCATCAGGTTTAAGTACAAACGCCATTCTTCCAATACAGCCTTTACATACTCCCCTTCAACATTATGGTTTGTGGTTATCTTTTTATTACAACCACAGTAAGTACATAAAGACTCGCAAAACGGGAGGTGTATATAAAGACTTATACCGCTTTGTTTATTCCCGATACCAAAATCTATTTGAAATACGTCCATCCACTTTCCTGTATCTATCTTTTCCTTCCAGTTGGGCACGGTTGGGTAACTGGTATACCGTGGCACAGGCACATTGTATTTTTGAAGCAATTTGAGGTCTATCATTTTTCATGTTTTACGCCAGAAGCGAATTTTACTTGCGCTTCCGAAATTTCAGCAATAAACTCCTGTAAAGAATCTATATCAACGTGGTCCATGACCACAATCTTGTACCATGCAGGTTCGCCTTCATGGGTATCAGGGACCAAACCGTATTTTTCGGCTAAGTCCTTAGATATGTACACAGCCCTTACAGCCACAATATTCATGTCCGGATGACGGTAGTAATCAACGCCTATTGCGTCCAGGTGACCACATAGCCATTTCGTGCGATACAGGAGCTTGTTTATTTTTTCAAGCCATCCGTAGGGGCCATACGTAAATAAGATCATCCATACTGCAATAGCATTAGTACCAGAGCGGCTACCGCTTAACGTGATATCCATACCATTTACATAACGGGCCTCTTTCGTACATACGTATTGCATGAGCCCCTTACGAACAATAAAAATGCCGGTGCCATAAGGGGCCTGCAGCATTTTATGCGCATCAAGAGTAACGGAGGATATGTGGGGATTAGTAAAATTTATCTTGTTACCGGGGCAGCTAAGCGGAAAAATAAATCCGCCAAATGCACCGTCAATATGTATTTTATATTGCAGGTTGTAATTACCCAGGTATTCTACATACAGATCCGGGTCATCAACACTACCAAACATAGTCGTGCCCATATTTGAAATGACTATAAAGTACTTTATCCCTTCTCCTGCAGCCTTCTGTATTGTATCATCTAAAATGGAAGGAACTATCGACCTGGTAACTTCGTCTACAGCTACCCGATATGACCTTAAGTATAACAGGTTGGCAGCTTTATCAACTGAATAGTGCGTATCTGCGGAACTTATCAGGGCAATCTCGTTATGTGCAGCACCAAACTCTTCAATAAAATAGTTGCGGTATATCCAGGCAGCCTCTATATTGGCTTCTGTGCCACCGGAAGCAATATACCCGTCGCAGCTTTCTACACCTGCGCCCAAGACGTCTACGCTTAATAGTTCAATTACCTCGGATTCCAGCTTCTGTGTTCCCTTAAAGAAAGACTCCGAATGACCTAAAGTATGGCAGCCTATATGATTTGGATTTTGAACATAGGCACGCAACAAGGGAGTATCTTTAAGAAAGGAGGCATGCTCGTAAAACACATTTTGATCGAGCTTCGATACCGGGATACCAAGTGAAATGTTCTTATGATAGTCAACATTGTCTTCCAGGGCAGCCGTAATAATATTATCCTGTTGCTTGTGGGTCAGCTTTTTCCAGTACTTCATTTTCATTCTTCAAATAATCCTTTACTTTGGAGCGGCGGACTTTGCCGATAGCTTAAAATGAGGCAATTTGTAGCCTCAGACCAGCAGTGCAAGGTGTAAAACGGAGCCTCCAAGCCAACAAAAGTATCGGGCAAGCATAAGTATAATGATGTCCACAATTAGTGTTTTTGATGATCCTGGTCACTAAATTTGATAGCGGCGAAAAGAAAAATCAAAAGTGTTGCGTACGGGATTTAGCGGAAAGTAAAAACCCCGCCAATCTATTGATCAGCGGGGCAATGAACTTATTCTGTGACCGCGTCAGGATTCAAACCTGAAACCTTNNCTCGTAGGGATTCGAACCCCAAACCTTCTCATCCGTAGTGAGATGCTCTATTCAGTTGAGCTACGCAGCCATTCCGTTTACCGGATTGCAAAGGTATAATATTTACACCGATTTTACAAAAACAAGCACAGGCTTTTCATAAAATACCGCTGTTTTTTACCCGGCAGGAGGGACGCCGCGCTACTTTTTCATATCACTATAGCGTTTCATAAATGTCAATACTTTCTCCAGGTATTGTTTACCAGGACCGGAACGGCGATCGCCCGAAGTGATCTCCGTTGATAACCACTCTAAAGTACTCTTGCCGGTCGAAAGTTTGCGGTTCACATCATAGCTAGTCTGGCTGATCACAAAGGTCACAATGGCATCAGCCCGGTCCATGATAGCCGTTTGCAGGAAATTCAAGCCCGTGTGGACACATAGCTCAGTACCGTTCATTTCCGTTTTTGAAGGGCAAGGGAGGTCGTACGCATAATTATCATAAAAATATTTTAATTGCATAATGCTATCGCCCGGCAATCCCCGTGATAGCATGGCTATGCCCAGGTTGTAGCCCTCCAGGTCCTGCAAACATATTAATTTGCATACCTGGTTGCGGTAAGTATTATTTAGCAGGCCTTCTTGGGCGGAAAGTCCGTTAACCTCGAAAAAAAGAAGCATTGTCCATAAAAACCGTTGCAATTTTATATTCATTTGTCAAATATCGTCTTGATAAACTATAATATGGCGACAAAAACTGTAAAAAGGATATGTTCATAATAAAATGCAAAGTATCATTGCAATATGAATATCGAAATATGGAGCATAGGCAAGGAGAATGAAACCTTTATAGAGGATGGCCTGCGCTATTATTTCACTAAAACCAAACCTTATAATAATGTGGACCTTGTGATACTACAGCCTCCTAAAAAGGCAGTAACCACCGATATAGAACTGGCGAAAAAACGCGAAGAAGAGATGATATTGAAGCGACTGCAACCCAACCACTACCTCGTTTTATTGGATGAAAAAGGCAAAATGCTTAATTCAATACAATGGTCGCAGCAATTCCAGCAGATGATGAATACCGGCGTTAAAACACTAGTGATCCTGATAGGCGGGGCATATGGTGTTACCGAGATCGTAAAAAAACAGGCGAAGCAATGCTGGTCTTTATCAGCCCTGGTATTTCCGCACCAGCTAGTGAGGCTGGTAGTGGCAGAGCAGGTGTACAGGGCCTTTAGTATTTTAAATAATTCGCCTTATCATCATCCATAAGCTTTAATTTCGTTCCGCAATACAAAATCACATGTCTATTACACTTATAATCGTAGCCGTAACAGCTGTAATTTCTTTTCTGGCATTTAACAATGAGCTACTACTCAATAAGTTGATTCTTTGGCCTAAAAGAATGAACAGCCCGGAAGAGTACTACCGGCTGCTCACTTCCGGATTTATACATGCGGACTGGATGCACCTGATATTCAACATGATCACCCTTTATGGTTTTGGCCAGGTTGTCGAGGCATATTTCACTATGCTTGGAGCGGGCTATGCTTATCCCCTGATGTATTTGCTTGCGATAGTAGTGGCTTCTATCCCATCTTTTCTTAAAAACCGGAACAACGGATATTACCGCTCACTTGGCGCATCGGGTGGCGTAGCAGCAGTACTGTTCTCCAGTGTTTATTTTAGCCCATGGTCGGGCATTTATATTTTCTTTGCCATACCCATACCTGCGATAATATTTGCCGTGATATACCTGATCTATTGCGCTTATATGGATAAAAGAGGCGGAACGAACATCAACCACGGTGCGCACTTCTGGGGATCAATATTTGGTTTCGTGTTTACACTGATCTTTGATCCGTCTCATGGCCAAATATTCCTGCAACAGGTTATTCCGGGATCGAATTGATACGGCATACCAAAGCCTGCTTAGTACTTCCTTTTATTTTAAAACGCTCGTCGGGACGCATACCGGCCAGCCAGGCAATGCGCTTATTGCATTCCAGTACCCAAACATGTTCTTTTTCGTGCAGGGGCAGCTTGCGGTCGATCAAATCACGACTAACTTTCTTCTTTTTCATCCCCATGCCAAGGGGATAAAAATAATCACCTGTACGCCACTTGCGCAGCAGGATGGGGAACTCAATATTTTTCATATCCAGGCATGCTACGCTGGGGTCGGCCGGTATTTCTGCAGGCCTATCTTCCACAGAAAATGTGAAACGATATTTGCCTGTATCAACCGTGCAGGGCGCAGCCTCTATCACTATCATATCCGCGGCCTGCGCCTGAACGCCCGTAATAACCAGGAAATCCCGGTTCTTGATCACCCGGTGCGTATCGGAACTAATGTAGCGCCCGCTTTCGGAGTCGATAAGCTGTATAATGTGCGGCAACTGGGCTGCACTAAAACCAAAGGGCGTGAACAACTCATAACAAATAGCCTCCCGTGCTTCCTTCTTTTTTAACTTAAGCACAGGTATATAGTAGTCCTGTCCACGTTTTTCCAGCAGCTGTTTGCGCTCCTCTGCTATTGCCTTTTGATATAGTATCTCCGCTTGCGCAAAACGGGGGATACTTTCATTAATATGGCTAACTACATTCGGGAAAAATTCATCAAGTACCGGCACTATCCTGTTCCTTATTGCATTGCGCAAGTACACGTCAGTGCTGTTCGATGCATCATCCCGATAAGGAATATCATGCGCTTTTGCATAGTCCAGCACATCGGCTTTCTGCATCCACAACATAGGGCGGATGATATTTCCATGCTTTTCCCTGATGCCGTGCAGACCGCTTATACCTGTGCCCTTGAAGAGATTCATAAGCAAGGTCTCTACATTATCATTGGCGTGGTGTGCTGTAACCAGGTAGTCATATCCATGCTCCCTGCATATCATATCCAGCCACTCGTACCGTAGTATGCGGGCGGTTTCCTGCACACCCTTTTTCCACTCTTCCGTTTTTTGTTTGGTATCAAAACGAACATTATGAAAAGCGATGTCATTCCGCACAGCCCAGTCGCGCACCAGGGACTCATCAAGCTCTGCTTCTGTACCCCGCAACTGAAAATTGCAATGTGCGATAGCGAACGGAATGTTACAGCTGAGAAACAGGTGTGCCATCACCATCGAGTCTACCCCACCGCTCACTGCAAGCAATACCGTTTGAGTGGGTAGAGCAAACATTTTTTTCTGCCAGTTTTCCCTGAAGTGCTGTAGTATCATGATCTAATATACAAGGTCTTCGTAAGCACCTTGCAGTTCGTTATAACTATGCATGTCCCCGGCATCTTTGGCCCGTTCCATACCTGTTTCGTAAATTTTTATCGCTTCCTCCTGCACACCGTTGCGCTCCAGCAGCTTGCCCAGGTGATAGTAAGTAGCGATATAGCCGGGATCGTTAGCTAAATTTTTTTCGAAGAACTGTTTTGCTTCCGCATCGTTTTCCACCTTAATATATTCAAGCGCCAGTGCATGGTTCAAAAAACAATCGTTTGGCGATGCTTTCAAAAATGCAAGCAGCTTTTCTATGCGTTCGTTCATTTGTTGTAAAATTAGTAAAGCCCTGAAACATAAGTCCAAAAAAATAAGGCTGCTTTGCAGCCTTATCGTATTAATGGACTTGCGAGGTATTCAATATCCTATTTTGCTATCATCAATCGTGTTTGCAATTTGGCCGACGGTTCATCTTTATCGATGAATACCACGGTATAGGCCCCGTTGGATAAACTACTTACATCCATAACCTGCTGTGCGCTATTGCACTCTTTCTCGATCACCACCCGGCCCAGGGCATCAATAAGCTTAATGGTACCTGCAACATTCTGCACACCAGAAATATTGATGCTCACCGTATTATATGCGGGATTAGGGAATGCTTCGATGGTCAATGGTATTTCAGACAGGTTAGTGACACCTGCCGGGAACATCCCATCAGTAGTAAAATATTGTGTAAAGCCACAACCAAAATCGTCATGGTAGTTCGCAGTGCCCGGATTGACAGGCACAGGTATAGTCCCGGGGCCGGGGATTTTGTATACGGTAAAATACCCTGCTGTAGGTATGCCGGGGCCGGGGTTTTGATTGTAAACCCACCAGCTCAGTCCATCGCAACTTCCATCGGTTACTACCAGTTTGTAACAACCTGCAAACATGTTTATCGTGTCATTGTATATTGTACTTGGTGAACTCGTAGCACGCTCAGCCACTACCTGGTTGTCGCTGGTCAATATCTGCCACTTCGTTTCCGAATTGCCAAAATTGTCAACTGCCTCATTTGTCTTTAACTGAATACAGAACCTATATGGCCATTTTGGCGAAGGCTTGAAGTAAGACGATATGCTGTCGTTGGTTGCATCATTATCGGCCAATCCATTCACCTCAACGATCTTAGCCCTGAACGTATGAAGGTTGTTGCCCGAAATAGTATCGAGATATGGCAGGTGAGGCAATAAAAGGGTTGTATCGTGCAATGAAGCAAGGTTTGCAGTCCATGTATAATCGGCAAGGGGCAGATTATCCGCACCATATTGGAAATGGATGGAGGTGATGGCGGTAGAACCTGTATTTTTTATTTTGATCGTGGGTGTTCCGCAGGCAGGGTTTTCCCTGTAGTAACCTTCGTAATTGCTAGGGGCCACAATATCATCAAGAGAGGCATCTACCGTTTTATTGAGGGCACCATAATAAAACACCTGGGCCTCCGTAGTATAGCTACCACCGCCATTGCTGGTATAAGGCTGGAAATTAATCTCTACGTTAAAGTTGTTACCGCCTACAACGCCCGGCAGCTGATGGATGTTGGGCCGCACCAATGCACCGGGACACCAATTGGCTCGTTCATATAACCAGGTACCGGATTGAGGGTATAATTCATTGGAGCCGCAATCGTTACGCCAAATGTCTTTATGGTCCACCTGCGTTGAATTGAGAAGCACATCATAATATTTGGACTGGAACTCACAACACTGGGTATTATCGCTACCATGCCCGGTTATGGTAAATTTCATAGCCGCAGTTTGCGTGCCGGCTGGAGCCGTTTTAGTTAAAGCCTGGAAGTTGGTATCTATAGGTATGGCATTCCCAAATCCAAAACTTCCGTTCCACAGGCGTGCAATGCCTTTCACATCACGGTCGGGCGTACCTTCTATAAATGCGAATTTGATATTACCGGTGAACCCGCCGGAATATCCCGAATAAAAGATGCGCATAGTAGCACTGTTCTTCAGAACGGTGTAATAGTCAGTTACATCGTATATATACCTTTGTGTCCATGTCCAGGGCGTTCTCGGAGCACCGGCATTAGCGTAAGGCGTTATCAGCCTTGCCAGCTCCAGCGTATCACCGGTGGGTGTCATCAGGTAGTTCTGTACGGTATAATCCCAATCGCCACACCACTGTGGATTACCGGGACACTGGTGCTTACCCAGGGTGAAGATCATGTATATCTTACGGTATGAAGTAGCACCGGTGGGAAAAGTTATTGTAGTATCATAACTGCCATAACCATCAAGCCATACTCCATTGTGAGCCTGCACCCAGGTCGTATCTCCGGGGCTTGCCGTAGCGCCTAAAAAGCAAAACAAAGAGCAAACCAGTACGTAAAGTGTTTTTTTCATCTGCATAACATTATGTAAACAGGGATAAAGTTAGTGTTAAAAAATTATTAGCTGTCACTAAAAAGTAAAAACATATTCCACTGCCCCGTCATAAGCCAGTAGTTCTTATTGGGCGGGGATATGTGAGGAATTTCACAAAAAACACATTTTAATATATTAATTCCTGATAATTTACCAGCTTAACGTACCTTTGCACGCTAAAATTAAGATATGGCAGGATTTACTGTAGCAATTGTGGGAAGGCCAAACGTGGGAAAATCTACCCTGTTTAATCGTTTGCTGGAACAGCGCAAAGCCATAGTAGATGACATAAGCGGTGTAACACGAGACAGGCAGTATGGAATTGCGGATTGGAATGGGAAAACTTTTAATGTAATAGATACAGGTGGGTTTGTAGCACGATCGGAAGATGTTTTTGAACGCGAGATACGCAAACAGGTGCAAATAGCGCTTGACGAGGCTGATCTGCTGCTCTTTGTTGTCGATACCCTGACAGGTATCACCGACCAGGACCAGGAAATGGCCGACATATTGCGCCGCTCCTCAAAACCT
This sequence comes from Bacteroidetes bacterium UBA1947, assembly GCA_002336915.1. Classification (GTDB taxonomy): domain Bacteria; phylum Bacteroidota; class Bacteroidia; order Chitinophagales; family Chitinophagaceae; genus MKUN01. The sequence goes on along the minus strand of DDET01000026.1, from coordinate 160,764 downwards.
GTGCTTGTAGTGGTTAATAAAGTGGACAATGCCGAACGTGCACTCTATGCCACGGAATTTTACGCACTTGGCATGGAGAAGGTCTTCTTTATCTCATCCATATCAGGCAGCGGCACCGGTGAATTATTGGACGAAGTTGCAGAACACATTACAGAAGAATACCTCGGCGTCCAGGAAGACAGTCATATACCACAATTTGCTATAATAGGACAACCCAACGCAGGAAAATCGACCCTGCTGAACGCACTTATCGGCCAAGAAAGGACGATAGTATCAGACATACCCGGCACTACACGCGATACAATACATACTAATTATAATTTATTCGGAAAGGAATTTACCCTGATAGATACCGCAGGCCTGCGCAAAAAGAAAAATGTGCATGAAGACCTTGAGTTCTACTCAGTGATACGTGCTATACGCGCTATGGATGAGGCTGATGTGTGCATGATGCTGATAGATGCCGAAAAAGGCATGACAGCACAGGATGTAAATATCTTCAGTCTTGCGACGCGTAAGGGCAAGGGCATCGTGATACTGGTAAACAAATGGGACCTTGCAGAGAAGGAAACCAATACTGCACGCGACTACGAAAAAGAAGTAAAAGCCAAAATAGCTCCCTTCACCGACGTGCCGATCATATTTATATCGGCGACCGAGAAAAAGCGCATTTTCCAGGCTATGGAAAAGGCACTTGAAGTATACGAGAACCGCCACCGCAAGATAACTACATCGCAGCTAAATGAAGTATTGCTGGCTGAGATAGAGCGCTACCCTCCCCCAATAACCCGCGGGCACCCGGTGAAAATAAAATACATTACCCAATTGCCGGTAGCAGTACCTTCATTTGCATTCTTCTCTAACTACCCGGATGCAATTAAAGAACCTTACAGGAACTTCCTCGAGAATAAGATACGCAGCCATTATAATTTCAGTGGCGTGCCTGTGCGCATATTCTTTAGAAGCAAATAGAACAGTACACTTTGAACTTTGAATAGAACACGATATAGTGAAAACGAAAAAACTAAAACGGGATAAGGTAAATATCATCACGCTTGGCTGCTCCAAGAATATGGTGGACAGCGAAGTGCTGAGTGGACAGCTGAATGCCAACGGCATAAAAGTGATACATGAGAACGAAAGGCTGGACCACAATATAGTAGTGGTAAATACCTGTGGTTTTATAGACAAGGCAAAAGAAGAAAGTGTAAATACTATACTGGAGCAGGTAGACCTGAAAAAAGCCGGCAAACTGGATAAAGTATATGTAACGGGCTGCCTGAGCGAACGCTACCGCCACGACCTGCTGAAGGAAATACCTGAAGTGGATGCCTGGTTCGGCACTATGGAACTACCGCTGATATTGAAGCAATTCAACGCAGATTATAAGCAGGAACTGATAGGCGAACGCTTACTAAGCACACCTAAACATTACGCATACCTCAAAATATCAGAAGGCTGTAATCGTACATGTTCATTCTGCGCCATCCCTTTGATGCGCGGCCAGCACGTATCAAAGCCCATAGAAGAAGTAGTGGCCGAGGCTAAGAGACTGGTGCAGATGGGTGTGAAGGAAGTAATGCTGATAGCGCAGGAGCTTACCTACTACGGACTGGATATTTATAAGAAGCGCGCATTACCCGAACTGCTCAAGCATCTTTCGGATGTACCAGGTTTAGTTTGGATTCGCCTGCATTATGCATACCCTTCCAAATTCCCACTAGACATACTAGATGTGATGCGCGAACGCGATAATATCTGTAATTACCTCGACATGCCATTGCAGCATATATCCGACAATATGCTGAAGGCCATGAAGCGCCAGATGGACAAGCAGGAGATATACGAGCTGCTGGCCGCCGTTCGCGAAAAGGTACCGGGCATATGCATACGCACCACGCTTATTACCGGCTTCCCGGGTGAAACACGTGATGATGTGGAAGAGCTTAAAGCCTTCCTTGAAGATGTACGCCTCGACCGCGTGGGCATTTTTACTTACTCCCACGAAGAGAATACATCTGCTTACGAGCTGCAGGATACTTTGACATCTGAAGAAAAGGAGGCCCGCGCACAGGAAATAATGGAAGTGCAGCAGGAAATATCCTATGAGAAGAACCAGGAGAAAATAGGCAAAGAATTCAAGGTCATCATCGACAAGAAAGAAGCCGGCCGCTACCTGGGACGCACAGAATTTGACAGCGTTGAGGTAGATAACGAAGTGGTAATATCAGGCGAGCAGGAATTACCAATAGGCGATTTTGTAAATGTACGCATCACTAAGGCCTATGATTATGATCTCGAAGGAGAGGTAATATAAACAGGGTGATTTTTAATTTGACTTTCGACCTGCTTAAGCCATCCGATAGTGTTTGCCCGGCAAGGTCTTAATCAGTCCCTGCATTTCTAACTGCAACAATGTTGCCGCTAATTGCGAGCCACCCAAGCCTGTTTGGTAATACAGGTCATCTGCATGCACCGAATCTTTTGTTTGCAATATATCTATGATCTTTTGCTCTTCCTCCGACAAATTCAGGAACAACTGCTTTTGAACAGCCTTTGGTTTTGCTCCTTTATTCCAGTTCATTTGTTCCAAAAGGTCATCAGGCCCGGTTATCATAGCAGCAATATTGCTGCGTATCAGGTCATTGCAGCCTGCAGACTTGCTGTCGCTCACCCGCCCGGGAAATGCAGCCACTTCCCTGTTGTAACCACTCGCCATGTAAGCGGTAATCAAGGAACCTCCCGATTTGTCGCTCTCCACGATCACCGTCACATCACTTATCCCCGCCACTATCCTATTGCGCATCGGGAAGTTGGTCCTGTCCGGCATAGTGCCTGATGGAAATTCAGTAAGCAGGCCACCATTTTGCAGCATGTCTTTAGCAAGGTGTTTATTCGTTGCTGGGTAAATCCTGTCAAGCCCGTGTCCTAATCCCCCCACGGTAGGTATGCGCAGTTCCACACTTTTCTTATGGGCAATGGCGTCGATACCAAACGCCAGGCCGCTCACAACAAGAATGTCTTCCTGTGTTTGCAACCCTTCCACTAATGCTTCACACAGCTTCAATCCATATTCAGTGTTCTTCCTTGTCCCTACTATGGCTACTACCTTTGCTGCATTCAGATCGGCAGTGCCCTTATAGTATAGCAATAACGGCGCATCATTACAATGCGTCAGCCTTTGCGGATAGTTGTTATCGTTTATTAGCATTACCTGTACATTGTGTTTCTGCACAAAGTGCATCTCTTCATCCGCCCTTTGCATTACTTCATCATTTTTAAATACCCTCGCCCGTTCTTCACTTATCCCGTCTATTTTCTTCAGCTCTTTGAGCGGCGCCCTGAATATGTCTTTTGCAGTTTCAAAGTGCTTCAGCAAAGCCATTCCCCTTTTTGCGCCCACCTCGGGCACGAACGATAAAGCCAGCCTGTAGTACAATTCCTCTTCGTTTGGCAGCATATTTGTATCTATATTTAATAAGGTCTTCTATTTGTAAGAACTATCTTTGGTTTGTAAAATAAAAAAAATGAAGAAAATTATTTGTTCGGGTTTTGTACTGTTTACTTTGGGGCTCACAGCCTGCGCCGGCCCTAAGAAACAAATTAACAACAATACCATCATAGCGCTGGAGGTATCGCATGGCGGTTGTTTCGGCAAATGCCCTGTTCATACTATCAAAATATACAATACCGGCCTTGTGCGTTATACGGGAAAAAGCTACGTTGACTTTGAGGGCGTATATGAGAAAAAACTAAATAAAGCAGAAATGCAAAAGATCCTTAGAGAAGCAGAGGAGTACCGCATAGATACCTGCCAGACCGAATATCCATACGTGCCGGACCTTTCAGGCACCGACTTTGTGATCACCTATACCAATAAGACCAAGAAGATCCACAATGCCCATAAAGGCCCCACTTTCCTCACAGATCTATCCCAGCATATAGAAACAGCTGTAAAAGTGGATAAAAGCTGGAAAAAGATACCCCCAAAATCAACAAAGCCCCGGAATCCCTGAGCACCCGATGAACTTCTATAAAGAATAAGGGCCCTGGAAAGGGCCCTACTGTTACATATAGAGGATAAGAGAGAGCGTGTTATTGTTGCGTAGCGGTATAGACTACCGTTGTGGCATATGTGCCGCCGGGATAAGCGAAGCCCGGAGTGGCCTTGTATTGCACGGAGAATGTCTGGTTGCCTCCATTGTTACCATTTGTGATAAGGTTCTGGTTACTGCTGGTAAGCGTAGCAAAGGTCGTGAACGGAGCCGCTATTGTTCCGCCCGTTGCATTTGCAGTAACCATCGCATTCAATACACCATTCACCGGCATAACCGGTATGGGTGATGCAGTACCTGTATAAGTAAAATTGGTACTGCTCGTTTTCACAGTTACATTAAAATCACGGGTTGATAGTACCTTCAGTTGCTGCGCGCTACTTGTTACCCCGTTAACATAGTCTGTAACGGTGTTAAAGTTCATGGTCACTGTAGGGCCGGTAGCAGTTCCTGTAGCAGTAAAGTCCATCTCTATGAAGTCAGTTAGACTAAGCGAAACGGTCTGTGTGGCCGTTTGCGCCTGTGCCGCGATAAGGGCACCGCATAAAAACAATACTATTACAATGATCTTTTTCATTCTCTCTTAAAAAATTTGGCGATTTGTCTCCGGAATCATTTGAGATTTTCCCTTCAACGACACAAAGATTGCCTTTATTAAGCGCCTGTAGAAATTTTCGCGCCTGCTTAACTGCCTGTTTGTAAGCAGTTAACGAGTCATTAGCAAGCCCTATAATAGGCAAATATGGATTCCCGCGGCTGAACGCCTGCCCGGGGGGGCTTACACCGGGTAACCTGCAATCTGTCACCTGTCAATCCTCACCCTTCCAACAGTCCCCATTTCGCAGCCAGTTCGGCTCGTTGCCCTTCGCCAAGCCTTGAGGAGCCCTCATAAAACCCGGCCTTTGCCCTTTGGCGGTAAGCTTCATACACCGTTACCGCACAGGCAACTGATATATTAAGTGATTTTATCATTCCAACTTGGGGGATAATGAAATTGCCGTCACAGTGCTTCAGGCACTCTTCTGTTACCCCGGAATGCTCATTGCCAAATACCAAGGCCACAGGCTGCGTTAGGTCCAGGTCGTAGAGGCTATGGGCCTGCTCGCCCAGGTGTGTAGCGTATATTTTGTTGTATTTGCTGCGTACAGCCTTTATGCAGGCTTCCGTATTATCAAAATCATGTATAGTAAGCCAGCCTGCTGCACTGGCGGAGCTTTTTTTCCCAAATTTTTCATGCCTGCTGATAACCGTATTCAGTATATACAGCTCCTGTATACCCACGGCATCGCAGGTACGCATCACCGCACTTATATTATGGGGATCGTGCACATTTTCCATTATTACCGTCAGGTCGGGTTGGCGCCGGTCCAGTACGTTTGTTATCCGTGCTATACGTTCAGGGGTCATAGCGCAAAAATAATATCCCGGTTTGACATAACCAGCTAATTCAAACGCCGCCCGTAAAAACAGGCGGCGTTCTTAGCTCCATGTCCATACTCCCGGTTAAAACGTATAACGCAGCATAGGCACCGGGAAGAAACCCTGCTGGTAACTTTTTACTACTTTATTCAACCTGTTGTCGTAGTACTGCTGAAATATGTTCTGGTGGTTAGTAAGATTCTGAAGATCCACTGCGACTTCAAGTGTGCTTCTCTTAAATTCTTTACGGTAAGCAAGCTTCAGGTCCATGCGCAAATAAGGTGTTTGTTTTTCAGTATACGCCAGGTCTTCACGATACACATTTTCATGCTCTGCCTGCGACCTTATGAAATCCACAGGAGTAAGGTACCTGCCGCCTACCGTGCAGCCTTTGAGGTTAACGGCAAATACACTGCCCTTCTTACCCAAGCTGAATTCTTTACCCGCGAGTGCATTTACCACATAGCCCGTATTGAATGCCGTATTCCTTTCTATGCCATCACTACCCTTATACTTTGACTGAAATAAGGAACCGGTGACCAGGAAATAAAAACCTCTATTGAAAAACCGCTCAGCGGTAAGTTCCAGACCATAATTCCGACCAGTGCCTTTATTTACAAGACTGTCCCTGTCTGGTATTCCAAAGTCGGCGCCGGTATTAAGCACGGAGAATGAAGAGGGCATCACTTCAACCGGTACCTTGCTAAGGTATTGATAGTAGGCCTCTGCCTTTATCCTCAGGTTATTGGTCACATTCCAGTCGTAAGTACCTACAAAATGTTGGCTTTGCGTAAAACCAAGACCCTTGTTGGTGTAAGTAATACCATCGGTGGTGTAAGTCTGCTGATAGTAGCTGTATATATTCTGCGCCTGGTGATTTAATCCATAACCAAGGCTAAATGCATGATGGGCATTTGCTGCATAGCGCAGGCTTATCCGTGGTTCTACAGCCACATCGTTGGTTATGGATAAGTGCTGGAAATGAAGTCCTGCGACTGCAGAGAGATTATCATTGAAGCGATGCTTCCACTGTACATAAGATTGTAAAAGGCCATAGCTGCCCGATTTGTTCATATTATCATGTTCTGTTAGCCCTTTTATATATTCTTTATCAAGCATGCTATAGCCTGTAATATCATATGTAATGCCTGCCTGCAGGTTATTCTTCGCGTTTATCTTATGCATCAGTGCCCACACCGCCGACATTTTACTTGTGCCCACATTTATCTTTTCCTTCGTCATAACAGAAGCGTCAACATTACTAATCGAGTCTTCCTGTATCTTTTCGGAAGTAGTACTATAACCGAGCGTGAGCGAGGTAGAAGTCTTTTCCGAAAGTTGGTATTCATAAGTTGCCCCGGTTATCGTGGTCATATACCTCGACATTTCGTTGGCATATGGGTCGCCACCAAATAAGTTGGTCGTTGATGTATCCACATCTTTGCCTAAAAAGGTGATATGGCTTCCACCTGCTATACCAAAGACACTGATCTTTGAACGTTTGCTGAGATTGGATGTGATCTTGTAATTCAGATCCTGGTAATAAGGCGTAATGGTGCCTGTACCAAAATTAACGCCCAGCTTCTGGAATAAGCCCAAAGTGGAATAGCGGTAATTAATAAGGTAAGAAGTCTGTTTATTTCTGCCTATTGGCCCTTCGGCACCCAGTTCAAAACCATTGAAGCCCATCTGCGCTGTATATTCGCTCTTGTCCTTATTGCCATTACGCAATTGTATGTCAAAGACCCCACTGAGTGCATTGCCGTATTGTGCCGGGAATGCACTGGTCAAAAAATCGGACTTATCAATATTGTTGTTATTGAGCATACTGATAGGCCCACCTGTTGAGGCAAATGACCCATAATGATTGGGATTAGGGATATTAAGACCATTGATCGTCCAGAGCATGCCCATTGGCGAATTACCCCTGATCACAATGTCGTTGTTAGCATCATTGCCCGACACTACACCGGCAAAATTTGCAGCCATGCGCGATGGATCACCCAAGGCCCCGGCATATCGTTTGGTCTCGTCCACGTTAAAGGAGCGTGCACTTACCTGGGCCATATCGTTATTAGTACGGGTCTTGTCCTTCGCTCTGCTATACACTACTTCCACTTCATTCAGCTTGTGCAGCGACTCCTGCAGGCTGATATTCAAATTAGCTTCCTTGCCGGCAGTTATGATCACATCGTTCACTACACGTTCCTCGTAGCCAATGTAAGTCAGCTTAAAAGACTGCCTTCCCAATGGCACACCGGTCAATTTAAAGTTACCTGCCTCATCTGTTGTAGCACCTATCGCTGCATTGCTTTGTAATACAACCGTCACTCCCGGCAGCGGAGCCTTTGAGGCCTCGTCATAAATGGTGCCCGTAACCACTTGCGTAACCTGTGCTACCGCCTGCAGATGAAAAGCAAAGAAAGAAAAAATAAGGATGATGAATTTATTTACCTGTGTCATTTGGTTTAATTGAAGGTGAAGGATGAAAACAATGCAGATCGCTTACCACGGCTTTACTTTACCTGATCCCGAAATGCTTGCTGTAATTGCCGGGTTACCCTTGTAATACACATCGCCGCTGCCGCTCACATGCACATCGAGGCTTTCGCTTACATTCACCCTGGTAGTACCGGAACCGCTGGTATGAGTTTCAGCTGTGCGTGCAGGTACATTTAGCATATCCAGGTTGCCACTACCACTTATCGTCAGCTTTTCCCGGTCTACGATACCGTCATTAACCACCATGTCGCCTGAGCCACTAATTTTCGCAGAGAGATAGTTTGTTTGCAGCTCAGTTATCGAAATAGAACCCGAACCACTGATATTAAGCTCAAGGTTTTGCGGGTGGAACGGCTGTGTCACATCAATACCACCTGAGCCACTAATGTCCAATCCGGTGACATCGGGCGCACTTATATACACGTCTATCCGGTCATGATGCCCGAGGAAGAAATGCGGCCTGAATTTTATTTTGAGTTCTCCCCCTGTTACATCTGTTTCTATATTATCAATTACGTTCTTTTGAGCGTGGATATCCAGGCTGTATACACTTGCGGGAGTATAATGTACATATGCATCCAGGCAGTCGTTGATGCTACTAAAAGCCGGTACACTTCTTGTCTCAGTAATTGTTGGTCCATCGCCGCTTATCTTCCTGCAGGACTGGATACTAAATGCTATAAGCGCTGCTGATAAAAATAAAATACATTTTTTCATGTTCTTCGTTTTTAAAGTTTTGACTAAATATTATGGGCTTCCTGTGCCCTGCGTCAGTATGACAAGCACAAAGCTTTATACCCCTATGTTTCCGAAAATTATTTTTTGCCTTAGAAAAGAATGTTGATGCCGGCTATGCCACCTATGTACAGGCCATAGTAGTTACCGTAACGGTAGTCGTGCCATATGTAGTTATTGACAAGGTCACCGGTCACCTCGTTCGAATAGTTCATGTAATTAAACGTCGGGCCAAGATATACTTCCATACTACGGCCCGCCCTCATGGACAGAAGCGTACGGGCTGACGATTTGAAATAAACACCTTCATAAAAATCGGTCAGATTCATACCTGTGCCTTCTATATTAATGCGGAAGTACCGGGATAAGGGTATATGCAAACCCATACCTGCTTCCATAGCATACAATGGCTCACCGCTTTTAAAATTGTAGCCCGCTCCCAGTATGCCATAGAGCTTCTTACCTCCCGAGCGAAAAGTCACCAGTGTAGTCAACGTTTCATCTATGGAGAAGCCAATAGACTTCTCGCCGTTCTTTACTATGTTAATAATACCTATGGGGTAATCACAGCTGTCCGCAATATTGATGAAGCCTGCTATCTGTGCACCTTTTACTTTGCCAGCTATATTAATAAAGCCGGCCAGTTGCACTCCCTTTACATCATGCGCTACGTTTATAAAGCCCGCAGCCTGCGTGTTCACATCCTTCGACTCATTTATAAAACCTGCAGCCTGCACTCCATTTACATTACCTGCGGCTATGTTAGCAAACCCTGCCGCCTGGAAACCTTTGGCATTACCGGTAATATTTGTAAATCCTGCAGCTTGCAAGCCAATTGCATTTTTACCAATGGTATTCATAAAGCCTGTCAATTGAACACCTTTTGCTCCATGCAGTATGTGGTTGGAAAAACCAGACGCCACAAAGCCTTTTGCGCTATCTTTTATTATTGAGGAAAAGCCCGACAGGCAAGCACCTTCTTCTGAGCCTGACACGCCGATAAGTGCATGAATAGAAAAATTGTTTGAATACTCCCCTGCCCTGACACCATTGGTACTGAGCGGGTACACAAACCCAATATGAACATTGCTGTGTTTTGTTTCCTGTGCGGAGACCGAAGAGCTGAAGCCAAGCAGTATAAGCCCTGTGAGTAGTGATCTTGTTGTCATAATTTCCTGTATTTCTATTATGACAAGCTGCTGCGCCTATACCCCTACGCAATCCACAAAAAGATCAAAAAAAATCAATGCCCGCGTGCCAGCCGAACCAGCCGGCCATATTGCCGATAGCATAACCGGCATAAGCAGGCATGCCCGTACTGTAGCCTTCTATAGGAGTTTTGGCATTTTGGTAGAAAAGAGAGAAACTTGGGCCTGCGTGTAATGAGATGTATTTATTCAGTTTAACATGCAGTTCCGGCGCCAGACATAGCAATGTGGGGGTTTGTTCCCAGTCGCCTACGTATAGTATGCCTGCTGTCGCCTCTGTGCTCAGCGCAAGTAGCTTTGACAAATGAATTTCTTTCCCCAACCCATAAAACAGGCCATAGGCCTTTTTGTCAGTACTAATATTGGTACCTGCAGTTAAAATGCTATACAATTTCCTTGTCCCGGTCTTCAAAGCGATATTCGTATTCAGCACCTCGTTGGTCGATATACATAGTTTGTGATAACCATTCTTCATCACCAGGTTCACGAGGCCAATGCTGTAACCTGAAGATGAATCGTTAATGTTTATAAGCCCGAACTGCGTGCCCTTTAAGTTCTTGCTGTAATTGTATATACCGCTTATCTGCACGCCATCAGTTTCGCCGCTACTTATATTGCCTAATCCCGCTATCTGCGTGCCCGATATCTTCTTTGCATAGTTGAACAGGCCGCCTATTTGTGTACCCTCTATCTCGCTCACACTTACACTTCCCCAACCTGCTATTTGTACTCCGGTCATCTCGCCGGCTGCCACGTTAACAAGGCCGCTTATTTGCGCTCCTTTTGTTTTGCCTGCCACCTGGCTGTACAGGCCACTCACCTGTACACCTTTCATCCTGCCTTTTGTCATGCCGCTCAGCCCGGATATTTGCACACCTTCCACAGAGTCGAGTGCACCGTTATACAGTCCTGCCACCTGCACACCGCTCACTCCGCCGCCTACCACGTTAAACAGTCCTGCAGCCTGTGCATAGCCCACATCCCCTTTATCTATATTGAACAAGCCACCTATCTCCACTCCTTTCGCACCCGCTGTATAACCCCCGAGCACATTTAGTGAGAATTTATTCACCACCTGTGCTCCCAGCCTGCCATGCGTACCCAGGCCCGGCACAAACGACGTTTGCACAGGTCTGCTGGCTATATAGCCGCCAATATTCATGGCCTGGAACCGCTGCTTTGAGGAAAGGAAAATGCCCGCAAGCCAGTTACGCTCCACCTGTGGCTTCACCACAACGGGTTCCAGTTCATAATCCTTCGGCGTTATCGATACCGTCAGCACCTGGTCAAAACCCGGCTTTAAAGTCATAAAGGTATCTGCATACATCCCCTTGCTTACCGAGATATTAGCCACAGGGTACTTATCCTTGTCCTTGAGCTTTAATTTAAAATACCCCTGCTCATTAGTGATCGTCGATGCCAGTTGTTGTTTCTCGTACACACTTGCGTAGCTTATCTTACTACCCGTTGTCTTATCTACCACGTAGCCGCTTACTGTATAGCCTTCCCCGTCTTGTATGATGATATAGTTATCCCGTTCCTTGTATTGGTATTTATTATCCAACAGCGCATCCAGCACTTGCCTTACCGTTTTATGTTCAGCGGAAAGTGTCACAGCTTTACCGGCAGGTATAAGGTCGCTGTTATATGAAAAGTAAAAGCCCCCTTGTTGCCCAACCAGTTTTAATACTTCTCCCAAAGGTTGGTTACTTGCTTTAATACTTACTGTTTTATTAAGCAGGCCCTGGGCATTAACATCCCTGCAGCAGCCCAAAACGGCCACTGCAAAAAATACTCTAATAAGTAACTTGTAGAAAAAATCCATCCGCAATAAGGAACTTATTTAATAATGATCTCGCTGCCGTTCTTTTCTATACGCAGGCCCAGTGTCTCCGCCACCACAGCCAGTATTTCGTCCAGTGATTTATCCCTAAAGGTGGTGGTTATCTGCTTATTGGCCACATTCCCAGTCACCACTATATGCACAGCATAGGCATCATTCAGCGCTTCAACAAGCCTAGCCAGTGGCGTATGGTCGCAAATAAATTCATCGCTTTTATAGTAGCTGTATAGCTCATCATCGTTAGCTTCCTTTATCGGCTCATCCCTATCCCTCAGTACCGTTGCTTTTTCATGCGGATTCAGCTTGACCATCTTTTTCTTCTTGCTCACTTCCACCACACCCGTTTCTACTATCACTTCCGTCTTGTCGTTCGTCATTTTCACGTTGAATGACGTACCCACCACTTTCACCATGGTACCGTTCGCATCTATCACAAAAGGCTTACTCTTATTCGGTGTGATATTAAAAAAGGCCTCCCCCTCCAGTTTCACAGAACGCAGGTCCCCCTTAAATGTTTCAGGATAAGATAGCGATGACCTTTTATTAAGCGTAACTACCGATCCATCAGGCAAAGTATCTATCATCACGCTCTCGTTCGATCGCAGTGCCAGCATTTTTGGCGCACCCTGTTCTACAAAATAATAGATCAGTCCACCACTCAAGGCCAAAACCATTAGCATGGCAGCTACTCTCATCCAGTTTATCGAAGGTTTGCTTACAGCAATGGCCCTTGGGGCAACTATCTCTTTATCTTGTTTCGTATCCTTCGCCTGAACTTTTTGCTGAAAACGCTTCCATGCCTCATGCTCATCTACAGTGCTCGTCGCCGCCAGGTGACGGCTCCGTTGCCATATCAGCTTAAAATGTTCATAGTAGCGCTTATTCTCAGCACTGGCAGCTATCCACTGCTGCACTTCTTCCTGCTCAGCCTCCGTTGCCTCAGCCAGCAGGTACTTAACCAGCAGTTCGTCCATCATATTGTTGTTATCTCTGTTCACATGCGCGTTTTTTACAGGTTAAGCAATAAGGTTATCAATATAGCGGGCAGAAAATCTACCAGCTCCTGTCTCAGCAGTCGCAGGGCCTTGCCCATCTGGTTCTCCACGGTTTTTATAGATATATCCAGTTTCGTCGCTATTTCGTGGTATTTCAGTTCCTCGAACCTGCTCATCTGGAACACTGTGCGGCAACCTTCAGGTAATTCTCTTAGTGCCAGTCCCAGTTTTTCCTCCAGCTCTTTATATGATACTTTTTCTGTGCTATTGTTGTTGCTGCCTGTATTACGAGCCGCATGCGCCAGGTGGGCAGCTTTTACTTTTTGGTGCTTCAGGTAGTTCAGGCTATCATTATATACTGCCCGGTACAGGTATGATACTAAAGACTTTTCTATTTGTATCTCGTCTTTCTTCTCCCATAGCTTCAGGAACATGCCCTGCACTATATCTTCCGCGGCCTGTTCATCCCTAAGCAACCTACAGGCATAGGCATGCAGCCCTTTAAAATGCTCTTTAAAGATCTTTTCAAATATAATAGTGTTTGCGGCAGTCAACGGTATCGTACTGCCTTTGTCCTGCTCCATGCCTGTGTTTCGAAAACTGAGCTCAAATATACTAGCTTCACTCAATGCCTGCATATAAGGATGACAACATACCTGCCCTATACCCCTACGCCCGTTAAAAAATATTTTTATTTATATTTCCCTGCTACAATTAGTATTTTGAGCACCGCTAAATTGCCTTGCAATGTCCTTTTTTCTGCGATGCCTGTTCTTAATCACGTTCTTTTTCCTTGTCGCGACAGCACCGGCTGCCTCCCAGCTTGAAAATGTAGCCGTAAAAAACTTCCCCGCGCTTGGCGCAAAAGTAAATGGTGTCAAGGAAAAGGTCGAAAAGGCACATGCCCTGCCAACACCACAGAAAAATTTACCTAACTCTCCATTCCGCTCTCTTACACTTGCCGACAGCTTTTCCCGGTATAAGGATAGTATAAATGCTAGTCTGTATCTGCTTAAAGCCTCCCCTTACCACCTCATTTATCTAGGCCAGACCGCGAAGACGATAGATACTTTCTTGTCAAAATTAAGCCTGACCGCCGATGCAAAAGCGCAGTTCAGGGAGCAATTTGTTAAAGTATACAAAGCAAGAGGCTCGGAGCCTTACAATATGTTCAAAGACATGTACCGGGAAACAATTAAGCTCAAACGCATACTCGATACGAAAAGGAAAGTCAGCATTTAGATAAGGAACAAGAATCGTTACTTGAATTGCAAGACTTACGGGCTGGCAATGGTGGTGATCGGCAGCAAAGTCAGGATAGTAGAGATAACAATGAACCGGAAACTTCCGATGACGGCCAAGACAGAGATATAGACACCGAAGAAGACAATGAAGATAAAGGTGACGACAAGGAACAAACGGATAATAACAACGTTTCAGAGGATGACGAAGACAATGATGATGACACGGAATAATTTAAAGCTAAAGATTATGAACAACCAACATACCCCGATTTTATTTCCTTACGAGCCCGATGATTTATGGGAGAAAATACGTCAGTTATTGCGCAGTGAGCTGCAAAAGATGAAAGCAACGGACGAAAAGCCTGTTAACTACGAAGTATCGGGAATGATGCAAAAACCGCTTTATAAAGCTACCGAGGTTTGTAAAATGCTGCAGGTATCTAGACAGACGCTTCATGCCTACGCCAAGGAAGGATTGTTAAAGCCTTACAAGATCAAGAGCCGGGTGTTTTACCTTTGGAGCGATATTGAAAAACTAATGCTCCAAAGGACATGTAATTAGGCAGTTTTTGCGATGGGCAGTGCAAAGGCTTGCATGTTTCCTCTCGTATTCCATATCTCTAGTATCTTCTTTGCTGCCTCCTCTTGGTTAATCCGTATGTACTTGAAAAAATCTTTGTAGGTTTTGTGGCCCGAAATTCTCATAATAAGGTTTACATCCGTTCCGGCCAGATATTCATTAGTACAAAATGAGCGTCTACACGTATGCGAGGTAACCCAATCGCATTTGGGCTTTCTGACAATTACGTCCTTGTTGCCTTTCTTGTAACTAAACATGATTTCCTCGGTGATGCCTGCGATGTTTGCAATTTGCTTTATATATCGATTGAATAGGGGATTTGAAACTTTTGGTGTCCCATTTTTCAGCTGCCGGATAAAGATTTCCTTTGCCTCGTTTTTCAGGGGGGATAACAACCCAATCAGTAGTTTTCTGAGTTTTTTTATAAAGCATTCCTTTTCTAAAATCCTTAAAGTCCAGTGTAGAATAGTCTGAAAATCGCAAGCCTGTAAGACAGCCTAAAACAAACAAGTCCCGGTATTCCTCCAAATAGGGATATGCTGATAGGTCGGCGTAATATATTTGCCCAATTTCGTCATTGGTTAAATAAATGGCGTCGGCCTCCTCGTCTAATATCTTAAAATCTGTCAGATCGATTGCAGGGATTATTTTTCTGCGTACCCTGTCGTTTACAAACACTCGCAGATGCTTAATGGAGGTGCCAATGGTGCTTAATTTAAGCCCGTATTCAGGAATTTTCTTCCGTCGCAACTGGTAGTCATAGGTAAGGAAATCAACAAAGCCCAGGTAGAAGGTATAGTCGAGCGAGGAAAAGCTAATCTCCTTACCACTTGAAATCTGGTAGGCTAATAAGCGCTCTTTCATCTGCTTTAGCATTGCTGTACTTACAACTTTTTTCTCTTTGCCTCTTATATAGTCGTCAATCTGGTCAAATAGCTTGGGTACTTTTCGCTTTACAGGAATAATGTTTAGCGGAACTTCAGAAAGGCTGTCAGCATTGAAGGCGGGGTAAATAGTCCTTTTACATATGTTCCAAGATTTTCAACATCGTTTCTGTTACCGTGCTCTACGATAGTCTCAATTGTTTTGAGCATTCGGCGCAAGTCAGCGTTTAGGGTTTCGGCATTTCCTAATTCTTCTGGTAATGACTTAGAAATAGACTGGCGTTTTCTATTCCAATGGATACTAGGCACTGCTATTTCAGTGTTAAGCAATACCCTGTTAGTGGAGCTATAACAGTATTGAAAATAGATGACGGAACTACCGTCTTTACGAGGCTTCTTGCCAATGATGGCTTTAATCGGTAACAACATAATTTGGTCGATTTTTAGTCGATTAACAATGTGTAAACCTGTATAAAGGTAGGAAAGACTCTTCAGAGGCTCTTGTTATAATATCTTAAAAATCAATCGCTTAAAGTAAACTTATGTAAAAACAAGTAAGGATTACATTTCTGTAATCCTCACCATGGTGACCCGGATTGGACTTTTCTCGAACCGGATTATTGAAGATTTGAAGATTTTGGCTGTTTAAAGAATAAACGGTCTCATGGAATGGATCCGCGAGAACGAACGGTTTCATGCTTTGCGTTCGGGCAGGTTTCGGAGCGCAAAGTTTTAATTTATTACTAAAAGTTCATTAGAAGTACAAAACTCTAAGTTTGCACGTCGCCCCCGCATGACACAAAACCATGTTATGCCCAGGTTATTTCATCTCAAATTGATTAAATGTGTCCACAATGAATTCGCCTCCTGTTTTGTCAAGCCATTCATTTGTTATTTCAATGAAGCTAAATAATAGTTTTGAATAGTTGTCGACGTGTTTTTGATTAACCTGATGCAAATGGGTTGAATGTTGAACCCTGTCTTTTAGTTTGATATCACCAAAGTCAGCAACCATTAATTTGTCATTGGGCAGCAGTTTACCTAAAATCATCCTATTAGGTAGTTCAGGATTATTGGAAGAGATTGTTTTAAATCCAACTGCTTCATTACCCTTGATAAATAGATCAGAGTAATTTCTTCCGTTTGTAAATGCGTTATACCAATCCAACCATTCTTTAAACTTTACAAGTGTAACTATCTTTTCCTTTTTAAAATTCGAAACAGAAATGATATTATCAATTTGCTTCTTGAGTGACTGTGCGTTTAATTCGAAATTTTTGAATAGGTGAAATCCAAGTATGTCTCTGTTTGCAATGTTGTCTTTCAGCACCTCTTTTGATAGATTTAAAACCAATCCTGTATCCGATAAAAGTTTACTACTTGATTCATTCAAAACTATTTTTCTAAAGTGATTTATAATAGTTAAAAATTCGGTATCAATATCTCTTTTGAAATAGTCTTCCAACTCATCGTGAAGTAAACCTCGGTCCCTTAAAATGGTCAAGTTTGTTTTTATAGCTGCTACTATTTTTTTCTTTTCAACTTGCTTGTCCTTAGAGCTGAGGTTGTATCCTATTAGTCGTCTGTGTTTAATATCAAACGGTAAATCTTCCGCCAATCCAAATTCTTGATTAACTATGCATACAATTTTTTCCCAGCCTAATGATTTTATAGCATAACCGAGTTCAAATATTACGTTTGGATTAGGGGTCTTACGACCGTGGTAATCTGAGTTAATTATTGATAGGTCACAAATGAACATTCTTGAATTGTCAATCTTATTCAAGATCGTATTAATTATTTCTGGATTGCCAGGTTCTCCAGAAGTATCCTTGTCTAAAGTGAAAGCAACCAGTAGCTTATTTTCCTTATTGAATTCACTAATAGCAGTCTTGATACAACCTTCAATGAAGTTCTTGTTGTTGTTTAAGTTCAAGTCCGATTGCCAAGAGAAAAATATCGTCATTTCGACATTTATTATGTTTCGGTTAACTAGGGCATTGCTGTCAGGTGTGGTATTGGCAGCAATGCAATCGAATAAAGATAATCAGATGCCGTGTTATTTGTCAGCTAAATAGTAGTAGTTCAGCCACACTTGCAGCAATTCACTGTTGGCTGCTGTCATTTTATTCGTGTGATAAGCTTGTCTTCATTGTTGAAACTGATAAACAAATCTTTACTTATGTCGAATTTGTTCTTGCCTCTTTCGAAACCTTGCTTATCAGTCCAAATTATGTCATCACATCTACAAATTTTAACGAAGCAGAGCGTGCAATGCACTTTCCCCAGGATAGGCGAATGTCCATTGGCATAAACCCATACGCTATTGTAATAATTTTTGTTTTTTTCTTTTTGACGATAGGCATGGCATGGCTGCGATACTTGATATTTGGTTTGCCGCCAGATCCTTCAATAGTGATGTCTGAAATCACCCCCGCTGACCCCAAAGGCTTTCCGCTATGGCTGTGTCTTAGCCATTGGGTTAATTTCTTTTTTTTGATGCTTATTATCAGGAGCGGGCTTTCAATACTTGCCGATCATCCACGCCTGTACTGGAATCATGGCTGTTCTCCACGTTCAGAGTGGATACGCTTTACCCCTGTAAAGGTGCCTGATGACCGGGTTTATACCGCCAAAGAAGATGCAAGGTACTTAAACCCGATAGCTGGGCTGCCTGGATACCGCCATTCCGTAGGAATTGCCAGGTCATAGCATTTTATTACAGTTCCGTTTTTCCTGTTTAATGGCGTGGTATGTATTGCGTTATTGTTTTTTACAAATCAATGGAAACGGTTAATTCCATCCTCATGGCAGGTACTGCCCGATGCATGGAATGTTTTTGTACATTATGCAACGTTTCACATGCCCATCGAGCCCAATGGCTTTTATCATTTTAATGCCCTTCAACAAATCTCCTACTTCGGCGTGGTTTTTATTTTGGCACCTATCGCGATGCTTAGCGGAATGTCAATGTCCCCGGCCATTGAAAATCGTTTCCATTGGCTACCCAAACTTTTTGGTAACAGGCAGGGCGCACGCTCGGTTCATTTTTTGGTTATGCTGGCCTTTGTAGCTTTTATCATCATTCATGTTGCGATGGCTGCAGCAACAGGGCTTACCCGCAATATGAACCATATAACCGTAAATACTGATGATCCTGTCAGCCATACAGGATTATACATCGGGCTTGGTATCGTTCTATTCACCGTAGCTTTTGGTTTCCTGGCACATTGGATATCCTGGCAAAGACCGCGTTCGCTGCAAAGAACGGAAGCTGCTATCAATGGTACTTTATGGCTTAAGACGATCAATAAGCTTCGGCCCAAGGCTTATTACAAACAAAAGGATATCTCGCCCTACTTTTGGGTAAACGGAAAGATGCCGGAGTCTGAAGAGTGGCGTCAGCTTGCAGCAAATGATTTTAAGGATTTCAAGCTGAAGATAGACGGTCTAGTAGAAAATCCTGTTGAACTTTCACTGGAAGACCTTAAAAAAATGGGACTGGAACAAAATATCACCATGCACCATTGCATACAAGGCTGGTCCGGGATTGCCGAATGGGGCGGCATACCAGTTAAAATGCTTATAGACCTGGTCAAACCTTTCCCTGCCGTAACAATAGCAGTATTTTATTCCTTCGGTGAGGGCCTTTATGGTGGAACTTATTACGACACGCATAGCCTCGATAATTGTCTTAAACCAGAATCTATTCTCGCTTGGGAAATGAATTACCATGCGCTTCCCGAAAAATATGGTGCGCCGTTAAGGCTTAGAATAGAAAATCAATTGGGTTATAAAATGGTGAAATGGATCAATAAAATTGAATTTTTGAAAACCGCTGAATTTATAGGTAAAGGCTATGGAGGAAAAAATGAAGATGACGAATACTTTGATCTGCTTGCGGACACTTAAGCCCTTCCAGCTTAAAGCAAGGGATTTGGTCGAACATCTAGCAATTTAATTCAACTACCCAACAATTAAATCCTTAAACATACTGCTGTCTTTATCAAACAGTGTGGGATTGAATAATTCACGAGGTAGAATAAACCAGGATGGTATCTCACATGATGACGGCGACCCTACACATTTTACCTTCCCAGTTTGCTTTTCCACGTCAGTCCTTTCTTTTATAGCCACATTCCATCTGATACCGATGTGATCGGTGCCTTCCCAGTCAATAACAGCGAGAGAAAACCCCTCTTCTTTGCCATCGTATAATACCGTTACCTTCTTAATAAACTTTTTTGGATTGGTGACAGTCCTCGGATCATGATATACAAATTGCATGAGTGATAATTCTTAAAATAAAAATACTTATTTACTTACTTCATCGATCAAAGTTTTGGGATTGCTGTATAGATTGTTAATCTTATCTTTTCACGCAATTCAGGAATTACTTCGTGCATAAACCATGGATTTATCTTCACCCAATTTTGATTTCGAGGTGATGGATGTGGCAAAGGAAAATATTCCGGAAGGTATTCTTTATAATTTTTTACAGTTTCCGTGAGACTATTTTTGCCCGCTTTTTTTAGATAGTAACATTGTGCATATTGTCCTATCAATAAAATGAATGGTCGATATTCGAAAGAATTTAAAATTTGCGGATGCCATAATGGAGCACATTCGCTACGTGGGGGGAGATCACCAGAAATCCCTTTACCTGGATAACAAAACCCCATAGGCAATATCGAAAAAATAAGCGGGTCATAAAAGGTAGCTTCATCTACATTGATCCATTCTCTTAGTTTTCTGCCACTTGCATCATTCCACGGAATTCCCGTTTCATGAACGCGCCTGCCAGGGGCTTGGCTGATAATAGTTATTTTTGAGTAAGGACTTAACTGAACAACCGGCCTTGGGCCACATGGCAAATGAGCTTTACAAACTTCACATCGCTGTATTTTATCTAAAAGAGTCTCCATCCGTTTTCTTTTTTTACAATTCCAGTTCATAGCTCAACTCCCCATTAACAATCCTTGCAGGAGCAGTATAAGGATGTTCTTGTTCTTTTCCAATACTCATAATGTGCATCACTTTCCAACCGTGAGTTTTTAAATAATCGGATACCATAGAGCGATGACAACGCCACCATACTGCTTCTGAACACATATAAGCCGTGCGTTGTTTCAGTGCAGTTTTTTCAAGCATGTTTACCCCCTCTTTAAATGCATCCGTTTCCATATAATCGGCATAGCCACGAAACGCAGCATTGCGCCAGGAGGTATTTTTAGACTCCGGGTTTACTTTTCTTCTTCCGCCAAGGTCTTTTAAATGAATATATTGAATACCATTCTGGGGTAAAGAAATTTCCAATGCCTCTTTGTTAAATTGCGGAAACTTACGTGAACCCGGAAAACTTCTGATATCTACGACCAATTCAATTTTGAATGAACGCAGCATGGCCAAAAACACGTCAAGTGAATGCGTGGAGTGGCCAATGGTCCATATGGTCTTATTCCATTTTGTCAATATTGTTTCCCAAATTAGATATCCTGCTACAGTGTTGCAGCTTTATTAAGCCTATTTCTAGCTCATGCCACATAATTCAAAAGTACTCACAATAATTCTGGCTAAATATCATGTCTCTGCTCCATATTCAACTAAAATGCTTCTTTGATAATTGATTTTTTATGCACGTGTAAATTCACGAGCATTTTCTCAATTGCATCCATCATTGGTGGAGGCCCACATACATAAAAATATTTGTTGAGATCCTCAATGTTTGATTTTAGAAAATCCTGGGTAATGAATCCCTGTGCATAACCAGCAACCTTTTCATCTGATAATATGTTGATAAAATTATTGCCAAGTAACCTACTAAATTCCTGTTCGTGTATGATGTCATCTTTTGTTTTATTGGCAAATATGAGTTTGTTATTGCCTATTTCATTTTTTGATTGGAGATACCTGAAGATTGCAAGAAACGGAGTAACTCCGGCACCTCCCGCAATAAATACACCCTCGCCTATGTAATTGATTGCCCCGAACACATCATGCAAAATCAACTCATCGCCCATTTTAAGTTGCAGAAGTTGGTTGGTAACTCCATTGTGAGCGGGATATGTTTTGATGGTAAATTCGATGTATTCATTCTCTGGAAGACAAGTGAAAGTAAAAGGTCTTCTTTCATCCACCCAACCGTCTTTGTTTAAAGAAACTTCGGTGGCTTGCCCTGGGTTGAATGTGTAATTGTCAGGTTTTTCAGTTACAATTTTCACCACATCACGAGTGACTTTATCAACTGATTTTACTCTTACTGTATGCTGTTCCATATCGATTCTAATTTTATTGATTGTAATATTTCCCTGGCAACGTTGTTGTAAGTGTTAATAGAAAAATTGTTTCCTCTTTAGCCAGTACATTATGCGGAATACGCTCATGCAATGTCAGCATTTCTCCCTTGCCCAACTCAACAGAGAGCTCTTCCACAATAAAGATGATATGCCCTTCCAGCACTTGCAGGCTGATTATGCCGTCTGCTAAATGTTTGCTCATTTCGGCACCTTTATGCAATGCAATGAGCACGATACGCATACCATTTGTTTTGAAAACCGTTATAGCATTTCGGTCGCTGTCTTTCCATGGTTTCTCATCTTTTATCTGTTTAATAAACGAGATAAGGTTTATTGTAACTAAAGATGCATCAATAGTGCGTTCCCCTTGTGGGCGTTGCGTAGTAGCATTATTAATTTTTTCTTCCATTTTGTCATTTTCTATTTTAGGTAACAATTAAGTGTTCAAACAGGATATCGTTTTATAATAATGGAACTATGCAGCACGGCCTACATGCTTTAATTTATGCTAAAACAGTAATAGTAAGCGTATTCAAAGAAGCATTGATCAATAGTTGGCAACTCAGACGTACGGATGGATCGGTAATGCCTTGTTTGAACAGGGTTGAAAACTCGTTCCTGTCTATACCGACGATCTCTTGCGTATTGTCTAATCGCACCTGGCAGGTAGCACACCTACCCATACCGCCACATTCTCCGAAGCCATCTGGATATAGCTTATCGCTGATAAGCGCCATCAACGAACGGTATTCATTCCTATACGTGCTGATAAGATGTTCTTCTCCGTCCGATATTATTTTAATCCTGATCTCATCCTGCTTATTCATAATCACTTCTAAATCCAGAACTCATCTAAGTATTCATCTTTTTCCTGACCCTGGTGTAATTCCCGCAAACGAACTTCTAATTCAGCAAGCTTCTTCTCAGTTAACTCTCTTTCAATATGAGGGAATAAAGTCCGCTCTTCAAAACGAATATGACCGTCTACTGTATCAACAAGGTTATTCAGTTGGTTTTCGGTAACGGCGTTTGTATTGGAGACAGTGTCCACTAATTCCCTTATGTGTCTATGCTCAAGCACCGCTTGCTCCACCAAACTATCCTGAAGGCAGGCAAACAATAGTGTTTCTTCCTCTTCAAAATGCCGCTGTAAATGATTGTCCCAAAAGTATTTTACATAAGGCTGTATCCTTTCAGGCGGCACCTGCTTTTTTATACCCTGTCTTATCTTCCAGCAAAAAAGCAATCCAAAATGATGCTCCCTGGAAAGTGCTACTATGCTCTCATGTCTTTTCATTGCTCTTTTTGTTAAACGTGTTTACGGAGATGCTCCACCAGCTTCGAGGAACGGTAACCAAAGTCCGCTCCAAAACTGTTAATGACCAGTCCCTTTACATCCTGTTTTGTTGAAGCGATTGCAAATACAATACTTTCATCTGCGGGATCGCTCATACCTTCGAAGCGATATACTTCGTCAATTGTAAAATCCTCAGGGGATAGCTCTAAGGAATTGTTCTTACAAAACAGGCACTCCTTTTCCTCCTGCAACAGAAAATCGGTTGTGTAGCCTCTTTTGATAAGATCATTCACCGCTTCACTAAGCGTATCATAGCTGTATTGCGTTTGTTGGTTGTTATTCATAATAAAATGTATTAGACATACCCCAAATTTACCAATAACCGCTAAGCAAAAGAGTGTTCCAGCTCAATGGATTGGGGAAACAGGATATTATTCTCCAGGTGAATGTGCAGATGCAGATCGTCTTCAAATGCCTGTAAGGCAGCATAAGCAGCCTTATAGGTATTGCAACCACCTGCCGGCGTATTATAATGATTGCTCAGCTCTTTGATCTTACGGAAACGTGATCCTTCAGTGTCATGCTCATGCATCATCATGCGTATAGGGTTCTGTACAGTGCCAAAAGGTGCCGCAACATCTTTATTGCCTGCCAGTTTAGCCTGCACCATTTTGCGGATGAAAGGAAACAACATCAATTCTTCTTTCTTCATGTGGGCGGTCAGTTCTCCGGCACAAGCATCAAAAAGTACTTTGATCTCTGCCAGTTCGGGATGTCCTTCACCGTGTACCCGAACGATCT
The DNA here is from genome assembly GCA_002336915.1 of Bacteroidetes bacterium UBA1947. Classification (GTDB taxonomy): domain Bacteria; phylum Bacteroidota; class Bacteroidia; order Chitinophagales; family Chitinophagaceae; genus MKUN01. Next base: position 136,905 of record DDET01000026.1, on the reverse strand, counting down.
TTTCAAGAAAGGCTTGTATGACCGGTATCTGTGCGGTCACGTACCGGTGGTGTTTTTTCTCTATAAAGTCAGCCAGCAGGTCTAAAGGCCATGATTTATAATCAATGACAGCACCTTCTTTACCGGGAGTAGCATCCGCCGTTTGTTGTAAAAGGCTTATCAGTTCTTTTATTTCTATCTTCTGTTCATTGCAGGCTGTTTCAATACTCCGGTTACCATTACAGCAGAAATCAATGCCTGCCTGTTCAAAGATACCCGCAGTGCGGTAATCTTCCGCAACCACATTTGCTATAATACTTTCTTTATTAATGTTCATTTGATTCTAATTTTTTAATGTTGGATTGTAGTCACATTTTCTGTCCCCCAAATACTTAGCGCTTCTTCTTTCCATAACAATGGGAAAAATTTACGTTGCTGGAATTGCGGATGCAGGTATTTCTTCCATTCCGACCCTCCTGTAGCAGCCTTATTCTCACCTTTACTATCCAGGTAATGTTTTGCGGTGTTCAGATGCACCAAAGGCCATTCAATGTTATACAACCTATCAAATTCACGGAGTATATCCAGCAATGCCGTAGAGGGCTTGTCCATGCTATTTACAATTTCCTCGATCGTTTTTCCCCTGACCTTCTTCGCCAGGGCCACAAACCTATCTTCATACTTTTCCTCAAACTGGCGAAGGGTCAGGGTCTTTTCTCCTGTTTCACGTTTCAGACCCGCATCTTTCCAATAGATATGTTCAAAATATTCTTCCATGTTTGGCTCAGCAGATAACCGTTTTTTGCCTTGTTCATTGATCAGGTTGCTTATTCGGGTGCAATAGATTTCCACAAGCCGGAATTGCGCACTCTGGAATCCGCTTGCAGGTGCCAGCGTAGCTCGGAATGTATTATAGTCCTCATAATCCATGCCTTCTCTCATCACGTCAAAGGATGTAATCAGCATTTTTGTATAACGGTTCATGCGGCTGATCTTGCCAATCAGAAATGTCTCGGTAATATCCTTCTTGTAAACGACTTGTTTTATCTCATGGATCATTAATTTCAGCAGCAGTTCGGTCACCTGGTGATACATAATGAATATCTCTTCATCTGCGAAATTGGTACGCGGTTTTTGCAAGGATAATAAAGTATCCACTTGCACATAATCCCAATAATTGATAGGCTTTGCCTGCAATAATCCCTTCAAATAGGTATCGGGATTTTCACCGAACTCCTTGTATTTTTTGTTAATGGCTTCAATGATCTGTTCCTGTTCCATATTAATGATTATTAAAAAGTGATACTGCCGTGATAAAAAGGCCCACTACTTTGACGAGTTCTCCGCCAACGAACCAGAAATGCAGGTTGGAAGGCGCAACAAGCTTATTTTGAATATGCAATTCTGCGCGTGCATCCAATGCCGGCAATAACCATGCAGTTTGTACAACAAGGATCGCTACAATAACAAAAAGTGAAATATTGGGTACAGTAAATAGAGACTTGCCATATATTACTGCACTCACAGATACTACCACTGCAAACACCCATTCCACTTTATTTAGTGCGCCGAATACCAACTTGCCAATACCCAGGCCAATGGGCAATGTAACACCTGGCGCACGGAATTTCAGCCAGGCCTCCATAAAACTGATGGCACATACAAATCCTGTCCATGTGAACAGGCAAGCTATTGCAACAGGCTGTTGTACTGTAGTTTTCATAATAATGGCGTTGCTGAGTTATTACGGTAATACTCGATTTTAGAGAGGAACATGACAGCCATCTTATCTCCGCGCCATTTCGCTTCATCTGCTTTTGTACCCTCAAACTGACTATCAATGGTTTCATACCATAGCTTTAGCCAGGCATCAAAATGTTTTTGTTCCACCGGGAGTTGCGCATGTGGCGGAAAAGGCGAACCGTAATAGGTGTGCTCTCCTAAAAGCACCGTCTGCCAGAAGCGGTACATTTTTTCCAGATGCTCTGGCCATCGGTCTTTGATGATACCATTAAATATGCCACCCAATAGCAGGTCAAACCTGATCTTTTCATAAAACGTATTCACGAGGAGCTGAATATCTTCCATCGTTATTATGTCCTTTTTACCACTCATACATCTCTCTTATTGTCCTATTGAAAAATAGCGAAACAGATAAAATAAGGCCCATCCGGCAAAACCAATGATTAATGTCCAGACCCACCATGGAATACTTTGCGGTGTTTCACTCCCTTCGATCAGAAATGACTTCTGATCACCTTTACCGTAAGCGTTGATCATTAAGGGTAACACACCATCCACGACAGCATTTTCCTTCATCCCCTCAATGGCTATAGCCGGGCCGTTGCGCACAATAAATGGTATTTTGCGTATACCCTCTTTACCTGTCGGGTCTTTGCTGACGATCTTTAATACATGTTCCCCGTCCGTAAGTTTACGGGTATCCAGTTCAAAGCTCACTGGTGACTGCAACTCGGCAATAGGCTTTGCGTCTTCGTCTATAAAAATAAATATGGTGCTTTTATCACTCATCTTACTGGTTATTTAGAATGAATCGTTTAATATGGCGGTCTGATTTTTCACCGGGGCGTATCAGCCATTTCACAGAAAAGAAAAGAGTCGTTAATACGATGGCTACCGTTACCCATACAATCACGTAATCCCATTTGCTTTCAGGTCCGGCACCATGGGTAATGCCTTTCAATATCTTTGGCTGGTTGCGTTCACACACGGGGCAGGCGAATGCCCAAAGGGTATTGCATATTAGGATCGCGATCAGAAATACTCTTTTCATCACTTGGCTGCTTTAAGTTTTACAAAATTGATTATCTTTTTCACCTCATCTGGTGTTACTTTCTTGCCGTTGTTGCCCCAGCTACTACGCTCGTAATTGATCAATGCGGCTACTTCATGTTCCGTAAACTGCATATTGGTACCCACTGGAGGCATCACGCCAAATTCAGCTCTCGCATCGTACCCATTCATTATGATGTCCACATACTTTTCGAGATCCTCCCCTAACACAACCGGGCTGCCTTTTAAAGGAGGAAAAGCTCCGGGCAATCCTTCGCCATTCGCCTGATGACAGCTCTGGCAGTTAGCAGTGAATATCGCTTTACCATCAGGTTCTGAACCCGTTGCACCGGCAACTTTTTTTTCTTCTCTCTTATATAGGAAAGCCGGGGCTGCCGTTCCATCCGGTAGCTTGGTCTGTTTCAGCGATTGCAGGTAAGCGATCAGGTACATGGCGTCTTTGGTAGCGACTACCTTACCTTCCTTTCCATCCAGGTATTGTGAAGGCACATTGACCACTATATCTGATTTGGATGGTTCCTCTTTTATGATAAATAGCCAGGGATAAGCGGGCATTATGGATTCCTTAACTACGATACGCGGGTTATATAAGTGCACCAGGTTCCAATCCTTACTTGGTTGCCTGTTACCGATGTCTGTCAAGTCAGGGCCTGTACGTTCCGTACCCATTAACGTAGCGGTATTACGCCAAAAATCAGTACGGTGATTGTCCGCATAGTCCGCAGCAAGGCTTGGGCGTGTCCCCCACATCTTATCCATATCAACATTCCGCACCTGTTGAGTATGGCAGGCTACGCAGCCATTAGCAATGAACAGGGCCTTGCCTTTTACTGCGTCCGGGCTTAATTCCACCGCCCCCGGAAGTGGCTGGTTATTGTCCTGGTTACGAATGGCTGGCATAATAGCCACCAGAATGGTAAGCCCTATAAAGAAGATGGCAGCAGTACCGAACAGCTTTTTATGATTATCGAATAATTCCATTGTTGTACGAATAGTTTTTATGCAATTGGTTGAACAGTATTGGTTGAATCGTCGAGGTTTTGAATAGCAGTTTCCCGTACATCCACCATATATCTGCCTGCCATCATCTTGTACATGTTATAAGCAAAGAACAGGTGTGACAACCACATGAGGCTGCCGCCAATAGCTCGCCACAGCCAGTAAGGAGCCATTAACACTACACCGTCAATAAAGGGTTTGCCTTCCATCCATAACAATCCTTTCATGGTGCTGCCATACATGAGCGGAATGGTGTAGAACATTAACCCGATGAGTGCCAGCCAGAAATGCGCTCCGATAGTGATCTGCGGAGCTTCCCTGCCGGTAATACGGGGTATGATCGCATAGATTCCCGCCCATAGGAAAAAGCAGATGATGCCATACATGGTCAGATGCGAGTGTGCTACTGTGAAGTCTGTAAAGTGCCAGATTAGGTTAGTGCTGCGAAAGGCTTCCGCCGTTCCCTGCATGGAGCCTGTAAAATAAAATATGATGCCTACCAGGAAGAAAGGAAGCGTATAACTGTCTTTGATCTTGTACCATGCCCCTTTAAAGGTCATAATAAAATTTGTTGTGCCTGCAATCACCGGGATGACCATACCTACGCTGCCTACAATGGCTACTGTTTGCAACCACCAGGGAATGGAGCTAAACACGAAGTGATGCGTGCCGATCAGAGTATAAAAAAGTATCTGTGTCCAGAAGGCAAGAATTCCCAGGCTATAGGAATAAATGGGCTTATTAAGTTGCTGAGGCAGGAAGTAGTAGACAATCCCAAGGGTAAATAGCATAAACCACATGCCTACACCCTGGTGCATATAGTAGCCTTGTATAATAGTTTCGCCGAGGCCATTTTGCCAATAAGGAACATAAGCTACGACGGTTATGACAATAGCAAAAATAATTGATGCAATAATGTACCAGTTAGAGATATAGATTTCTTTGGTTGTACGACGTGCAATGGTTTGCAGGAAATTGACGAGCGTCAGTACAACACCGATGGCAAACAAAAGCGCTACCGGCCAAATATATTCACGGTATTCACCACCGCCATTGTTGATACCGGCCATCAGGCAGATGGTACCTAAAATAACAGCTGCATTAATGAGCCAAAGCGCATACCAACCATAGTTTATGTTGGCCAGCTTCGTATTGCTGACGCGTGGGACAACATAGTAACCCAACCCTAACATACCCAGCGATGCCCAGCCCCAGAATACGGCATTAGTATGTACCGGGCGCAACCGTCCAAAGCTCAGCCAGCTTACATGGTCGGCGTCGGGAGCTACGAATTTGATCCCCAGATATTCACCAATGGTCGTACCAAATAACAGCCAGAAAGTAGCACAACCCAAATACCATAGGATCAGGCGCGATAGTTCAGGGTCAATACCCGGACGTTGCAGAGCCTTCTTTTTCAGCGCAACTATAGGTAGTCCGGGCTGACTGTTGATCTGAAGTAAACCCTTTTCATCTTCTGCCGGTTGCGTACCGGCCAATTCCTGATGATTAAGGCGATAATCCAGAGCTGCTTTGCGTCTTTTGAGTTCTGTATTGACTTCTTCTTCGGGGAGGGAACGCAGGTAATTAGCTAGCTTTTCAGCCATTTCAAGATTTTGCCTGTTTTTTGTCTGGTTCAATGCATTGACCACTTTTACGATCAGCAGGATGATGGCTGCAAGTATAGGTATCAACAGCAGAACTATAGTAATGAGGACTCCTGTCTCGCTAAGCAGGGAACTGGCATTTGGCTTGCCTGTACTTTGAGCCACCAGACTACTTGTCGGCAATATTGATATCGCTGTCGTCAAAAGCAATATCAATACCGAAATGCCAGTTTTGTTGCGTCTGTTCCGCTCTTTATAATCCAGAAGTTTGCTGATTTGTTTGCTGTTCAGCTTGCGACTATGCTCTTTCAGTTCATTTGTCTGTTCGTCTTCTGCTTTCTTTTTGTAGCCGTCGCGGATATCATTTACTTTTTGCTTTAATACCAGCGCCGCAAAGAACAATGCCAGAAGGAATCCAAATAGCACCCATGTAAGAGCTTCCCTGGAACCAAAAGAAAAATTAGATGGTGTCATTTGTTGCGCGCCGGCGGTTAATGATTTCAGCAAAATGCCTAAGATCAATAGTGGGATTCTTTTTATGAAAGTACTTGATTTCATACAATGGATATTAATACCTTTTTATCTTTTAATTATTCAAAAAAAACTATCTTTTTAGGAAGATCAAGCTCTTTTCCAATTCCTCCGTAAACTCGCCCAACTTTGCTTTTTCCAGCAGGGTTTGTACATTCTTTCTTACTGATTTAAACTCATGATGTATCGGACACGGATGTGTCTCAGAGCATTGCTTCAGTCCTAATCCGCATCCTGTAAAAAGCTTATCGCCATCCACAACCTTTACGATATCAGCCAGGGAACATTCAAGTGCTTCTTTATCCAGGTAAAAACCACCGTTCGGTCCTTTCAACGACCGTAATAGACTTCTTCTGCCTAGATCCTGTAGAATTTTGGCAATAAAATGTTCGGGGGAATCAATCCCTTTGGCTATCTCTTTGATTCCAACCTTATTGCCATCTTTTGATTTCTGTGCGATGAAGATCATGGCACGAATGGCGTATTCACAGGTCTTTGAGAACATTCATTCCTTTTACAAGACAAAGTTAAAAACATATTTTCAAATAAAAGACATTTTAGTCTTTTATTTTTTGCCTATGTCTCCAAGCTATTATTTCAACGAAGAGAAGATATGTATCTTCATCTTAAATAAAAGCATCCTTGCTAAGCAAATTGAAACAGGTGAATATTTTGTATGCCATATATCTACCACTGTTTTAAAGAATTTATACATAACGTTTGCTTCCAATAAACAAAAGAAAGTAGCCCAGCCTAATAGGCTGGGCTACAGAGATTTATGCTTAATGTCATCAACCGGCACGTAATTACACACTTTACTAATTTGAATTACTTTCATTTGCCCGGGATCGAACCTGCATTACCTGTGATCACAGTCAGGCATTTACGAATAGCACTATGAATTATACAAAATGCTTCTACTGCTCTTTCATCATATCCTCCACTAACGTAAACTCGCCGTTAGCAGCAAATACAAATTTATCAGATTGCCGCACTTGCAGGTGATTTACATACTCAACATTTTCAGGTTTATATCGGGTTACATCTTCGTCAGGCACTACATAAGACTTCTCACACCGTATACATAACAGTAATGACGGCGTCAAGGGGAAATATATTTCAATACCGTCTGAATCTAACCCTAATATGCCTCGAATACCACTTAACTCTCTATTCTTGTAGTTGGACTTAACCACCGGGTGGTCAGATGTGTAAAATTCCCCGTCTGATGCTGCTAAACTCTAGCCTTTTTTTAGTATGATCTCGGTATAGCTTTCGGCATTATTTATGCCATCAAGCCACAAGTCTTTTGCAGAGCCCGGTTCCGAATCAAGTTTGCCCCCTGTTGCTTCTACAAACTCCTTTATGGGCTGCCAAAATTGTTTTTGAAAATCTTCTGTTCTTTTTAAAGCTGTTTTAGTCCTATTTAACTGGAAAACGATAAACATGGCTAATGCTATTTTCTCGTCAAGCGTTGTACTTGCCAGCGTTCGAGCGTCTATTATTTTTTGTATAATTGGTGCAACGGCAGTTTCGGCTCGTTGATAAACGTATTCCAAGCTTCCCTCTTTTTGCCCTGGCTCTTTATCATAAAAATGTTCCTCAAACGCTACACCACCAATGCCTTTTTGTGCTATTTTTTTCCACTGCTTATCATAAAACCAAATGAGGTTATTCTCATTAGCGAAATGAGTTAATAAAAACCGCGGCACATAATGTTGCTTTCTAACGTGGTCGCTCATTATACATTATCTATTATAGTGCAGGTTCCCATAAATTGCACTTTGTAAGTTGAATAAATTTTTCGTCAGGATGTTGAATAGCACTAAGAATATTTTCAGCAGGGAGGTTCACAGTACTATATCCTTCGTAATAATCGTTTCTAGGCCTTTCATTGGATTTGCTACACATATAGCGGTCTGCAAAGTTTATTTCAAACCCGTGTCCTTCAAATCCACTTAGCGGTACTAGTGCCTCAATAACATATGGATTACCAATTTTGTTTAAAATTGGCCCTGTTATCGGATTACTTTCATGGGAATTATATAGTGCCTCCCCACCCCAAGACCTGAAAAATCTTTCAATACCACTTTGTCCGGCTATATAAGGAGAGAAGAAACAGAACCACAACATATGCTTCCTATTACTCTCGTCCGCTGCGTGTGACGATAGCAATTCTTCTGCAATACTTTGCTGTAATATCCCGTCCAATATGAGATTTTCGATCCTCAGTTTTAGTGTGTCCGCATTTTGTGAAAACATCCCATTGGATAGAATAGCACTAGCTTCCTTTTCTGTTAAACGAGTACAATGATAGCCATGTAAGTAGTAAGACGATAATATAGGCTTTAATCCCATTATTACTTTGTCATATTCTCCTGCAGCAATAATTTGATCAGCATACCCTGATGATCCATTTGCAAAATTATTCAATACTTCATAGTTATCATTGAAATACTGTTTAACACCTAGCGGCCAAGTGTCTACGTTATATATATCTATTATCTTATCGCTCATTGATCAAATCATCAATACAATACAATATAATGCATTTTATTACTAGATAAAGTATGAATAAAGCTGTAGTGCAAAACCTCCAACGACGAAAGTTATTCCTAACCATGAGAGATTACTAGAACGCTTTCTATCTCTATTCATATGCACATCTGTTCCTGTCACTTGGACAATATGTTTGCGTTTATCAGGATGATTTACTGATAAAATATACAACTCATGGCCATCAACTGCAAGTCGAATGGAACGTATATATGAATTTAAGCTAAGGCTAATATTATCGTGCCCATTATATTAGCCGCTAGGCCTAATATGTTTAATGATGTAGGTGTGAGCTCCATAAATTGGTTTTTTTAAAGTTCGGCAGAATGCGCCTATATATAAACTCTAATATATTTTTATCATAAAATAGTGAGAACTTTGCAACATTATATATGATTTATGATAGACATCGCTAGTAAGTTGAGTATACAACAGGAGTTCTTTAAGAATAGTGATATACCCACAGATTTGGTTGGCTTTTACGACAACCCAAACTTTATGGCTATTGAGCGGGTTAACCCTGAATTCCTTAATTGCTACGCAAGCTTTGTAAACAAACAGGTGTACACGCCGGAATATCTTGCCAATGCAAAAAGTATCATATCATTTGCTACCGAATACCTATTCGAACAACTAAAAATTGAAAATTCACAAGGAAGATGTGTAGAAGTATCAATGATACTAAGTAGGATATTAGAAAAGTTTGGTATCTGGAACTTTATTACTAAAGGAAGTTTGACTTTGTCTTTCCCTGAAAAGGATAAGGTTCCAAAACAATATTTTTGGACTGTAACCCGGAATCGTGTAGATGCTGGCCATGCGTGGCTAGTTGCTCCACCTTTTGCCATTATAGATTTGACATTAAAACACCAGCCCTATACTACTAATATCAACTCCTGTCTGCCAAATTATATATTAGCCGAAACAGCCAAAAAAGACGCATTAAATGCAGACGACATTTTGGACCATGAATTATTGATGTTACTGAAACCTAAAAAACTATCTAACACAGCAATTCTTAAAAAAATTGTACCGCACGTTATAGAATTTTCCAAAGTATTTCATCCTGAATCGTTGCAAGTAAATAACATTGAATTCAAATATACACCTACCGCAATTGGTGCGCCTGACATGTCATTGGAAACGTTGCCTAAAAGCATAAACAAAAAACTCGCGCTTGACCTTTTCAATGAGATTAAAAGTAATTTCAAAAAAGCCTCCTGAAAACGGGAGATTCTGATTCACATGCGGCATACAGCCCTTTCCTAAACCATACAGACAGAAGTTTCGTTACCTCCCTATTACTTACTTTCGCCAGCCTCTTTTTAGCTATTTGTTGGAATTTATCTGCTCAATGTTATAATCAACAAAATCCTTGAAATTCTTGTGATTTCTTCGGAATATGAGGAAATTATCTCTTAGTCTTCTATGAATTTCATATCCTTTATCAGGATGGGTGATTATCCCGTTGTAAATATCATTCAGTATAACTGTTTGGGCTTCTTTTAAATCATGAAACTCTTTATCTGATAATCCCTTTGATTTAATGTAATCTTCATAATAATAATGCAATATCATATGAAGCAACTCATGAACAATTCATCTTACACTATCTTGAGGCTGCTTCTCCGACGAGGTTGAAAGTGGACAATACATACACCACCGCTTTTGGGGGTTATACGGACATTTAGGAATTGTCGTTAAAACAACAGTAATGACTCACACTGGTATACATTTGCCGGTTGCATTTTCCATAATTGCAAAAATCTCTGTTACATTTTTATTTCGTCGGTCTTGCAGAACCTTAGCTTTACCAGCTAGATTTACGTCTTTATATAGATTCGCCAGGTATATATCTAATACCGTAATAGCATTGTCTTTAGTTACACTCTGGAGCTGTAATAATACATCGTTTGGAATTAAATTTTTTAAATCAACACCATAAAAATTATTGTTAGCACAATCCCGCCAATTATAGGCATCATTTACCTTATCTACCTTGAAACAAATATCTGTCATGTGAAATAGTTAGATAAATCAGTAGTTCTGATTATACTGATTTTAAGCAAAAAGGCAATTGAAACTACGTAGTTGGAGTTAATGCGACGGCCTTTTTGAGCTTGTGTAGCCGTTCTCTACCTAATAATTCATAAAACCTGGGCAACTGTTCATGATATAAACCGCAACTTGCGTCTTTGCCATCCACTCTGTACATTGGACAGCCGCTTGTACAAACATATTTATAATCGCAGGTCATGCAGTCTTGTGAACGTTCTCCTACATAATGTTGCTTTTGCGCAATAATACTAAGTAAATCTCCTTTATCAAAAAGACTACCGGATGTATCATTATCACCAAATTTTACATGGCAAAAATAAAGGCCGCCATCCACATATACAGCGCCGCCATTTAAACCTGAAGAACACGTTTGAAAAAATATTTCAGACGGTTTTAAATCACAAAGCCTATGTTTTTGGGAAAAGGCATAATCCTGTTCATATATAGCCTTCTCCATTAAATCGTAACACTGTGTAAGGATTTCTGATAAACGCACCCTATCTATAAACTCCCCATGCACAATTGAATATCGAAAATGTATGTTCAAATCGATCAAGTACTCGGTTAGCGCATATAACCCCTCCATATTTTGTTGCGTAACAACTGTAGAAATTGACGGTGTTATGCCATTCTGTAATAATTTCTTAACATTTTCGTCTACTTTATCAAAACTACCTTTTCCATTATGGTATTTTCGTGTGAGATCATGATAGGTCCCAAAACCATCCATTGAAACGCCAAAGCCAATATTATATTTCTTAGCGAACTCAATTATCTCATCGTTGATGTAAGTTAAATTAGTTAAGAACCCCACTCCAAAGTCACACTGAATTTTCAAAAATTCCTCCTTCATTTCAACTATGAAATCTTTCCAATGTTTAAATTGGAGCAATGGCTCACCACCTGCAAGTCTAAGCTTTACAGATTTTAATTTTCTTTCCACTGCCGTTTGTAATAGCTTTTTACCTAACTGAGCAATTACTTCTTCAGACATACCGCCCGTGGTTTGCAAGGTAGAAATATAACAATAAGAGCAACCTAAATTACATTTGTTTGTCGTGTGCACCCATAGATTTAAACTTTTAGGGTCTTCCTTATTCCAATCAGGTTCTTCAAAATTTCCAGAGAAATTTACTATTTGTTTCTGTTCAAATTGTTCTAAAACATTAGAAACAGCAGTGATGTCTAAATTAGTCAACGATGCTATATTTTTTATATCATTAACTCCATTAACATTCTGGAAAATCTGATATTGCTTTGCATTAACGACTTTTAGACCATCTGTTGAATACGTATTAGAAATGGTTACAAACCCATCATCTATGGGTCGAACGACTAAATGAGGATTTTTATACGGTATCATTAATCTCCAAGATCACAGTTAACACACGCGCAATCCGTACAATCGCAATCGCAATCTCCACAATCGCAATCACTATTTGAATTACTTGTAGAATACTTAGCTTTCTTTAGCACCTCTACATCATTGAAAAGAATATCATTAAGTACAGTGTTGCTTTCCTGCATAACTATAGTTTTTAAGACTTAATTTAAAATTAATCATAATTTCCACTAAATCCAATAGAAGAATACAAAAAATAATATAAAAGCTCCCAGTAAACTGGGAGCGCGGTTAACAATGATATGCAGCCCTTCTCCTAAAGCCAGGTAACAAAGTGATATTCTCTTTGAGCAACTAGCACTCATGCGCTGGACTTATCTAAAGGATTTCTGCACCAGGTATACCTGTTTACCATCTTTAGTATTGGTGAGGCCAAAGAAGCGTGCAATGATTGTCAAGAGGACTATACTCACCACTTTCAATCATATCCTTTGTTAATTGGTCAATGAGATATAGTGTTCGGCCTTGTTCATCCGCATAGACTTGTAGATAATCCACACCATTTTGGTTTTTAACAAATGCCTTGATGTCCTGATAGATTGAAAGAATCTCATTTGCCGTTAAGGTTTCTACCACTTCCTTCGTAGCTAAAAACTGACCAGAAAAGTGATAGTTACCTGCTTTTTCCTGTGGCTGCCTTGTCCATACACCTGTACATTCTAATGTTGTCATACATTTGGATTTTTGTTTAGAATAAGGCATTCACTTCATATTGCTTTCAGGATCAAATCAACTATACTAAGGCATGATTTAGTGATTAACACAATGCCTTAGGAAAGGATGATTTAATAAGCCCCTCTATACGAGGGGTTTTCTTATACTTCCATTCAAAGCATTTCCTTAACCTTACAATTAATTGCGTCTATTACCGCTGCGTCTGTAATTGTTCCAACGTACTTTCCTACTCTCTTCGTTGAAATCGAACGGAGCTGTCTAATCCTACTCCATGAGTTTTGATATAGGTTATTTGCATCGTCCTTTGGTACTAGTACATCAAATGCATCAGTTTGTTTCTCTAAAGCAGCACTAGTAAGAGGGATGACAACAATGTCATCTCAAAGGGTGCTTTTCGACTGTTTATATACAATCGATGGTCTGTCGCCGTTCACTTCACTGCCCGTATTCATACCATACCCTACCACAAAGATGTCCCACTTTTTGAACGGCTTCTTGCCGGAACGATCGCTATTTCTTTTCATCTGTACTAAGAAACTTTCCACGTGGGCTTTAAATCAATGTTCCTTTGGAGCGACATTTTCCACGAAATCTTTTGACAGTGTAACGCCATAGGTTTCTTCAAAAACCGGAGTTGAAGTTGTCAGGTCAGTAAGTTTTACATCTACTTGATAGTTTGTCGTCATGGCTGGAATGGTAAGAAGGTAAAATATCGAGCCTATATACCATGACAAATCATCTAACTTTCGTCTGTTTACATATCTTCTATAAAACAGCTTTCGTATTGACTTGTATTTTTACCGTAAAGAAGTTTTTCGTGATTGCAAGTCAATGTAGAGTTTTTGATATTTTTTTATTGTAGATTATCAATTCTTGATAATCTACAATTCCATTAAAATATTTGTATCAATGCTTTTCGTTAAAGCCAGCTGCTCAAAAGGACTACTATGGGTGTACATATTTGTCACCGTAAGTGAACTATGTCTAAGCTTATCCCTCACCTGAACTATTGTACACCCTGATTGTATAAGGTGTGTAGCAAGTGTATGACGATAGATATGCGTGTTTGTTTTAGTTACAATTCCTGCCTTTGCGCCAATTGCTTTTACCATCTCATTTAATCACGATGCACTAAATCGCGCATCGGCTTTATAGGTATATGACGTAAAAACATAGCCAAATTTTATGCCTGGAAAAATCTTCGACCTAATCTTGAGGTATGCTGTCAAGTGTTGCCTTGCAGTTTCACTAAAGGTAATAGCGGCGTATTTATTACCTTTTCCTAAGACAGCGCCGACATGTTCATCCAGATTTAAATCTTGCATTCTGAGGATTCTTAATTCTGCATTACGTAAACCGGTTGTATATAAAAACCAGATGATAGCACGATAGAGATACGCATTATATTTCTCTGCTTTTTTAGTCCCTACCATTGCTTTATCAACACGATCATCTAGGTAACTAAGAATTTGCTTTAGTTCTTCTTTAGTAAGGTACTTCGGCATGGGGCGAGGAACATTACCTACCGGAACATCTATCACATCCAAATCTCACAACAATCATTCACTTTTCAACCATTTAACATAAGCCCTCAATTTTACCATGACCTTATAAATTGAATATCTGCTAAGATATTCGTATTCACCCTTATCATTTTTTTGCAATCTCCTTCTTTGTTGTACCCATTCGTGAAATCTGACCATATGAGTAGATTTTAATTTGTCGGTCTCAATCTGACCGTACAGTAACGCAAAATACTGTAACGCGAGCTTGTTCGCTTTAACAGTTGCCGGCAGGGAGCGCCTTCTATATTGCAGATAGAAAAAGTAGTCGTTATAAGTGTCGATCACTAACGGCATGTTTTTCCTGGGTCAGATGATAAATGTTCTTGCGTATATTTGCTTTGGCTATTTCCAGTTCTGATTCGGCTATTTTTTCATACTCTTTATGTCGTGTAGTTAGTCTTCGTATTTGCGTTATACAACGTTGGCACATTGTTAAGCCATATGTACTTAAGACATCATTTTGTAGTTCTTTTTGGGAACTTGCTTTGCAATCCCCACACATAACTTGTTGACAAAGCCAACATTCCGTTACCGCTTCTTTTCTTCCATAATTAAAAGAAGCACCTTTCATATACTGGTAATGAAATTCCCAGCAAAAGGTGCATACTTTCATATCTGCTCTTTCGATAATTGTCATCTGCATAGGGTAACGAGTAAAAAATAATAACTCATTACCACTTGACAAATCATCCGTTTGGTCAAATCATAAAAAATATTCGACTGATTGCAAGTGGTAATGAAAAGATTTCTAAAAAATACCATGTGCGAATAAATAACTTATCTGAGCAAGTTGACTTATAGAGAAGAATATTTATGAAATAAAATAGCTCGGTGCACAAGGCACCAAGCTATTTCTATGTGAATTTCTGATATCAATATTTACTTCTCACATTCGGTCCCACGGGGAATTGAACCCCGATTAAAGTAGGTCGATAACGCTGTCGTAATGTCTGATATAGCAACTCAATATAGTAGCTTGGTGCCCGATGAGTGTATCAAATTGCTTTAATTTTTCAAGAGCAATATTGGTAGCGATTTTTTGGCGCTCTTATATAAATCAGATTTTTACAAAAATCTCTTCATCCAAATACTTATCTGTAATAAATTCGTACAGTTTAGCATAGTTTATTATTCTTCCGGAAAAACCTGCTTTTTTTAATATTAGGGCGGCAATAAGGAAATGCACTCTTAGACTTATATAAAACAACTCTTTAAAATCTTCTTCTTCAAATCCAACAGCTATCGAACTACCATGTAAAAATTTATTACGCATTGAAATGATCTTTCTTTCCTCTGTAGTTAACGAATAATCAAGTATCTCGAATATTTTCGACAATTTATCTGCATTGGGTGGCGTATTTAACGTTTCGATTTTCTTTCTCAATGGTATTAATTTCTCGGAATTGCCTTCTTCTAGTTTATGATCTACTGCAAACTGATTTATGGTTCCTAATAAAATCCTTTTCAGTTCGTCTGCAAGCTTATCATTTTCAATTGGCTTTAGCTCTTTATTATTGTCTAAAAGAGCCGAAGTTATTGTTTCTAATGCCACATATTGGCTTGGGATTTTTATTTCGAGAACATTGCTGTTATTAATCACAAGTATTAGCGTTCTCAAAATCTTGTCGTTTGCGAATGTAAAATCACACATCTTGCTAAAAACCTCACTGGGGAACCAGTTTAGGTCCTTCTGATACTTTTCGATAAGGGGATCATCTATCCGCCCTTCCGCATCTCTGTGTAGCATAGCGGTATCTGCACCTATATATGGGTTTGTTGTATATACACCTGGCAGGTTATAAATAGCATCACTAAGAGAATGATACAAAATACCTTGGGGCTCGTCGAAGCTTTGCGTTGAGAAAGAACAATAATAGGCTTCCCCTAAATGGTAGTGCCCACTCAACAATGCGTAACATAATAGTATACTATTGGAAGCGAATTGAAACTCCCGTAAAGCTATCAAGCTATCGCAATCAACAACTAAATACATCCCTTCATTATACTCGACGCTATAAAAATCAAAAATTTTATCCGCAATTTTTATCTGCATCAATCCTCTATGTACCTTGTAATCAGCGACAAAAGGATAGCATTGATAATCTTTATCAATTTTCAGGCGCTCCTTTATTGGTATTAACACCCTTATAAATGTATTAGAGAAATCACCTAAAGGGAGCGAGCTTAGTGAGTTGATGCTACCACCTAGAATTTTTACTAGGTTTTCATCGTCATAATTTATTGTGTCTATGAGAAAATGTTTACCATCGACAAACCATTGATTACCATTCTCTGAAAATGTTAACGTGAGATTTTTCACCTCAAGTTCTTTATGAGTCTGCAAGCCCTTAATAATATTGCTCTCTGTATTAAAGCTGAATTTTTTATCTTCCTTTTCAATGCTTATTTTCTTATTATTTAGGGCATGGTTAGGTAGATGAATTGTGCATTGCTTAGACTTATTTATTTCATTGATTAAGTCCACAGAAGCAGATAAGAGTTTGCGTATCAATTGGCTCTCCTTCATTATTTCGACATCCTGACTAGCCCTAAAAAAATTTGTGTCGCCTTTAGATTGAATTTTCTCCATTGAACGTATATATTCTGTGGGCAAGTCGTTTTCTATAGCACCATTGTATATGATATTTTTATACCAATGATAGGGTAATTCTCCCTGAACGGGTTTTGTTGCTTTATAGCTTTGTACATCAAGCTTCTCATTCAAACCTAGCCGTTCAACATTTAGAACTATTGTATCATAACCAACCCCGTTGCCTTCAAACTTGTCTAATTCCTCTTTTTTTTTGTCACTTATTTCATAAATAACTCCATAGACCAAATCGTTATTATTATCTGTGAACGTAATATCAGCCTTGCTTGAGCCATCTTTTGAAAGTTTTTCAAATGTCAACTTGTATTTACGCAGAATTCCTATTCCAATTTTTTGCACTTTCCCTATTCTCTTTTCTAATCGATAAGAAAGCATATTTGAACCGAAAGCAAAATATTTCATATACTGAGTATCGAACTGATTAAAATGGTGTCTTTTACAGATAAAAAAGCCAGCCTGAAATCAGGCCAGCCCCTATAAACCCTATCACTATGAAATGTAAAGTTACGTTTTATGTAAATAATTGTTAATCACAAGGTGCTTTTAGAAATTATTCCTTCTATTTTTTCCATTGAGTTATGCGATATGAAATTGACAAACTCTTTACCTAATTCCGTTAACATTAAGTCGCTGCGTTCGTGCTCAACTTTTGTTAAACCTGTAACCGCGCACTGCAGTTGACCTAGCCAATACATTTGTTTTTCAGTATCCATTCCAGGTGTTTGACTCGCCAAAGGCTCAAATACGTCGTTGTACTTTAGATAGCCTTTATAGTATAGTGTAGCCAGGTATTTGATTGTAAAAATGTCAAACCTGTTATAAAGCGAAGTGTAAAATTGCTTCTTATCTAGAGGAAGCGTCGTGTTTCTCAAAATACTATCGGTCACCATAGACCAGAGCAATAACTTCTGATCATTCACTTCATTTGAAATGTCATGTATGACCTTACTAAGTAAGGAGCGAATATCCTCATTTTCTGACAGTGCTTGTATATCTCCTATTGTTGGGTTCCAATCAACCAGCCATTTAGTCAAATTTCTTCTCTGATGAAAAAAAAGCGACATAAACCACGCGTCTGTACGATTCCCAATAACACCTCCCATAGCCGCTGCTGCAATATATTTGAGTACATCTTGTATGCCAATAGCCAACTGACTAAATTCAATCTCGTTCATTCTATAAGGTTGTTTCATTGATCTTAAAGGATTAGAGCGCTTGAAGCGCTCTAATCTCATTATTTTATTTCATTATTACAATTTTTCCATTTTTTACAGGGCCATTATTATCTCTGATCTGGTAATAATATACACCGGGCAGCACATTAGTTGTTTCCCATCTCACCTGTCCGGATACTTTTGATAGCTCGAACTTCCGCACAGCTACTCCTTTCGTATCTGTGATGATAAGCGCGACAGGTCCAGTTGTTGATGGTGTATTATAGTCAAACATGACATAGTCCTTTGCCGGATTTGGATATGCTTTTACATTATTCAACTTTGAAGACGTATGCTCGTTTTTATATAGCTCATTGGATGATGGTTTGTTAGAGGCAGCTAATAAGTTGTTGAATATATTGGTCGTGGTATCAGTCCGACCTGGTTTATCTCCAATTTTAATTCCACCATCTTCCAAATGCGCTTCAGCGCACAGTATATACCAGGGCAAATGCAACTTGATAATTCCTCCCGCTGCCTGGGCTGCTCTTAATGGATAGCTGTCTCCTAAGTGTGCCAGTGCGGCCAAAGTATCAATTTCTCCGGTCGTTAATGAATCAATACTCCGACCAGAAGTATTTACGTTCGACAAGATATTATATATCCAAGTGTAGCCAACATAATTTACCACTTCGTAAAGCTGATTGGCAGTAACGCCGCGTGGTGCCGAACCACCACCTCCACCGAAGAGCGTTGCTAATAAAGTATCAAATCCATACCTCACAGGTATGCGTTCGAGAACTGCAAGGCCACTATCTACTTGATTGCGATAGTAATAATAGCCCACTAAGTCATAGTCAGACCATTCCGCATGCTGGTTGTATAACCACACAGGCAGACTATCTATGTCAGCATATGTAGTATCAGTTTTCATATCAGTAATGAGTAAGTTGGCAGCAAGCGCCATAGAGTCACTGATCATTACTATCTGAGACTCTCTATGGCTTCGTTCGGTAATGTTTTGGGAACTGTCAGATAACGCGTCAATGTCACTGGAACTCAAATCCGAGCCCAAGGTGGTGGTAATGTATTTCACCAAATCTTGCTGTTGCAGCATTTCAGGGTTTGCAAGGTATAAGTCCATTAACTGCGAGGTAGATAAAATCCCCAACCCGGTTACATCCGCCAGTACTTCCTTGCTCAGATATGGACTACAATTCAGCAGTGCATCATGTACCGCCACTGCCGAGTCCGTCGTCATTGTATCAATATACGCCCGCAGTTCGCCCGTGCTGCCGCAATCTATAAGATTATTATAGGCAGCAATGAGGCTATCTCTGACGGGGCCGAGCGCATGCCAGCGCACCTTCAAAAATGACTTGGCATCATTTCCCAAGGGGATAGATGTGGTATAGTGGTCAGCACAAGTGTTTGGCCACCAGTATGGTATTGGTAGCAATATAACACTGTTTATCTGCTGCGTTGTCCCTACTCTGGTTGGTTTATAAATGGTAGGATTCGCATAGCCCGGATAATAGTAACGTATGAAATAGCAGCTATTCTTGAAATAATTATGCCCACCCACCGTATCAAAGGTATTCCCTGCAGCCAGGCTATCATATCCTTGATTTACGGCAACACCATCAAGGCTGCCTCCGGCTATCACAATCGAGCTGTCATTTTTCCTATAGGTGTTACACAGGAACATTAGACCGTTGTTGTCTGCATAGGTTTGGGCCTGATTGTTCCTAAAAGCATTTAGCCCTATCGACCAACATGCCTTATTCAACGAATCAAAGTAGTTTCTATAAATCTCATTGTGGAATGAGGAAACTGGCTGGAATGGTGCATTTTCTTGAGCAGGTAATACAGAGTTTTCTACAATGACTCCCATGTTTTGCATATCAGATGGTTGTCCATAATAGGTATAGCCATTAAAGGTATTGTCCTCAACCCCAAAGACTTCACTATACGAATGCCATATCCCTATATTTTGGTGACAGGAGCCATCAAACAACTCTTGCGGCGTACCATCACCTATTTTAAATGTACTATGCACCGTCGTTACATTATTAAAGTGCTCTGTCTTGATGCCTATCGTGCAGGAATCGAAATCTGCACCATCAGTAAAAACAGTATACCAGCCGCTTAACGTGCCCGACGCTTTTATGCCAGTGCCAAAACCTGTGAATTGTGTTCTGAGCCATGAATCACACGGGAAGGAAATCCCATTACAATAGGATTGTATTCTCGCACCGCCGTCATAACAGAATATACCATAGCCCTTGCCTCTATTCTGATTGTTATGATCTCTGTTTAAGAACTGGCAGCCTGTGAATTTTACCCCTTGCACACCTACCAATTGCGCCATCGCGTTAAATGGATAGTTCATGCTGCCGTGGCCGCGGTATTCGTCCGTTATCTCAAAGGTACATTTAGTAAAGTATGCATCATATGCTGTTGTAGGCGTTACTGCGTAATCAAGATTATGCTCATACAGCGACAAACTCGCCCCTGTGTTGCAATTCAGAAAATGGGTATTGTAGGCGTGTATAATAGCGCCAGCGTGGGTGAAGTTTCCATTGGGGAAACTTTCGGGGAAATTCATAACGCCTCTGCGTGCGTGTTCGATTGTTGCCCCTGTGAGTATTATTGTTGGTTGATTTGTGGACGTTTGTGATGCATAAGTGTCACCATCTCCCAATATTCCTTTCCACATGCAATTGTTACAATCATTCGTTATCGTTGCACCGTTTACGGTAAGCGTGGCATGTTTATCAACAAGTATCGCCCCATTGCGTGGCATATGTATGATCGTGGTATCACCACCGGTATTTTGAATGGTTAGAGACGCGCCGGATTTTACGAATACATTACCAGCAATATGCCTGCTCTTACTCCAGGTAGTATTGGTCAAAATGCTATCCGAAAAAGGTGGGACATCATGTTGATCGTACATATCTGTTTCCCAAATTCCTTTCCCATAAGTAGCTACCCGAAGTTTACCCGAACAGTAATTGAATTCCATATCCATGATGATTGCGGCTGGCAATCCATTGTTAAAACACTCCCATTCCTGACTGCCCTTGTTCCATTTAAATACACCAACATCGGTTCCCGCATATATTTCATCGTCACCGCATTTACGGAATAGTAGTTTATTAACCGGCAATGCTGATAAGCCATGAGAAACATCTGTCCAGGTATGTCCCGTATCGCTTGAATAGAGCACTCGGTGGGTCATTGCCGACGGACTAGCGTTAATCTTCTCAACGTTTATGTCTCCAAACCCCACCCAAATTCTTCCCGGGTGTCGTGGATCAACGGTTATGGCATTTATAGTGTTAGTATCGGCGACTGTTGGTGTGATGTTAAGCCAGTTTGGTGTTGCGCTATAAGCATGTAAAGAGAAAAACAATCTGCCCGCAGTATCTTGTGTTGCATCAGGCGATGTACCACCATAGGCTAGATAAACGAAGCTACTATCATTATCATCGATATAAAAATCAGCAACAGCTTTAGGGAAAGTACCAAATGGGGAAACGTCTATCGGGTCTTTTATAAACGCCCTCTTATAGTAGGCCGTATCTGGCAGCTTTTTCCAAAGGTAGTTGTAGCCTACATAAGCGTTATTTTTGGGGTCGAAAAACTGTGGTCGAATAATAGAGGAACCGTAAGGATCGGGAGGCTCGACCAACCCATATTCGGTAGTGGTATTATTGTCGTTAAAATCAAGTTCATACATGGGATGATCGGTACAAAGACAATTAGCTTCTCCAAATGCCTTTTTAACACCGTTTACCATCATTTTTGATACATAACCGTCGCGTCCACCATCGTCTACCTCCCAATTAGGTGATCGTTGTTTCATATAGCTGAAACCGCCATTGTCTTGGGCACCAGCTGCAATTACTTCATCGTCTTCATCCGAGCTGCCCATCCCGTAAAACTCTGAAATCGCTAACCCTGCACCTGTTATCCCGCTTGTGTAATCTTGACCATATCTTTTTTTGCGTATTCCACCGTCGTTGCCGTAATAGACTACATCGTTTGTCGGATTACTTTGGCAGTTATATATATGGAGCGAGCGTGCATCAATATGCCCGTTACCAATTGTAGTAAATGTGTGACTGACGTCATCATAGCGTTGCAAATAACTCTGATACTGTACGAAATACAAAATATGCGAATTGGCCGGTGATACGTCGAAATCGGTAATTCTATTATCTAAAGACGCCTGTCGTAATTGTAGGTTAAGGCTGCTTAGTGGTGTTCGCATTAAAGCCAATTCGAGTGAATTCCCTGTGGCGCTATTTCTCGCCCTGACTTCACAATACAACGTGTCGGTTGATGTTACACCAAAATTAATGATGCCGTCCCCGCCGCCAGAGTCCCAATCAACCTCAGAGTATGGGGCTGGCAATGTAACTGTCATTGTCGTCCATACCCCTGTTGAAGTATCAAATACGCATACTTTACTGTGGCTACTAGATGGAGTTGTTGTGATAATTACTTTTTTACCAGTCGCCTTACTGAAATCCATATCATAAACGTTATACTGACCAACACCCAGACTCGCTGGTGTTACATCTGCCCATGAAGATGTAGGACTCGCTTTATACATTACCTGTCCATTATGTATAGCGTACAATCTTTGAGTGCCGGGCATAAATGCCACCTTTGTAACCCGTGGCAAGACCGTGTCGCCTGTTGCGGTATTAAATGCAGTGTCTAATTGCCAGGTTGCTCCTCCGTCTGAGGTATAGGCTATGCCCATATTAATGTCCCATGACTTCTTATATTGGGACGTGATACCTAATGCGATATAAATGTTGTTACTGTCTTTAGGGTTTACGGCAATACAATACACACCCATTGGCATATGGCTGCCATCAGTTATACAATGCCAATTATGACCTGCATCATTGCTTTCCCAAAGTCCACCGGCGTCGGCTCCAAGCAAAATATGATTTGTATCATTAGGGCTTACCCAGATCGCGTTTACCCGACCTTGTTGCTCATAACTAACATCCCAATTATCATTAAAAGGGCCTAGACAATGCCAATCGCCGCCAACATTATTACAATTGGTGTTGAAATTCAGTAAATATGATTTGGCTGCCTTGTTATACGCATCAAAACGATCTGCTCCTAATGGTACGTCATTGCTGATGCGGCTATTCATTAAAAACTGATAGCGCTGTAAGGAATTCACAGTGCCACCTTCCTCCGTATCAGCGGGGTTAGCGATGACTGCCGCGCTTATCGCCGCATCTACGGCTGCTGAAAACTCAGGCGTAGTGTGTCTAAAACGAAATAAGGAATCAATTTGCGCAAGCGCTAGGAAATTGCATGAAAGGATCATGCAGAGAAGTGCGGCTCTCTTCATAGTTGTGTGTGTTAAATTGTATACTAATAGCCTGACGGCATTATTACGCTTTATTGCACTACTAGGGTTTCTGCTCCATGGTTTCCTTTTGCATCGGTAAGCCGAACATAATAAATTCCTTTGCGCCAGTCACTCACACTAATTTCAGCTTCATCTTTTATCGTGTTTGTGTACACGCTCTTACCAAGAATATCGGTTATATTGAGGGTATATGACCCATTCAATGTTGATTTAATCTTTACTTTGTCATTGCCGGGGTTTGGGTAAATATATACCTGTCGTTCTTGTGATGAAAGTTGCTTTGTATTCGTAGTCCACGGTGCCAGGTAAGTTAGGAATGCATCGCCCTCGCCGTATCGGGCTATATTGCCAAATGATCCCCCGTTGCCCGAAAAAAAGCCGCCAGCAAGAATGAAATTGTTTGATAAAGGGTATACCATATCGCATTCATCGTCCCAATCACTGCCCAATACAAGACTGCTTAAGTAGTTTCCTGCGCTGTCTGCGTGTATGATATAGGCATCATGGTGTCCGAATGCAGTATCTACCTGCCCTCCTTGCACATAACCACTTATCCAAATGCTACCGTCTACTGCCTTGCACATGGTACCCGTTGATGCATTTATGCTGCCTCCATAACAATTATCCCAGAGAATATTGTTATTACTATCTATTTCCAATACCCACTGCATGAGGTCTTGCTGATAATGATGAACATCGCCATCTGCTGAACCGGTAACGCCAGCAAGCAGAACCCCGCCTTTATTATCAGAACAGATATACCCTATACCGTCATCATGGGTACCGCCCAAGCATTTATGCCATATTATATTTCCTGTATCATTGAGTCTTATGATAAAGCCATCATGACTCCCATGGGAATCACTAAAATCATTATCGGTGGAATTTGTGCCTCCAACCAAATAGCAACCGCCGTCAGAGGTTGGGGCAGCACTATTTACTATGTCGTATCCGGTCCCGCCTATTACTTTGCTCCATACTTTATTACCCAGGCTATCCAGTTTTAATACCCATATATCGTCGACTGCCCAGCTTCCGTAGTGAATGGTAGCATTGGTATCTGTATAATACACAGAACCTGCCATAATATACCCGCCGTCAGTAGTAGGCGTCATGGCATATAGAAGTGGACTAAGCCCTTTACTGTAGCTCCTACTCCAAATTATATTATCTGATGCGTCGTGTTTGGTTATATAAAATCCCCAGCCCGGGCCAGACTTAAATTCACCTCCGAATACTACATTCCCATCAGGTTTTGGATACATATACTCTAAAAAGGTGTCACCAATATTTTGATAACATTTTGACCATTCTAATACTGTTGCGTCGGAGTTATACTTCAAGAAAATTGTTCGGTCTTGGTCGTAATTGCAGAAGGAGTCTATCGTGCCGGTACTTGTATCAGATTGAGAACTCATGCTAATAATGAAACCTCCATCTGTAGTTGGGAGGGTAAAAGCGCCTACCGCATCCCACCTATTTCCACCATATCCCTTAAGAGAAAACACCGCGGGTTGCTGCGCATTTGACAAGTATGCAAAAAGCATTAGGAATATGAAGTAGGCAAATTTCATAGTTGCGGCGATTCTTATAGGACTTTGCTTATGTACAAGTTGACATTTAGCGTCCTATTGTTTTATTCGCTATACAAGGTAATAAAAAATCTTAAAAAAAACAACATGTGTTAGCTTTCGATATTTAGCTCTCACCGTTTTCTTCCATCGTCACTTATTTTACCTCGTTCGGTCTTATATACATATAATGCTTTAATTGCCTTTTCTTTTTCCTTGTACTCCCATTCGCTTCCCCCATCGGAAATATACCATACGCTGTATTTAGGGCTATACCAGATATATCCTGACGTACCATCGGTAAACTTTACCCAATATTTTTGTACCTCGCCATAAACAAAACTGCTTGTGGTTTTATCTAATTCAACTGTTTTCGTTTCATAGGTCTGTGCCTTCCCAGCAATGGCTAAGAAAGAAAGAACTACTGATAATAGTACTGTTCGCATGTTTAACTTTTGTTTTCTCATAGTTTCTTTATTAAAGTTGTTCAACAATATATACTTGTGATTATTTAGACATTGCTAATCGCAATCCCATGTATTTGTAACCGTCTGTTTTATCAGGCGTTCCAAAATATCTATCATAAACGGTGCAGAAACCCTTATAATGCGCCCAGGCACCCCCGCGGATAATATGCATCGTGCCGTTAGCATCTCCAGTGGGATTCTTTTGTTCACTGCCGTCGTAGTTGTCACTATACCAATCGCTGCACCATTCGAATACATTGCCGCTCATATCATACACACCTAGCTCATTTGGACGTTTTGTGCCTACGGGATGTGGCGATTTGCTGGAATTATCATAATACCAAGCAACATCACTTGCAGTTTCACTGCCGCTATATTGGTAGCCTTTGCTTTTATTGCCACCGCGAGCTGCATACTCCCACTCTGCTTCTGTGGGCAACCGATAATTTTTCCCAGTTATCGCGTTCAATTTTTGGATGAATTCTTGTGTTTCTTGCCAACCTATATTATCTACCGGAAAATTATTCCCCTTTATCGACGAAGGGTTACTTCCCATGATCGTCTTCCATTCTGCTTGTGTTACCTCATATTTACCAATTGAGAAATTGCTTATCCTTACTTTATGTGCAGGCTTTGCATTGCCCGCGCAAGGCTCATTAATACAACCCATAATGAAGGTCCCGCCTGGGACTTGCACCATTTCTACAGGAGGTTGGTTAGGCGGAGTCGCAGTGCTCGTTTGGGCCTGACTAATACTTAAATACGATATCGCTAGAGAAAAAAGGAGGAGCTTTTTCATAGGCTACTTTTTTGATATATAGCACAAGATAATCAATTTGCTTAGTTATACTAAGCAAGCAAAAGAATTTTTTATTCTTTTTCGTGGTCTTCTATGGATAATCCCAAAAAGACCAGATTTGATATTGCAGTAGCCGATAAAGTACGTGAACTACGGATCGCTAAAGGGTTTACCCAGCGCTATATCGCGAGCGCTTTGGGTGTCTCTGCAGGTTTTATTGGGCAGGTTGAGAGTACGAACAGTGAAACAAAATATAGCCTAAGCCAACTTAATAGGCTAGCTAAGGAGTTTGACTGCTCACCTAAAGATTTTATCCCTGATACGTTTATCCAGGAGGATGATTGGGCGGAAGACTAGTATCTAGTTAAGTGAATCCCTAGACTAATCTCATTTCATATTGTATCCGGGTATTTAAGTCTTTTAATTGCCCATGATCTATGCGGAATATCAAATAACCGTTTTTCTTTATTGGCTTTATCTCAATATTATTTAAGTTAGCAGAAGGATGTTTTTTTACAAAAAACTTCAGTACCTTATATTCCTTACAGTCCTTAAACCAAAATTCATCAGAGTTGTTTTGGTATGTGTGAGGAGTGATTACCCGCTCATACCTCATTTCCTTGCTTTCCAATAGTTCAGTTACGTAATCATCTAACGAAAATGAATAAGTATAGCTATAGGTATCATTCTCTTTTAGAATGTTAGGAAAGATTATAAAGCCCACAAAAGAACTTTCCTTGACTTCAAAAGGGTAAATCGGCAATTTTCTTTGTCCAATTGTCGCCTCATGCGCCTCTATAGCTTTCAACTTTAACGGACGATCATTCCAACATTGAATGCGAACATTCGCAATATCGGACATCGCTTTTAAAAAGACTGTCGACGTAATTATGCAAGCACCTTTTTCATCGATTACATATACTTTCTCTACAGTATAAATAGCCTCATTTCTATCATTAAGCTTTTCTAATAAATTCCTTATTCCTTGCTGAACGTCGAGATTGATTGCAGTAAATGAATTCTTAGCATACCCATAATGATTTTCACTTTTAGCTATCTTAATAAGTTCTTCAAATGCTTGAATTGTGTATCGTTCGAAAGTGTACACTTCCTCTTTTGCATGAGGGTCATATACCGAACTTTTTGTAAAAAAATCAACGAGAGTACTGAGCTCAATTTTCTTGCCAGCTTTGTTTAATAATAGTTGTCGAAGTGCTTCATAACCGGCAGAAGTGCGGGTTTTATTGGGTTTTAACGGGTATTTTTTTTCTAAATGGTTATAAGCAATCCGCACATCCTCACGTAATGTGTCTATAAAATCAATGCTATAACTGTCGCGCGGTCTTTCAGACATACATCTAAAAGTAAAATGTTCTGACCGTGCATCCAATAGTGCTGGCTGTTTTTCTGACCGTGCATCCGACCGTGTACAATGAGTGAAAACTGGTGCTACATGTTTAATAGAATGCGTGAAAGACAGCCATTTTGAATAGATAATCGTGCCACTGATAGGACGACTAATGGATTAATTAATATTATAATGCGATTTACCTTGCATTCAATTCAGGACGACGTTTAACAAAAAAAACACAGGACAATAAACATCCTGCGTCTCTGAATCGAACAACCAAATGCAACATTGTCCGACACAAATGTTCAACATAAGACTCGAACTCTTACATTGACGTAGTGTTATTATAACTTTTAGGCGCCAAAAGTCAAGGCAGTTTGCATGAGGGCATTTCTTAACTATTAAATGCTTACAAATGCAATGTTTACTACTGGTCATCCATGACCTACAACGACAAGGCTTCACAGAACACATCTATCTGACCCCGTTTGGGTGGTCATGTAAAGGCAAACTCGTCAATGATCCGCAAGCTACCATACATGCATTCTGGCATGATGAGAATGACCTCCGTGTATACGTCTACAGTATAACAAGTGGCTGCGGATCAATCAGAGGGGTCGGCATAATCTAAAAAGGAACAGCGTGAAAATACATACGCAAACTTTTCTCATTTATTTATTCACTTTTCTGTATCTGGGCCGCCATTGCTAGTGTGGCGGACTGGGTATAGAGCCTAAACACTACAATAATGAAAAACAGAAAAATATCTCAAACACCATCATGCAAATCGAAAATATTGCTCACCACCATGAGAAGAGCTTTTATTCTATTCTTGTTGTTAGGTGTAACTGCTGGCTGTACAAGCCAACCAACTCCTCTCAAAATAGATGTCAACGATAATAAAAGTCTAATTGAGACAGTAGTCGACTACTCGGGTAGCTACAGGAACCTTGTAACACTTGATAGCGAAATAGTAGCCTCCTTGTATTTAATTACTGCAAAATCTGGAGGCACCATAGTACACATAGGAATACAAGCAAACAGTAGCAACGAGGCAGTCTTTCTTGCCCATATTGATAAGATTGATACGCAAACGAGTACAGTAAAAAACGTCTACCTGGCTGCGCGTATAAAAGAACACAACAAAAATGTTATTGCCTCCCACATCAGCAAACTGCGACAACAGATTGGAGAATATTTACAAGAAACAAGCAAGTTCGCTACAGCGCCTTATAGCGACCTACAACACAGCCTGCAGTTAGCACAAGCTACCGCTTGCGAAACCATTTACCAAGGCAAACGCCGCTTTGTGCTGGTTATGTCCGACATGCGAAACTGGCCGCCTGGTAGTAAGCGGGAAGTTCCATTGCGCCCTTTAGATTTCTGCGATGCAACAATTTTATTGGTTCGTCCTTCCCCAGTCCTTTCCACTGATAGCCTACGGTCAATCTTTATTAATGCTGATCTCCACACGTTTACAACAGTTAGCGATGCACTCACCTTTATTAACGAATACAAAAAATAATAAACATATGAACACACAAGATTTCAACCAACAACATACAGGTAACAGGTATTTTCTGTTAGCCAAAAAACACGGCTTTGATTTCAAATCAGCCCGCGAGCGCCATGAAGAAAAGTGCAACCGCAAAGACGAAATTATTGAGGATTTAGGGGAACGCCCAAAACCTTTTAAGGTGATCCTATCTTTTATCTGTATTGGGATTGCGCTTGTTTTCGCTTTTATAGAATCTCTCAATGTCAAGACTACCATCGTAGGAGCGACCGGCATGGGCGACACCGCAGCAGTAATGGTCGGAATTGCTTTTGCAGCAGCCGGACTTGTAGCAGGACACTTTTTAAGTGCTGCTTGGAAAAAAGACAATTTTTCAGGCAAGAGTAAGCCCACTCCTCTATTTTATATAGGACTGGCATTTACACTTGTGTACCTCATAGGGCAATACTATCTCGCGAGTCGTGCCGGAGTAAACACCGGGGAAGACATGCAGGAAACAGTAACCACCATGAAATGGTTTATCCTGGGTATTGCCATTTCGGAGGTGCTTTTTGGAATTGCGTTCCTCGCAACTGCGATCAAAGTGTTCAGCCTTTTTATCGCCAATATCCGCATCAAAACCGTGCTAAAGGCTATGAAATTCCATAGCAGGTCCACCGAAGAAGCATGGCAACGCTACGTCTTCGAAATAGATACGCACAACAAATCACATGAACATCCTATAAGTATCGAAGCTGAAAC
Organism: Bacteroidetes bacterium UBA1947; assembly: GCA_002336915.1. Classification (GTDB taxonomy): domain Bacteria; phylum Bacteroidota; class Bacteroidia; order Chitinophagales; family Chitinophagaceae; genus MKUN01. The sequence continues at coordinate 107,099 of DDET01000026.1, read as the reverse complement.
GGAAACCATAAAAGCGGCCAGACACTTTTATAATAATGGTGGTTTTGATTTTTCAAATGACAAAAACTAACACAATGAGTTCAACTAATAGAGGTGCCATACGCTCAGACTACGATTTCTATATGACGTCACCTGCCACTATTCGCACGTTCCTTCAAACATTTATAACTTATGAACCCGACTTTAAGATAAGGAATAGCAGGCTCTTTGACGCTTGTGCGGGAGGGAATAAACTACATGATATGCCTTACCCTTTAGTCCTTCGTGAAATGGGTGCAAAGCATATTGATACGATGGATATCAGACCTGATAGTAGAGCCGATATAATCGCGGACTATTTGCAGGCCCGGATAGCAATAAAGTACGATGGGATATTCATTAATCCACCGTATGTGCATTGCCTGCAGTTCATTGAGAAGGCTCTAACCGATGTCAGAAGGGGCGGTTATGTTGGAGTACTGGTGCGGCTGAATTTTTTAGGAAGCATCAAGAGGAAATTGTTTTTCCAACAATGCATGCCCAAGTGGTGCTTTGTGCATTCAGCGCGACCCAAATTCAATGGCAACAGAAGTGATTCAACAGAATACGCCCATTTGGTTTGGCAAAAAGGGTTCAACCGTACACACAGCAAACTCATTGTTATCTAAAACTAAAGAATCATGGTAGTCATTTGCATTCTTATACTACTCCTCTTAGGCGCGGCCGCCGGCTGGCAGGCGTGCAAACGCTGGGGATATAAAGTTATAATAGATCAAAACAACTTTTATCGAAACTATATAACCGACCTAAAAACGACATTGGATTATTGGAAAGACCAATCTGCTTATAACAAAGAAGTAGAAAACACAACAATAAAAAACCATAATACCAATTTAAAAGAAACACTAAATAATATTCTCTATGTACTACAAAAAGAAGAAAAAGAAAACCTAAACACGGGAGAAAGAGAAAACATAGAAACTATTATTAAAACAATAAAATCTGGTATTTCTTCTTCGTAGTTGAATGAATGAACGGCCAATAGTGAATGAATGAAACAAGAAGAGAAATACCAGAGTAGTTCTATCGCGATTTCCCAAGCAAAGCCGCTGCTAGTAGCGGTTTTGCAGGAAAACGCCCGAATGGCTTGTAATATCTCTTGCAATAGGTCTTATTTCATGTATAATATTTATAATTTATGAATACCGAAACATACTTACATATTTTCTATAAAGGCGCTGGTTTGACAGCTACCGACACAGATGACACCATCTGTATTGGTACAATGCTCCCAATTTATTCCCCGTCAGGGGTAGATAAAGTTATGCAATACCATTGTCGCATAATTGATTTGCTAATTGAAATTTCTCCTACTTCTTTGGCTACAGTCCAGCTTTTGGCAATGCGTGGAATGACCTACCATGAATACTATAATATCCTCTTTGACCTCACTATTAAAGAAGCCGATTTTGGTAAATACCCTGCTTTACGCTGTTTATTCCTTTCCTCTAATAAAGAAAGGCGAGAAAAGGTTATTTACAACCTAACGCGAGACAGAGATGGGTATGAGAAGTTGCTGGCTCAAATTCTGCGGTTTCATTCGTCACTTCATTCAATACTTTTTGGCGATGAGAGTTAATGTCAGAATATCAACTGAAGACCTGTTGCTTCATACTTCGGTGGTTGGTAGGTCTGGTAGTGGTAAATCGGTCGTTCTTAACGGACTTGCGCATCGTCTGATATATCAAAGTAACGGCAATAGGAAACATGCTGTAATGATTATAGACCCACACGGCGACCTTGGACGCGCATGTATGTCTTTTGCCATACAGGACAGAAACCGCCTCAAATACCTTTCTTCATCTATAAATCGTGAGGCTCATACCACTACAGACTACACATGCATCTTTAATCCCTTCATATGTGAAAACTCTCCTGAGCTTCGTTATCTCCTGACTGAGACCCTTACGGATGCGCTGTGTGAGTTGCTGACTGAGGCCACGCTGACAACCCAAATGATAAGCGTAATTAGGCCATGCATAGCAACTGTGTTGAGAAGCCCTAACCCCTCACTCGCTACTCTAAGCCGTTTCTTTCTTGAAGAGCAAAATTCTGATTTAGTTGAGTTAGGCAAAACAAGCGAAGTGGAACAGCACCGCACATTTTTTACTTATGAGTGGGGCTCGGAACATCTTCGCATTTCTAAGAACAGCCTTAGGGTTAAGTTGTCCTTCTTCTTGTCGGATCAAAGATTAGCCAGCATGTTAAATGGCACTACTACCGTTGACATAGAAAAAGCATTAAACGATGGGGATGTAATTATCCTGAATCTACCCAAAGGAAGCGGAGTTTTCGCAAGCAAGGTTATGGGTAAACTGATGTTAGCATATCTCAATGCATTACTAACGCGTAGAGATGCGATTGAAGATATAAAACAACGTAAACCCCTGTTTTTGATAATTGACGAGTGCGCGAATATAGTCACCCAGTCGCTGTCAACATCATTAGCCGAATCAAGAAAATGGGGTTTATCCTGCATCCTGGCCTTTCAGACCTATGGGCAAATATCGGATGCAGTAATTAAGAGAGTTCTTTCAGTCAATACCGGACTGAAGATCGTTGGCATGACGGATCATATTGACCGTCAAATTTTTAGCAAAGAAATGGGCTTACAATCATCCGATTTGGAAAAACTAAGTGCCTTAGAATTTTATCTTAAACGTAGTGAGGGTAGATATACTCCGCTGAAATTTAAAGCTAAACCACTTTCAAGTAATTACTTTCTGTCAAAGAAAGAGAAGAAAAAGTTACTTGATTGGCTTGTATATGAAAGTGGGCAGTATATCCCTGTGCCGCCACCGCCCCCCCTTGCATCCCCTTCTGAATCTACAAAATCTACAAACAAGTTCAAAAAGAAACCACCACCAACAGGCGGACTTAAACCTGCCTTTTAACCACTAAAACAGACAGCTATGATAATATCGGAAACACAGGAAAATATCCTTTCTCTCTTAGCAAAATATAAATTTCTCGTTATCAGTCAAATCACTCCATTGTTACGGAAAAGCACGGGCTATGTGAGGCAGCAGTTATCGAGTCTATCGGCAAGGGGCTATATCAAGTCTCATAAGCTAAGCAAGACCTACAAGACAGAGGCAATGTACTATCTGACCGAAAGCGGCAAAGAGATAATCATGCAGCACTCTAAACTCTTTGACAGCGACATAAAATTAGCAATAGGCCAACCTCTTTTCGTTTCCGATTTCACACACAGACGTGACATGATTTCGCTTACCGTGTCTATACATAACCACCTTTCAAAACTTGATATAGCCATCGTAGATTTTATAAGTTACTTCGACACACAAGGAGAAAATCGCAAGTCGGGAACACTGGAAGCTAAAACCAAAATACCTCTTGGCAACGGCTTCTTTATCCCTGATGGTATAATGCTGACAGAAAACGGAGCGCAGAAAACCATATACCTTATAGAACACTACTCTGACAATGCGTCAAGCCGTCCTGTAGAACAACTTCGCAACAAGCATACCCTTTGCATAGCCGAGGGTTCACCTGCAAAAAAGTTTGGCATCCCCGCAAATCCGTTTGTGCTATCGGCATTTACAAATGACAATGTCAAAAATAAAGTCATAGAAAAGCTAAAGTCTCATGATGGCTTTCAACCTTTTGCGCACTTGTTTTTCTTTGGCACTTTATCCGACATAATGAATGATTGCGGCAACGCATGGAAGAACATTAATAACGAACCACTAACCTTCGCATAAATGAAATTGTATGAAACCAAACGACAAAACACGGAGTATCACACCCGAAAAAGCGCAGCAAATGTTAAGTGAAATGGGGATAAATATTTCCACCTCAAAAGCCGCTGTGGTATTGGATTTCATGTATAAAATGGCTATCTTACAAGTAAAGGATTTTAATAGGGAAAAATGAAAAAAGTTGCAGATTTATATGTACGAGTTAGTACGGACGAGCAAGCCAACATGGGATATTCGCAGAGGAACCAAGAAGAAGTATTGCGGAGATATTGCGAAATGAATGGAGTAACGATACGTAAAGTTATTTATGAAGATTTTTCAGCGAAATCGTTTGAACGGCCTGAATGGAAAAAGATGCTTGCTGAATACAAAAAGCATAAGGGGCTCATCGACGTGATATTGTTTCTTAAATGGGATAGGTTCAGCCGTAATGCAGGTGACAGTTATGCCATGTTAAACACTTTACAAAAATTACATATAGAAGCACAAGCGATAGAGCAACCGCTCGATCTGTCTATCCCTGAGAGCAAGATGATGTTAGCTATGTATTTGGCAATGCCGGAAGTTGAAAACTTACGCAGAGGTTTAAACGTTTTGCATGGTATGAGAAGAGCACGAAAGGAAGGTCGAATACTCGGCCCTGCTCCTATAGGATATAGCAACAAGGTCTACGAGAACGGCAGGAAATATGTTGCACCTAAACAGCCGGAAGCGGATATTATCAAGTGGGCATTTGGCGAAGTAGTCAAAGCTGAAAAGCCTGTCCTATACATTTGGGAACAAGCTAAAATGTTAGGGCTTAATTGTTGCAAGAATAATTTTTGGCATATCATTCAAAATCCCGTGTATTGCGGTAAGGTACTCGTTCCAAAATACCAAAATGAGGAAAGCTATTTCGTTCAGGGCACACATGAACCCCTGATAACAGAAGAAACGTTTTATTTGGCGCAAGACGTGCTGCATGGTAGAAGCCGCCCTAAAAAGGAAAAGAAGAAAGTATGCGACGAGTTTCCATTGCGCAATTTTTTAATCTGTCCAAAATGTGGCAAACAGGTATCAGCGAGCAAATCAAAAGGGCGAACAGCCTACTATAGCTATTATCATTGTCACTCATCTTGTGGCTGGCGGTTCAAAACTGAACACGTACATGACACTCTTATACAGGAACTTCGACGCCTTATGCCCCGCAAAGGCATGTTAGAGCTTTATAAACAGGTTATTTTGGACGTATACAACAACCAACAAGCCGATAACCAAAGTGGCAAGAAAGAGGTTCTACAGCAAATAAATGAACAAAATACCAGGTTAAATAAGGCTCGGGAATTATTACTCGCGGATGCTATTGATGCAATGGATTACAAGGCGATAAAGACTGAATGCGAACGCAAACTTAATCTGCTGGAAGCCAAGCTATCCGCTGCTGAACCAGTGCAGGAACGAATAGACGATCTACTGGAAAAGGCACTCTATAACCTTGCTCATATTGATGAACGCTACGAAAATGCTGACATAAATGGGAAGCGGCAAATAATTGGTTCGATTTTCTCAGAAAAATTCATTTTTGAAGAAAATAATTTTCGAACCGCAAAATTGAATGAAGCTGTAGCCCTGATCTACAAGCTGGACAAGGCTTTTAGTGAAAATAAAAATGGACAAACCAGCATAAAAACTGATTTGTCCAAAGAGGTGACCCGGATTGGATTCGAACCAATGACCCCCAGCTTAGAAGGCTGGTGCTCTATCCAGCTGAGCTACCGGGCCGGGAAACGTAAATAAGGGTCTGAATGACCGCGCAAAACTATGAAAAATGCAGGATTTTTTAGCCTTATTCTTTAGGCTGTAGCGGCACCGGAGTCGGTGCCTCACCGTTCTTAAGGTTTTGCACGGTTATGAGGTCGTGCACCAATACCCATTTTTCATTGTCCCATTTAAAACCATCGTACTCCCCGCTAGGTACAAAGGTGTACTTGCGATTTGGGTCGTTGATCTGGGATACCAATTTGTCAAAATACACAGCGTTTAGATCCGCGTCCCAGTTGAGACCCACTTGCACACCTTTTTTGTATTCAAGTACGAAACGTTTTAAAGGCTCACCCGGCTTGGTTCTCGACACCAGGCTGAAAATGGGCGCACCAAATACAGGACCCTCAGGGCCCAGCACCATAGGATCCATTATTTTCTTATTGCTTATCGAGCTGGCCTCGTTCATGCCAAATAAGGTATACATAGGCTTACCATCCACCTCGTGCGTTATGATGCGGTAGACTATGGAACCATACCATTTTGTATGGCTAAGTACCGTATCATCTTCTGCCTTGGCTACCTCAGCCGAGTAATCGACGAGGGGGAACAATTTCAGCTTTTCGCTGGGCAACTGCATAGCGCCGTAGTAACGTTTGCTAATTTCGCTGGATGTTATCACCCAGTTAAAAATGCGGAAGCTTTTGTCTTCAGGATATATGATGTTTATTCTCTCTTTTAGCTTGTTGAAGGGATAATAGAACGAATTATTAACTTTTAAAGCCCTTACCAGTTTCCGTACGAACTGCTCACAATAGGATGGCCTCATATCAGGTATAAAAGCATTATACATAGAATCAACCATCAACACCAAGGTATCCTCGGTTTTAGCCAACTCTGCCGCATCACTTTCCGTCACGCTCTGTTGTGCCCATGTATTTCCTGCAGCCAATAAAAACATCACAAAGGCTACAGATGTAAATATTCTTTTCAGCATTGCGCCAAACATTTACTCCAAACCTAAACAATTTAGCGCAAACACACCAACAATGGGCTGTTAAACTATGTTTTTAACGCAAAACCAACTATTTTCGGGCTCAAATAATAATTGCTTTCATGCACCTGGTACAGCAGATCCTTTTTATCATTTTGGGTGGTGCCGCCGTTTATCTTTTCGCAAAAAAGGTGAGCAGCATACGGCGTAATATTAACCTGGGCAGGGACGAGAAGATAAACGACCAAAGCGGCCGCCGATGGAAAAATGTGCTCTTGCAGGCTTTCGGGCAAAAGAAAATGTTCAAGCGACCTGTACCGGCACTGCTGCACTTTGCCGTATACGCAGGATTTATTATTATCAATGTTGAAATACTGGAGATATTCATCGACGGCATAGCCGGGCAACACCGCATCTTCGCACCGCTTATCGGCGGACTCTACCCTATTCTTATTGGTTGTTTTGAGATACTGGCTGTGCTGGTGCTGGTATCCTGCGCCATATTCCTGGTGCGCAGGAACATTTTAAAAGTGCGCCGCCTCAACATGAAGGAACTGAACGGCTGGCCGCGTAATGATGCCAACCTTATCCTCATTACCGAGATCATTTTAATGAGCCTCTTCCTGACAATGAATACGGCCGACCTTGTATTGCAAAGCAGGCATGTGGAACATTATACAAACACTACATCGTTTTGGATAACCGGCAATTTCACAAGTATGTTCTCAGGCATTTCCGATAGCGGATTGGTTGGTATCGAGCGTTTTTGCTGGTGGCTGCATATTATCGGGGTTTTTGCTTTTTTAAATTACCTCCCCTACTCCAAGCACCTGCACATTATACTCGCATTCCCTAATGCATACTATACCCGCCTTGAACCACAGGGCGAAATGGAAAATATGCCTGCCATACAGAACGAGGTGCTGTATATGATGCAGCCTGAGCTGGCTCCTGCGGCAACAGCCGAACAACCCGCACATCAACGTTTTGGCGCGAAGGACGTTATGGATCTTAGCTGGAAGAACCTGATGGATGCCTACTCCTGTACAGAGTGCGGCCGGTGCACGGCTTCCTGCCCTGCTAACATGACAGGCAAAAAACTCTCCCCGCGCAAGATAATGATGGATACCCGCGACAGGCTGGAAGAGGTGGGAAAGAATATTGATAAGAATAAGGAATTTGTTGACGACGGCAAGTCACTGGTGCACGATTATATAACGGTAGAGGAGTTGCGTGCATGCACTACCTGCCAGGCCTGTGTTGAGGCCTGCCCCGTAGGAATAGAACCTCTTTCTATTATTAACGAGCTACGTCGCTACCTGATAATGGAAGAAAGCAATGCCCCGCAAGAGTGGAACCTGATGTCGGGCAATATAGAGAATAACATGGCCCCATGGAAATTCAGCCCAGACGATCGTGACGCATGGACACATGAAATGGCCTAGCAGTTTTTTTGAATTGTTAATTTTGACTTTTGAATTGATATAGTATGCAGGTAAAAAGCATGGCAGAGTATGCGGCAAATGGTGAGCAACCCGAAGTATTATTTTGGGTGGGCTGTGCCGGCAGTTTTGACCAACGTGCGCAAAAAATAACAAAAGCCTTTGCTACCATACTTGACAAAGTAGGTGTAAAATTTGCCATTCTAGGCAAGGAAGAAATGTGTAATGGCGATCCCGCTCGCCGTTCAGGCAACGAGTTCCTGTTCCAGATGATGGCGTATAATAATATTCAAACCTTGAACGGATACGGCATCAAAAAAATAGTTACAGCCTGCCCGCATTGCTTCAACATATTGGGTAATGAGTACCCTGCACTTGGCGGTAATTACGAGGTGATACACCATACTACGTTCCTGCAGCAGTTGATAAACGATGGCAGGATAAGGTTGAAGGAAGGCGGCGCATTTAAAGGCAAAAAAATAACTTACCACGATAGCTGCTACCTGGGCAGGGGAAATGGTATTTACGAAGCCCCGCGCGAGGTGTTGCAAGCCCTGGATGTGGAGCTGGTAGAAATGAAACGCTGCCGTAGCAATGGCATGTGCTGTGGAGCTGGTGGTGCACAGATGTTCAAAGAAGAAGAGCCGGGCACTACACGCGTTAACTTCGAGCGTTCTGCCGAAGCAATTGATACCGGTGCTAATATAATAGCGGCCAATTGCCCCTTCTGTACCACTATGCTTACAGACGGTGTAAAAAACAAAGAAAAAGAAGATGACGTGAAAGTGATGGATATAGCCGAACTGGTTGCAGCCTCACTTGCAGAATAGTGAAACCATGAAAAAAATAAGCTCAGGTCCTATTGATGGTCAATGGGACAACAAGCTGCTGGAGCAGCTTGTATTTATAAAAAAACACCTGCGCTACCCTTTCAATAAAACGACAATGGCTCCCAGCCTCTTGTTGGTCCTGCTTACTACTGTTGTCATCCGCCTTAGCGGGGCCTCCTTTTTCCTGCATGGCAAGCGTCCCGATATAGTTGTGCTCCTTATCCTGCCACTGATGTTGCTTTCAGTGATCGTTAGCGTGTGGCGATATTTGCAAACATTACGATTCGTAAGCGTACCCACACCATTTTTCAGCGAACGAAACAGTGAACTGGTACAGGCCTTCCTCACATCTATGCAACTGGCTGTATATCGCCATCCCGATGCGCCGGAAGTTTTCCGGATCGTGAGCAAGAATATAGATGCGTATAAGGAGCAAAGAGAAATAATGGTCTTCATAGCCGATGATAAAAGAATACTGCTCAACAGCCATTATACGCGCACCGGCTTTACTTTTATCGCGTCTTCAGGCAACTACAGGCAAATGGCCAAAAGGCTTAAAAAATGGCTCGATACCAACATTCAAAACACCAATAGCGGTATAAGCCACAACAATTATTTCTAACGTAACTTTGCAGCATGCAGCAAGAGCTTTTAGATAAGATACCGGCAGATTTTTCTGATAATTCGCGCGTTTGGATATACCAAAGCAGCCGCGCCTTTATTGAAAAAGAGGAAAAAGAGATAAACGAGCAGTTATACCAGTTTTACTCACAGTGGCAAACGCACGGCGCCCCCGTGAAGGGATGGGCCGGGCTACTATATAAGCAGTTCGTCGTTTTTATTGCCGATGAGAACGATACCCAGGTGAGCGGCTGCAGCACAGACAGTTCCGTAAAAGTTGTGAAGAGCCTCGAACGCCAGTACAGTGTCAATTTCTTCGACAGGATGATGATCACCTTCCTGGTAAAAGGCAAAGCGGAGATGCTACCTTTCAACCAGGTGCAGTATGCAATAGATAAAGGATACATCAATAAAGACACTTACCTTTTTAATAATGTGATAGGAACTAAAGCAGAACTGCTGGAAAAATGGCTGGTGCCACTGCACAAGAGTTGGCTGGCCGACAGGGTTTCTTTCGAAACAGCTTAGCATTTTTCAGCTATCTCCTTATCTTTATACATCATGCGGAAGCTACTGCTTTTATTGTTTTGTACCTGCCTGGCATCATACAGCTATGCACAAACCGACACCGCTAAAAAACTCAACGAAGTTACCATAACCGGCATACAGGAATCGCAGGTAAAGAACACCTCCATTCATATAGAACCTTACTCTCTTGAAGAGTTCGACGCGAAAGCACCTTTTAATTTATCAGATGCCCTGTCCAATATTCCCGGCATCGGGCAGGTAACCACAGGCAATGCCATAAGCAAGCCTGTCATCCGTGGCCTGTATGGTAACCGCATCCTTGTATTACTTTCAGGCCTTCGTTTTGATAATCAGCAGTTCCAGGATGAGCATGGGCTCGGCCTTTCACAAATAGGTATCGACCGTGTTGAACTGATCAAAGGCCCTGCATCGCTCTTATACGGCACCGATGCCGTAGGGGGAGTTATAAATGTAATAGAGGAAACCCCAACCGGGCAGGGCAAGTTCCTTGACGTCAATACCCGCCTTTATTCCAATACGCTCGGGACATTAACTGATATAGGCTATTCCGTTTTGCAGGGCAGTAAATGGCGACGCGTTCGCCTTGGTTACGAAACGCATGCCGACTATTCCGATGGCAATGGCAGGCGGGTGCTCAACTCAAGGAACAAAGGATACTATCTGAAGTTGGGATCCGGCAATACACGAAAGAACTGGACACAAAATAATTCATACAATTTGTCCTTCAACCAGTTTGGATTTATCACACCCGATCTCAATAAGTTTTTTAGCCCCGATGCCCGCTGGTCGCGCAACATGAGCGGCACCGACGGTGGCCCCCACCATATCGTAATGCTTAATGCATTAAGCTCACAAAATTCCTTCGCGTTAAAGTCTTCTGTGCTTAAAGTGAACATAGGTGGGCAAAGCAACCTGCGCATGGAGGATGAAGGTGGTGGAGAAATAAGCCTGAATATGCACCTGCTCTCCAGCCTCGAAAATGCGCGCTGGGAAAAGAGCCTGAACAAAAATATTTTGTTTGTGGTTAACCAGCAATTCACCTACGAGAATAATACCAACCTCGGCAAACGAATCCTGATACCCAATGCTAATATGATCGAAGGAAATCTTTCGGGCTTTCTTCGTTTTTATCTTGGCAAGGTGAATATTGAGGCAGGCATTGGCAGTAACTACAAACACATCAAAACATACTTCACTCCCCCGCTCAATGGCCCCTCAAAAGAAATTCATCCTTTCAGCATTGGCCATATAACGGGCAATGGGATGCTTGGTTTAAGCTATAACCCCAACCGATGGCTGAACATAAAGAGCAATATATCCACCGGCGACAGGGCCCCGAATCTTGCAGAGCTATCATCCGATGGTTTGCACGAAGGCTACTACCGTTTCGAGTTGGGCGACCCGAATCTTAAACTTGAAAAAAATCTAAATTGGGACCTTACGCTGGAATTAAGTACTAAACAACTATTCCTGTCGGCCTCCGGATATTATAACCGCTTTTGGAACTACATATATCTTGCCCCGGATTCACTTAATTTCTTTGGCTTCCCGATATATGACTTCAGGCAGCAGCACGCTAAAATTTATGGTGCCGAATTCATAGTTATTTATAAACCGGAAGCCTTGAATTGGTTCCAGGTAAAGGAGAGCTACGTGGCCACGCGCGGCACGCTTGACCTGGGCGGCTACCTGCCCTTTATTACCGCTGACAGGAATAAGGCTTCGCTGATGTTTACCAAAGATATCAGCCACGTCTGCAAGTCATTGTTTATAGAACCGGAGTTTGAGTATGTGCTGCCCCAGGACCGCCCCGCGCAATTCGAAACCGCCACCGGCGACTACGCGCTCATAAATTTATACACCGGCATTACAACCACGGTGGGCAAACATGACTATAAATGGAATTTCGCCGTTCATAACCTGCTTGATAAAGTTTATCATGACCATCTGTCACGCCTCGCTGATCCTACCCTATTTAATCCGGCAATTAATAATCAGGGGATAAATTTTGTATTATCTTTAAACACCAAACTGGGCCTGTAGTTGGCAAAACAAATCTTTAAATATGGTCTAAATACAATGCTTATGCTGCTCATGGCAGTATGGGCCTTGCATTTCATATACCCTGTTTTCTATTCAGTTTCGGTATTGGAAATATATAACGAACAAAGGGAGACTATAGAGGAAAAAGGCCAGGCTGCTTTTGAAAAGCTGTGCCTTGACCAGGCCGCATTTAGAGTATCCTACAACCCCCAAAGCAAGGAACTAAACATTAACGGCGATTTTTACGATGTGGCAAGTTTTGAAAAAAAGGGCGACATCATTAACTGTTATGTGTTAAAAGACAAGGAAGAAACAGACCTCAATAAAAGCATTTGCTCGGAATTGCAGCACGAACAAAGCGCCAAAAATACAAAGTTCGCCTGGTGCTGGTGGCCTGTTGCCTCATTGTACACTAGCTATCCGGGCACGATACCTTTTTTCGGAAGCCAACACAAGGCATTTCCATCAGTCTATGATATACCACTTCATAAGGGGTATATTTTCGGCATCATACAGCCTCCCCGCAGGGCATAAAGGCCAGCCCCTTTTAAAAACAACTCTATACCGGAAAATCACATAATCATATTAAAAATATTAAAATGAAAAAGGCTTTACACGCGGTGTACGCACTGCTTATTATAATTATTATGTCCGTTTCCTTTGCCTCTTGCGAAAAAGACGCCGGGAAATTACCCAATATTGCCTTTAAAACCGGCACGGGCTATACCTCTGCCGATGCCACAGTGGCCCCCAATACAGCTGTGAAAATAGGCATAAACGCCTCCAAGTCGGAAGGGAAGGACGTGATCACGAAATTTACCATCACGAAATCAGTAGATAATGCGGCAGCTGCTACAGTGTACGCCCAGGATGTGAGCAATGGCGATACCTTCGATTACGACTACAATTTCGAGTCTGATTCTTCAGCTCACGTAGATAAATATACATTTACGGTAGTAAATAAGGACGGCATCGTAAATAGCGTCAGCCTTACCCTCACGGTACAATAAGCCTGCTTTTCCGGGCTTTTTTACCCTTATTTTTCATATTAAGGCAGAATAATTTGTTCCAAAAGCAAGGCATATGCTATGATTATTATAAAATGATAAGTATATTAGGCTTTGAATTTGTGATGCGGTTTGAAAACCGTTTAATATTTTTGCTTAATTAAAAGAACATTCATGAAACTATTTGTAAAAGCAGCAGTTCTTGCACTTTTAACAACCATTGTATTTCTCTCTTGTACCAAAAAGACGCCTGTAGTTCCCTACATAGCCTTTAGGGATGACTCTACGATCTTTGTGACCAACGGCGTTACGAACCTCAACAGCATCTCTATCATGCAGCAGGATTCAGAGATATTTTTTGGTATAAAAGCTTTCAAGGGCAGCGTTGATGATGTGCTTACAAGGTTTTACATTAACGTTGCTTTTGATGACAGTGCTGCCTACCACCAGCTTTTTACAGAAGACCTGGTGAATTACAAAGACACCTTCAAGAAGCTATACTCTATACATACCCGCAGAACAAACGGTAAAGAGCGCTACAATTTCGTAGTTGAAAATAAAGATGGCGAGAAAAATAGCGTTACAGTTACGCTGGATGTATTTAAATTTTAGTTTTAGTATTTATGATCCATACAAAAAGCCTCCCCCAGCCGGGGAGGCTTTTTAACTTAGTATGGCCGGCACTAAAGCTTTTTAGAAATGTACTTCGCCATTGCAAGACCTGTTTGCTGGTATGCATTTGCTATCCGGTTCGAGTATTCCTTGTTCTGCACATGAGCGGTCATAGCCATCACACCTCCGGCACCGGGTATAAAGCCCGAACCCTTAGGTGCGTCCACCTCTCCCTTCACTTCTTTCAATGTAGCCTTTGCAAGCACATGATCTTTATTAGCGGTCTCGACAAATTTCAGGCTGAAGCTTACTTTAGCGGGCTTCTTGCTGAATGTGGCTCCTTTGCCAAGTTCCATATCGCCTGTAATGATGATGAGCGTGTACATTGCACTACTGCCGGGTTTTACCAAAATAAGGCTGTCTGATATTCTCTTATTGAACTCCTTCTCGAAATGTGGTTGATATTTACTTGTCCTTGCCTTGGTCCACTCTTCCACAAATTCATCTCCATCACCCTGCTTATCCTTGTTCAGCTCTTCGCGCTGCGCTTTCAGGTAGTCGGCCTCTGTCTCACCTTTCACCTTTATATTCGAGTAGTCATACTCTACTGCAAACTCTTTTTGTCCTTTAAGAAAGGCAAGGTCTTCCCCGCTCTCCCATTCCAGTTTTTGCGCTGCGGAAACATATGACAGCATCACTATGCCTGCCGTAGTTAATAGTTGTGTTGTTCTCATTTTATATTATTTTTCATGTAAAGAAACCGGGTTTTGATTTAAGATGAAATACCGCGAAACCCTGATTTTTTGTACATCTTATTCACATTCTCACACATTGCGCCGCAAAAAGATGCCAAAACATTACTTTTGCAGCAAATGCCGGGAAATGCTGCGTCTTAATGTATCACCCATAAATAATACCCCCAATTATTAAAGCTAAATGCCTGAGAACAATAACCATAACGAGCAAAACACCGTCTTCATCAATGAAATGTACCAGAGCTGGTTCCTTGACTATGCCAGCTATGTCATATTGGAACGTGCAGTACCTGCCATTGAAGACGGGCTAAAACCCGTTCAGCGCCGCATACTCCATGCCATGAAGGAAATGGATGACGGCCGCTTTAATAAAGTGGCCAATACCATAGGCCAAACCATGCAATACCATCCCCATGGCGATGCCTCCATAGGCGATGCCATGGTGAACCTGGGCCAGAAAGAGCTGCTTATAGATACGCAGGGTAACTGGGGCGATGTACGCACGGGCGACAGCGCAGCGGCTGCACGTTATATAGAAGCGCGCCTGTCGAAATTTGCACTTGAAGTTGCCTTCAATGCCAAGACCACTAAATGGCAACTGAGCTACGATGGCCGCAAGAATGAACCTATTACTTTACCAATGAAATTCCCCCTGCTATTAGCACAGGGTGCTGATGGTATTGCCGTGGGCCTTTCGACCAAAATACTCCCGCACAACTTTTGCGAAATATTAGAGTCCGCTGTTAAGCACTTAAAAGGAAAGAAATTTGAACTGTACCCCGACTTTCACACAGGCGGGATGATAGATGTAAGCAACTACAATGATGGAGCCCGCGGCGGCAAGGTTCGTGTACGTGCACGTATAGAAGAAGTAGATAAGAAAACACTGGCCATTCGCGACGTACCCTATAGTGTTACTACAGGAGCGCTTGTGGATAGCATCCTTAAAGCCAATGACAGTGGCAAGATCAAAATTAAAAGCGTTACGGATAATACAGCCAAAGATGTAGAGTTGCTCATTCAGCTTGCCCCCGGTGTAACTACCGATCAAACCATTGATGCGCTGTATGCCTTTACCGATTGCGAAATATCCATCTCACCAAATGCCTGCGTTATTGTAGGCGAAAAACCGCAGTTCCTGGGCGCGTCCGATCTGCTTAAACATTCTGTAGCACATACAAAAGACCTGCTGCTGCAGGAGTTGCAGATAAAGCTGGGCGAACTGGAAGAAGACTGGCACTTCTCCTCGCTCGAAAAAATATTCATCGAAAAGCGCATCTACCGGGATATAGAAGAACAAACTACCTGGGAGGGAGTGCTAAAAGCCATAGATGACGGACTGAAACCTTACAAGAAAAAATTCCGTCGCGAGATCACTAATGAAGATATAGTAAGGCTTACCGAGCTGCGCATCAAGCGTATCTCCAGGTTCGATTCCTTCAAAGCGGATGAACACATTAAGGGTGTTGAAGCCGAAATAGAAGAAGTAAAGAACAACATAGCCAATCTCAACGACTATGCGATCCGCTACTACGAGAACCTGCTGAAAAAATATGGCAAAGGCCGCGAACGCAAAACAGAGATCCGCCCCTTCGAGACCATTCAGGCGCATACGGTTGCCATTGCCAACGCCAAGCTCTATGTCAACTACAAAGAGGGCTTCATAGGCACAGGCTTAAAGAAAGACGAATTTGCCTTCGACTGTTCTGATATCGACAATATCATTGTCTTCCGCAAGGACGGCAAAATGGTCGTCACCAAAGTGGCGGACAAAACATTCGTCGGTAAGGATATTATATATCTTGCCGTCTTCGTGAAGAACGATGAACGTACCACCTACAATATGATATATGTAGATGGGAAAACGGGTATCGCTTACGGCAAGCGCTTTAATGTCACCGGCATTACCCGCGATAAGGAATACGACCTCACCAAGGGTAACCCCGGTAGCAAAGTGCATTACTTCACTGCCAACGCGAACGGCGAAGCCGAGGTGATCACCATCACCCTCTCACCCGGCAGCAAGGCACGCGTCAAAGTGCTCGACTTCCGTTTCGAGGAGATGGAGATAAAAGGCCGCGGCGCCGCAGGCAACCAGGTAACCAAGTACCCTATAAAGAGCATCAAGCTCAAAGAAAAAGGCCGCTCCACCCTGCTGGGCATCAAGCTGTGGTTCGATGATGCAGTAGGCAGGCTAAATAAAGATGGCAATGGTATCCTCCTCGGCCGCTTTGAGGACAACGATCGTATACTTGTTTTCTACAAGGACGGCAGTTACGAGCTCACCGATTTCGAAATGACCAATCGCTACGACCCGGATTCGGTTGTGCTCATAGAACGCTTCAATCCCGAAAAGGTGATAAGCGCGGTTTATTACGATGCCAAAACGGCGCAGTTCTATGCAAAACGCTTCATCATAGAGTCTCAAACCCTCAGGAATAAGTATTCATTCATTAAAGAAGGCGAAGGCAACTACCTTGAGTTGGTCACCACCCAGCAGGACCCGGTGCTATTGCTCAAAATGGGCAAGAAAAAGTCCGACCTTACCGAGGAAGAAATGAACATAGCCGAGACGATAGATATTACTGGCTGGAAGACTGTAGGCACTAAAATTGCAGGGAACGACCTGAAAGAAATATCCCTTGTTTCGGATGACGAGGAGATAGCAGATGAAAATGGGCAAACTGCTCTTTTTTGACAAGTTTTTTCTGAAAAATCCCCTATCTTCACGATTAATATATGTAGCTCGAATCTCAGGAAATAGATGAAAAAAATAGAACTGGAAATAGTTGCCCTTTCACATAGTATTACACAAACTCATTCTTATGCCGTTGTGCTTGGCGAGGTAAACGGGCTTAGGCGTTTACCTATTGTTATTGGCGGCTTCGAGGCCCAGGCTATTGCCGTGGCCCTGGAGCGTATGCAGCCCAGCCGCCCGCTTACACATGATCTTTTTGCCAATTTCATGTCCACATTCAACATTGATCTTTCAGAAGTTATCATATATAAACTTGAGGAAGGCATATTCTTTGCCAAGCTCATTTGCCAGGCCGATGGTGAGGAAGTGGAGATAGATTCCCGCACTTCCGATGCCCTTGCCCTTGCAGTACGTGCCAATTGTCGCATATATACTTTCGAAAATATATTGGAGGCTGCAGGGCTTTACCTGGATCAGCCGGAAGGTGGTGCAGAAGCCGCCGAAGGAGAAACAGAATCTGTACCTGCCAGTAAAGTAACACGGGATAACGACCTGAAAAACATGAACTTAGACGAATTGCACACACTCCTGCAACAGGTCCTTGACCAGGAAGACTACGTTCGCGCCATCAACATCCGCGACGAGATAAACAGCCGCAAATCCAAAAAATAACGAGCCAGCCTCAGCACTGCTCCCGGCGGTCATACGCGTTAAGCGCTTTAGCGTCAGCACCGCTTCCGGCGGTCATACGCGTTGCCGATCACGCACCACAAATGCCTGATCCTCCCATCACAAATTCCAATGATCCCGCAGCCTTTCCTAATTACCAATTCCGTAATTTTACATCGGAAATACACGCACAATGATCGTCACACAGCTCAGTTTGTCAGAAGTTTTTAAGCAATCCAATCTCGACCCCGCACTGCTCAAAATAGCAGAGAAAGTTAAGAACCAGCAACGAATCACCGACGAAGAAGGTATACTCCTTTTCGAGAAAGGCGAACTCGGCTTCCTGGGCGCACTGGCCAATTATATAGCTGAACGGCTGCACAATGGCAAAGTATATTTCAACCGCAATTTCCATATAGAGCCCACCAACGTCTGTGTCTTCACCTGCAACTTTTGCTCCTACTCGCGCCAGTACAAACATCGCGATGAAGGCTGGGAACTAAGCCAGGAGCAAATGCTCGATATGGTGCGTAAATACGATGGACAACCTGTTACAGAAGTCCACATTGTAGGCGGTGTACACCCTAAAATGAACCTCGAGTATTTCTGCGAAGTACTCAGCAAAATACATGCACACCGCCCCGACCTGCACATCAAAGGCTTCACGGCAGTGGAGCTCGACTATATGTTCCGCAAAGCGAAGCTGAGTGTTGAAGAAGGCATGCAGAAAATGAAAGACGCAGGACTGCAGTCGCTGCCCGGTGGTGGTGCAGAGATATTCCACCCCGATGTACGCAATGTTATTTGTGCCGATAAAGTGGATGGCGACGGCTGGCTGGAGATTCATGAAACCGCACACAAACTGGGCATGCACAGCAATGCAACCATGCTTTACGGCCACATAGAAAAGTACGAGCACCGCATAGACCATATGAGTCGCCTGCGCGCCTCGCAGGATAAGACAGGCGGTTACAACTGCTTTATTCCACTCAAGTTCCGCAATAAGGACAATGACATGTCCAACATACCGGAGAGCAGCATAGTCGAAGACCTTCGCCTCTATGCCATCTCCCGTATCTTCATGGACAATTTCCGCAACTTGAAAGCATACTGGCCTATGCTGGGCAGACAAACAGCACAGCTCACATTATCGTTCGGTGTTAACGACCTCGACGGTACTATAGACGATACAACGAAGATCTACTCCATGGCCGGCTCTGAAGAGCAAACGCCATCTATGAGCACGGAACAGCTTTGTGATATGATCACCGCAGTGGGCCGCACACCAGTAGAGCGTGACACACTGTATAATGAGCTAAAGGTGTATGAGGAACAGACGGCTTAAAACGGGATTGACACACTTGTGATCACTCATACCTTAATGCATCAATTGGGTTCAGGTTGGAAGCCTTGTGCGCCGGGTACCATCCGAAAAACAAGCCAACAGCTGCAGAAAATATAAAAGACAGCAGTATTGAGAACATAGTGATCACGACCGGCCAGCCCCCGAACTTTGCGATCAGCCCTGCAACGGATATACCCAATAATATACCGATCATCCCGCCTATGAAACTGATGAAGATGGCCTCTATCATAAACTGGATCAGCACATCACGTCCCTTGGCACCCACAGCCATCCTGATCCCTATCTCCCGTGTTCTTTCCGTCACAGAAACAAACATGATGTTCATGATACCAATGCCTCCTACCAGCAGCGAAATGCTTGCAATGCTCGCAAGCAACATCGTCAGCACTTTTGATATGGAACCAAATACATTAGCAATATCCGCCTGCGAGCGAACTGTAAAATCATCTTCGTCTTTAATAGCAAGCTTATGCTGCATTCTTACCAGTTCTGTGATCTGATCTTTGGCATTTTCAATATCGGCCTCTGATTTGGCAGATGCCAGAATGCTGTTCAGGTAAATGGTAGACAGCATTCTTTTTTGCACCGTCGAAAAAGGTGCCACTATCACATCGTCCTGGTCTTGCCCGAAAGTGTTTTGGCCTTTTTTTTCCAGCAGGCCTATCACCCTGAAAGGAATGCTATTTATCCGCACAAAGCTGCCTACCGGGTCTTTACCCTCACCAAATAGGTTTGTGGCTACGGTTTGCCCTAGCACGCAAACTTTTGCTGCATTACGCTGGTCGCTTGTGGAGAAAATATTGCCCGAAGCAATAGCCAGGTTCCTTATAGCGAAGTAATCGCTTGTGCCCCCGTATACGATAGTGTGCCAGTTTTGGCTGCCCGCTATTATCTGCGAACCTTTTAGTACTACCGGCGAAACGGCGTTTACATACTCGCAACGGGCACGTATTATATCTGCGTCTTTTTCTGTCAGCGTCGAGTAAGAGCCGGCACCCATCCGCACCCCGCCCATATTCATGGAACCGGCATATACGGTTATGGAATTGGTGCCCAGGCTGGAAATGGAGGTCTGGATGTTCTGTTTCGAGCCCTCGCCTATCGCAAGCATAGTTATTACCGAAGCCACACCTATAATAATACCCAGCATGGTAAGGAATACCCTGAATTTATTTTTGCTGAGCGAGCGGTATGCTATTTTTATGAGGTTAACTATTTTCACGTCAGTATATTTTCTCGCTTTATTACCGGTAACTTCTGTAGTTCTTCCTGGGCCATTTTCCTGTCCTGCACTTTTTCGTTTGATACGATCTGCCCGTCACGGAACATAATATTCGTTTGCGCAAACTGAGCGATGTCGGGCTCGTGCGTCACCATAAGTATCGTGATCCCTTTATCATTCAGGGCCTGGAAGATATTCATTATCTCGTAGCTCGACCGGGTATCCAGGTTACCTGTGGGCTCGTCGGCCATAATGATCAGCGGATTATTTACCAGCGCCCGGGCTATGGCAACTCTTTGCTGCTGTCCGCCCGAAAGTTGATTGGGCAGGTTATGTATGCGGTCACCAAGCCCTACCGACGAGAGGGCCTCAATAGCCTTTTGCCTCCTGTCCCTTGCATTTACCCTACTATTGTATAGCAGGGGAAGCTCCACATTCTCAAGTGCCGATGTACGGGGCAAAATATTGAACGATTGAAAGATGAAACCTATCTTGCCATTCCGCAGTTCCGCCAGCTCGTTTTTGTTTAGTTTCAATACATTCATGCCCTCCAGGTAATACTCCCCGGTCGTAGGGCTGTCAAGGCAGCCGAGTATGTTCATGAATGTCGACTTACCTGAACCGCTAGGTCCCATTACCGCTACAAAAGCCCCCTTGTCTATGTCAAGGGTAACATTGTCAAGCGCGTGCACTTCAAAATCGCCCGTTTTATACACCTTGGCAAGCTCCTTTACCGATATCAATGCATTGCGGTTTTCCATTCATGCTATTTTTTAGGCGGGCGCATCTGGGGCATGAACGGATTTTTTGCCGTTGGCGATGCGTTAGCTTCGTTGCTATTAATACCTGTTACTACCTCCTCACCATCTTTGATATCACCTGCTATCTCAACGTTAGCACCGTCAAATATTCCTGTTTTTACCAGCCTGGGGTGTAAGCGCTCCCCTTCCTTTACCCATATATAGCAGTAGCTGCCTGCAGCGGGTATTTCATTTGCCGCCACTGCCAGCAATGCTATTTTCTTTGCCAGGCTATCAGCCACTTGCAAAGAACTGGCATATGACGTCGGCGGTGTGAAATGGATAGCACTGGCCGGCACTTTAAATACCCCATCGTGCTCCGCTACATTAACCGATATATTTGCTGTAAGGCCCGGCAATAACTTAAGCTCGGGGTTAGCTACATCAATGACCACTATGTAATTCACCACATTCTGTATCGTCACAGGTTGCAACCTTATAAGGCCTACAATACCCCTGAATTTATCATTAGGATAGGCGTCCACTGTAAAATCCGCTACCTGTCCGTTTTTTATCAGCCCGATGTCTGACTCGTCTACATTTGCCAGCACCTGCATTTTGTCCAGCTTGTTGGCAATAGTAAATAAGGTGGGCGCATTAAAACTGGATATGACCGTTTGCCCTACGTCCACATTCCTCGATATTACGGTACCATTAATGGGAGCAGTGATAGTAGCATACCTGAGGTTGATCCTTGCATGGTTAAGGTTTGCCCGCGCAGCCTGGAGGTCACTCTTCGCCGACCTTAGATTTGTATAAGACTGGTCGTAGTCAGATTGTGCTGCTACCTTTTCTTTAAACAAGGTATCTGTGCGGGCAAAGATTTTAGTTTGCAGCTCCACCTGTGCACCGGCCTTTTCCACTGTAGCTGCTGCATCCAGGTATGCGGCATACAGCAATGTAGTGTCCAGCAAGGCGATCACTTGCCCTTTCCTCACCACCGAATCAAAATCAACGAATATCTTGGATATTATTCCCGATACCTGGGCTCCCACAAGCACTGTTGTATCCGCATTCACAGTACCCGTTGCGGTAACGGCTATGGAGATACTCCCCCGCTCTATCCTGGTGGTCTTCCAGGAAGGTTCTTTACTGGTATTTCTTGTATGGTAGTAATATAGAACTGCAGCCGCGGCTACGACAACAACTGAGATAATAATTATTATGGTTCTTCTTTTCATCCTAGGGCATTAACGAACTGGTGATGTAAAAATTTACGATCCTGCCTTTAAATACATACTGGTACTTTGCCTGGAGCGCCATCAGCATAGATTTGTTGTAATTGCTCTTTTCTACAATAAAGTCAGTGGCATTGGCCGCCCCCTGCATAAATTTTAGCTCCATGTTTTTATACGCCCTTTGTTCAGCGTTCAACTGTTCTGCCGCTGCAAGGTAATTTTTGCCCGCGGCCACTTGGTCGGTATAAGCTTGTTCAATACTTTTCCGCAATTGGTTCTTCACCGCCTGCTCATTTAGCTGTGCGTTCCGTTCAGCTACCCTTGCTTTACTTACGTTATTTCTGCTCGATAAATTGTTGAAGATGGGTATAGACAAATTAAGCCCGAAAGCCTGCCCGAAATTGTCTTTGTATTGATCAAAGAACGGGTAATCGGATTTGGTGGTATTGTTTACCGGCACCGGCCCCATTACCTTTTCCGATGGATCATTTTGTAAATAACCTATGTTCTGCGTTTCAACACTTGTCTGTGTAACATACTTGTTATTGATACTTGAGTACGATGTGCTCAAATTACCGGACAATGTCAGTTTGGGTAAATAGATCGCCCTGGCAGCTTTGGTAGCATAAGCCGCTGCCGTCGTTCTTGCCGCTGCGCCCCTTACCTCCGGCAGGCTGTTGACAGCCGCCTCGTATATCTCGGCAGCCGTCATGCTAATATTGGGGCTTATCTCTTTCAGTTCTTCTTTTGCCACTTCAAAATCGTTGGATACCGGTATCTCCATTAGTTGCATCAAGCTCACTTTCGCCAGTTGCAGCTGGTTCTCAGCATTCACTTTGGTAGCTATATCTGTTGCCATCTGGGCCTGTATTTGCAGTAAGTTCAGTTCAGGCAATTGTCCCACAGCCACATATTTCTTTGTCCGTTCCATCTGCTCTTTGGTACCCTCAATTTGCGACTGTGCTATCGCTACGGCCTCATAACTATATAGCACCTGCATATAAGCAGCCACTACATTAAGCCCCAGCTCATTTTTAGCCCTTTCAACATCCATCACACCCGATTCGTAGTAAAATTTATTTTCTTTTACCAGGGCATGGTATTGCAGCCCGTTGAACAGGACAACATTGGTATTCAGGCTAAGGCTATTCATGGAGAAATCCTGGTTAGTATATTGCTGCCCCCCGGCTGTATAGTATTTCCCATAGTTAAAGTTCTGGGCATCACTAAGGTTCAGGCTTGGTAATGCATTTTCCCTTGCTTGCTCATAATTGATCCTGTTTACCTCATTGTCCAGCTTTCTCTGGTTCAGCGCCACGTTTTGTTGCCATGCCTGTGTAAGGCAGTCTTTGAGCGACCATACTTTCTCCTGCGCGCGCAGAGTTGCGGTGTGTGCACATAGAAGTGAAACCACCAGCAGGGAACGCGAAATTCTATTTGGATTCTTTTTAAAAAATGTCATAGTCCCGCATTACATTTCCTTGCTCATTGATATAGCAAAGAAATCGCAGAATAGACAAGCAATGAATGATTTCGGTCACACCCTGTGATGACCGTAGTTAGCAAATGGGAATAAGTAAAAGATAAACAATGCGAAGAAAGGCTGGCTTTCCGTGCCACCTTGCACAGAGTGAAAAAACACAGAAGCGCAACTACGTTTATGGGTTCATCGCCCCGGAACGCGGACGGAAGGATTATCTAAAATAAAAGTCCAGCTCTTCCAGGGGGTTTTTTGTGAAATATTTATTGTCTTCATGTACCTCGTAAGCAAGTCTGAATACCTGTTCAGCCCTTAGACGCTCCTTGGGGCTGGGACTGGTAAAAAGCCGCACAGCAGTGGTCCTCCACTTAGCCAAATAATTATGGCTTAATAGCCGGAGCTCTTCGTTGTTATCGATAGTTCCTATGATAATATCAGCAATGGCGGCCCAGCCTCCTACCCGGCTAAAAAGCTTGAGCATCGATTTCTTAATTTCATAAGAACCGTTTTGAAAGTAATATCTTGCCTTATCCAGAACATCATCCTTAGCCCTTGTTGCCAAAAAGTCGATCACAACATTGCTGATGCCGGCTATTTCGGTTCCCAAATGCGCTAATGCAAATTCGTATGCACACTGTTCATTCAATTTTTGCAAGGCTAAGAAGGCAGCCTTTTTTATATCAACTTTATCATCGTCTAAAAAGACTCTGGCGATGGGAGCATACCTGCGGGCATTCAGTTCTGCCAAACCGGCCAGCGAACCCTTCACTTGCCTGCCCTCAAGTAGCTTGCGTGAATAACTTGCTTCAAAATCGGGCACCATGTCTTTAAGGCTAAACCGCGCAAATTGCCTGATTGTTGCGGAATTGTCGGCAATAAATTCAAACAGAATATCCTTCCGGCTATCCCGCTCATACAGTAAGCGCAGTGCCTGGAGCCTTACCCTCGACGATTTGTCGCCTAACAGTTTGTCAATTTCCACCGCGCTCAGTTGCGAAAAATGCTTTAGGCTCCACATTCTTACGAGGCAATGCCTGTCCGTCACAAGCACTTCTATTTCTCTTCTGTCACCTTCTATAGAATTTGAAATATGACGGGCAAGCAATATCCTAAGCTTATCAGGATATCGCTTAAAATGTTCCAGAACATATTGCCGGTTGGCTTTTACCAGGAATGCAATAACATCCTCGTATAGTTCACCCAGGTTTGTTCGCTCAACCTTTTGCAGCCATTCAAACGCAGGTAGTTGCTCTATCCATGCATCAACAAAGCTCTCAGACTTATAATTTTCCAGCCCTTGCTTTGCCGCGTCCCTAACCACCGGCACCCAGTCTGCCAAACGGTATACGAGGAATTGGATAGCTCTTGCGTCACCTGCTCGGGAAAGTTTTTTAACGGCTTTTTCGCGCACATGTCCATTTCCGTTCATTGAACACAGTGTTAGCAACTCCACAAACTGGCTTACAGCAAAGGTTCTTTCATAAAGGTCGATATCTCCCTTGCTGATAATGCAATCTTTTGAAGTTTCGTAATATCCGTTCTTACTGCCTGTTTTTTTCAATAAGGAAATAATTGCATCGCAGGTAGCAAATTGTATTTGGCTATCCTCATCTTTCAGGAATGGTGTTAAGTAACAGATAAGGCTTGAATAACCCTCACGGCTTATGATATCCAGGGCATTCAGCTTCTCATCCAAAATATTTCGCGGATGAAACCAGGATCTCGTAGGCTTTCTTAATATATCAATGTATTCCCACAGCTCCACGCGCGATCAATGGTTTATAAGCTTATTTTAAAAGCATAATTTTACGACATGCAAAACTCCGTACAATATATTGGAAGGTCAAAAGCGGTTTATTTCCACAAATAGCGGCTCACTACTCCTTAACTATTTTCATCACCATACTGTTGCCGCTGTCTTTGTACTTTAATAAGTACACGGCAGGTGCCAGTTTACTGATGTCAATGTTTGTGTGCTTACCGCTCATCTCAACATTGCTTATAAGCTTACCACTCATATCCGTAAGCACCAGGCTGGCCCCGGGCATCATAATGCCCTGTATATTTACCGCTACATGGTCTTTGGCCGGGTTGGGACCGCAGTCTACAGTTACATGGCCGGGCAAATTGACATCAGCTATGCCAAGCGGCCACGGTGTTGTGAAATCGCGTACCACCCAGGCCGAGCTGTCACCGGGCTGGCATATACGGCGCACATGGAAATAATAATGTGTATGCGGCGCCAGGCTGCTTAGTACCGCAAAAGTATCGGCCGTAATAGTTGCCGGCGTCTGCGGCACTGCGGCCGCATTATCCAGTACCCATGCATATAGCGGGGCATCATTGTCCCATGCTATTGTTCCTGCGAAAGGGGCCGTTATTGTGTCCATACTGTAATAGAAGGGATTCGGAACCTTACAGGGCGGCAGCGGCACAGTAGTGAACGGCAGGGTCACCCAGTCCGAAGTATCTGTGCAACATATTGAGCGCACGTGGAAATAGTAAGTCGTATTAGCCTGCAGGTTGCTGGCCATGTAAACGAAATTATAAGTAAATGTATCCTGCACCACAGGGGCAGCAGGGCTTTGGTCCAGCACATATAGTGAGCCTAGTCCCGACCCGGACCATGATAAGTTGGCTGTATAATTGGTAATGCCACCGGCAAGCAGGCCCGTAGGCGCAGCACAGGGTACCAGTGCACTGCCGTACATAAATATATTGTAGTAAAGATTCCTTGCTTGCGTGGTAGGTGACCAAAAGTAGGGAAATGTAATGGCGCCTATCATTAGTGTGCCGCAGCCCACTGTTCTGTACGCAAGCAAAATCTCATTAACGTTGTTGCCGTACATCAGGTTCGTAAGCCCCGGTCCCGATACCGTGCCATGCGAACAGTAGTTTCCGGTATAGTTCAGCATCACGGGCACATATGGCCCGTTAAATATCGGGTGCGAGGGGTCCAGCGAGTGTGCAGCGCTGGAATATATGTGATTGGTTATCGTTGCATCATAGTCTTCAAAATGCAATGACATAGTTTGCACGGTATCGTTGCTGGCCGCATTTACAAACAAGTGGCCACCTGCGTTTATCCAGTTGTATATTACCGGTCCGTTGGCATTAAGAAAGTCAGCCAGCGCATTCCCGTTCATATCACTGCCCTGCAGCATTACAAAATCTACGCCTGGTGAGAATATTGTTGCTGCGGGAGTCGAATAATTTGCCTGTGTCCAGTTAGCACCAAATACATAGTTCATAGCCGTAATGTCGTCGCTCATGCTCCAGGGGTTGTTATTTACCACGTAGTAAGCATTGCCAAAGGCAGTATTGCCGAATAATATAACCAGGGAAGCAAAGAACAGCGAAATGGAACGCATCTTTTTCATACAGGAAGCTGTTAGGTACAGGATATTTATGTCAAATCAAATATAGTCAATATTTATAAAGATTGACGGCATTTGTCAATTGTTTTCTCGGCTGGGCGCAAACCCTGTCCACCTCCTGAAGGCTGGAAAAAATGGACGGATAGGCCACATAAAATGTGGATATCTTTATTTGGAACCCCCTCACCCCAAATCGTATCTTGCAGAGAAGGGTAAAAAATCTAGAGGATATCTAATCCCGGCAAATCCTTTGATCCCGGTTCAGACAATTGACTATGCATAGTCAATCCATGGTCATTACAGGTGCACAAATCGGCAATAACTAACCATTAACACCCCACCCCTCCAACCTCAAATTCATCACTTAAAACAGCCAAACAGGAAATCATTGGGCAAAAAAGGGAAATAACGAGAAATAATTATTTAGATGCATATGGCAATGCCAGCAATGCTTTCAGCCGAAATGCTCCTCAAAAACAGGAAATAATTATCACGCCCCGGAAACAGGAAATAACTCCCCGGCGATAAAAGAAATAACAATAAACCCCTATAAACCATTCCGTATTCCCCCGACAAGACCATCGGCCAAATAAACCCTGCAGAAATACTTTATACTTTTGTCCCACGCTATGTAAATGAAAAAATATTTATACATACCCCTTTCTATTATTACGGTGCTGCTCTCGCAGGCACAGGCGTTCGCCACACATATATTTGGCGGCGAGTTGTTGTATACCCACTCATCGGGCAATACCTACACACTCACACTCACCCTCTATGGCGACTGCGGCGCGCCGGCTAGTACTTTCAATAGTCTCTACACTGCCCAGCCCCGCATCGGTATTTATCGCAGCAGCACATTTGTGGATACCCTGCGCATGTTGCCCGAGAACAATACCGGCATAGAAGTTTCGCCCGTGTGTCCCTCGCAACTCGGCAATACAGAATGTAGCGGTGGCACTTTACCGGGAGTAAGAAAATTCGTCTACACTGCCGATGTCACCATTAGCATCGCCGACCCTAATTGGCGTTTTATCTTCGATGGCAATCTCCTGGGCACAAGCGCGGGCCGCAGTAGTAATATCACCAACATAAGTGCACCATCTGCAAATAATCTTGTAACACTCGAGGCGCGGCTCAACAACACCGGTGGCGATAATTCATCACCGCAATACAATACCATCCCCACCCCATACTACGCTGTAAACCTGTCGCAGGAGTATAACCAGGGTGCCGTAGATCCGGATGGTGATTCACTTTCTTTCAGCCTCATTCCTGCTGTTGATATAAATGGTAACCCGGTAACTTATATAGCTCCGGCTACGCCCACCGCACCTGTGTCTACTGCCGCAGGCCAGTTCAGCTTCAACCTGTATAGCGGACAGATGAGCTTCCTCCCCGATGCAGTACAGGACGCACTGATAGTGAACGAGGTAACGGAATATAAGAACGGTATAATGGTAGGCAGCAGCATGCGCGAAATGACCTTCATTGTGCTGGACAATCTCGGTTCTTTCAATAACATCCAGAACACGAAACCCATCAACATCTCTGGCGGCGCACTTAGCGGTAATAACATAATATCCACTTGCCAGGCTGATCTTGGCTTCGATATCTATCCCGGCGATACGGCGCACAATAATATCTCGGTTACTTACACATCCTTGCCCTCGGGTGCTAACATTGCTATCAGTAACAACGGCACAGCTACTCCCCGCCTCCACTTTAGTTGGAACACTGCATCCTACCCCATCGGTACCTATATCTTTTACGTCATCTACCAAAATAACGCCTGCCCGATATCTACCAGCCAAACGATAGCATATACCATTAACATAACAGCGCCATATAAACTTATTTCTGTCACACAGCAAGGCTCCGGTTGCAATGATGCTATTCCTGTCGAAATTATATTTACTGGCAAAACACCGGCTAACCTGCTAATAACGCAGCAAACAGATACCATCTGGAAATTGATCTGCCCTACCGATACAGTTTCTGTCATGCTACCTGTGGGCGATCTCACCGGAACCTTTGTTTCAGCCGATAATTCCTGTATCACACCATTCAACTTCACAGTCTCCGATCCTGATGCACTGCCCTGCTGCCACTTCTCCTACCCCTCCGCATTCAGTCCCAATAACGACGGCAGGAACGATCGCTTCCGCGTCATAACGTCCAGCCAACCCCTCAGCTTCGATATGAGTGTCTACGATCGCTGGGGCAACAGGGTGTACAAAAGCTCCGACCCAACCAAAGGATGGGATGGCACCTACAAGGGCCGCCCCTGCAATGCAGATGTATACTTCTACCTGGTCTATACCAAATGCCTTGGCAAGTCCGAAAAGAAGAAGGGTAATGTCACCTTGGTCTGGTAAGAATAAGTACCTGCTAACACTTCGGGACTTGAAAAAGCAGGAAGATAATTATCTTGCAGGCAATAGGACTACACTCACCATGCGAATACTGCTATTTTTAGCTGTTGTTTTTTTATTGCCGGTCTCTTACGTGATGGGACAGGACATTTCCTCCCCGGCAGTGCTGAAACAATTTGACCTGATCGAAGCCATACGGAATGACACATTGCGCATCGACTCATTGGCTAAGTATGTAAGTGGCATGGAAGACCAATACCCAAGGGATGCCATCACAATAGCGGACCACATCATCGACGAGTCCGGGAAAATACACTACAGGAAGGGCTTATCTCTTGGATATAAAGCATTAGGCAGCGCTTATAAAGTGCTCACAGACTATCCTAAGGCATTAAAGTACTTGCTGCAAGCTTTGGACCTTCAAAAAAGCCTGCAACTGTATCGCGACGAGATCAACACATGCCTGGCCATATCGGTGATCTATGATCTTACTGAGGACATTGAAAAACAACGAAAATATATCGAAGAGGCACTTGCAATATGCAGGACGAACAAATTGGCAGACAAATTGACCAGCGTATTAAATGAGCTGGCTATAGTTTATAAAAAGAAGGGGCAGCTGGACACCGCTGTGCAGCTTTATAAAAACGCCCTGGAAAACGCCACGCAAAATGATGACACGATGGGCAGGATAGCATCGCTCACCAATATGGCCATTGCCTACAAAAGCGGGAAGAGATACGAAGCCTCCCTGGACGCATATAATCAGGCCATATCATTGGCCGACACGACCAATAATGTATATGTGCATGCCATCATCAGCGACAATATGGCCATCCTGTTCTATGAAATGGGCGACCTGGAACAAGCCGAAACATATGCGCTGAAAGCATTGAGCCTGCAAAATAAGATACATGAAATAAACATAAGCCTCGATTGCTACGATCTCCTGAGAAAAATTTACACGGCGCAAAAAAAATACCCGCTCGCTCTCGACTATTTCTCAAAGTGGGTAGCGGCCAAGGATACTGTGCTCAATGCAGAAAAATCGGGACAGATAAAGGAATTGCAAACCAGGTATGATACAGATGCAAAGGACAAACAAATAAAAGCCCAGCGCGAACAGATATCTTACAGCAGGAAGATCACCTTCTTCCTTATTTTCACAACCTTGCTGATATTGGCCATCGGGCTTATAATATATGCCAACCAGCGTCGCACTAAGAAACTCAATAAGCTGGTGACCAGTCAAAAGCAGGAGCTGGAGAAACTCAATGCTGTCAAGGACCGTATATTCAGTGTCATCAGTCACGATATGCGCACACCGGTAAACTCGCTGATATCCTTTACCCAGATATTGGAAAACGGCAAGCTCCCGGCGGAAAAACTAACAGCCTATTCGGCAAGTCTCAAGTCCAGCCTGAACTATACTGCGGGCCTTCTTGAAAACCTTCTAAATTGGGCACAAACCCAAATGCAGGGCTATAAGCCGGTACCGGAAAAGTTCAGCATATTTCATGCAGCGCGCCAGGCTGCCGGACTCCTGGAACCCGATGCAGAGCGTAAGAACGTCAAGATCATCAATAATATCACCACTGATACCCTCGTGTATGCGGACATGAATATGACAGCGCTTATACTACGCAACCTGGTAAGCAATGCTATAAAGTTCACCGGGAACGGTGGCCAGATCACTATATCGGCAGGCAGTGAAAACAGCAAAACATTGGTCAGCGTTTGCGACAATGGGATAGGAATGTCGCCTGAGACTGTAGCACGATTCAATATAAACAACCAGAGCGCCATAGATAGCACCCGCGGCACAGCTAACGAAAAGGGAACAGGACTTGGCTTAATGCTTTGTAAAAATTTCGCATCGCTTATGAATGGCAATATTACTGTTAGAAGCGAGGCCGGCAAAGGCAGCTGCTTCGTTTTAAGCCTGCCCTCCGCTTAGTCTTTAGCAATATGCCTGTTGATCACTTTATCATTCACGATTTTGTTAAGAAGTTCCTGCTTATAAGAAAGGCTGAGCGGCACCATATATTTATCAGCCAGCTTTATCTCGTCGGTGCTTATTGTTGAGATGTAATGATGGTTGATGATGTACTGTTTATGTACCCGGGTAAAATGCTCCTGTGGTAGCTGCGCCTCCAGATTCTTCAGGCTCACCAGGGTTACGTGCTTTTTGTCGTTAAGCATATATATCTTCGAAAAGTCGCCCATACTCTCTATATAGGCTACCTCTTCAAAATTCAGCTTAATCAGGTTATTGGACTCGCGTATAAAAAAATAATTTTCCTTTTCTATTGGTATGGAGACATGCTTGGCCGAGGAGGATTGCTTTAACTCCATGTATTCGACGGCTTTATTGACAGCCTTCAACACACGCTCAAAGGTCACTGGTTTCACAATAAAATCTATCGCATCCACATTAAAGCTCTCAACTGCATACTCCGGGTGGGCGGTAACAAATACAAATACAGGTGCTTTTTTTAATGTCTTCAGTAGACTCAATCCCGAAAGCTGCGGCATGTCAATATCGGAAAAAACAATATCAATATCTTCATTTGAAATGAGCCGCTGTGCTTCAAGGCCATTCTCACAAGAGGCTACTATTTGCAGCTGCTGTATCTTACCAAGGTGCATCTCCAGCGCATCACGCTCCAGCATATTATCATCGGCTACCAGGCATTTATACCTAACCATATAAACTTTGTTGTTGGGCAAAACTATGTATTAAGTGCATCAGAACAGGCCCGGCTTTCGTTTTTATTTTATTGCCCTCGTCTTTTCTACCCGATCACCATTTAATCTACTCCAAACCCACTTTGCTCGATTTTAGAAAATCTGCATGCCGTATTAAGGCAATTTTACAGGGTTATAAAACCAATATAGCATGAAACGCCTCCATTATTTTCTGACATTAGCTTATTTTTTACTGTGTAATTCTATTTATGCCCAAATAGGTATAAATACACGCACACCTGATCCGAGTGCTGCGCTTGATATCACAGGTCCCGGAAAGGGTATCCTGATACCGCGCATGGCACTTGCAGACAGGCCTGCAAATCCTGCGCCGGGACTCCTGATCTATCAAACCGATAGCCAGCCCGGCTTCTACTATTTCACGGGTATAAAATGGCAATTGCTGAATGGATCAGGTTTCAACGACACACTGACGCAAAACCTGTATACAAATGGCTTTTGGTTATCCGGAGATGGCCAGGATGACGGTATCTATTTAAAGGACAATGGCCTGATGCTAGACACGGGCAAGTTCAATTTTGGCCAGGACCTGACGATCGGCGGTACGGGTACACGCATGTTGTGGTACCCTAAAAGATCGGCATTCAGGGCGGGCACTGCTGCTGCCTCCGAATGGGACAATAACAATATTGGCAATTATTCAGCTGCTATGGGATATGCAACCAGTGCACCAGGCACTTTTTCCAGCGCATGGGGCAACAGTAACACAGCGTCAGGCAGTGCATCAACCGCCAGCGGATCAAATAACACGGCGACCGGTAACAATGCATGGGTGACAGGTAGTTCAAACAGCGCCAACGGACTTAATGCCTTCGCAACGGGCAATAGAGATACTGCAAGCGGCACAAATACAGTGGCAATGGGTTCATATGTGTCAACCAACAATCATAGTGGTTCTTTCATTTTGGGAGATAACAGTACAGCTACAGCTACTCAAAACGATGCAGATAACCAGATGAAAATGCGCTTTTCGGGCGGCTATAAAGTATATACCGACCAGCTGGCAAGCAAAGGACTGGAAATAACACCATCCGGACTGCTAAAATACATGAACAATGTTGCGGGCATTTATGACTCGCTCTCGGTAGTGGACAAACATTACGTAGATAGTCTTATTAGCGATGCATACACATGGACACGCAACGTAAACACAAACGGGCATTTCCTATCGGGCGACGGGACTAATACAGGTGTCTATATGTTGCCTAATGGTATCATCGTAGATTCGGGCGCATATAATTCGGGTGCCGACCTGCCTGTTGCGGGAGCGGGCACAAGAATGATATGGTACCCAAAGAAAGCTGCTTTCAGATCGGGCGCTGTGGATGCTGCACAATGGGATAATAATAATATAGGAGACTACTCCACAGCCACAGGGCACAACAGCACTGCCAGCGGTAACAACGCGATGGCTGCCGGCAATGCAAATACTGCCGCAGGCTCCAATTCAATCGCTTTGGGTAACAGCAACCTTGCAAGCGGTTCAAACTCAGTGGCCCTTGGGCAGGCGAACAATGCCGCAGGCAATAATTCTTTTGCTGCCGGCAATAATGCTACTGCCGATGGCAATTATACTGCCGCTATGGGCCGGAACGTTACCACCAACTCAAAGCATGGTTCATTCATTTTCGGCGATAGCAGTCTAACAACTACAGGCAACGATACGTTCAACCAGATGATGATGCGTTTTGCAGGCGGTTACAAATTATATACTGATCCTACAACCGGCTTGCAAATAACGCCCGCAGGCGTGCTCAAATACCTGAACAATGTGAGCGGAGCATACGATTCGCTTTCCCTTGTTGATAAGAACTATGTAGACAGCATGATAACTGATGCCTACACATGGACGAAGAACGTAAACAGCAACGGGCACTTCCTTTCAGGCGATGGTACCAACACAGGTATCTATATGCTTACAAATGGATTGATGGTAGACACCGGCACCCTAAATACAGGTAGCGACCTTGCGATAACAGGGGCAGGTACACGTATGATATGGTACCCTAAGAAAGCGGCATTTCGTGCAGGTGGCCTCTCAGCCTCGCCTGCTTACTGGGATAATAACAATATAGGCCAGTACTCGGCATCGCTTGGTCTTGACAATAAAGTAAACGGTTTTGTTGGTATGGCATTCGGCCAAAACAATATCGTAGGCGGACAGCAAAATTTTGCAGCAGGATATCAAAACACTTCAAGCGGAGCATCGTCTATTGCGCTGGGAGTATATTGTAATTCAACCGGCACCGGTAGTGCCGCGATAGGGTATCAAAATTCCGCCACCGCTAATGGTGCTACAGCTCTAGGTAATTACACTTTTGCGACCGCCATCGGCGCATTCGCATCAGGAAACATCGCTACCGCAAGTGGTCTATGGTCCACAGCTATGGGCCGCAATGTGAGCACAAACGGCAAGCATGGCTCATTCATCTTTGGTGATACATCATCTACCGGTACAAGTAATGATGCATACAACCAGATGATGATGCGCTTTAAAGGGGGCTTTAAATTGTATGATAATGCAAGCGCTAACCAGGGACTATTAATGGACGATGGCTCCATGGTGCAAACAGGCACATATGGCAGCGGTACGGACCTGGCCATTACCGGCGCAGGCACACGAATGATATGGTATGATAAAAAAGGTGCATTCAGGGCAGGCGGCATTGATGCGGCACAATGGGATAACAATAACATTGGCCCTTATTCAACTGCTTTTGGATTCGACAACACTGCTAAAGGATATGAAGCAATTGCATTTGGGTATCAAAATGCCGCGATGGGCGATGGAGCTTTTGTACTTGGTCAGAATGATTCTGCAAACGGTATTTACTCATTTGCAGGAGGCGATTTTACCAAAGCAACCGCGATAAGAAGTTTCGCCTTTGGCCAACAAAACCTGGCTTCCGGTAACAACTCTTTTGCAATAGGCCGGTTTGCAACTGCAGGCGGCACCAACGCTGTCGCTATGGGCAGCTCGAGCACCGCTACAGGCGACTACTCAATGTCCTTTGGCCGCAATGTAAGCACCAATGGCAAAAACGGTTCGTTCGTAATGGGCGATACCTCGACTACGACGGTATCAAACAATGCCCATAACCAGATGCTGATGCGCTTTATGGGTGGCTTTAAACTATATGACAATGCTGCCGCAAATCAAGGCTTATTAATGGACGATGGCTCGATGGTACAAACCGGTACGTTTGGTAGTGGTACCGATATGGCAATAACAGGTGCAGGCACACGCATGATATGGAACGATAAAAAAGGAGCTTTCCGCGTAGGTGTTGTTGACGGGACGCAATGGAATAATGCAAATATTGGCAACTATTCATCGGCCATGGGTCAAAACACTGTGGCTACAGGATTAGGCTCAGTTGCCGTCGGGCGGAATGATTCAGCTACAGGGGACGATGCAGTTGCCATGGGGTACTATTGTAAGTCAACAGGCTGGGGAGCAATTGCTATGGGCTTGAACAGCCTTGCAAGCGGACAAAATTCCTTTGCCACCGGCCAGACTGATACAGCCAGCGGTAACGCTTCCGCAGTGCTAGGCAGTGGCAACGTAGCTAGCGGCGGAAACTCATTTGTGGCAGGTAGTAACAATAGGGCTACTGCCAACTTTACCACAGCCCTAGGTCGGTTCTCCAACGCAACCGGCTTTGCTTCTGCCGTTATCGGCCTCAATGATACAGCAAGTGGCAACAATTCGTTCGCTTTAGGCAGTTATGTTTCGACAAATAGTAAATCGGGATCATTTGCCCTCGGCGATAACAGCACCACAACAGCTACACGCAACAGTGCCCCAAACCAAATGATGATGCGCTTTGCCGGCGGCTACCAGTTATATACCGACGCATCTGCCACGATAGGTGTACAGATAGCAGCCAGCGGCAACAGTTGGGCTACAATATCAGATGTAAGGAAAAAAGAAAACTTTGCAGCTATAAATGGTGAAGAAATACTCCACAAGATCGCAAAGTTCAACCTGACCAGCTGGAACTATAAGGGGCAGGATGCCAAGCGATACCGCCACTATGGCCCCATGGCACAGGACTTCTATGCGGCCTTCGGCAAGGACAAATATGGTGTGATAGGCAACGATACTACCATTGGCCAGGCTGATATGGAAGGCATCAGCTTTACGGCTATACAGGCACTTGTAAAACGCACGCAACAACTACAACAGGATAATGACAATGCAACAGCAGAAATCACCAGGCTCCAAAAAGATAACCGGGATATGCAGCTAAGAATAGCTAAAATGGAAAAAGAATTTGCAGATCGCCTGGACCAGGTAGAAACTGCAGTAGTTGCTAAGAAAACAAAAAATAAAGTAGCTATAAAATAGACAGGCCCATGTATAGCAAAAAAAGAATGGCAATAAAAGGGGTACACTCACTTCTATTGGCTGCAGGGTTTATCCTTGCAGCTAACAGTGAGTGTTTCGCACAGGCGTTGCTACAGGCCCAGGATGGCTTTATATACGTTCCCCAGCCAGACTATATTTATGTAGACGGCAATGTAGGTGTAACTGAGGGGACATTTGAGCAGTTCGGCGCGCTGGAACTGACAGGAAACTGGACTAACTTAAGTGAGCACGATAACACAGGCTTTTCTGCATCATCGACAGGCGAAGTAAAATTGGTAGGTGCTGCCCAGGAGATACAAGGTTACGCCTCCACTACCTTCCCGAACCTTAGCCTTGAAGGCTATGATACGAAAAGACTGATAGTGAACAGCAAAGTTGCGCATACGCTTAACCTTAATAACATAGAACTGGATGTAAGGGGGAATGATATGTGGGTAGACAACAGCGCTGCGGACGCCATCACGTACACCCGTGGCTATGTCAACACATCGAATGCTCCGCTAGGCAGGCTCTTGCGAACTGTTGATGCAGGTGTTTCATACGTCTACCCTCTTGGTGGCGGGGTGCAATATAAGTACAGGCCGGTAACAGCAACAGCTGAAGAAAACGGTGTATTGGCAGCACAGTTTCAAAATTACAATGCGGATGATGATGGTTATGATCGCATGCGTAACATTGCAACAAACTCCAATGTTATCAGCGACAAATTTTATCATGTTGTTACTTCTATAAACGGGGTGAATAGTGCCGACATTAAAATACCATACAGCAGCAGTGAGGATGGTAGCTATAACGGGCTGGCAAGATGGACCGACAATCACTGGGCGGATGCCAAATATTATTATAGTGGTCCCGAAGCCGGGGCAGGCACAGACCAGGCAGCACATTACCGTTTGCAAAATGGTGGCGCGCATATACTTGCACTTACAGATACGATAGCCACCGACAACATATTCGTAGTTTCAGGTTTCACGCCAAATGGCGACGGGAAAAACGACTATTTTGTTATCAAAGGATTGGAGAATTATAAATTTAACGAGTTGAAAGTGTTTGACAGATGGGGCAAGTTGGTGTATACTACCCTATACTACAAAAATGACTGGGCGGGCGACGGATTAGAGATGGGAGCGTATATGTATGTGTTGCGTGTGGTTAATACAAACGGGAAGGAACGTATCATCAAAGGAGATGTTACGATCATACGATGAGTTCTATCCTGCTTAACAGGTAGACCAACCTAATATTGGCACTGGCATTTTTGGCAATAGCTGTTTATCTTTATGTAAACAGCTATTGCCATTTAAATTGCTCCTTGTATGACGAACGAGATAATTACAGTACTTGCCAACCTTGCACTAACACTGTCTTTCATAGTAGCGGTTATATTTGGTATAGCCCAGGTAAGGGCAGCCGCCCGCGACCGCCACGAGCGGCTTACGCTTGAGACATTACGGAACTTTCAAACCCGCGAATTTTGCGAGATAGCCTTGTACGTGAGCGGGCATGATATGCCGCAAACCCGTGATGAGATGCTGGCACTGCCTTTAAACGAACAGGCTATGCTGTTCCAGCTCGGGCAGCAGATGGAAGGATTGGGCCTACTGGTAGCTGAACGACTGATCAGTACTGACCTTGTAGATAAGACTCTTGGCTCATTTGTTACCAACAGCTGGGAGAAATATGAGCCGCTCTTTACTGATATACGGGTAAATCAACCAGACCCGTTTCTTGGCGAATACTTCCAGTGGCTGGCGGAGCTTATAGACGACCGAATGAAAAATAGCCCGCGCCAGCCATTCTATAAAAACACTAAGGTAAATCATTGAGATGTGGCCTTAGTTCTGGCCCGAATTTTATAATATTATAGTCTCAAACACTTAGCATGAGAATTGCCACATATAATGTAAATGGCGTAAATGGCCGCCTGCCGGTATTGCTGCGCTGGCTGGATGAAACGAAACCTGATGTGGCCTGCCTTCAAGAGCTGAAGGCGCCCAATGAAAAGTTCCCGCTGCAAGCCATCAAAGATGCAGGATACAATGTGATATGGCATGGGCAAAAAAGCTGGAACGGAGTGGCTATACTGGCGCGGGGCATGGAGATACAAGAGATAGGCCGTGTGCTGCCCGGCGACCCTGAGGACTTGCATAGCCGTTATATTGAAGCACTTGTAGATGGCATACATATTGGTTGCCTCTACCTACCTAATGGCAATCCCGCTCCCGGACCGAAATTTGACTACAAGCTGCAGTGGTTCGAGCGACTTACCATACATGCGAAGGCACTCATTAAATCGGGCACACCAACTATTTTGACCGGCGACTACAATGTAATGCCTACTGAACAGGATGTATACAAACCGGAGCGTTGGGTGAACGATGCCCTCTTCCGCCCCGAAACGCGGGCAGCTTTCCAAAAGCTAATGGCGCAGGGATGGACAGATGCTATACGCAAGCTCTACCCCGACAAGACCATCTATACCTTCTGGGATTATTTCCGCAATGCATACGAGCGCGATGCAGGCCTGCGCATAGATCATTTCCTGCTGAGCCCGAGTATAGAAAAAAGACTGAAAGCAGCGGGAGTAGACCGAAATGTGAGAGGCTGGGAAAAGTCGAGCGACCATGGCCCGGTGTGGATAGAACTGGCAGATGAATAAACATAGTTACATCAGCCTCCATGGAACATCCAGAGATCATTTTCTTCTTTATTGTTATTGCATTTGTATATGCTTCCGTGGGCTTTGGCGGAGGCTCCAGCTACCTTGCTGTACTGGCTATGTATGCCCTGCCCTTCCAGGAGATAAGGCTCACTGCTTTGATATGCAATATCATCGTCGTTACGGGCGGTACTGTTATCTTCATCCGTAATAAACAGGTGAACTGGCATAAGATCATTCCCCTTGTGGCTGTAAGTGTACCAATGGCTTACCTCGGAGCAAGATTGAAGATCGGGCAGAACACCTTCTTTATCATCCTCGGCTGTAGCTTACTGCTGGCGTCAATACTGCTATGGATAAAGACAAAGAATAAGGACGCAGGCGAAATAGACAGTAAAGGCAACTACTTAAACGACGGTTTGCTGGGCGGGGCTATTGGCTTTCTATCGGGTATGGTAGGCATAGGCGGCGGCATATTCTTATCGCCATTGCTCAATCTTACAAAATGGGATTCGGCGAAAAAAATAGCAGCGACAGCCAGTGTTTTTATACTGGTCAATTCAATGGCCGGGATAGCGGGGCAACTAAGCACCCTGCCCACTGATATCAATTACACACGCATTGCTGTCCTGTGCATAGCTGTTCTACTTGGCGGGCAGATAGGTTCACGTATGGGTGCTGTTAAGTTCAACCACCTGGTCATCCGCCGCATGACCGCAGCATTGGTATTCATAGCGGGACTGGAAGTATTGATAAAACATGTGCATTAAAGGAAGTATTTTTGCCCATCGACAGAATATTATGAGCATTAAGATCTTGGTTTTCGGGATAGCAAAAGATATAGTAGGTGGCGCATCGGCAGAGCTTGCCATAACTGAGGGCATGCGTGTGAAGGACTTGAAGATGTTGCTGGAAGAGCAATACCCGCGCTTAAAGCAATTATCCACCTATATGATCGCAGTGAACAATGAATACGCAAAAAGAGATGAACTTATCAGCGAGCGAGACGAAATCGCCATAATCCCTCCAGTAAGCGGCGGCTAAACAATACCCATGACGACAGACATCCAAATATCAGCAAGGGCACTAAATGTGCAAGAGTGTATCGATAGCGTTCTATCGCCGGGAGCGGGCGGCATTGATGTATTCATTGGCACAGTTAGAAATAAGACCAAGGATAAACTTGTGATACATCTCGAATTCGAAGCTTATGAAAGCATGGCTATAAAAGAGATGCAACATATTGCGGAACAAGCAAGAATTAAATGGGACCTGCATCATATCGTCATCCATCATCGCATAGGAATATTAGCAGTAGGTGACATACCTGTTATAATTGCCGTATCGGCTGCACATAGGGCCGATGCCTTTGATGCCTGTCGCTACATCATTGATACACTGAAAGAAACAGTGCCTATCTGGAAAAAAGAAGTTTTTGAGGACGGCGATGTTTGGGTGAATGCGCATCCTTAGAGTGACTACCAGTCTTTGATCCCACCCTCAAGCGATGCGACATTGACACCCGGCAACTTTTCCTTCAGCCATTTGGCAGCCTGCATACTACGCTTGCCTGAAGCACAATAAAAAACGATCTGCTCCTTATCACCAAACTTCGCAATACTATCTTCCAAAGCTGCGAGGGGTATATTCAGCCCGCCTATATTATAAATAGTGTGTTCTTCAAGAGTTCGCACATCTACAAGAAAAAAATTGTCACTACCCAATTGCTCCTTTAACTCATCCATCGAAATAACATACACGGTAGCATAAGAGTCAAGTTCGGTAATATTAGTTTGGGTACTGTGGCCGATATTAATGATGCGACTTTGCATTGTCAAGGCATCAAATATCAGCATTCCTCCTTTTAAAGGATCGCCTGTATTAGTTATTACCTTGATCGCTTCATTTGCCTGCATGCAGCCTATCATACCGGCTATTGAGGGCATTACACCACCATCCGCACAGTCGGGTATCTGCAAGGCGTTCACCTCCGGGAATACGTCCCTATAGTTAGGACTGCGTGTACCATATCCATTGGGCATATTCCATACAGCGACATGACCCTCGTATTGATAAATAGCTCCGTGCACTAAGGGTTTGCCGGCTATCACGCAGGCATCGTTCAGCAAGTAATGGGTCTCAAAGTTGTCGGTAGCGTCTACTATAAGGTCATAAGCAGCTACCAGTTGCTGTACGTTATCTGCAGTTATCTTTTCATCGTGCGCGACAACCTGTATGTTTGGATTTTGCTGTTGTAGCCTTCTATGTGCAACTGCAACTTTCTTCTGCCCTACTTCAGCTTCATTATATAGTACCTGCCGGTGCAGGTTACTTATACTTATCGTATCGTGATCAGCAATGCCTAAGGTGCCGATACCTGCAGCAGCAAGATACGTAGCAGCAGGGCAACCAAGCCCACCTAGACCCACTATCAATACCCTCGAACGTTGCAATAGTTCCTGGGCAGCTGTTCCAAAGCCGGGAAGCGCCAGCTGGCAACTGTACCGTGCGAGATCAGGTCCCATTAGCTGACCGTGGTTTTACGTAGTATATCCAAGACCATTACCGCATCTTCGGGTGTATTGGCGTTCATCAAAGCTACGGGATCCGGTGCTTTGAGTATGGTCACATTATCGCTTTTGATCAATGCCTTGCGTGGGCATTTAAAGCCTTCCTCAAGCTGCGCCAATAAAAATGGATAGGCGGCAGGTTCCCATATAGTTATTAAAGGTTCGGGCAAGCCATCGTGTGGGCTCTCGAAGGTGGTGGCTATAGCGGTCCTGTTCCTGTTGCTTATTAAGTATTCCAAAGTTGCCTCGTCCAGTAGGGGCAGGTCACAAGCAACTACCAGCCATGCAGCTCCCGGCTCTTTTTGAAATGCAGAGAGTATAGCGCCATAAGGTCCCGCACCTGTGTAAGTGTCAACCACCTGCGTATAACCGCTATTGTCCTCTTGCGGTTCTTCGCGGTATGATATAAACGTTTCAGCACATAATGGCTTCAATAGTCCTGCTATGTAGTACTTCTGTTCTACCCCATGCCATTGCATAGTGCTTTTATCCTGCCCCATGCGGACACTTTTGCCACCGGCCAGCACTACTCCATTTAAAATATCATTAGAATCTCTTGAAATCATTTTTGCCACCTGTTTTTTCTACCAGCATTGTTTCCTTTATCACTATGTCATGACTCAGGGCCTTGCACATATCATACACAGTAAGGGCAGCAATAGATGCGCCTACCAGCGCTTCCATCTCCACACCTGTTTTAGACGTAATGGATGCAGTGCAGTCTATCACCAGTTCGTTATTATCGTTTAGGTCAATGATCACCTTACAATTATCCAGGCCCAAAGGATGGCATAAAGGTATCAACTCCCCCGTCTTTTTCGCGGCCATTATACCTGCTATTATCGCGGTTTGAAATACAGAACCTTTTTTGGTTTGTATGTCACCATCCACCAGTTTTGAAAGTACTTCGCCGGGTAATGCGACAATGCACCTTGCAGTCGCCGACCGTGCTGTAACTTCTTTGCTGCTCACGTCCACCATGGTAACGCGCCCCTGCTTATCCAAATGTGAAAAATCATCCATGCTATATCAAATAAATAATGCTTTAAAAGGCCATACCGGGTATACATCCCCTTTTCTAAAATTATTAAGTTTTAAGGGTAATTCCATAAATGCATCCGATTCCACCAAATTTGCGAGGTCGCCCGAGCCATGGCCTTCAGCAGGTGTAGCTATCAGTTGGGATGCCTCATTAAGATGCAGCTTGACCTGCAGGAAGTACTGCAACGGAGGTTCGAAGGAAAAATCCGCCGCAAGCCCGGCATTTAACTTAAGGTTTGGCAAGCCCAGGGATGCTTTGAACCAGGGGACAAAATAACGGTAAAAGCACATAAAGGTGGAGACAGGATTGCCGGGGAAAGCGAAGACTTTGGCACCGTCAGCATGCACACCAAACCAAAAAGGTTTACCCGGCTTCTGCTGTACCTTATGAAATAATTTTTCTACCGACAGTCTTTCAAGCACCTTAGGTACCAGGTCAAACTTACCCATGGATACACCTCCGCTCAGGATAACGACGTCATAATTTTCAATGCACTTCTTTAGTTCAAATTCGACTACGTTTTCGTCATCGGGTAAGTGCAATAGATCGGCATCTATATTAAATTGCTGCAATGCAGCCTTAATGGTGTAGCTATTGGAACGTCTTATCTTATGAAGAGGTGGTGTCTCAGACACCTCGGTAAGTTCATCGCCGTTGGATATCACAATAATCTTCGGAAACTTCTTTACTTCTATCGCTTCTCTGCCCGTAAATGCCGCGGCACCTATAATAGCGGGAGTTACCATGCTATTAGCATGCACAATAACATCATTCTCGTTTTTATCGACTCCCCTTTTATGGACGTTCTGCCCTTGTTTTATTGATTTAACTTTCAGGATCGCCAAGCCGTTGCTCATGTCGATGTCCTCGTACCGTATAACGGTATCCACCGAAGCATCCAATGCAGCCCCGGTCATTATTTCTATACAACCTTCAATATCCTGCAACTCAACAGGCACATCGCCGGCCGATTGTGTAGCCTTAATAGAAAATGACCTTATACCTTTTTGAAAAGCTTCATATT
Source organism: Bacteroidetes bacterium UBA1947 (assembly GCA_002336915.1). Taxonomy (GTDB): domain Bacteria; phylum Bacteroidota; class Bacteroidia; order Chitinophagales; family Chitinophagaceae; genus MKUN01. Next base: position 63,144 of record DDET01000026.1, on the reverse strand, counting down.
TTATGGTGATACCATCCATGGTTGCCCTGTCGCAGGCGGGGATATCCCTATCGGCCACGATATCTTCAGCTAGTATATGCCCTAAAGCCTGCTGAAAAGGCAAAGAAACCGTACCATAATCGGCTACCTGCTGTAGTATTATTTTTTCAGCTTCTTCTACTGTTATCATGAATTATTTTTTTAGCCCCCTATGGTTGCCATTGATTCGCTAACCAAATTACCGGCCCTCCTGTTATGCTCCGCATCCCAACCGTTTGCAGGCTTCTTATTTATAGCCTCCTGGAAGGCAAGAAGCATATCTGCATCACTTATATTACTGCGTAACAGGTCACGCACGTTCAAAACACCATCATCGTAGAGGCATGTTTTTAAGGTACCGTCGGGGGTAAGGCGTATGCGGTTGCAGGTGCCACAGAAAGATCTTGTATATGCGGCTATCACGCCGACATTTCCTTTATGCCCGGGGATATTGTAGTTGTAAGATGTAGAGTGCGGTGCATCCTGTATCTTTTGCATGCCCGGAAAATGATCTTTCACCTTTTGCATGATCCGGATATGGTCCCATTCCAGCGATTCATAATGGTTGCCGTTCCCGTTAAAAGGCATTTCCTCTATAAAACGTACATCCAACTTATTCGCTTTTGTCAATTCTACCAGGGGAATTATATCTTCTATATTTTTATCGGCCATCACCACTGCATTCACCTTCACATCTATATCGTGCTGCAATAAGGCGTTCAGTGTATCCAATACACTTTTCAACTCGTCCCTGTGTGTGATATCCATGAAACGAGCAGCATCCAATGTATCGAGGCTTAGATTTACTGAGCGGATACCGAGTTTCTTCAATTCCGGTACAAACGGAGCGGTTAGCACACCATTAGTAGTGATCGATAATTCCTTAAGCCCCTGAAGTTTTGAAAGCTGCATGAGAAAGCTCATGATATCCTTTCTCACAAAAGGCTCACCACCCGTGATGCGTATCTTCTCAATACCGTTTTGTACAAGTACAGCAGATAAACGTAACATTTCCTCGTAGGTAAGCAGATCCTGCCTATTCAACCAGTTAAGGCCTTCATGCGGCATACAATAAAAGCAACGCAGGTTGCAACGGTCTGTTACAGCCAGCCGTAGGTAATTTATCTTCCTGCCATGACTATCTAATATCACTCCCTTGCTTTGTAGCGAAGTTCCGATTTTAAACTGACTATCAGCAGCTTCAAATTGCTATTTTTCGTTATAACAAACTAAAAATGCCTGCAACGTATCAACAAGACAGCATTACTGATCAAAGTCTTTCTTAAGGAATTCGTGTATACAATCATCGTAGCAGCCTGACAACTTATTTTCCAATGCGGTTCTGTCTTTGGCCGATTTAAGAGCTGATTGAAGAATCACATCATTCATCTTGTTTTGCAATTGTTCTTTTAAGATATCAAGATGATCATTAAATACCTTTAAGCGTAAAGACTTTTTTACACCTTCTTTATTACTGTAGTGCTTCTGCACTTCAGCAGCCTGTTCTTTTAAAACTCCTTGCGCATATTCTTTGAATATTCTTAGCGGGGTATCCATATGTTATCCAACGATTTTCTAATAAAGCAAGTACACAAAGCCCAAAGGGATCCATGCATGTTTTCTACAAAAAAAAATTAGTTAGGCCACCACCTTGGGAGGGCCTCTTAACCTGGATACAGAGCGTGAACCGGAAGAAGAATATGAGAGCGTGAAATGATTGGTGAAATCATGCGTAAAGGAGAAGGATATATTAAAAACCGGCTGGCAAAATGGAGAGAGACAAAAAGATACACCCCCTTTAGTATATCGAACCTTAATGTATGGTTGCTCCTTGACACCCGGACGGTTATGTGAATTGTGAAGGTGGTAAAATGTATTGTGCGAGATAGCAGCATGTCTTTTATCCTGGTACGAAGCCGCGCTTACCTGTGCATAACATTTATATCCCCTGCCAGGTAAAATAAAAAGCACAAGGGAAAATAAACAAATCAATATGGGCGACTTCCTGTTCAAGCTATGGACAAAAATAAAGATTTAACTAACAAAAGCGCTGCATCACACTCCCCATGTTTTGTTAAGTATGCGCATTAATTTCATTGCTATTCCGCTTTTATAAAATTCAATGACTATGAGTATCTTATATTAACAGCCCCCCCGGCACTACAAATAAAAAGCATTATTATTTATAATAATTTTTTGCCATTATTTAACTGCTTTTCCAAATACTCTAAATTAACCGGCTGGTTGACCGGCAGTGAAATAATAAACGTGGTTCCCACACCTTCTTCACTCTTGGCAGAAATAAAGCCATTGTGCTTCTCTACTATCTTCTTGCAAATAGACAAGCCAATGCCTGTACCCTCAAATTGGTCCTTGCTATGCAAGCGCTTAAAAAGTGTAAAAATATCATTGCCATACTTTTGCTCAAAGCCTATGCCGTTGTCACAAATATATATATTGCAGTAGTCTTCATTGTACAGCTCATTACCAATGCCCGGGATATGAAAGCCCTTTACACGCTCTGCATAGATGCGTATGGCCGGCGGTACGCTCTCCTTGCAGAACTTAAGTGCATTGATGATGAGATTTTGAAATAACTGCCTGAACTGGTCGGGCATTATCTTTAATGTGGGCAGCACCTCAATAGTGATAACAGCCTTCTTTTGCTCAATAGAGACCTCCAGATCTGAAAGTACTCCATCGAGCAGTGCATTAATATTCGTTTGTTCGAAGGAATCAGAAACTGAAGTGGAACGGGAAAAAGCAAGTATGTTCTTGATGAGCGACTGCATTCTTTCGGAAGCTTTCATGATGCGGGTTATATAATCCCAGTCGTCATTTACAAAAAGCTCTTTATATCGCGATGCGAGGCGGTCCGTAAAAAGAATAATCTTGCGCAGTGGCTCCTGCAGGTCGTGGGAGGCTACATAGGCAAATCGCTCCAGCTCTTCATTACTGGCCTGCAGCTGCCTGATATTTTCCACCAGCTGCTGGTTAAGGTCCAGTACTTTATTCTCCGAATTTTTCCTTTCTCGTATCTCTTTTTCCAGCTTGCGGTTAGTGACGATCAGCTTTTGCTCTTGTGCCATCAGCTGGTGATTCTTCCTGTACAAGTCCACAAAAACACTCACCTTAGCCCTGAGGAGCTCGGGATTGATAGGCTTGCGTATATAATCGGCACCACCCATTTGATAGCCCTTAAAGATATTTTCTTCATCACTGTCATTGGCGGTAATGAAGATGATGGGTATGTGTTTCAATAAATCCCGTTCATAGATAAGGGTAGCCGTTTCAAACCCATTCAGGTCGGGCATCACAACATCCATCAGTATCAGCGTGAAGTCGTGCTCCTTAAGGAGTATCTTCAAGGCAGCCCGGCCGGAATTTGCTTTGATGATATCGTATCCATCCTTTTCCAGGATAGTCTCGATAGAGAAGAGGTTATCTTCCCTATCGTCGACTACCAGGATCTTCGCCCTTGATTCGTATAAGATATATTCTTCGCCTACATCTTTCATCTTGGTCTATTTATAAAGCCATACCCTCATAAGGGACAATAATTGGTCTATTTTCACCGGCTTGGTTATATAGTCGGATGCGCCTGCTTCAATGCATTTTTCACGATCACCCTTCATCGCCTTCGCTGTCACTGCAATGATAGGCAGAGCGCTGTTCTTGTGCTCCCTTCTTATCTTCTGCGTTGTTTCATATCCGTCCATTTCCGGCATCATGATATCCATCAATACCATGTCGATCTTATTGTTCTCATTAAGCATATTAATGGCTTCCTGCCCGCTTTCGGCTGTAAAGGCATTTATACTATACTTCTCAAAGGCAGTAGTTAATGCAAAGAGGTTGCGTACATCATCATCCACAACAAGTATATTCTTTCCTGCAAGCACGTCTTCCTTCAACCTCAGATTCTCGATGATCCTGCCTTTTTCAGGGAGCAGGTCTTTGTGATTGAGGTGTAGCAGCATTACTGTTTCTTCCAGCAACAGTTCAAGCGAGTTGACATTTTTCAAGATTACCCTGTTCGCATATTGCTTCAACTGGGTCTTCTCCTTCGAGGAGAAATCCTTTGCAGAGTAAATAACAACCGGCATTAACTGTTGTTTCTTAATGGAATTGATCTCCATAACGAAGTCCATGCCCCCGATATCCGGCAACATATAGTCCACAATAACACAGTCGTAAATGTTATTCTGTATTAAGTCCAGCGCCTCTTTGCCTGATTCTGCAATAGTGATATTGATGAGGTCGCCATTGTCCAGGATCTTCGCTATTTGTGATGAATCTATTTCATTATCCTCCACTATAAGCAAATTCTTGGGCGTACGCGAATTGAAGTCGGCGATATCATTAAACAGTACCGAAAGCGCCTCATTCTTCAGCGGCTTCAGGTGGAAGCTGCGCGCACCACGCTTCATGGCCAGCAGGCGGTTCTCCTCGCCCGATATCAGGTGAACAGGTATGTGCCTGAAGTTCATGTCGTTCTTAAAGAGGTCTAGTATCTTCCAGCCGCTGGCATCCGGCAGCTTCACATCCAGCGTTACAGCGCATGGACTGTACTTATTCACAAGGTCAAATACCTCGCCAAAGTTGGTAGCCACTACTACCTTCAGGCTCATTTCGTGGGCCTTCTCGATCATGATCTTGGCAAAACGTATATCATCCTCAACAACCAGCACGATCTTGTCGTTCAGCACGATGTTATTACGATCGTCGCCGCTCTCATTGATGATCTCGTTCACACCTGCCATATCCCTTTCCGGCAGCTTGGCAGTTGGCACAGTTTGGATGGCTATCTTCTCATCGTTTTGCGCCAGTTCATATTCGCTTATCACCAGTGAGCTTGGCTTTTCTTTCTTCACAAGGCTAGGATTGTACTCTATAGGCAGGTAGAGCGTAAATGAACTTCCAAATCCAGCTTCGCTCTCCAGTTCTATAGAACCACCCAAAAGCTCAGCCAAACCACGGCTGATAGACAGGCCCAAGCCTGTACCACCATATTTACGGCTGGTAGAACCCTCGGCCTGCTGGAAGGCCTCGAAGATGATATTTTGTTTGTCTTTTGAGATACCAATACCTGTATCCCTGATCTCGAATGCAACCACATGTTTTGCATTGTCAAGGCTCGGGTTGCCAGAGCGCCAGCTCTTTTCAGGTTCATATATCCGCAGCTTTACTTCGCCCTTGTCGGTGAACTTGAACGCGTTCGACAGTAGATTTTTCAATATCTGGTTGAGGCGCTGAACGTCGGTCTTGATGATATCCGGCAGTTTTTCGTCTATCTCGATATTGAATTTAAGGTTCTTATTCTCCGAAACGTGCTTGAAGGTTGTTTCAACAAAGGAAGTGATCTCATGGAAGCGAACGTTGATAAAGTCGGCAGAGATATAGCCCGATTCGATCTTCGAAAGATCGAGGATATCATTAATGAGCTGTATCAGGTCATCGCCGCAACTGTGGATGGTCTTGGCGTAGCGTACCTGTTTTTCCGTAAGGTTACCCTCGTGGTTCTCGAAGAGTTGTTGTGCAAGGATAAGCAGCGAGTTAAGCGGTGTACGCAACTCGTGCGACATATTGGCAAGGAACTCGGACTTGTACTTGGAAGTAAGCGTAAGCTGCTCTGCTTTTTCTTCCAGCGACTTACGGGCTTCTTCCACTTCCTTGTTCTTGTTTTCCACCTCTTCTTTCTGCTTCACAAGCAGGTGAGCTTTATCCTGCAGTTCTTCATTCGTCCTTCTAAGCTCATCAGCAAGCGATGTCGATTGTTCAAGCAGGTGCTCTGTACGCGAGTTGGTTTCGATCGTGTTCAATACAATACCAATACTTTCGGTCAACTGCCCAAGGAAGTCGAGGTGGGTCTCGTTGAAGGTTTCGAAGGATGCCAGCTCAATAACTGCCTTAATTTCTGTTTCGAACAATACCGGCAGTACGATCAGGTTCATCGGTTTTGCCTCACCAAGACCGGAACCTATCTTAATATAATCGCCGGGAACGTTGGAAAGTAATATTCTTTCCTTTTCCACAGCGCACTGCCCTACCAGGCCTTCGCCAAGCGAAAATTCTTTCTTAATACTCAGTTCATCTTTATAGGCGTATGCCGCAAACAGTTTCAGCGTACTTTCTTCAAAGTTCTCATCCTGCTCCAGGATGTAGAACATACCGTGCTGTGCGTTCACCACCTGCGCCAGTTCCGACAGGATACGGCGCGTTACCGTATTCAGGTCTTTCTGGCCTTGCAGCATTTGTGTGAACTTCGCAAGGTTCGATTTCAGCCAGTCCTGCTCCTGGTTACGCAGTGTAGTTTCTTTCAGGTTGGCGATCATCTGGTTGATGGTATCTTTCAGTTCTTCTACTTCACCCTGCGCGTCCACACGTATCATACGGGTAAGGTCACCCTTCGTTACCGCGGAGGCCACTTCTGAGATGGCACGCACCTGTGTTGTCAGGTTCTCCGCAAGCTGGTTCACATTCTCCGTCAGGTTCTTCCAGATGCCCGATGCACCCGGCACATTAGCTTGTCCACCCAGGCGACCATCCACACCTACCTCGCGGGCCACGGTTGTCACCTGGTCGGCAAATACGGCGAGTGTATCGATCATTTCATTGATCGTATCGGTCAATTGCGCCACCTCTCCACGCGAACTAATAGAGAGCTTTTGTTTCAGGTTACCCGTAGCCACCGAGGTTACCACCTTGGCAATACCCCTTACCTGCGATGTAAGGTTGGAGGCCATCATGTTCACACTATCTGTAAGATCCTTCCATGTACCGGCCACACCTTTCACTTCAGCCTGTCCGCCCAGCTTACCTTCCGTACCCACTTCACGCGCCACACGCGTTACTTCGAAGGCGAAGGAGTTGAGCTGATCCACCATTGTATTGATGGTATTCTTAAGGTCAAATATTTCACCTTTTACGTCTATCGTTACTTTCTTTGAAAGGTCACCACTGGCCACCGCTTTCGTCACCTCGGCAATGTTACGTACCTGCGATGTCAGGTTACCTGTCATCTGGTTCACAGAGTCGGTAAGATCCTTCCATGTACCTGCCACACCGGGTACGAATGCCTGTCCGCCCAGCTTACCGTCGGTACCCACCTCGCGGGCCACACGCGTTACTTCCGAGGCGAAGGCGCGGAGCTGGTCCACCATCGTGTTTAGTGTTTCTTTCAGCTGTAATATCTCTCCGCGTACGTCCACCGTTATCTTACGGCTCATATCTCCATTCGCCACCGCGATGGCCACGTCGGCAATGTTACGCACCTGGTCAGTAAGGTTACCGGCCATTTGGTTCACGGAGTCCGTCAGGTCTTTCCATGTACCGCCTACACCGGGCACGTGGGCCTGTCCACCCAATTTACCATCTGTACCTACCTCGCGGGCCACACGCGTTACTTCTGAGGCGAATGCCCGAAGCTGTTCCACCATCGTATTGATCGTGTTCTTCAGCTCAAGGATCTCTCCTTTCACATCCACTTCTATCTTGCGCGAAAGGTCACCATTCGCCACCGCTGTTGTTACCTCGGCAATGTTACGCACCTGCCCTGTTAGGTTAGATGCCATGATATTTACCGAATCGGTAAGATCTTTCCATGTACCACCTACCCCAGGCACATCCGCTTGTCCACCCAACTTACCTTCGGAACCTACCTCACGCGCCACACGCGTTACTTCCGAACCGAATGAGTTAAGCTGGTCCACCATCGTATTGATCGTGTTCTTCAATTCCAATATCTCCCCCTTCACATCCACGGTGATCTTACGCGAAAGATCACCCTTCGCCACGGCTGTCGTAACCTCGGCAATATTACGTACCTGCGCTGTCAGGTTAGAACCCATCTGGTTCACAGAGTCAGTAAGGTCTTTCCATGTACCACCCACACCCTGCACTTTCGCTTGTCCGCCCAGCTTACCTTCCGTACCCACCTCAAGTGCCACACGGGTCACTTCCGATGCGAATGAGTTGAGCTGGTCCACCATCGTGTTGATGGTCTTCTTCAATTCTAATATTTCACCTTGTACATTTACCGTAATTTTTTTAGAAAGGTCACCATTCGCCACCGCCGTTGTTACCTCGGCTATGTTACGCACCTGTGCCGTAAGGTTGCTACCCATTTGGTTCACCGAGTCCGTCAGACCTTTCCATACACCACCCACACCTTTCACTTTTGCCTGGCCGCCCAGCTTACCTTCGGTACCTACTTCAAGCGCCACACGCGTTACTTCTGATGCGAAGGAGTTAAGCTGGTCCACCATCGTATTGATCGTGTTCTTCAACTCAAGGATTTCTCCCTGCACGTCCACCGTGATTTTTTTGGAAAGGTCACCGTTGGCCACGGCCGTCGTCACATCAGCAATGTTACGTACCTGTGCAGTAAGGTTCGAGGCCATGATGTTTACCGAATCCGTAAGGTCTTTCCATACACCACCCACACCTTTCACTGTTGCCTGTCCGCCTAGTTTACCTTCCGAACCCACTTCCCTCGCCACACGCGTTACTTCGGAACCGAAGGAGTTAAGCTGGTCCACCATCGTATTGATCGTCTTCTTCAACTCAAGGATCTCTCCCTGCACGTCCACGGTAATTTTTTTGGAAAGGTCCCCGTTGGCCACGGCCGTCGTAACATCAGCAATGTTACGCACCTGCGCCGTCAGGTTACCGGCCATCAGGTTCACCGAGTCGGTAAGATCTTTCCATACACCACCAACACCCTCCACCGTTGCCTGCCCTCCCAGTTTACCTTCCGAGCCCACTTCCCTGGCCACACGGGTTACTTCCGAACCAAATGAATTCAATTGGTCCACCATGGTATTGATCGTATTCTTCAGCTCTAATATTTCACCTTTTACGTCCACCGTAATTTTGCGGGAAAGGTCACCCTTCGCCACAGCCGTCGTTACCTCGGCAATGTTACGCACCTGTGCCGTCAGGTTACTACCCATCTGGTTCACAGAGTCCGTAAGGTCTTTCCACACACCCGCAACACCCTTCACTTCCGCTTGTCCACCCAGCTTACCTTCCGAACCTACTTCCCTCGCCACACGCGTTACTTCCGCCGAGAACGAGTTAAGCTGGTCCACCATAGTATTGATGGTATATTTCAATTCTGATATTTCCCCTTTTACATCCACGGTGATCTTCTTCGAAAGGTCACCCCTTGCCACAGCTATCGTTACTTCCGCAATGTTTCTTACCTGGCCTGTAAGGTTACTGGCCATCTGGTTCACGGAGTCTGTAAGGTCTTTCCATGTACCACCTATACCCTTCACCTGTGCCTGTCCGCCCAGTTTACCTTCCGTACCCACCTCGAGCGCCACACGGGTCACTTCCGATGAGAAGGAGTTGAGCTGGTCCACCATCGTATTGATCGTGTTCTTCAACTCCAATATTTCTCCCTTTACATCCACGGTGATCTTACGCGAAAGGTCACCTTTCGCAACCGAGGTCGTTACCTCGGCAATGTTACGCACCTGTGCCGTCAGGTTGCTGGCCATCTGGTTTACCGAGTCGGTAAGGTCCTTCCAGACACCACCCACACCTTTTACTTTGGCCTGTCCGCCCAATTTACCTTCCGTACCCACTTCAAGGGCCACACGCGTCACCTCCATAGAGAAGAGGTTCAGCTGTTTCACCATATCATTTACTTCCTTTGCTATTCGGGCAAATTCACCCTGCAGCATATGGTCGCCTATCTGCAGTGGCATCTGTTGCGACAAGTTACCCTTAGCCACCGAGCTGATAACCCCGGCTATCTCAATAGTCGGGTGCACAAGATCAGATATAAGCATATTGAGCGACTCCAGGCTGGTACTCCAGGAGCCTTTGTCGAATGGTACTTCCAGGCGATGGGTCAGTTTCCCTTGTTTACCAATGGTATTGCTGGCCTTAGTAAATTCCAGGGTCATCTTCTCGTTCATCGAAATGATCTCGTTCAGCGTATCACAAATTTTGCCCGCTATGCCTACCTGGTCTATAGGCATCCGCACGCTGAAGTTCCCATTGCGCACCTCCATCAGCACCTTTAATAGTTCTTTATCCAGCACCTCAGCCGGGTGAGGGTCGTAAAAGGCATTATAATGCGGAACTTCCCCATTTTTTCGCTTGCGTTTTTTCCCGTTTTGGGGTGTTTCAATTAACTGCACATCTTCTTTAAGGTCAGGCAGTTGGGCGTCGTTTGCCAGCCCGTTAATGTTTTCATTTGCGATGCTCATGAGATAATTGTGTGAAAACCGTTGAAGAATATAAATTATTAGGCATTACAGTAATATTATAATTAGATATTTTCGTTGCGTTATACTTAAGACCTTCTTTTTCAAAAGCGTATATCCCAGCCTTGATTTTTCCTGTAAGGGTTAAAAAGAAAAAAAATTATGCCAACAAAAAATACATAATATAATAAGCACTATGGGTTATTGCTAAGGGGCGCTCGGGGAACTTCTTTAAAAATGTGAATATCTTTGTGGCTTTAAATTGCGTTATAGATACCGATATTAAAGCCTGATGATAGCTATGTTTTTTTACAACCTTGGGATACACCTTTATTACATAGCTATCCGTGCTGCCGCCCTTTTTAACAATAAGGCAAGCTTATGGATAGAAGGCAGGAAGAACTGGCGCGATGACCTGGGCAGGCAAATCGATTCGGTTAAAGGCCGGCCCATAGTCTGGGTACATTGCGCATCACTGGGTGAATTTGAACAAGGTAGGCCGATCATAGAAGCGATAAAAGAACAACACACTCAATATGCCATTGTTTTGACCTTCTTCTCCCCCAGCGGCTACGAAGTAAGAAAAGACTACGAGCTGGCCGATGTCGTTTGCTACCTGCCCCTGGACACCAAAACCAATGCTGCTGATTTTATAAAGATCGTTCAACCAAAGATCGCCTTATTCGTTAAGTATGAGTTTTGGGTCAACTTCCTGAACCAGCTTAAAAAAAGCATGATAGATACCTATATCATTGCAGCAGTATTCAAAAAGCACCAACCTTTCTTTAAATGGTATGGGGCCATGTTCCGGCGGTCCTTGCAGGCATTCACTACCCTTTTTGTGCAGGATGAAGATTCAGTGAAAGCATTGGCATCAATAGGCATTAATAATGTGTTGGTATGTGGCGATACACGTTTCGACAGGGTAATGGCGGTGAAGAACAATTTTGAACCTATCCCCGAAATAGAACAGTTCAAAAGCAGCAGTAAGCTGATCATAGCAGGTAGTACATGGCCAAGGGACGAAGACATGGTGCTGGATACTTATGTCAAGTTAAAACAGCAAAACATCAAGCTCATCATTGTACCGCACGATATTGAAGATAAATTGCTGAAAGCAACGCTGGCAAAACTCAGAAAACATGGCATAAGCTATACCTTGTTTAGTGAAGGTATCGATCCTCAGGCAAATGTATTGGTACTTAATACCATTGGCCTGCTCTCACGGCTATATTGCTATGCCGACGTATCATATATAGGCGGCGGTTTTAACGGTGGCATACATAATTGCCTGGAGGCGGCAGTCTACGGCAGGCCCATTACATTTTTCGGGAAGGACTTTGTCAAATACAACGAAGCCGTGGAACTTGTAAGGCTGGGCGCAGCCGCTAATGTGAGTGACAGCGAGGAACTACTCAAAGCCTGGCAACTGTTCTTAACCGATGAAGAACTGCTGATGGATATCCTGAATAAAACGCGGGGCTACTTCCTGCAAAATGCGGACGCTACTCAAACAGTGCTGAAGGGGATAAATTTCTAGAAACGGTTTACTCCTCTACGTAATCCAGGTTCTTCCCGAAGGTCTCTTCAGTAAGTATAACCGCAGTTATACTGATCGCCATTACGATAACACCGGTTATTGCGGCAGCATTTATATAACCAAAGCCCGGCTTAAGCGAGGTAAAAATGTACAGGATGATCGGCAACGAGCCACGCACCATATTAGGCGCTGTTGTTGCCACGGTAGCACGCAGGTTGGTGCCAAAATGTTCGGCAGCCATGGTCACAAATAATGCCCAGAAACCTGTCGCAAAGCCCATAAAAATACAAATGGCATACATACCATTTACGGTACCATTATACTGGGTGAAATAAGCAATAATACTGATGACAGTTAAGGCATAGAAAATATACAATGCCTTTTTGCGGCTCTTCAATGCATTGCTGATAAAGCCTATCAGCAGGTCGCCTATCGCAATGGCCACATATGCCAGCATTACAGCTTTACCCGGATCCACCTCACCTCCCTGCAGCTTAAAGTTCTTGCCAAATTCCTTTGAGAATGTAATGAGCAGCCCTATCACATACCATGTGGGCAAGCCAATGAGTATAGCAAGGAGGTATTTCTTAAACCTGCCCTTCTGAAGCAGCATAAGGAAGTTGCCCTTTCTTACCTCAGCATCCTTTATCGCACTGTACATCCCCGACTCAAAAACCGTCACACGTAGGAGTAATAGAAGCAGACCCATGCCCCCACCTATAAAGTAACAGGTCCTCCAGTCGAATTCCTTTGCTATAAAATAAGCTACTATTGCTCCCGTCAGTCCCACCCCCGCCACTATTGAAGTAGCTATCCCACGTTTCTCTTTTGATATCAGTTCGCAAACAAGGGTGATGCCTGCGCCTAGCTCACCCGCAAGGCCTATCCCGGCTATAAAACGGCAAATGGCGTATTGGTCCACATTCTGCACAAAACCGTTAGCGATATTGGCAAGTGAGTATAATACTATGGAACCAAAGAGCACACTGAGTCGTCCTTTCTTATCACCCATTATGCCCCAGATAATGCCACCTATCAGCAGGCCCCACATCTGTACACTAATGATGAACTTGCCATCGGTATCTATTAATGCGTCCGTAAGACCAAGCCCTTTAAGGCTTTTAACCCGGATGATGCTGAACAGTAAAAGATCGTAAATATCCACAAAGTAGCCCAGCGCTGCCACCAGTACAGGAATGCTTAAAACAGATAGTGCCTTCTTTTGGTCCATAAAGCCTGCTATATCTTGTCGGTTGGTTTAGGCTTTCTCCTGCTTACAAACATCTTGAACAATACGGGCGCGGTGGTGATAAAAATTATAATTACCACTATCTTCTCCAGGTTATTCTTCACCCATACATTTTCACCCAGCAGATAGCCGGCCATGGTCATGCTCACTACCCATGCCACACAACCGATAATATTATTCGACATGAACTTCTTGTAGTTCATACTTACTATACCTGCCACTATGGGCGCAAAGGTGCGTACAATGGGCAGGAAACGCGCAAGTATGATAGCGGTGCCGCCGCGCTTATCATAAAATTCCTTAGCCTGCACCAGGTGCTTTCGCTTAAATAAGAAAGTGTCCTTGCGCTCAAACAGTAGCGGCCCCGATTTTTTCCCGAACCAATAGCCCACCATATTACCTAATATACCTGCTGCAGATATAAGCGTAAGCCAGTAAGCAAGGTTGCCTATATCTCCACTCAAAGGCAGATTAAGGTTGGCAATGATCATTCCCGTAATAAACAGGAGCGAATCGCCTGGTAAAAAGAAACCAACGAACAGGCCGGTTTCCGCAAAAATGATGAACATAACTATGTACAGTCCGCCGTGATTATTGATCCATACAGGATCCGTTAAGCTTTTGAACAACTCCAGGAGTGAATGCATTATCGTTTTTCTTGAAGGGGTGAAAATATGAAAAAATATGCAGAACAGGGTTCTATAAAACCATAAAAATCAATATATGCTGCGGCTGTATATGATATTTTAAACGTGCTTCTGCTCCCATTTACTCACTACCGCGGTCGCAATGCTATTACCTATCACATTGGTAGCACTGCGGCCCATGTCCAGCAGCGGGTCTATACCTAGTAGCAATGCGATACCCGCTTCAGGTATCTTGAAGGTAGCCAGTGTACCTGCTATTACCACCAGCGATGCACGTGGCACACCGGCTATACCCTTACTGGTAAGCATTAGCACCAGCAACATGGTCATTTGCGTACCGGGATCCAGGTGTATGCCATATGATTGCGCTATGAATATGGAAGCGAAGGTCATATACATCATTGAGCCGTCAAGATTGAACGAGTAGCCTAGGGGCAACACAAAACTTACGATCTTGTTAGGGCAGCCAAAGCGCTCCAGCTCCAATAGCAACTTGGGAAATGCAGCCTCACTCGCACTTGTACTAAAGGCCACCAATGCAGGCTCCTTAATGTGGCGCATCAGTGTAAATACCCGTTTGCCAATAAATATTCCACCTGCAAGGAAAAGTATGATCCACAATATGATCAGGCCTGAATAGAACTCAGCAATAAATATCGAGTACGTCGACAAGATACCCAGCCCTTGTTTTGCAATGATGCAGCTAATAGCACCAAACACAGCCAGCGGTGCAAGGTTCATTACATAGCCCGTTACTTTCAGTATCACATGGGCAAAGGCGTCAATACTCTTAATAATAATAGCACCTTTCTCGCCTATTGCTGCAGTACCCACCCCAAAGAACATTGCAAAGATCACTATCTGCAATATCTCGTTCCTCGCCATAGCATCTATCACACTTGTTGGGAATACATGATATAGAAACTCACGAAGCGAAAGCGCCGTTTTCTTTACCCCTGTATCCACTAGTGTATCGGGCAATGACAAGTGCATCGCAAGGCCGGGCTTGAAAAAATTAACTAGCAACATACCCAGGAAAAGGCTTGTCAATGATGCACAGATGAACCAGAACAATGTTTTACCACCTATGCGCCCTACAGATTTCAGATCGCCTAGCTTGGCAACCCCCACCACCAGGGTAGTAAAGACGAGTGGTGCAATGATCATCTTGATCAGCCTAAGGAAGATATCTGCAAGCAGGGAAAATGGCTCCAGCTTCACATCCCGCGCTTCTATGATCTTGGCTTTTGTAGCGGTAAGCTGTACTTTAAGTGAGGTTAAACTATGAAAATTATGGGCGGTAGTATCTTTAATAGCCAGCAACTGGTTGTCGATCGACTTCAGGGAAGATTCTATAGTAATGATCTGGTTGTTCTCACTTTTTACATAACCCTCATTGAACCAAAAGCCCAGAGCAATACCTGCAGCAAGGCCAATGATGATATATAAAGTAAGGCGGTTGCCTTTTTTAGGCGTAGTATCCGGCATGAGATCGAATTAGAATCACAATATAATATTTATATGCGGCTGTTGTACTCCAGTTTCTCCGAAACCGAGGCATTCCCCTGCAAGCCACCCGTATGTATGCACAGTATTTTTGCATTAGCCGGAAAAAAGTTTTCTTTCAATAGCTCATTTGTCCCGTACATCATTTTTGCAGTATATACCATATCAAGCGGTATATGATTGATGCTGTGAAAATTATTCATAAAAGATATTAGCGCATCATTCCATTTGCCAAAGCCACCAAAATGCCACCGGTCAAATAATTGCCGGTTGCTATTTTTTAAAGGAAATACATGTGCATCTATTTCATCCTGCAGGTAAATCCCACCCTTCATGGGAGCAAAACCCAAAAGCATTTGCTTTACAGGCAATGCATTGCGTAACCCCGTAAATGTAGTACCTGTGCCTACTGAAACAGCTATATGAGAATAGGTTCCCGGTATCATTGTCGCAATATCTTTCGCACCTTCCCTGCCCTGTTCATTTGCGCCGCCTTCAGGTATTATAAAAGGCTGATCGAATTGCTCAGCTAACTGCTGCAACCATCCGGGCTCTTCCTTTTTTGCATATTCCTTGCGCGATACATAAAGCAATTCCATACCATACTCTTCGCAGGCTTTTAATGTACCCGTCAGTTCCCCTCCATCATTGCCCCGAACAATGCCTATTGCTTTAATGCCGTAGAGCTTCGCCGCAGCTGCACTTGCTATTAAGTGATTGGAATATGCGCCACCAAATGTGAGCATAGTACTATATCCCTTCTCTTTTGCGTACTTTAGATTGTATTTTAGCTTATACCACTTATTGCCCGATATAACGGGATCAAGTAGATCAAGGCGCAGCATATCAATAGCCTCCACTCGCTTGTCATACCAGTCACTATTTAGGGACTGTATTTCAACTTTCGACTCATCCATTGTAACCGTATTCTCTCAGGTAGCTGTCATTGTCGCGCCATTTAGGCCGCACCTTTACAAACAGTTCCAGGTGCACTTTCTTTTGCAGGAATTCTTCTATGGTTTTGCGCGAATTAATGCCCAGTTGCTTTATCATGCTGCCTGCCTTACCCACTATTATGCCCTTCTGTGTTTCACGGCTTACTATTATCTCGGCTTTTATAACATTCAAACTTTCCTTCTCTTCATATGACTGTATGATAACAGCAGCATGGTATGGTATCTCTTCATGAAACAGGTTGTATATCTGCTCGCGTATCAGCTCACTCACAAAAAACCGGACAGGCCTGTCCGACATGCTGTCTTCAGGGTAGTAAGGAAGCGCCTCTGGTAAGTGGGCCAGTACGAAAGCCAGTATCTTATCTGTGTTGGTCTTCTTCTGTGCAGATATAGGCAGTACCTCCCAGTTCGGGAATTTCTCTGCATACAGCTTCACCTTTTCAGCTATCTCCTTTTTATCCTTTATCAGGTCGGTCTTATTGAGCAACAGTACCGTAGGCACCTTAAGCTTCAGCATCTTGTCTACCACTTCCAGCTCCTCTATGGGTTCCGTTATATCGTGCATGATCAGGGCCACATCGGCATCCTCAAGGGCACTTTTCACTTGCAGCATCATCCTGTGGTGCAGCTTGTATTTGGGCTCTATGATACCCGGGGTATCCGAGAAAACTATCTGGTAATCAGGCTCGGTAAGGATGCCCAGTATCCTGTGACGCGTGGTCTGTACCTTATGCGATGTTATTACAAAGTGTTCGCCCAGCAGCGCATTCAGCAAAGTCGACTTACCCGCATTTGGCGGGCCAAAAATATTTACAAATCCGGCTTTATGCGCCGCTGTGGTATCTGCCATACCGCGAAGATAGTCCAAGATCGGTTTTGTTATGCGGATAGACCTACAAGCCCTCACACGCATTAACTAAATAAAAAGCCTTGATCAGTTTGTTTTGTACGGCTATTAGGTATATCTTTGCAACCACATCGCGAGGTAGAGCAGCGGTAGCNNAGGTTCGATCCCTGTCCTCGCTACACAAAAATTAAGAGAGAGCCAGGTTACATTATTGCATTTTGCGATATGGCAACCTGGCTCTTAGTTTGTTTACTATGACCCAGCTTTTGTTAATGACATGTTTTCAAGGTATTAAAACTATACTACTTTGAATATTTAATATATTTTTATCACGCAAAAAAAATAAAATGAAAAAAGTATTATTTGCTGTTTGCGCTTTCACCATTGTTTTGAGTGCATGCGATAAAAAAGAAAAGATAGGTAAGCGTTTCGAGATATTACGCGACCATGAGTGGAGGCTCGTTTCGCAGACCATCAATGAGGCCGACCAGCCACTGGATGAGTGTGAAGCAGGGAACTATTGGGTGTTCAAAGCCGATGAATACGGCTATGAGGCTAATGTGACCTGCGGCGATACCCAGGTGGTAGTTCCTGACACTACCAATAACGGCACCGACACCATTACAACCGCAAAACCACAGCACAAAGGCACTGCAAATCCCGCCCGCATCGACTTTACATGGTCTGTTACAGGCGACCAGCGCTATATTTATATCAAAAACTTCGGTACGCCGGGCCATGATATAGATTGGGAAATAGTAAGTATGGATAACGCTAAATTCCATGTACGTGGCACTTACCAGGTGAATGATGTTAATTATGCCTTTGAAAAATATTTTGAAGTAAAATAATACGTAAAACTTTTATTAACAGTTGCTTTATAGGTATAAAGCAACTGTTTTTTTTAAATAATAACGTAATTTATTTATTACTTGTTAGTTAATAGTCATCAAAATCCTTGACTGGCAACACTTAATTGGCTATTTTCACGCACACTAATCAAACACATGCTGATGAAAAAACTGAGAACTGGCCTTGCCGTTGCATGTATCTCCATATCGATGCTGACAACAAGCTGCCGCACCGACCAATCTTTGTCGTCCTTTCTTGGGAACGAAGAGGAAACCTCTTATGCCTCTAATAAACCTCATTTTATCAACGATATAGCTATCGGCGCATCAAATGAGAATGACATCTCTATCAGCAATGCCATATCAATGAGCATTGGACAGCATAATAAGATCAACTCTGAGATGGATGCTATGGTGATGAATGCTATAGACCATGACAGAGATAGAGAAGCCGCAAAGATCAATCCTGCAGAAGGCAATACATTGGCAAGGAAATATGCCAGCATGCTAGGCGTGCTACCGACAATGCTGAGTAACTTCTCGCTCTACAAGTTTATAGATGAGTGGTATGGTGTGCGTTATCGCCTTGGCGGCACGGATAAATCCGGCATTGATTGTTCTGCATTTGTGCAGCGCCTGTACGAAACGGTTTTCCATATGGATGTTGTGCGCACTGCATTTGAGCAATTTAAAAACGCCAGCCTTACCTGGAATCTCAGCAGCCTGAGGGAGGGCGACCTGGTATTCTTTAAGATACACAGCAAGCGCATCACCCACGTAGGTATATACCTGATGAACAATTTCTTCGTGCATGCATCAAGCAGCCAGGGAATAATGATCAGCAACCTGAACGAGGACTACTGGCAGCATTACTTTGCCGGCGCCGGACAGATCATGAAGGGCAACAACGGCTAAAACAATATTTCAAAGAACTTCTGTAAAGGCTGCAAATTGCAGCCTTTATTTTTTATGCTTTTACAGTGATGGTCTTTTCAAGAAGGCCGGTCAATCGCCCTATGGGCAGTGTGAATAAGTCGAGGCTATATTCTTTAAATACAAGTTCAAGTTCTTTAACAGCCTCTTCAGCGACCGCTATCAATAGACCGCCATTCGTTTGCGGGTCGGGCAGCAGGCTGAAGGCTTCCATAACATTTACACCCGCATCGAAAGCTGTTTTGCTGCTGTAGCTGTTCCAGTTGCGATATGTCGCATCGGGTATCACTCGCTGGGCAAGGTATTCCCTTGCACCTTGCATCACCGGCAGCTTTGAATAGTACAGCTCAGCTGACAGCCCGCTGCCTTCAGCCATCTCGATCAAATGCCCCAGCAGGCCAAAGCCGGTGACATCGGTCATGGCATGTACCCCTTTTATCCTGCCCAAGGCCTCCCCCACTTTATTCAAGGTTGACATTTGCGCGGTGAGCAATTCCAACTCGTCTTCTTTCAGCAGGCCTCTCTTTTGCGCGGTGGATAATATGCCCGTGCCAAGTGGCTTGGTAAGAAAAAGATAGTCGCCTTCTTTAGCGGTATCATTTCGCTTCAGGTGCTCTATCGCCAGCATACCCGTTACCGCGAGACCGAAAACAGGTTCTGTAGTATCAACACTATGCCCGCCGGCAAGTGGAATGCCAGCTTCAGCGCATATAGCCCTTGCGCCTTCCAGTACTTTTTGCGCAAGGCTTGCAGGTAGTTTTTCTACAGGCCAGCCAAGTATGGCGATAGCCAAAACAGGTTTGCCGCCCATAGCATATACATCACTAATAGCATTGGCTGCAGCTATACGGCCAAAGTCGTAAGCATCATCAACGATGGGCATAAAAAAATCGGTGGTGGAGACCAGTGCCATGCCGTTGCCAATATCATAGACCGCAGCATCGTCTTTGCTGCTATTGCCTACAAGCAACTTGTCATTTGCAGCAGCAGGAATATCTGTCTTCAATATTTCCTCAAGCACCGCGGGAGCTATCTTACAACCGCATCCCGCACCATGTGCATACTGTGTCAGTTTTATTATCTCTTCGCTCACGTTTCCTTTTGAATTTTAGCTTTTGCCCGCCCGGATGGTCGGACGGGAATTTTGAATTAGCATTGCATTCTCTTTTGCATCGACAGTGGGACATTCAAAGTTTGTTACCAAGTCGTTCCAGCCTTCCCTGTTTTGCAGTGCCTTGCTATAATATTTGTCGTAGTACTTCAACAGTATGCTGAATGACTCCTTATAGTTATCCTCCAGCAAATAGTTGATCGCATTTTTAGTGTCCAGTCCGCCCAGGCGTTTCTGTATACGAATGATGGCATTCACCAGTTTTTCCTTCGGCATCTTGCCATACTCTTCTACAATATGCCACAGGCGCTGCTCGAAGGGAACATCTAAAAAACAGACCGGGGCCTTGCGCATGGTGTTCCACAATGCGCCGGGCAGGTTCACAAGGCCTATGCGCTGACTTTCATCTTCGAGCCAGATACAGGCGGGCCCGTTTTTCATTGCAGCTTGTAAACTCATAGCAAGCATGTTATCAAACATCTCCTGCGATGGCTGCGGGGACATACCCAGGTCACCAAAAGCCGAGCCTTTGTGACTGGCAAGCTGCTCGAGATCGACAACAGTTTCTCCTTTGCGCGCCAGTTCTTTAAGCACCAAGGTTTTGCCTGAGCCTGTGTAGCCACCCAGTATATTAAATGGATATGACTTTTCGAATTGCTGCAGCACCCAATTGCGATATGCCTTATAGCCGCCCGCGAGGGTATAGACCTTAAAGCCATACAGATCGAGCAGCCAGGCCAGCCCGGCGCTGCGCATACCGCCCCGCCAGCAATGTACCAATACCGTTTTAGACGCAGGCTGTTTATCCTTCAGCAGCATTTCCACCTCCTCCACCATCTTGCGCATTTTGGGCCCAAAATAATCGAGCCCTATCTTGATAGCCTCTTCTCTCCCCTGCTGCTTGTATGCCGTGCCTACTACTTTTCTTTCATCATCGCTAAACAAAGGCAGGCTGTATGCAGCAGGTATATGGGCGTGGGCGTATTCGCCCGGGCTACGCACATCCAGCAACGGATGCGTGACGGCCAGGGATAAAAAGCCTTCTATATCTATTTTCTGTACGGGCATTATAAACGGCTGAAAAGATACGAAATGTTAATGCTATATAGTTTGTGAAAAAAGGCAGAAAAAGCTGATATTGCCCTTATTATGGATAAAGAACTACAAGGTAAAGTGGCTATAGTGACCGGGGCGGGCTCTGGCATAGGGCAAGCTGTGGCATTGCTGTATGCCGCACATGGTGCGAAAGTGATAGTAAGCGACATAAGCGAACAGCGAGGCAACGAAACACTACAAATGCTGCAGAACAAGGACGCCGAGACCATCTTTGTACAAGCTGACGTGAGCAAGCATGGAGACTGCGCTGCACTGGTGCGCAAGACCGTAGCCGAATACGGCAGGCTGGACATAGCCTGTAACAATGCGGGCATAGGCGGCGAGATAAATAACATAGCTGACACGAGCATAGAGGAATGGCATAAGGTTATGAACGTGAACCTGAGCAGTGTGTTCTACTGCATGAAGTACCAACTGGCAGTGATGGAGCAACAAGGTAGTGGTGCTATAGTAAATATGGCATCAATACTGGGCGCGGTAGGCTTTGCGGGCTCTGCAGCCTATGTGGCGTCGAAGCATGGCATGCTGGGCCTTACTAAAAATGCTGCACTTGAATACTCAGCAAAAGGCATACGCATCAATGCTGTCGGGCCCGGCTTTATTGATACTCCATTACTAAGGAATATGGATGAAGCAACAAAAAAGGTGATAGCTGCAATGCATGCCAGCGGTCGCCTGGGTACTCCGCAGGAAGTGGCTGAACTGGTGCTCTGGCTGAGCTCTGACAAAGCATCTTTCGCGACCGGCGCTTACTATCCTGTGGATGGCGGGTACCTGGCCAGGTAATTTAATACCTTCTTTTTCTTCGTCCTTTTTCTGCTAGTTTTTTCCATGAGTTGAATACGGCTTGAATGTCTAAGTCTATTACATTCGGCTGCGGTGAACTTTCTGCACTTCCGATCTTCTGATCTTTGGTTTCGGAAGTGGTTTGTGTGGATATGTTTAGCTTAGTGTTTTGATTTTCAAGAGGTTTGGGGGTATTGGGCGATGTGGATAGCGCTTCCGATTTGGTTCCAGTTTTCTGCTGGTGTGGTTCCTGTTTTTCCGGCACGAGTGGGGCCTCACCCCGGCCCTCTCCGAAGGAGAGGGAGTTGTTGTCACGATGTTCGGGACAGGCTTTCCCTAAAAACAAGGAAGGAGCGTCTTGCTGCGCACCGGGCTCTGCTTCTGTGTCGTCGTGAGATTGCTTTCCCGATATGTCATCGGGACGGGCTGTACCTCGCAATGATGCGTATTGAGTCATGGTCTGCTCGTGGAACGTTACCGTGTTTCGATTGGGGAAGTCGGCGGGGTTGTAGTATTGGTCGGCATCGTATTCGAATTCGTAGGGGTCCATGCCTTGCTTCCGATCGGCATGGAGGTAATCGTCGACGTACTGTGCTACGTATATAGCCGCATCGTTATTGTGATGTTGCAGCCAGCTTACAAAGTTCATCATGGACTGCGCGCTTTCGCCTTTGGAGACGTTGAGCTTTACTTTGGGTATGGACGAAATGAGCTTGCGCAATGTCTCGGCTTCTTCCTTCGATGGATATCGTTCCTCGAAATCGCGGGACTTTATTTTGTAGTTGAGGTGCGAGATATGGTTGTACAGATCATCGACTATCTGCGCAGGCATGAGGCGCGAAGTGGCTTTGAGGGTCTTCCAGTTGCCGTTCTTCATCCATTCGTAAATGGTACGGGGGCTAACGCCTGCTTGCTCCGCTATTTGCTGCTGGGTAAGGTTGGAGTTGAAAAAGAGGTTGTAGGCCTTGTCGTATGGCTTCATAATGATAGTTTTACCCTCCGGCTCCCTAAAGGGAGTGCATCGGGATGTTTAGAGATAACCCACGAATGGGTCTTTAGCGGCACAAAGGTACATTGGGGAATAAATGCGATACAAATAATCATATCCACACGCTAGACACATTGGTTTTTCAGATAACAGTGAACAGTGTACAGATAACAGATGTTCGAAGTTTTATTTAGCTGAGGAAGGAAGAATTCCGGTTGCACACCGGCCGAATTAACCGGACACGAGTTTGCCGACCCAAAGGCTTCGCTACAAACTCGTGCCAGTGGGTGCATTAAGGACTGTGTTCTGATCCTACGCGAGTAGAGACACAAGATCTTGCGTCTCTACGTGATGCGGGAAATGTTGACCAACATCCGCCGGAGAACGAACAAACCCTTGCACAGTACAGGGGGTAGCCCCTCAGGGGCAATGTGCGTTGTAATAATTTCTGCTGGCTACAAAGCGGTAGTCCCTCCGGGACATTATCCGGCTCTATCCATATAATACTCTTCAGCGGAACAAATATTTTCAGGGGAAGATTGCTTTCCCGATATACATCGGGACAGGCTGGCGCAGCTAGGCACAAAGGCTCTGGCTTCTGGCAATGAGGGTTAGTTACATTAAAAAAAAGCCCCTCTCGGGGCTTTTCACAAGTATATTGCCAACTAAGTTTACTCACTCATCATCTCCTCGATCACCTGTGCTATATCTTCCGCATTTGGTTTTGAGAAGTAGTCGCCATCGGTAGCATATGCGGGGCGGTGTGCCTGTGCGCTTATGGTGCGTGGTGTAACATCGAGCCATCGGAAACCGCCCTGGTGCTCCATCACCTGCTGGAACATATATGCACTTGCTCCGCCGGGCACGTCCTCATCTACAAACACAATGCGGTTGGTCTTCTTTAATGATTCAACGATCATATGGTTGACATCGAAAGGCAGCAGCGTACGTACATCTATCACCTCGCAGGATATGCCCTGCGGTTCAAGATAGTTTACAATGGCCTCTTCTATTACACGCAATGTAGAACCGTATGAAACGATGGTTATATCGCTACCCTCGCGTATTACTTCGGGTATACCAAATGGCACTGTATAGCGCCCAAGGTTAGATGGCAATTGCTCCTTGAGGCGATAACCGTTCAGGCACTCCACCACTATGCCGGGCTCATCGCTTTGCAGCAGGGTATTGTACATACCGACAGCCTGGGTCATATTGCGGGGCACACATAAGTACATACCGCGAATGCTGTTGATGATCATGCCCATGGGCGAACCGCTATGCCATATGCCCTCGAGCCTGTGGCCGCGTGTGCGCACTATGAGCGGGCATTTCTGTCCGCCGCGTGTGCGGTATTGCAACGTGGCCACATCATCGCTGAGGGGCTGCAGTGCGTAAAGCAGGTAATCTAAATATTGTATCTCGGCTATGGGGCGCAGGCCACGCATGGCCATTCCTATACCCTGCCCTATGATAGACGCTTCTCGTATGCCTGTATCGAATATACGCAGCTCGCCATACTTTTCCTGCAGGCCTGCAAAGCCCTGGTTCACATCGCCTATCTTGCCAAGGTCCTCACCGAAAGCAAATACTGCGGGGTTGGTACCAAATGTATGGTCGAAGAATTTGTTCAGCACTTCATATCCGTTCACGCTGGGCGCATCGGGTATGTACATAGCAGGTACCTCGGTCACCTTCATAGCACTGTGCCTCGATTCCGAGTGCAGGTGCGATGAGAATTTATCTTTATTGTCCTGTTTTAGGTAGTCATAAAAATTGCGTAGTGCACGCACAGCGTCTGAGTCGCCGGTTGCCAGGTGCAGCACTTTGCGTACTGCCTGCATCACGTCTTTGCGTATGGGCTCCTTAATTGCATTCAGTTCCTGTACTATTGTACCTATGGTTGCAGCATGCTCGCCGCCTTCATACACTACCTGGTTGCACATGGTGCCCGCCTGCTGTACCTGCTCGCGGATAGGGCTTATGAATGCTTCCCATGCACGCTGTTTTGCAGCACGCGCTTCTTCCTTAGCGCGCTCTTCTATTTCGTTCACTTCGGCCTCGCCTGCTATCTCGTTGGCTACTATGAACTCGCGCATGCGGGTAACACAGTCCATTTCTTTTTCCCAGTCCAGGCGCTCCCTGGTCTTGTAACGCTCATGCGAGCCCGATGTGGAGTGGCCCTGCGGCTGTGTGACTTCCTGTATGTGGAATATAGCCGGTATATGCGTTTCGCGCACACGGTCTATGCCCCTGTTTATTGTTTCCACAAGGCCTGCAT
Source organism: Bacteroidetes bacterium UBA1947 (assembly GCA_002336915.1). Taxonomy (GTDB): domain Bacteria; phylum Bacteroidota; class Bacteroidia; order Chitinophagales; family Chitinophagaceae; genus MKUN01. The sequence goes on along the minus strand of DDET01000026.1, from coordinate 38,095 downwards.
AATCCCAGCCTTTGGCAGTGTAAATGTTTATGCCGCCTTTACGTTCGTTCCACTGCATACCTGCCAGCGCTTCCGATATGGAGCTTTTGGTGGTCTGGTACTTGCGCGGTACGGAGATGCCGTAACCATCGTCCCAGATAAATATGGCCAATGGCACCTGTAATACGCCTGCGGCATTTACGCTTTCCCAAAACAGCCCTTCGGATGTAGAGGCATCGCCTATGGTGCAGAATATTACTTCGTTGCCTTTGTCTGAAAACTTCTCGAAACCGTGCTGCAGCTCCTGCACATTGCGGAACATCTTGGATGCGAATGCCAATCCTAAGGCACGCACCATTTGCCCGGCAGTGGGCGAAATGTCGCTCGATGACTGGGGACCTTTTGTAAGGTCTTTCCAATCACCATGCTCATCCAGCCAGCGGGTACCGTAGTGCCCGTTCATCATGCGCCCTGCGGTGGAAGGTTCGCTAGCCACATCGGGGTTGGCATAAAGCTGTGAGAAGAATTTTTCTATATCGCTCATGCCCGTTGCGAACATGAAGGTTTGATCGCGGTAATAACCCGCGCGTATATCGCCGGGTTTAAAGCATTTGGCAGCAGCTATCTGAGCCAGCTCCTTGCCATCGCCAAAGATGCCAAACTTGGCCTTGCCGGTGAGTACCTCGCGGCGGCCCATCAGGCTGGCTTCACGACTGGCGACTGCCATATGGTAGTCTTCCAGCACTTCCTGCTTAAATTCCTCGAACGATAGCCTCGCTTCTTGTGTGGTTGTAGCTTGCTGCAACATAAATTAAATCGCTATAATATCAATTAGTACAAAGGTAATAGCTTGGGAGGTTTAAGGTACAAAAAGATGTCGAAATCATAAAAATATCATCATTCCTGTCTTTAATGGACAAAGTTAAAGTTTCGACGCAGCTAATATTGGCAGAAAATTCAAGATGGCACATCTTGTCTGCAGTCCCTTAGGGACATAATATCGGTAGAAATGTAATGGTTTAAGCTGATAGTCCCCTAGGGACGACATATTTCCAAATCAATATTCCACAGCCTTAAAAATATACCGCTCATCATATGCCACCCCAAATGCATCTAAAAACCCGGTATATTCCTCGATAAAGGTCTTTTTACTATGATGTTCCTCTTGCCTTTCGATGTAATCAATGACCTTTGAAATCTGCGATTTTCCGTAGGAGAATGCCCCATAGCCCTCTTGCCAGGAGAATTTTCCTTGTGTGAATTTTTTCTCATTTATCCATTTAGACGAATTGCCTTTAATATCCTGCAACAAGTCTGACAAGGACTGCGTGGGTTTCATTCCAAAGAAAATATGCACATGGTCAGGCATCCCGTTTATGGCAAGCAGTTTGTGTCCATTACCCTGAACGATCCCGGTTATATATTTATATAGCTCGTCTTTCCACCGTGGAGAGATAATACACTCACGGTTTTTTACGGCAAACACTGCCTGAATATGGATTTGCGTATAGGTGTTTGGCATAGTCATCTACATTTAGCACCCTGCGTACGATCGATATTTCGTCCCTAAGGGACTAGCCAATTTACAAAAATTATTTTTCTACCGATATGGCGTCCCTAACGGGCTACCGATATTTCGTCCCTAACGGGACTGATAAGATTGGGGACCTCTTTCTTACTACCGATATATCGTCCCTAACGGGACTGATAAGATTGGGAACCTCTTTCTTACTACCGATATATCGTCCCTAACGGGACCAGCCATGGCCAATTAGAAAGCTTTTTTCGACAAAACAATATCAATCACCCATACCACCCTTCTCGCGTATATACCCTGCCGATGCGTCCTTCGGCCGGATCATGCGGAGCATTTGTAGCAATACAGATAAGCAGATAAAGGCCATGCCTATGAAAAAGCCGCTTTCCAATTGCTTGTTCTCATGGTAAAAGAGAAAGGCCAGCAATATCCCGTAGACCGGTTCCAGGTTCACGCTTAGTGTAGCCGTGAAGGAGCTGATATACTTCAATGCGCTTAAAGCAAGGCTCTGCGCCCATACCGTGCAGCAGAGGCTTAGGATCACCAGCCATATCCAGTCCATACCCTGGGGCACAAGTACCGTTGCAGGCTCGTAGATCATTTGCAAAGGCATTAGTAAAGTGATGAAGAGCCAGCCTGCACCCATCTCGTAGAATACCATGGGGCGCGTGGGGTACTTATTGGCGATGCGTTTATTGAGCACCGTGAATACAGAGCTGAGGATGGCGGCTGTGACCCCGAAGGCAATGCCTATGCCGAAGGTTTGCTGGAAGCGGTAGATGAAATATACCCCTGTCAGAGCAAGCAGGCCGAGCAATAATTCCTTTATGTCGTACTTACCCTTATTCACTATTGGGTCCAACAGCGAGGTGAAGATGCTGGCAGTGGACAGGCAGACAAGGGCGATGGATGTATTGGCAAATTTAATGGCCCCGTAAAATGCCACCCAGTGCAGGCCCATCAGGCTGCCTATTAGTGCCAGTTGCCATATGTCGCGGCGGGCTATGCGTACCCATTGTTTGCGGTAGGAGATAATTACCGCTATGAACAGGGCCGTAAGCAACATCCTGTACCATACCAGCATGGGCGCCCCCAGCGTAATAGCACGGCCCAGCACTCCTGTGAAACCCCACAGTACCACGGCAATATGTATCTGGATGAGCGCTTTTTTCAATGGGTCGGAAATTACGGGCAAACTTATACTAAACTCTGCGATACCAGTGGAAATATTTAACAGGCTTTGCGGAAAAAAAATGACTTTCCATTAAATCTAATAACTACTTTTGTATGCTTTTTATAAATACATAATTTATCGTTGACTTTTTCGCCTCGTCAATACGTAAATGGATAATACATACAAGGATCTCGTCCACCAGACGTTTCACTTTCCACAGGAAGGTTTTGATGTAAATGATAACTACCTCGAGTTTAACGGGGTGGATATTAAAGCTTTGATAGAAAAGTATGGTACGCCTTTTAAGCTTACCTACCTGCCCAAGATAGGGATGCAGGTAGCTAAGGCCAAAAAGATGTTCAACGACGCTATCAAAAAGCATAGATACGATGGCAAGTATGTGTACTGCTATTGTACCAAAAGCTCGCATTTCTCTTTTATAGTCGAGGAGACACTGAAGCACGGTGTGCACCTGGAAACGTCCTTTGCCTATGATATCGAGATAGTGAAGCAGCTGTACAGGAGGCGTAAGATCACCAAGGATACTTACATCATCTGCAATGGCTTTAAGACAAAAGCCTACACCCGCAGTATAGCCCGCCTGATCAATGACGGCTTTAAGAACGTAATACCGGTGCTGGATAACACGAATGAGTTTGAGGATTACAAACGCCTCATCCGTTCTAAAGACCCGGTAAACATTGGCCTGCGTATAGCGACCGAGGAAGAACCCACTTTCGATTTTTATACGTCGAGGCTTGGTATTCGCAGCCGTGATATACTGGAGTTCTATGTTGACAAGATAAAGGGCAGTAATAAATTCAACCTGAAGATGCTGCACTTCTTTATGAACAAAGGCATAAAGGATGACGTGTATTACTGGAGTGAGCTGAACAAGGTGCTGAACCTGTATTGCCAGCTAAAGAAGATATGCCCCGAACTGGAAGGCCTGAACATAGGCGGCGGATTGCCTATCAAGCACTCATTGGGTTTCGATTACGATTATAATTATATGGTCAACGAAATAGTATCGACCATTAAGAAAGTTTGCAAACGCAATAAGGTAGATGTACCTGACATTTATACAGAGTTTGGCTCATTTACAGTTGGCGAATCTGGTGCGGTGATATACAGCGTGCTGGATGACAAGATGCAGAACGACCGAGAGATTTGGTATATGATCGATAGCTCCTTCATCACTACACTGCCGGACACCTGGGGTATTGGGGAGAAATTCCTGATGCTGCCTATCAATAAATGGGATAAAGAATACCAGGAGGTGCACCTTGGCGGCCTTACCTGCGACAGCCACGATTTCTATACTTCCGAAGAGCATATCAACGCGGTATTCCTGCCCAAACTGGAGAAAGAGAAAGGTGCCGAGCCGCTATACATTGGTTTCTTTCATACCGGTGCTTACCAGGACCAGCTAGCGGGCTATGGCGGCATCAAGCACTGTATGATACCTTCGCCCAAGCACGTAGTAGTAGAGATAGATAAGAACGGCAAAATGGAAGACTGGCTCTATGCCAAAGAGCAAACCTACCAGAGTATGCTGAAGATATTGGGCTATATTCGTTAGACATGCAGCGTCAGTACCGCTTCAAACGGTCAGGCGCGTAAGGATAAAACAGACAAAAAAATAAAGGTGGTGCTTATGCACCACCTTTTTCACTAAACCATACTCCCCTCTGTCAACCTTAACATCACAATTTTCCTTACGCCACATTTATTTGCTGGCTTGTTGGCTCAGCAGCTTCTTTCTTTGGCAGGGTAATGAACAATACACCATCGGTATATTTTGCATTGATGCCTGCAGCATTTACTTTATCATTCAGGGTAAAGCTCCTTTTGAATGAACGGAAGTGATATTCATTACGTAGCCATTTGCCCTCTTGCTTTTCTGTACCTTCTTCTTTCTTTTCATCCTTGTGCTCGAACGAAATGGTAAGAATGTCCTGCTCCAGGTTTATTTTAAAGTCTTCTTTCCTGAGACCAGGGGCTACCACATGCAACTCATACGCAGCATCGGTTTCTTTAATGTTTACCGGGATAAAGGTCTGCACCCCATGGTCGTCTGCTAAAAATTTGCTCCATCCGTTGTGGAGTACATCGTCGATAATTCCGCCGAAAGCCTTAGGCATTGTGCCGTATTTCTTGTAGTACATAAAATAAGTTTTAGTTTTTTTGGTTACCCTACCTATTCAAACCCTGTACCAATTGGAAATATGCGACATTTTGTCAAAAATGAACTAATTTAACAGCCATTTTGTCAATTAAATACTATAATAGGCTATAAATCAATCATTTTAGTTGATTTATTTAAACTAAAACAATAGAAAATTATGAGGATAAAAATTATGCGATTGGACTGGAGCCACAAAGCATCTAAAAAGCTCAAATGCCGAAAAATATTATTTTCAATTCCAAAACCTTTTTCTGATATTTGCTATACTTACGATGGGTTAGTAAGTACAGTCCTACCGTCCGGGCGTATTGCCAGGACGGTTTTTTATTGCCTTGTTGGTACTAAACTACAAGTGCACATCAAGTCTACCTAAACAATTACTTTACATCATTCATCGTCTGCAAATTCATCGGGATCGTAAAGTATCTCCATCATATAGCTGTCTACATTTCCAAAAAGAAATTCGGGATACTCGTTACTGAACTTCATTTTTACAAATCCTCCAAGCAAGGGACGAGCAGCCGGTTGATTTAATTCAGCAGTGCTTACAGGTATCAGATCGTATTCAGCTTCGGGAAAATATTCCAACACTTTCATTGCAAGCTCTATCCTGTTCATGTAGTCGGTGCCGCCTATATGGTATATACCGCTCTTACCATCGCGCAGTAATAAGAACATGGCACGTGCTATATCCCATGAGTTGCATGGTGATGCATATTGGTCGTATGGAAGTTTCAAAGTCAATCTCTGCCCGTTCTTGCATTGCTCCACTATACGGGCAACAAAGTTCTTACCGCGCAGTTCGTTGCCGTATACATTCGTTACACGCAGTACCAATGTGTCGGGCAATTCCTTCAGCGCAGTTTGCTCTGCCTCCAGTTTATGTTTACCATATACACTTAGCGGGTTCACCGGTGCATCCTCCCTGTAGGGGCCGTTCATTCCGTCAAAGACATAGTCGGTCGACAAGTATACGAGTTTGGCATTGCAGCTTTCAGCAAGTAGTATAAGATTAAGGGTGCTTTGCACTGTATGCTCATAACTCTCCTCAACATGGGCCTCACAATAGTCAACGTGAGTAAGCGCACCGCAGTGTACTATCACATCTGGCATAAACGATGCTATGTCGTAGTTATCCGGGTGCAGCGGGTCCAGTGTGTTATAGAAAACAGTCTCATCAGTAGCAAATGAAAAATGGGAGCCTATCACCTCCCAGCCCATCTCCCTGAAATGTTTCATGCAATTACCACCTATTTGTCCTGATGCTCCCGCTATAAATACTCTCATGTATCGGATCGTCTTATCATGCTAAAATACAAAAGCCATCCTTAATATCAGGATGGCTTTTGTTAATTATGTAAATATTATTATACCGATGCTGTGGCTGCCTCTTTTATAGAGGGCATCTCCTGCGGGTACATTTTCTTTTCCAGCTTATCACGCAGCAGGCTGAAGGTAGACAGCGTTACATCTATATCTTCATCCGTATGTGCTGCAGTAGGTATCAGGCGCAGTATGATCACACCTTTAGGCACCACTGGGTATACCACAACTGAACAGAAAATATTATAGTTCTCGCGCATGTCAAAGATCAGCTGCGTGGCATCGAACAATCCACCTGCCATTACTACCGGGGTAACAGGTGTATTAGTAGTGCCAATATTGAAGCCTCTTTCCCTAAGGCCATTTTGCAGCCTGTTCACATTATGCCACAGTTTTTCGCGCAGTTCCGGCTTACTTATCAGCAGCTCCAGCCTTTTTTGGTTGCCCACTACGATAGGCATAGGCAGCGATTTGGCAAATACCTGTGAGCGCATGTTGTAACGCAGGTAAGTAAGTATCCTCTTATCGGCCGCAAGGAAACCACCTATGCTAGCCATAGACTTTGCGAAAGTAGAGAAGTAAACGTCTATGTCGTCAATACAATCCTGCTCCTCACCTATGCCTGCACCTGTTTTGCCCATGGTACCAAAACCATGCGCATCATCCACGAACAAGCGGAACTCATACTTAGACTTCAGCGCAGCTATCTCCTTTATCTTACCCTGGTTGCCCGACATACCAAACACACCTTCCGTTATCACCAGTATGCCACCACCCGTCTTCTTGATCATTTCGTTGGCACGTGCCAGTTGCTTTTCACAATCTTCTACGTCATTGTGCTTATACACATAACGGTGACTTGGTATCAGGCGCAGGCCATCGATGATACATGCATGCGATTCAGCATCGTACACCACAACATCGTGGCGGCCACATAAACTATCTATTGCCGATACCATACCCTGGTAACCATAGTTAAAGAGCATTGCATCAGGCTTGCCTATAAAAGCAGCAAGGTCTTTTTCCAGCTTTTCATGATTGTCGGTATTGCCGCTCATCATTCGGGCACCCATAGGCGTAGCCAGTCCGTACATTGCAGCTGCATCAGCATCTGCCTTGCGCACTTCAGGATGGTTTGCCAGGCCGAGGTAATTGTTCAGGCTCCACACTATTTTTTCCTTCCCGCGAAAATTCATCCTGTTACTTATCTCGCCTTCCAGCTTTGGGAATGCAAAGTAACCCGGTGCCATTTCCGCATAATCTCCAATTGGTCCGAGGCGCTTTTCAAATTTGGCAAAAATATCCATATGTCTTTGTTTCGTTTCAAAAATAATACTGGCGCGAAATTATAAAAAAATAACACCCCAAATCAATATTGTATTGCATTTTTGTATCATCATACATAATAAATACATGCGACGTATTCTATCTTTTTTAGCATTGTTCCTTGGTTTTACCTCATTTGCACAGCGCGGCAATATTGAACGACCTAAACTGGTAGTGGGCATAGTAGTGGACCAGATGCGCTGGGACTACCTGTATCGATATTATAACCTATATACCAATAACGGCTTTAAGCGCTTGATGGACGATGGCTTCAACTGCCAAAATACAATGATCAACTACCTGCCATCATTTACGGGCCCGGGACATACTTGCATATATACAGGCTCTGTCCCATCTATACATGGCATTGCAGCGAACGACTGGATAGACATAGGCACGGGCCGCTCTTGCTATTGCGCGGAAGACACAACGGTAAGTTCTATAAACGGCAGCCGCAAAGCAGGCATGATGAGCCCGCGCAATATGCTCACAAGCACAGTTACCGACGAACTTCGCCTAGCTACGAATTTCAAATCACGTGTATATGGTATCGCTTTGAAGGACCGTGGCAGTATATTACCCGCAGGCCATCTTGCAAATGCTACTTATTGGTTCGATGACAGCACCGGTAATTTCATAACCAGCAGCTATTATGCAAAAGAACTGCCCCAATGGCTCAATGATTTTAACAACAAGCACTACCCTGCATCCTATCTTAAAGAAGTATGGGACCTGCTGCTCAATTCAAACTCATACGATCAAAGCCTGGCTGATAAGAATCCGTACGAAGGTTCTTTGAAAGGTGAGCAGGAACCTGTATTCCCGCATAATGCAGGCAATATGCCTAAAAAAGATTTCAGTGCCCTCAGGCTAATGCCGGCGGGTAATGCATTTACATTTAAAATGGCAGAGGCCTGCATCGGCGGTGAGGGGCTTGGACAGCGCGGCAGCACCGACTTTCTCTGTGTAAGCCTCTCGAGCACCGACTATGTGGGGCATATGTTCACACCTAACTCGGTTGAAACAGAGGATATATACCTTAGGCTGGACAGGGAACTGGACTCATTCCTCAGGTACATCGATGAGCATGTAGGCAAAGGGAACTATGTGATCTTCCTTACTGCCGACCATGGTGCCGCCCACAACCCAAAGTACCTCCAGGATATAAATTTGCCCGCAGGCAACCAGTCGGAACCCATGTTACAGAAGGAGCTCACGGCACAGTTGAAAAGTGCATTTGGTAAGGATTCGCTTATCTCCGCATACACCAACTACCAGGTGTACCTGAACGAGCGTAAGATCAAGGCAAGCGGCCTATCCCGCGACAATGTAAAAGCATCGGCTATACAATGGCTCAAACAACAAGCGCAAATATCTTACGTGGTGGATCTGGAGCACATGGATGCAAATGCAGTACCTGAGCCATTGCGTACTATGATCGTGAACGGCTACAATAGTAAACGTAGCGGCTGCATACAGGTAATATTAAACCCCGGATGGTTTGATGGCTATGCTGCCACAGGGACCACGCACGGCACATGGAACCCTTATGATACGCATATACCGTTACTATGGTATGGCTGGCATATACCCCAGGGCGAGACACACCGTACGGTTTATATGACCGATATAGCGGCTACAGTAGCCTCGCTATTGCATATACAGATGCCCAACGGCTGTATAGGGCATGTGATAAATGAAATAGACAAGTAATGCCGTGATCGGTACAAATAGGATATGGCTTCCTACCCTATCTTTGCCTTGCAATTAAACCAAACGAAATGTTCAAGCTAAAGATAATTATAGCCAGTACGCGTCCCGGAAGGAAAGGCCCATCTATTACCCAATGGGTCTACGAAGTAGCGAAGACACATCCTGAGTTCAACACCGAGATAGTGGACCTGGCAGTGATAAACCTGCCCCTCCTTGACGAGGCAGAGCACCCGCGCCTGCAAAAATATACGCAACAGCATACCAAGGACTGGAGTGCCATCATAGACGCTGCTGATGCTTACATCATTGTTACCAGCGAGTATAACTATGGTTACCCTGCTACCTTAAAGAACGCCATTGACTTCCTGTACAACGAGTGGTGCTATAAGCCTGCAGGTATCGTAAGCTATGGTGGCCTCTCCGGGGGCATACGGGCTGTACAACAACTGAAGCAAGTACTTAGCTCGGTTAAGATGGTACCGCTTGCAGAATCCGTGAACATCCCCTTCTTTACAAAGCATATAGATGCCGAAGGAAAATTTACTGCCGATGATATCCTTAACAGGAGCCTTGAAACAATGCTGAAAGAATTGGCTATATGGACGGAGGCAATGAAGCAGATGAGGGAGAAGAAAAAGGGTTAATAACCGTCCTTGCGAGGAGCGTTAAGGCTTTTGCAGCCTTGTCGACATGTCCCGGAGGGACTACCGCTTTGTAGTTAATTTCATAACCAACATTCGCTTTGCCCCTGAGGGCTGCCCTTATATTGTACGGATTGCTCCTCTGGAGCATTTTTTTTGGTAATAGGCTTGCTACAAAGCGATAGTCTCTCTGGGACACTAGGTGTTACCTACCCCTCAGCGCAGCCCCACTCCATGCTGCAAGCCCGCCAACCAGCCCGCCTACCATAGCAGCAACAACCAGGAACAAGCCATAACCCGGCAAGTGAAAGAGCTTTGCCATTCTTGCAGAGAGTATATGCTCATTGCTTATATCCCTGAACACCGAAAATACCAGCCACATCAGGAATATACCCAGGAAGCCCGACCAGAATGCTCTGCCGTTCTTCTGTGGTAATAGCAGCGCAACAATAAAAGATACAATAGCTACTGTCCACCATGGCAGGTACCATGTGGCCAGCGCTGCCAGTAATGCGGTAAGAAATATGTTGATGATGAAGCGCATATTATTTTGCTTGCAGGGTCCATGTATATTTTATACTGCTGCTGTCTTTTTGCTTTGCACTGTTATTGAAAAAGTTGAGCTTATAATATTTACCCTCGGTCCAGTTGTCCAGGAAGCTCGCGTAGTATTTGCTGCCGGGGTTGCCGCTTTGTCCGCCGGGGTATACACCATATGCTTCAATCTCTTTACCCATCTGCACCACCATGCGCCATGATGGTCCATGGTCGCCCTTGGCAGCGTTAAGGGTATTACCCCAGCCTCCTAGCTTTCTTTCATCATAGCTAAATGCGGGTATTTTGGTAAGATGCCGCACCATTGTATTCTTTGCCTTGTACCATTGCAGGTTACCGGCTTTGTCAAGTTTAGCTAAGCTGTCCAGTGCCAGTTTATACCCGCTGTTTATTGCGGCTGTTAAATTGCTAAGGAACGGCTGTTGATGTTGTTGAATAGCGCTGTCACTTAGCATCATTAGTTCCATAGTACGCTCCACCAGGGGCTTCATGGGCACTTTATCTTTAGCCAGCATATCTTTCCACAGTTCTTTGTACAGGCATTCCCACCATACCTGGAAGACAGTAGCGGCAAGGCTTTCAGCACTTAGCTCATTATTCCACTTCTTTAATTCGCCCAGGTATTTGTCATCCTTCGCCTGCACATAGCGCAGCATAATGGGCAGGGCATGCTCAGCAAGAATGGAATAAGTATCGTTCTGAATGGCAAACATATCCTGCACCGTCGCGCCATTCAATTTGCTCAATAAAGAATTCAAACGCCATGCGCGGAACTGGTAGAAGTAGCCGTTGTACCAATAGGGGTAAGTGCTGTCAGTAACTGTTTGATTAGCTGAGCTTACATAGCCCTGCGCAGGGTTCAGCACATGCGGGTTCTCCTGCATGGGTATTACCTTGCCCCAGAGGGTACTGCTGTCCTTGCCATTCATTATATACCTGCCCTGGTCTTTCCATTTGTTTACGAACTGCCCTTGCCCCCACATGGCTATATTACCTGCACGATCGGCATATACCATATTCTGTGCAGGGCACTGAAAGCTCATTATCGCTTCCACAAACTCCATATAGTTCCTTGCATGGTTGCTCAGGTACTGCGCCAGCATCTCGTTCGACGCCTTGTGCGCCATCCAGCAGAGCGCCAGGGGCTTCTTCAGCTTACCCGGCCCGGGGAAGCGCTCGTCATATACCACCGGCCCATGTATGGTATAGTTCACCGTATCGTAAAAAGTGCCTTTGCCTTTTATACCTATGCGCTCTATGCGTTCCGTATATGGCACAGCCACACCATTGAACATGTAGGCATCCTTCTTACCCGCTGCAGGCTCTATAGCATAGAAGTCCTTTACATCGCGGTAGTTATTGGTGAAGCCCCATGATATACTGTCGTTGAAACCTATTACAATGCCCGGTGCACCCGGCAGCGATACGCCATATACATTCATGCCCGGCGTTTGCAACTGCATCTGGTACCATAGCGATGGCAGGTTCAAGCCAAGGTGGGGATCATCGCAAAGTATGGGTGCACCGCTCTTTGTGTGCGCTCCGCTCACTGCCCAGTTATTACTGCCCTTTCCTTCGTTGCTTACTTTCTCCGCTTCAAAATCTGTAGGCTTCAAGTGCGCCCAAAGGTCGCCCGCAGGCACAGGCACCTTCTGCAGTAGCGGGGGTTCAAACAAGGTACCGGCCGGTATTACGGGTGTGCTGCTGTAGTCGCGCTCGGGGTACAGCATGGCAAATTGATCTGCCGGCAGCATATCCCTTAGTAAGGTCAGTTCTATATCTTCTGTGTATCCCGTCAGGTCATCGGCCATGTACTTGAGCATGAGCACGGTCTTTATGTTCGTCCAGTCCTCGGGGGCAAAGCCCATCAGCTTATACTCCAGGGGGTAAGCCCGGTATTTAAGTGTGTGTATGTATTCATTGATGCCATCGGTATAGGCATTCATCATTTCCTTGCTGCGCGGGTCTTCCTCTATTGCCTTCAGCGAATTTTCGGCAGCGTACACCATACCTTTCCTGCGCTGTGTGCGGTCGAAGTTCAGGGCCTTATCTCCCAGCACCTCGCTCACACGGCCACCCGCAGCGCGGGTTTGCAGGTCCATTTGCCATAGCCTGAAGTAGGCATGTATATAGCCCTGCGCGTAGTATACATCGTGCTCATTGGCAGCATGCACATGCGGTATCATGTATTCGTCGAACCAGATGGTAACCGGTGCCTTTACTGCAGGCGACACTATAGTGAAGTTAAAATCCCTTTCCGTGCGCTCTGCACTTGCAGCCCAGCCATTCACAGGGTCCAGCAGGCGGCCCAGTGCAGGCAGGCTGCCGAGGGGATTATCCAATACCAGCACCAGTATTATGGTAAGCAGTATCGGCACTATAGCACGCATCATGCGCATCAGCAAACGGATTGTTTAAATAAAGCTAATGAAAGGAATTTACATTTCGAAGGCTATCTACTGTCCGTCAACCGGGAACTCTATCTCATACCTTTTACCCGCCTTCACAGGTAGTGTGCGGCTGCGCAGCCATGGGTTCAGCAGCTTCAGCATTTTATAGCTGCTGCCGTTCTGCTTTGCAAAGTCCGACAGGTTGGCAACAGTCTCGGTCACGGTAACTGTCCTTGTCTTTATTGGCTTGTAGCCATCCGATGCGTCGAGCATAAAGCCCCATGCCTTGGGTTGCGACATGATCACCTTCAGGGATAGTATCCGGAATATATAACGGTTGGTCTCCTCGGGGAAGACCATATCATAAAATGTTGCACCGCCCTGGAAGGTTACCTGGTTGTTGTAGCCACCCTGCCCGCAGTTGTAAGATGCTGCGGCGGCCGTCCAGCTACCGAATTTTTTATAGGAATCTTTGAAATAAGCGCAGGCGGCATCGGTTGCTTTTGCAACATTATAGCGCTCGTCCACATCCTCATTGATCTCCAGCCCGTAGCGCGGGCCCGTATCTTTCATGAACTGCCACATACTGGCTGCACCCACTGTCGATGTGGCCGCAGGCTGCAACGAACTTTCCGCAGCGCATACATATTTAAAGTCATCGGGCACACCATTGGCCTTCAGCCTCTCCTCTATCATCGGGAAGTAGCGGTTGGCATTCTTGAGCATATATAAAGTGCCGCCATGGGCGTAATAGTTCACTATCAGGTCGCGGTCCAGGCGCTCACGCACTTCCCAGCGGTTCAGCGGTACCTTCTCGCCACAAAAGTCCAGCGACTTGGGCAGATCGGGCGTGTACCATTTATATTCTATTTTGCCACCCTCTTTCACCTCCACGGCACTCTCGGCCGGTACCGGCTTCTTGAAAGCAAAACCCGCAATAGCGGCAGCACCGGCAATGGTGCCCGCGGAAAAGCATAATATTAGTTTGGTCCGGTATTTCAAGAGGGATGTGTTTGTAATATAAATTTAAGAAAAAAGTATGAATGTCTGAACGGGATTAAGGGATTAAGAGATTTTCAGGATATTAGGTTTAATAGTTATTTCTCTTTTCCCAACAGAAAATAGTTATTTCCTCTTTGGTTGAGCAATTCGGCTGAAAGCTTTGCCAGTATTGCCATATGATATTTGGGAGTTATTTCTCGTTATTTCCCATTCCTTTCTCTTTGTTTCCTATTTGCTTTTACGTTTGCCTAAAATGGGAAATAACCCGGAACTGTATTATTACCGTCAATGACTATGTATTGACTATATACGGTAATGTCAAAGAACTAAGTAACCGAAATTCTCTCATCAGCAATTTAGCTGAGCATGGAAATTTCCGGCTACCATGCAATATACGATTTGGAACGGGGGTGTTCCAAATAATGATATCCACATTTTGGGGTAATAATCACATATCTGTAAAAGAATAAATTGGCGACAGATTGTAGGCCAAGTTGTTTAACTTTGCGTCTGCTGATGTTAAAAAAGGGTTTCTCTATATTGCTTTTTGTTGTCATCCCCCTACTTTGTTTATTAAGCTTTGGGTACAACAGTTATGGCTCGGTGAAATCGCCCGTGTACCAACCGGGGAAGCATGCCACGATCAAACGGCTTATCTCTCAGCAATTGAAGGGACATCCTAAACAACTGGTTGAAGAAAACTATATTAAGATAAGGTACATGAGGGGCGAAGTGCATTACGACCTCCCAAAGTTGCCAATCATAGATATTAAGCCATTTTTTGAGGGCATGACAAAAGGGATGAATGCCCCCGACGTTGCCAATCTACCCTCTCTATTTTACTACCATTTTGAATTAAGGGGCCCGCCTGCTCCCAGCCTATAGTATTTGTTTTATTAAAAAAAATGTGCAAGCTGTAACGGCATTGTGTTCATTATTTATTAAAAATCAACTAGCATGGATAGATATAAGGCGCTCGAAAAAGAGTTTAAGGATTATAGTCAAAAAGTGCTTAAAGAACAGGCAGAGAAAATTCAAAAAAAATATAAAACCATGGACGTCGTAAGTAAACCGTTGCGCCTGAAGACGTTCAATGAGCACCTTGACATACTAAAGACCCTCTTACACAAAGGTACAAATGACATTTTGCTACCACTCGAAGATGAAGGGGGTAAGGAAAAAGCCCAACTGGAGCAAAAACTGAAGCAACATTGCGAGACCTGCATTCAACATTTCCTTAAAAAGGATTTTGATATTGAGGTATAGAACGGCGGACAATAAGAAAGTTAGTACCCGCTAGTGCCGGTCCAGCATCAAACAATACATCATTTAAATGCATTTATACACAATAATAACGATCATAGTATCGCTTGCTGCGGCTTTTGGCTATATAAACCATCGTTTCATCCGTCTGCCGGGTACGATCGGGATAATGGTTCTTTCACTACTAAGTTCACTGATACTCGTGTTTGCAGGCAAGTGGATGCCAGACCTGTTTTACTCTGTTACGGAGATGGTAAAGGCACTGGATTTTTATAAGCTCCTGATCAACATGATGCTTAGCTTCCTGCTTTTTGCAGGCGCTATACACATAAATGCAGCGCGGCTAAGGAAAGAGCGAATACCTGTTATTACATTGGCGACCGCCGGCACAATCATCTCAACGTTCCTTGTTGGTATTTTGGTGTATTTTCTATTTAAGTGGTTCGGGAGGCCAATAGATATCATATACTGCATGCTGTTCGGCGCATTAATATCGCCAACGGATCCCATAGCTGTATTGGGCATCCTAAAAAAGGCAAATATCCCTGACTCACTTGAAATGAAGATATCCGGCGAGTCACTTTTCAATGATGGTATTGGCGTGGTGATCTTCCTGACCTTACTGGAAATAGCACGCGAGGGTGCCGGCAATGTTTCCGGTTTGGAAATAGGTCTACTTTTTCTCCGCGAGGCCGGGGGAGGAATTTTGTACGGTATGTTGCTGGGCTATATAAGTTTCATGTTATTACGATCTGTTGACAACTATCAAGTAGAGGTGCTGATAACGCTTGCAATAGTTATGGGTGGATATTCACTAGCTAATACGTTGCATATTTCCGGCCCCCTTGCTATGGTGGTAGCAGGTATCATAACGGGCAACAGGGCCAAGGAACTGGGCATGTCGGACATGACACGCGACTACCTGGGAAAATTCTGGGAGTTAACTGATGAAATACTCAATGCAATACTATTTCTGTTGATAGGCCTTGAAATGCTTGTAGTGAAAATTGACCAGCGCATTATGATAATGGGGATCATATGTGTGTTCATTGTGTTACTCTCACGGTGGGTATCAGTTGCTTTCCCTGTATTTTTTTTGAGAAGGATCGTTCACTTTGAACGGCATGCCATCACGATGTTAACATGGGGTGGCCTTCGCGGCGGGATTTCAGTAGCGCTCGCACTATCACTACCTGAACATATGTTCAGGAATGAGTTTGTGGCTATTACCTACATCATCGTCATATTCTCGATAGCGGTGCAAGGACTTACAGTTGGCAAACTGGCAAAAAAATTAAACGTGTGCCTGCCCACACAAATAAAGTGATGAAAAGGATACTGGTAGAAGTACGGTCGGCGTTATTTAAGGTGTTTAGCCTAAGGGATGGCATGGCGGACGAAGAGCGCATAAGCGAGTCAATAAGAAGGGATGTAAATTTTAAAGGCACCAACCTATGGACACTTATCTTCGCTATTTTCATAGCTTCCATAGGCTTGAACGTAAACTCAACTGCTGTTGTTATCGGCGCTATGCTTATTTCCCCGCTTATGGGCCCGATAATGGGTGTGGGTCTAGGCATAGGGACAAATGACTTTGAACTAATAAAAAAAGGGCTCAAGAACCTTGGACTGGCCGGCGCGATCAGCATTGCTACGTCATGCCTATATTTTGCCGTAACGCCCCTGCAGGATGCCAGCTCTGAATTGCTCGCCAGGACCAATCCGTCATTATGGGATGTGTTCATCGCTTTTTTGGGAGGGCTGGCCGGTATCGTAGCAGGGACAAGAAAAGAGAAAAGCAACGTAATACCAGGGGTAGCAATAGCTACTGCATTGATGCCTCCCCTATGCACGGCCGGCTTCGGGCTGGCTACAGGGCAATGGTATTATTTTCTCGGTGCTATTTATTTGTTCTTCATCAATAGTTTTTTCATTTGCCTTGCCACGTTCCTTATAGTAAAGAAACTCAGGTTTCATAATAAGGAGTTTTCGACACCTGCAAGGGAAAAGCGCGTATCGCGCTACATTATAATCATATCGGTGCTGATCATACTGCCGAGCATATACCTGGCCTATCGCATAGTACAGCGGAGCATCTTTGAGAACAGTGCAAAGAAATTTGTAAAAGATGCGTTTCATTTTGCCAGGACCCAAGTGGTGAGTCACGACTATACTTTTGACGGCAAAGAAGGCAAGATAGAACTGCTGCTGATAGGCCAGCCATTAAGTGAACACTATCTTGACAGCTTGCGCAAAAGCATGCCGGCGTATGGACTGATAAACACAAAATTGGCAGTGCTACAAGGCCTTGATGCAAAGCAGAAGATTGACCTTGCCGCTATAAAGGCCAGTGTGCTGGAAGAAATAAGCGCATCGGAACGATATAACGATACAATGGCCGAAAACGCCGACAAGGAAGAAAGAGTTTATCCTGAACTGGGGCAAGAACTCCAAGCTTTATACCCAGGACTGAAAGAGTATTCGCTTAACGCAGCAGTAGTACACAGCTTCGATACAATACATAGAGATAGCGTAATCCTATTTGTGGGACGGTTTAAACCTGCCTTGGACAGAAAGGAAAAAACTAAACTGGGCCTATGGCTAAAACAACGCCTGCAGGCTGATAGTATTAAATTAGTTTTTGAATAAGTTCTAAGTGAATTCAACATTCCAGGAAGTATATTATGAAAGAGGTGTGGATAGAAAAGATCAAAAGGAGGCTAAAATCACGATTTGACAGCATAAGGAATGACCGTATAAAAACGAACATTCTCGAGGCGATACCATTTTGGGTAGCTTCGTTGCTGACAGGCCTGATAGCAGTAGCTTATACCAAGCTATTCAACTATTCGGAAGAACTGCTTCATGCCACACTGGCCTGGCACAGATGGCTGATATTTGTAATGGCGCCTGTCAATTTTTTTGTTGCCTGGTATATCGTTACCATATTTGCCCGCAATGCAAGGGGAAGTGGGATACCGCAGGTAATGGCTGCGATAGACCTGTCTGCCCCCAATCATGAAAAGAGCATATCCAAGCTACTGAGTTTTCGCATTATAGTAACGAAAATAGCATCAAGTACATTCATGGTATTAGGGGGTGGGGCCGTTGGTCGCGAGGGGCCAACGATACAAATCGCCGGTTCGGTCTTCAGGCTTGTAAGCAAATGGATCCCGTTATCATGGCCACGCATTTCCCAAAAAAGTTTTATCCTGACAGGCGCGGCGGCGGGCCTTGCTGCCGCGTTTAATACACCGCTGGGAGGTATTGTATTTGCGATAGAGGAACTTGCCAAAATACATATCAGCTTTTTCAAAACGGCTTTGTTCACATCTGTCATCATCGCAGGGCTGGCTGCGCAGGGTTTCCTGGGGCCATACCTGTACCTTGGCTATCCTGATGTGACCAAGCTAAGCCCAGGAATTTTCTTTGGGGTTACGGCTGCGGCAGTGATCTCGGGGCTAGCAGGCAGTATTATGTGCAAACTAATCCTGAAACTGATGAAGTGGAAGCGGTCATTCAACAATGCAAAGTCGATCATATTCATAGTTGTTGCAGGACTGATCGTTGCATCAATAGCCTATTTCATTAACTATGACATACTGGGATCGGGCAAAAACCTGATGAGCCAGACGCTCTTCACAACCCAAAAACACGTGTCAGGCCTTACCGTTGCAGCGCGAATATTCGGACCGATCATTTCCTTTACGACCGGCGGCGCAGGGGGCATTTTTGCACCATCGCTTGCTGCAGGTGCATCCATTGGTGCATTTTTCTCCGGGGTCTTCGGGATCATAGGTGCCAATGCCAACATCCTGATATTAAGCGGCATGGTGGGTTTTTTGACCGGAGTGACCAGAACGCCCTTCACATCTGCCATACTGGTTTTGGAAATGACCGACAGGCACAGTGTCATTTTCCACCTAATGCTGGCTGCGCTTGTCTCTAATCTTGTTTCCCTGTTAATCGACAAGCAGTCGTTCTACGAGCAACTAAAGGAGGGATATATCGAGGATGTAAAACAGGAGGAGAGCTAGCCTGTGAATGCGGTTGGAAAACTATTTATCGAGCCTTTTCAGTATCCCTTTCATTTGCTCAATCTCGCGCTGCTGGGACGCTATTATACTGTCGGCCAGTTTCCTCAGCTCGGGGTCTTTTATTGCGGCATGTTTGCTGGTCATAATTGCTGAAGAATGATGAGGGATCATGGCCTGCATATATTCCTTGTCGGATATAAAAGTTTGATTTCGCAGACATGTAAATGCCGTTACAAATATAACAATGGCAGATACGACAATAGCCGTATTCTTTTTTTTATTGGTGTACATTTTGCTCATAAAAAGAAGCATTAACAGCGCCATAGGACAAACCATCAATAATGACATGTACAGCCGTGTCAAACTTAAATAGATATGATCTAGCTGTCCACATTCATAAACATAACAGCGTACATAATGCATAACGAAAGAGCCAATGTGAGTGCAAATACCTTATAACTATTGTTTTTCATGTTGCCATTTTGCAGTTAGATCATAATTTTCATGCCTCCCATCATGCTGTACCCTGCTTCAGCTCAAAAAATATTCAAATCCACACAATTGCTTTTTTTAAAGTATTTTCAGTTCAGGTTGGATTCGTAAAGTCCATCCTCACACATCCTCGTGCCTGCAAATAATTATAACATAGAAGGACTTACCGATGAGCAGGTACTGGCTGCAAGGGAGGCTTATGGGTATAACCGGCTGGAGTACAAAAAGGAGAACAGGTTCTTTAAGGCAGTAAAAAGCTATGCGAAGGAGCCGATGATCATTTTGCTGCTGGTTGCCTCCTCTATCTATTTCATCAGCGGCAAAACAGCGGATGGCATCTTCCTGGCCTCGGCCATTGTGCTGGTTTCGGCAATTACCTCCTACCAGGATTCGAGGAGCCGCAATGCACTTGAAAAATTAAAGAGCTTCAGTCAGCCTAAATGTAAGGTGACCAGGAATGGTATAGTGGTGGAGATATTGAGCGAAGACCTGGTAGTGGGCGATATGCTGATGGTGGAAGAAGGGGTGTCCATCACTGCCGATGGCAGTATCGTTCATTCGAACGACTTCTCGGTAAATGAATCTATACTTACCGGTGAATCGCTGCCGGTGGATAAAGACAAAACGAAGGAAGATCATTTTATCTACCAGGGCACCACGGTCGCATCCGGACTGGCCATAGCTGAGATCACAGCCATAGGCGCCAATACCAAACTGGGCAAAATAGGAAAAAGCCTTGAGGACATCAAAGAGGAGCGCACTCCACTGGAACTCCAGATCAACAACTTTGTAAAGAAGATGGCCATAGTGGGCATCGTGGTCTTCGCTATAGTATGGGGCATCAACTTTTTTCATTCTCATAATGCGCTGGACAGCCTGCTGAAAGCGCTTACCCTGGCCATGAGCATACTGCCCGAGGAGATACCTATGGCCTTTACCACCTTTATGGCACTGGGCGCCTGGCGCATGATGAAGACCGGCATTGTGATCAAACAGATGAAAACAGTGGAGACACTGGGCAGCGCCACCGTGATATGCACCGATAAGACCGGTACCATTACGGAGAACAAAATGAGCCTCGCAAAGATCTTTGTACTAAGCGCTAATAAGATAGCCGAGCCTGAAGCTGCACTGAATGAGGACGAGCAGGCGCTCATAAGACTGGCTATGTGGGGCAGTGAGCCCATCGCCTTCGACCCTATGGAAGTTGCGTTGCACGAGGCATATGCAAGAACTGCGGCCCCTGATGAACGACCAAAATACAAAATGGTGCATGAGTACCCATTGGGCGGCAAGCCACCTATGATGACGCACCTGTTTGAGAACAATACAGGCACACGCATCATTGCAGCCAAAGGCGCGCCGGAAGCGCTAATGGCCCTCAGCACACTAACAAGCACAGAACAGCAGCAAATAGAAACCGCGATCAAAGCGTTTACCGGAGAAGGATATCGTGTATTGGCCGTTAGCGAGGGCAAGTTTGAAGGGAATAATTTCCCCGCTACGCAACAGGAAATTCCCTTTACATTAAAAGGTATTGTCGCTTTTTATGATCCGCCTAAGAAAAATATACCGTCTGTACTGGAGGATTTTTATACAGCAGGCATAGCGGTAAAGATCATAACAGGGGACAATGCGGCTACTACTACCACCATAGCAAAACAAGTGGGCTTTAGAGGCTATGAAAAAAATATTAGCGGCGATGAGCTGATGAAGCTAGACGATACTGAACTGCAAAAAAAGGTAATGGACACTAATATCTTCACACGCATGTTCCCTGATGCAAAGCTGAAGATCATCAATGCCCTGAAGGCGGGACATGAGATCGTGGCCATGACCGGCGATGGCGTAAATGACGGGCCCGCACTGAAGGCGGCGCACATAGGCATAGCCATGGGCAAGAAAGGAACAGAGATAGCCAAACAGGCAGCGTCATTAGTGCTGCTCGACGATGACCTATCGAAGATGGTGGAGGCTGTGGCGATGGGCAGGAAGATATATACCAATCTTAAAAAAGCTATTCGCTTTGTGATCTCTATACACATACCCATTATACTCACCGTGTTTCTGCCACTTGCACTGGGCTGGATTTACCCGAATATATTCTCGCCGGTCCACATTATCTTCCTGGAGCTGATCATGGGTCCCACCTGCTCGATCGTCTACGAAAATGAGCCCATGGAACGAAATACCATGCAGGAAACACCCCGGCCATTTACCAGCACCTTCTTCAACTGGCGGGAACTAATGGTGAGCATACTGCAAGGGCTGGTGATCACGGCAGGTACGCTGGCTATTTACCAATATGCCGTATACATGGGCTATGACGAAGCACTTACACGCACGATGGTATTTACTGTGCTCATAGCAGCAACCATCTTTCTCACGCTGGTGAACAGATCCTTTTATTATTCCCTCATCAGCACCCTGCGATATAAGAACAAGCTGGTGCCGCTGATCATTATCATTACAAGCGGCCTTACGGCCTTACTGCTGTATGTGAAACCACTCGCAGCCTTCTTCCAGTTCGAGTCCCTAAACGCTACCCAGTTACTGATCAGTATTGGTACAGGGCTTACGTGCGTTACATGGTATGAACTGGTGAAATTTGTGAAGCGAATAAAAAGATAAGCGGCCTATTTATCGTCTTCCAAAAAGCTCTTCATCAGGGCGGTCCATTGCATTTCGGAAAAGCCCACTACGGCACCTGCAGCTACAATGGTATTACGAATATTATCCCTTATACTATCCGTATCCATATTAGGCAGTTCGTTGCGGCCATGGTAAGAGGCTATGACATTATTATTGTGGCGATAAATAATGAAGGTAGAAGTGGCCACGTTCTTAAAGAAATGTGCCGTATCCTCATTCTCATGCCAGGGATTGGCGCAAGGCCTTAAGCGCATGCCAAAGCTTTCTTCCTCCGCACTGTGGTCTGTTTTATCTTCCATAGCATCCACGCGTACCCAGTCGTAGCCATCGCCGGCGCTTGTGCCGGGGCCGGGAATATCAATACGCACATAATCGTCCGGCAAGGCCGGGCCGCGCTCTTCCCTTCCATCTGTGCTTACCAGGGTGCAGGAACCGCTCAGTATACCCGCCAGCCCGTGCCAGAGCTCGGGATGCAGCAACCTGTAGCATGCCCGGTTAAAGCAGGCTACAGCCTCAGTTCTGGTTTTAAAGGCACGGGAGTGCTCAATATTATTAGGCTTGCCCTCAGTATTTACGGGTATCAAGGAAGTATCCATACAGGGGCTTTTAGCAATATCATGCCAGACAGGGGAAGCATGCAGCGTGTCGCGAAGATGCAAGGCTATGAATTACAATATATAATGAACTATTGTGGCATAGTTTTATAATTTACAGTGACGAATCACCGCAAAGAACATACTATATGCCACAACTGGAAAAGCGCATTAAGGAATTTAATAAGAACCGGCTGACCGATAAACTACAGATCAAATACAGGTACATGGCAGAGAACATGTTCCGCTTTTACCGGGGCACCTGCCATTTGTTTTACGAGGACCTATCCAAAGTGAAGACCTTCCCCGCCTCCCCCCTCGCCTGGCTATGCGGCGACCTGCACCTGGAGAACTTTGGCAGCTACAAGGGCGATAACCGGCTTGTGTACTTTGACCTGAACGATTTTGATGAGGCTGCGCTGGCACCGGCATTGTGGGAGGTAGCCCGGCTCGCTACCAGCATACTGGTGGCGTTTGAAATACTTCAGATAGACAGGAAGAAAGCTGAGAAGATGGCGCAGCTCTATATAAAAAGTTATGCGAACACGCTGGCTAATGAAAAGGCGTACTACATAGAACGCAAGACAGCTAAGGGTATAATATGCAGTTTCCTTAAGGCAGTGGACCGAAAAAAGGTAGGGAAACTGATGAATAAAAAGGCCATCATTAATGAAAAGAAGCAGGCGTTAAAGATCGATAATGTAAAGCACTTCGAGATAGATGGCATGCTAAAACGGGAGCTGATCATTTTCCTGGAGGAGTGGCTGATAAACAACCATGACGGGCCGTATAACTTTCGGGTGGCTGATGTTGCTTTCCGGGTAGCGGGTACAGGCAGCGTGGGCATTAAGCGATATATTTTTTTGCTGGAAAGTACAAAGGATGACAGCTACCTGCTGGTGGATATGAAACAGGCCACTGAGACATCGCTGGCACCCTACCTAAGTGCAAAGCAGCCGAAATGGGATAGCCATGCGGAGCGAGTTGTGAAAATTCAGAAACGCATGCAGAACGTTCCGCCGGCGCTGCTGAGCGTTGTTGAGTTCCAGGGTGAGTCATTCCTGATACAGGAATTGCAGCATGAAAAGGACAGTGTGGATTTTATGCTGATACAGGACAGGTACCGGGATATCTACCAGGTGATAGATGACATGGGTATGCTTACGGCATCGGCACAGCTACGCAGCTCGGGCAGGCAGGGCTCGGCGATCGCGGATAAGCTGATCGCCTTTGGCAAACAGGCTGGCTGGCAGGAATATGTACTGGACTATGCGCAGAAATATGCCGATAAAGTAAAAGCAGACTTTAAAGAGTATAAAGCGCTCTTTAAACAAGGTGTATTTAATACTGTACCAATAGTGTTGAAATCTAAAAGAGCGGGAAAGTAAGCCCCAGATAGTGGTCTATAAAATGCTAGTCTGTTGCCTAACCGTCAGCAAAAGGTGGGCGACAATTATATACCTTTCATAAGGCTAAACTGTTATGTTATCAGCCTCAGCAAGTTCCGGATAGCGTAAACCAACATCCTTTATATTATGATAGCCTTAACGCCTGCTGGCAAGCCCTTTTTATTAAAAAAGTGAAATTCTTTCTTTAATTAAAAACTTACGATCATGACAGACAGGAATCGTGACCTGGAAACAAACCAGGGTAGGACAAGTAGTGTGCAACCAAACAAAGACACTAAGCAAGGGGCCACAGAGAACACCGCGAGCCGCCGTTTTGAAACGGAGAACGATGACCAACAGCGAACAGCAGCCGGCAAAACCGGTGCGTCGAGCGCCGAGGACGCAGATTCTGAACAAGGAAATTACGGAGGCCGCAGCAACGCTGCCTCAGGCAAAGAGGAAGGCCTTGGTGAAGCGGAGCAACGCGAAACGCTGCGTAAAGACAGCAAGGAGATGCAAAAAGGCAACAAAGGCAACGCTGACCAGCACAACCGCGAGACTAATACGAGGAGCAGCCTTTAAGCACAACATGGCCGCATGCAATGTGTAGCTATGATATTATCTAACACGGCTAAAAACAAAAAAAATCATGAAAAAGCTAATAATGGTAGTGCTTATTGCAAGCCTGTTTACGACAGCTGCTGAAGCACAGACGAACAAGACAGACACGATAGGGATAAAGCGCAACAACCAAATGGACAAGAAAACCAAGGGTACGCGGCCTGATACGAGCATGATGGATAACAATCACGGTACCTATCCCGCTACTAACACAAATCCTAATGTAAAAACACCCCCGCCATCACCGACAAATACCAATGGCAACAGTACGAATGGTAATATGAATCCGCCCGTTCGTCGCTAGAGGTACCTGTTGCATAAAATAATAAAGGCTGCGTTTGCAGCCTTTATTATTTTATATTTATATCCTGCAGCATGGTATATACCGATAAGGGTATGACAGCCGCGTACAATTTACATCCTTTGTTCCTTTTAGTAAAAGCCGAATATCAATATCTTCGTGCCACAAACAAATGACCAATGAAAAGTATCACCTTATTTGTTCTCATACTGGCACCTATAATGTTATTTGGCCAGCAGGCGATTCCAACAGCGCAGCATTGCAATTGTGCGGCGCAATTTGCCTTTATAAAACACGAGATGGAAGCCAACTATGCCGGATACAGGGATAAGGTGAACCCTAAGACCGGATCGGCCTATACTACTGTAACCAGCAAGACACTGGACAAAGTAAAAAAAGCAAATAAGCAGGCATACTGCTACGCAGCGATAAAAGAATGGCTGGACTTTTTTAAGGACGGGCATGTGCAACTTTATTCTGCCGACATAAAAGACAACGACACAAGCGGCCTGGCTGAGCGTATAAAAAATACCGAGACACTGGACCTATATAAAACCACGATCGACGGACTGGCAAATGCGAAAGGTGTGGAAGGCATCTATGTGCATAATGATTCGATGTACACAGTAGCTGTTATAAGAAACAAAACTGATTTCAGGGACTATGCTGCAGTAATAGTTAATTCTAAAACGCCCAACTGGAAAGCAGGACAGGTAAAAATGGAATTGAAAAAAATAAATGACAGTACTTACGGCGCCTTACTGTATTATCGCGACCATTCGTACCACCTGCTGCAATATAACTTTGATGGCAGCTCAATGAATAAGGGCGAATGGACAAAGACAAACGCCAAACAGGTCGCGGAAAATACGAAAGCAGTGGGGCCGTCTTTTGAATACAACAATGTACTCGCAAAAAAGCTGGATGACAGCACACTGTATATACAGATAGGTTCTTTCAGCACGTCGAACGCGGCGGCGATAGATAGCGTGTTCAAAGCAAATGCGGTAGCATTGAAGTCGACACCCAATCTTATTATAGACTTGCGGAATAACGGCGGCGGGGCGGACTTTGCATTTGAACCCATCTTAGCTTACATCTACACGAATCCTGTGAAAGGTATTGGCAATGATGTATGGGCCACACCCGACAATGCCGATAACCTGATGAAATACCTGAACGACCCTGACCTGCCCAAAGACAATAAGAAAGAGATAAAGGAACTGGCGGAACGAGTGAGGCAGAACGCGGGTAAATTCATCATGCATGCGGAAGATGATACCATGGTAATGGATAAGGTGGAGCCTTACCCTAAAAAGGTGGCTATCTTGATAAATAAATATTGCGCTAGCACCACTGAAGAGTTTTTACTGATCGCAAAGCAAAGTAAAAAAGTGACGCTGATGGGCGAGCATACCTGGGGAGAGTTGGACTATTCGAACCTACTGCAGGCAACATCACCATGCGCGGAAATAGGGCTCTATTATGCATCGACCAAGAGCAGGCGGATGAACGTGGGACAGGGCATAGATAATATAGGTATCATGCCGAACGTCCCACTATCCGGCGATAAAGACTGGATAACGGAAGCAAAGAAATACCTGGAAAAATAAGGTAAGCCTCCTACTCAACAATATTACCGTCGGGCAGTATTTTATGAAAGTCCTGGTTATCCGGCACCCTGTCCAAAGGACCATTCAGGCTGAACACATTCTTGCTCACCATACGCTGCAGGCAAATATCGATCATGGTAGTGCTGTTGGGCTTTATTACCTTATCAAAGAAATCTGAATTTGCTGTGAGCTTTAATGGATAGTAACGTACAAAACCTCCCGTGGGCCTTGGGTTTAATATCAAGCCCAGCTTGTCTATACCCGGTGTCTTTTCGCGTATCGTTTTATCCCTCTCTTCATCACGCACCTCATCGGAGCCCCTCATAATATCGTAGTTGATATAGTAAGTAACCGTCTCGCGATTAATATGATTCATCTGCCTGTCCATAAAGAAACCCTCGGGCAGGTGATTGGGATCATCGTCGTCCCCGGCGGTAAAGATGAGATCGTAGTCGGGCACAGGGTATCCCTGCATATCATGGACCCGGAAGATGATCATAGAAAACTTATCGTGTATGAAATAGCGCTTGCCGATGGAGAGGAAGCCATCCACAATTTCCAGCCTTTCATCGGCCTGCACCCGGGCTGTTTCCTGTTCAAAGCTTGCACGTAAAGCATCGTAATCTGCCATAGAAGAAACGCCTATGCAGCGCAATATCACATCTACTTCCTCGCTGCCGTCATCGTCACCCGCATCTTCTCTAATGCTGGCCATGATGCCCATTTTGGTGCCGGAGTGCGACTTATTCCTCAGTATCCTGAATGCTGTTTCCGGTGCTACTATTTCTGATACTTTTGGCGTTATATCCGGTTCGTCCCCTTTGCCTACACTTTGCGTAACGTATACATGAGTAGCATTAAGATTTGCCGCAGCTGCCCTAACAACCCCGTCCGAACCCAGCTCACCTGTATAGGAGTTAAGATTATCGTACATATGGCGATCGATGGACTGACCTGTGACCACGAAGGGGAAAATACCTGTCTCGCCTATTTTATTGCCGCCATTGGCCATCCAGTCGCTATTCAAAACCCATGCCTCCTGACTTCCGAGTTCAAGCCAGTTGAGTACATTCTGGCCGGGCTCTACCCCATGGAACCAACTGTCTATCCTGCCGAGCCTGGTCTTGCCGAGTGCAGCAAGCGCCGAGCCGAAATTGGCAGGCGCCAGCATAATAAGATGACTCATGGGGCAAAGATCGTCCGTGTTTTTATAGTACCTGTCCCACCAGTCCCTGATCACCGGGCCGCCGGTAGAGTGGGTAATCACCACAAACCTTTTATGTGCAGCCACTGTACCTGCCAGTTGTTCGCCTACAGCTGTCCTGAATGCGCGCGAGATATCCTCAAGATGTACTTCATCGTGAAAACTTACATATTGACCCAGGTAAATATCCTTAATGGTTATGTTCATCCCGGCTTTTGCTCCTTCATTCCTCAAACGCGTGGGTAACTGCCCGTAAGTGTTGAGGTTGGTTACGCTCCAGCCATGAACGAATACCAGTATTATATCTGCCATAATGCGAAAGGTTTGTTTACTATATCAGTAGTGGATTACGAACATATAAATAAAAAGAAAGTAAAACAAGCTGTTAGCATTATTTTAATACAAAACCTTAATTATCATGCTTAAGCTTTAGGCCCCTTTTCCGGTCCAATATAAATACGGTACATAATTTGCTTTCATTGATGAAATACTTATTAATTTATACTCTATTAGCAATTGTGAGATGAGCGCAAAGTGTCTATTTTATTTCTTTATTGTACTGCTGTGCCCGCTATTTGCAGGCGCACAGGAACTCACACAGTCGGTGAGGGGCTATATAACCGATGCTGAATCAAAGACACCCATGCCCGGTGTAGTAGTGGTACTGACATCTAACAAGCAGATAAATACAACAACGGACTCTAACGGATATTTTGTTTTGCTGAACGTACCTGTAGGGCGACAATCCTTTTTTTTTACCATAGCAGGATACGATAACCATACAGAGACCAACGTAATGGTAACAAGCGGAAAGGAGCTGGAGCTAAATGTATCGCTTACCGAGGGTATAAACCTGCTGAAAGAAGTGAGCATTAAAGGCGCGAAAGACCGGAGCAAACCACTGAATGATTTCGCTACCCTGAGTGCACGATCTTTTTCGGTGGAGGACACTAAACGGTTTGCCGCATCGGTATCGGACC
Source organism: Bacteroidetes bacterium UBA1947 (assembly GCA_002336915.1). GTDB lineage: Bacteria > Bacteroidota > Bacteroidia > Chitinophagales > Chitinophagaceae > MKUN01. Next base: position 9,123 of record DDET01000026.1, on the reverse strand, counting down.
CGGCGCGTATGGCTATGAACTTTGCAGGAGTATCGAACAATGGCGACCTGGAGAATGATATAGTGGTGCGTGGCAACTCGCCTAAAGGTGTGCTGTGGCGACTGGAAGGAATAGAGATACCCAACCCGAACCACTTCAGCGATTTTGGCAATTCGGGCGGATCCATCAGCATGCTGAATGCGAATACACTGGGCAGCTCTGATTTTTACACCGGGGCATTCCCAGCCGAGATAGGCGGTGCAATGTCAGGCGCCTTCGACCTGTACCTGCGCAATGGCAACAAAGACAAATACGAACATACTATACAAATAGGTGCATTGGGCACCGAGATAGCCACCGAAGGGCCTTTCAGGAAAGGCGGGCAGTCGTCCTACCTTATCGACTACCGCTACTCCACCCTTGCGCTGCTGCAAAACTACCTGAACCTGCAAGGACTTGAACCTAACTACCAGGACATGTCCTTCAAGTTCAACTTCCCTACCAAAAAGGCAGGAACCTTTGCGCTCTTTGGTATGGGCGGCTACGACAAAGCAATTAAAGACCCTCCGCAAGACAGCACTGCATGGAATGACGATGACCCCAACTATAAGCTGCAGAGTAAAGGCATGCTGGGTATAGCGGGCATTACGCACCAAATATTTGTGCACCCAAACGCCTACATCAAAACAGTATTTTCAACTTCATACGATTATAGCAAAAAAGATGTGGACACCTTAAACACAGAGAATGCTTATGCACCCGTAGATGTGGAGCATGCACATTTCCAAAACACAGCATGGCGCTTGTCCACGCTATACAACAACAAACTGAATAGCAAGAACACCGTACGCACAGGCATAGTGATACAGGAACTGGGCTACGATCTTAATGACAGCCTGTACGACTACGGCAGCAAGCAATGGAAAGATATATTGAGTGGTAGCGGCCAAACACAATATTACCAGGCCTATGTGCAATGGAAAAAACGCTTCAACCAGAAGTGGACCCTGGTGAGTGGGCTGAACGGATCTTACTACGCGCTGAACAGCAAGTACAGTTTAGAACCAAGAACTGCCATAACCTACCAAATGGAAAAGAGCAGGCTATCGCTGGCTGCAGGCCTACACAGCAAACCCGACCACATATCCACCTACCTATACCAGGATATAGGCGCAAGCAATTATTATCCGAATAAAAACCTCGACTTGCAACGCGCCTTCCATATAGTGGCAGGTTACGATGTAGCGCTTCCTTTAAAAGCGCGACTGAAAACAGAGATCTATTACCAACACCTGTACAAAATACCTGTAGCAAAAGATACAAACAGCGGTTTCTCAGTACTGAATGCAGAAAGCATGCTGGACCTTGCAAATAGCGGGCAATTGGTTAGCACCGGCACGGGCAACAACTACGGTATAGATGTTACCATCGAAAGGCCATTTATAGACAATTACTATCTCTTGTTCACCGGTTCATTGTTCAAAACGAATTACACCACTGCAACAGGGCAAGCTTTTGAAGGACACTTCGACAGAAGATACCAGTTAAATGTTGTAGGCGGTAAAGAGTTCAACTTCGGGAAGAAAGGAAAGAATATTTTTGGCGCCAACGGCAAGTTCCTCTACAGCGGCGGACAAAGAGAATCGCCCATAGACCTTGCTGCATCGCAGGCGGCAGGTAAAACTATTTATGTGCACAATGAATATTTTACCACGCAGGCTAAGCCATACTTCCGCATAGATGCAGGGCTGTACTATAAAGTAAATAACAAGCGCGCAACACATACTATAGAACTGGACGTGCAGGACGTAACCAACTACACCAACTACTGGTACTCCTACTACGACAATCGCGACGGCAGGATAAAACATGTGAACGAAAGCGGCATCATACCCGTCATCAGTTACCGCATCGACTTCCACTGGTAAAAACAAAAGCGCCCCGCAATTGCGGAACGCTTCAACTATATCACCCACTCTATTTATCTATTTACCTGCCGTATTGCCTCTTATCACGTTCATCAGTTCATCCAGTTTAGGCTCGAGTATTATTTCGGTACGGCGGTTCTGTGCACGGCCTGCTTCCGTTGAGTTGCTGGCAACAGGATCGTACTGGCTGCGGCCACTTGCAATAAGCCTTGTTGGTGGCACCCTGTATTCATCTATCAGCACATGAGCTATAGATGTGGCGCGTGCTGTGCTAAGTGCCCAGTTGTCCGCATACATTTTGTTGTGTATCGGGATACTATCCGTATGGCCTTCTATATCTACATTAATATCATTGCTGGTATTCAGCACACCGGCAACTTTGGCCAGTGCATCCTTACCTGCAGGATTAACTACTGCACTACCCGATGGGAATAACAGGCTTTCCTGCATACTTACGTATACCTTGCCGTTCTTCACAAATACGGTAAGCTGGTTTGCGGTAAAGCCTACCAGGGCTGCGGCTATCTTAGCACGGAGCGCCTCGGTATTTTGCTGTTGCATGTCTATAAGGCGTTGCAGTTCGCGCAGCCTCTTTTGCTGGGCGGCCACCTGTTCCTTGCTCATATTCAGCTCGCTATTGGTTGCCTCGTTCACATTGCCCAATGCACTCACATTTCCCATTAAGCGGGTGATGGAGTCCTGTTGTGCAGCAAGTTGGTCGGATAATTGTTTATTGTGCTCCCGCTGGCGGGCAGCTTCGCTTTGGGCAGCCACATACTTGCGTTTTGCTACGCAGGAGGGGAATATCATAGCTGTCGTTAAAATAAATGTAAGAGCGTACACTATCGTTTTCATGGTATTTGGTTTTAATCCTTTAAGGACAGGAAAAAACCGTGCCAGTACACTACCACACTAAGGCACTCGCCCCCAATATCGCGACATCCACATCTGGCAATGCGGAGTACAACAGCGCCACTTTATTTTTATAAATGCGTAAGAGATTAGCCTCCATATAGTGCTGCACATGCTTCATCAGCATATCACCGGCCTTGGCCAGTCCGCCGAAGAATATGATAGCCTGCGGCGAGGTAATAGCCACTGCATCGGCCATTGTCTGGCCTAATATTTTACCGGTGTATTCAAATATCTCCAGTGCCATTGCATCGCCTTTTTCGGCAGCATTGAAGATATGTTGCGAGGTAAGACCGACCTTATCTTTTCTTAATAACGTATCATCCTCCCGGTCTTCCAGCCATTCATGCGCAGTGCGCACAATGCCTGTGGCCGATGCATAAGTTTCCAAACAACCCCTTCTGCCACAACCGCACATACGTCCGTCGCGTACCGATATCACATGCCCTATCTCACCGGCAAAACCATCGTGCCCGTATAGAAGCTGGCCATTAGCCACAAAGCCGCTGCCCACACCTGTGCCTAGTGTCACCATGATGAAGTCCTTCATGCCCTTGGCTGCGCCGTACATCATTTCACCTATGGCGGCGGCATTAGCATCGTTGGTTATCGTTACTTTTTTATGCAGTGATTCACTTAATAGTTTAGCAAGCGGTATAGCCCCTTCCCAGGGCAGGTTGGGCGCATAAGCTATCTCACCCGTGAAGTAATTACCATTGGGAGCACCCACTCCTACGCCTATCACCCTTTCAATATCCACCTGCTCCATGGCTTTAGTCAATTCTTTGCTCAGCGCCGCTATATATTCCTGTACCGTATCATGCCCCAGTGTGGACATGCTGCCTTGCATCAGTATTCTGCCGCGCCTGTCCACGATACCAAAACAGGTATTGGTACCGCCTATATCAATGCCCAGTGCTAATGGTTCTGTCATGGCGATAAAAGTACAACAAAATGACTATGACAATACCTTCAACGCGTCTGACCGCAAAAAAGCGGTACCGACGCTAATTCTATAAAACTTTCTGAACAATTAATGTATATTAGTCAATCGCAATAACAGAACAATGCAAACAAACAAAAAAGGTTCATACGCTTCTTCGCTCTTCCTGGTAGGCTGCTTATTCTTCATATTCGGTTTCGTAACATGGCTGAATGGCACCTTGATATTTTTCCTGAAGAAGATATGCGAGCTGAATAACTTCCAGGCCTACCTGGTAGCTACCGCCTTTTTTATCTCCTACTTCGTAATGGCCCTGCCCGCCTCTGCCATTCTTAAAAAGACGGGCTTCAAAAACGGCATGAGCCTGGGGCTGATCATCATAGCCGTGGGTACTGTAACCTTTATACCCGCCGCACATGAGCGCAGCTATACGTACTTTTTGATCGGCCTTTTTATTGAGGGACTAGGCTTATCCATTTTGCAAACTGCTGCCAATCCATATGTAACCATATTAGGCCCCGAAGAAAGCGCTGCCAAGCGTATCAGCATCATGGGCATAGCCAATAAGGCTGCAGGAATCATTAGCCCAATTATATTGGCCAGCATACTGCTCAAAAACATTGAGCCCATAAACAAACAACTGGAAAGCATTACCAACCCTGTAACCAAGGCTGTTTCCAATCCTGCTTTGCAGGAGCAATTGCTTAATGAATTATCACAAAGGCTGGTTACTCCCTATATCATCTTCACCATTTGCCTATTAGTCTTTGCACTCCTAATAAAGCTCTCTCCCCTGCCCGAGGTAAGTGATACGGAAGATAATCCAGAAGTGATACCCACTTCACAGCACCCTACATTATTTAAGCATACTTACCTGCTGCTGGGTGCCTTTGCCATATTCGTTTACGTAGGCGTGGAAGTACTGGCCGGCGACTCTATCATGAACTATGGTGAGTATTACCATATACCCTCAACGGTGTCCAGGTATTTTACTTCTATTACCCTCAGCTTTATGATTGCGGGTTACCTGGTGGGTATAGCCCTGATGCCCAGGATCATTTCGCAGGAAAAAGCATTGAAGCTATATTCCATACTGGCGCTTATATTAATAACAGGCCTGCTGGTAACATCAGGTATCACATCTGTAATATTACTTGCTGCCTTAGGCTTCTCGCATTCCATTATGTGGCCTGCGATATGGCCTATGTCGCTAAAGGGCTTGGGTAAGTTCACTAAACAAGGTGCAGCACTGCTTATCATGGGTATAGCGGGTGGGGCCATCATACCGCCCACGTACGGCTACTTTGCTGATGCAGTGAATTTGCACACTGCTTATTTGATAATGATTCCCTGCTACCTCTATATCCTTTTCTTTGCAATGAAGGGGCATTTGATCGGGTATAAGACTCAAGGCGTCATTTCGAATGAAACGAAGTGAAAAGAGAAATCTCCCAAGAACAGTACCAACGCTTAATCAAGCGACAGTAATTATTTTCAGGAGATTTCTCTCTGCGTTTTGCTACGCTACACTTCGTTCGAAATGACGTTTAACCCGGTATCCTCGCTATATACTTGCTCATCTCCGCTATCTGGTCCACCACTTGTTTGTTGGTAGCCTTACATGCTTTGGCTTTGTTGAAATATATTTTGGCGCTCTTAAAGTCACGGCGCTGTATGCATATGCTGCTTAGCTGCAGGTAGGCTGTTGCTTCGTTGTCTTTATCCGGCAGTCCTATTTTTATGGCGCGGCGCAGGTGCTCCATGGCTTCTTTGGTGTTGCCTTTCTTATAGGCTATAGAACCAAGCTGCAGGTAGGCTGTGCCTTCAAATTCCTTTTCAGGCAGTCCTGCTGCAAGTCCTTTCCTCAGGTCGTCCTCTGCTTTGTCGAGGTTATCATCCATGGTGCTGAAGTTGGCACGCAGCATATAATATGATGAGCGGATAGGCTTGTACAACATGTTCGGGTACTTTACCGAGTTCATCAGTTTCTGTGCACCTTCCATATCACCCGCTTCTATATAGCCTTGTATCAGCGTCATAGGCCCTACCATAAAGTAAGCAGCCACCATAATGATGGCGATGAGGAATGGCAACCATGCTATCCACCATGTTACGGAAAACCCTACCCAAAAGCCAAGGGCTATCATAAGTCCTGCCAGTGGCAGGCGGTAGTTAACAAGGAAACGGCGAATATTACTCTTCATATAGTTAAAATTGGGCTGCAAAGATAAGCTATTCATTCGTGAGGCACTAATGAAAAAGCCCATGATTTTTTCGGGGGCCTTATGGAATTATTAAAAAACCCGCATCTAGTATGAAAACGTGTTTATGATAAAGGCTTTCTTAAAAGACGCACGGCACTACCAGATACTGTTCCTGGGCACTTTCCTGCTCTATGGCACATTCATACTCGACTGGGATACTCATTGGGACCATTACATTGCAATTTTTTCTACCGCATTGCTTACACAGTATGCGGGTATCAAATTCCTTAAGCTGCCCACGCACTCATGGAAGAGCGCCATGATATCTGTGCTGGGCCTTTGTTTATTACTGAAAGCCAATCACTGGAGCATCTGTGCATTGGCGGCCTTTCTTGCCATAGCTTCAAAATTCGTGCTACGGGTTAATGGCAAGCATATATTCAACCCGGGCAATTTCGGCATCGTTGCGGTCATCCTGCTCACAGGCCAGGCATGGATATCACCCGGCCAATGGGGCAGCGGAGCTGTCCTCTTGTTCCTGGTGGGTATCTTAGGCAGTGCAGTGGTGCATAAGGTCAACAGGCTCGATACTTCATTTGCCTTCATAGGCTCGCTTATGGCATTGCAGGCCTGGCGCAATCTTGTTTACCAGGGCTGGCCATTCGATTATTTCGTGCAACAGTTTACCAATGGCAGCCTCCTGCTCTTTACTTTCTTCATGATCACGGACCCTGTTACCACGCCCAACCACAAGACCGCCCGCATTATATGGAGCGTGCTTATCGCAGCCCTGAGTTTCTATCTCAGCAATTACAAATTCGTCAACGGCGCACCCGTATGGGTACTGTTCTTCATCGCTCCACTCACTCCCTTATTCGACAAAATATTTAAAGCCTCGCGCTTTGAATGGCTAAAACCAACTATAGCTAAGGCATAACATTTTTCATCACAAACCAAAAATATATGAAAAGCAAAATCGGGATCTTTATCGCGCTGGGGCTCTGTGCGTCTATACAAAGCAATGCCTTCTGCGGATTCTACGTGGCGAAGGCCGACACAAAAATATACAACCAGGCATCGCAGGTAATACTGGTGCGCGATGGCAACCAGACGGTGCTCACCATGAGTAACGACTTTAAAGGTGATGTGAAAGACTTCGCTATGGTGGTGCCCGTGCCTACTGTTTTAAAAGAGAGCGATATCAAAGTAGTGGAGCGTGGTGTATTTGATAAACTGGACGCTTACTCGGCGCCACGCCTTGTGGAGTACTATGACAACAACCCCTGCGACCGCAGAGAGTATGAAAAAATGGCCAGGGCAGCTCCTATGGCATCTATGGGAGCGGGGTCGCTGGCTGAAGACAAAGCGGCAAATAAAAAGGACTATGGCGTCACCATCGAAGCAAAATACACCGTGGGTGAATATGATATCATCATACTTGGTGCCGAGCAAAGCAATGGCCTGCAAAGATGGCTTACCGACAATGGTTATAAGATACCACCCAATGCGGAAGAAGTGTTGAACCCATACATAAAGAACAACCTGAAGTTCTTTGTAGTAAAAGTAAATATAGAGAAGATGGAACAAGGAGATTTCCAGACCTTGAGACCAATACAAATAAAGTTCAACGCACTCCGCTTTGGTTTGCCTATACGGTTGGGCATGGCTAATTCCAATGGCGACCAGGACCTGATCATCTACGCATTTACGAAAAAAGGCCGTGTAGAATGCACCAACTACCGCACCGTAAAAATGACCACAGGTATTAAAGTGCCGGAATTTGTACAGGAAGATTTCTCCCCCTTCTATGCTGATGCATTTAAGAAAGCATGGAGGCGCGAAAGCCAGGAAGCTATATTCCTCGAGTATGCATGGGACGTAAGCTCCACTAACTATGTAAAGTGCGACCCATGTGTATCAAACCCGCCCGATTACCAGGACCTTAAAGATGCAGGTGTATGGTGGGTCAATTCAGGCAATACCGGATATTATGGCAGTGCCGATTTTAATGGCAATGTATTCTTCACCCGCATGCATGTACGTTACAACAGGGCACACTACGCGCAGGACCTTGCTTTTCAAATAACGCCGAACAGCGAACAGTACCAGGTCCGTTATGTGATCACCCACCCGGCTTATGGTAGTTTTTCCTGTCCCGAAGGCAGGCGCTATGTGCGCGAAGTAGCGGCACGCCGCGAGGAAGAGCTGCAGAATATGAACAGGTTGGCCGGCTGGAGCATATACCAGCACGAGAACTACCTGGACGAATGGAACCGCAGAAGCGGCAACCCCGATAACAGGATAAAACGCGGCAGCATAGCCGATACTGATAGCAAAGGCGGTATTCTTATTGTGGCCTTCCTGCTATTACACGGTATAGCTTTATTCTTTACGCTGAGGAAGAAGGGATAAACGAGCTAAGTAAGACGAAAAATGCCTCGCGTAAATACGAGGCATTTTTCTGTGTGAAGCCCGGAGGGCTTAAATATGAATAGCCCCCGGTGAAACCGGGGGAAACGGAAACAACACCACACGCAACCCCAACGGGCTTGAACAACAATCGCGTGGAGCATACAATTTCAATAATTTGTTATCTTAATCGTCCGTAAATGTTACTAGCATGAGCCACCGTCAAATATTTTATCAAATTGTTTTCGGCACAAAAAATCGCGAAGCAACGATTGCAGGACAACATTGTGAAGAGTTATACAAATATATATGGGGTGCGATAAACAATAGCAATTGTAAACTTTACCGCATTAACGAGATGGAAGATCACATCCACATTTTCTCTGATCTCCACCCTTCCTTGTCACTCGCCGATTTTGTAAAGAATATCAAAGTGGCTAGCAGCTTATGGATGAAAGAATCTGGTCACTTTCCAAAATTCAAAGGCTGGCAGGATAGTTATGGTGCATTCACCTATTCTATTCGCGAAAAGGACATAATTATTAATTATATCAAAAACCAAAAGGAACACCATAAAACTGAAAGCTTCTTTGACGAGTACAAACGCCTGCTGATCGAAAACGGAATTGAGTTTGACGAAAAATACTTATTATAAATTAAACATTTAACCCCTACCGGGGTTATTGTATTTAAGAAATGCTCTTTACCCCGGATTTCATCCGGGGCTATTCATATTAAAGCCCGTCGG
>DDET01000053.1 GCA_002336915.1 Bacteroidetes bacterium UBA1947 | reverse complement strand
TGAGTAGCCCCCGGTGCAACCGGGGAAGCGAACACCAGCGATACGCAACCCCCGCGGGGTTGAACGATCATCGCGCGATGGATCCCACCGGGCTCCCACCTGTCAAAATGCATTTAAACTGAATTATCCCCGCACATCGCTTATTTTTGTACCCATGAGCACGGAACACACAGCATGGTATGAGCATTGGTTCGGATCGCTTTATTACAAAATATTGTATCAAAGCCGCGACGAACTGGAAGCACAGGAATTTATTGAGAACCTGCTCAACTATTTACAGCCATTACCCGGCGCATCGATGCTTGACATCGCATGTGGCGAAGGCCGATTTGCGGTGCAACTGGCCGAGCATGGTTTCGATGTCACGGGTATCGATATTTCGCACCAGAGTATAGAGCAGGCCAAGGCACATGAAAATGAACGACTGCATTTTTATGTGCACGATATGCGCTTTCCTTTTTACATCAACTATTTCGACTACGCTTTTAATTTTTTCACCAGCTTCGGCTATTTCGCTCACGATCGTGACCATGTGATGGCTGCCAAGTCATTTGCAGCGGCGCTTAAAAAGAATGGCATCCTTGTTATCGATTACCTCAACAGGGAACAGGTGCTGGATAACCTGGTGCCCGAAGAAACAATACACCGGGGCAGTTATACGTTTCATATCAGTCGCAAGCTGGAAAGGGAGCATATAATGAAGAAAATAGAATTTACCGATGCCGATAATAAGCTAAGGCATTATACCGAAAGCGTCGCGGCCTTCTCATTATCGGATTTTATCCAGATATTTAAGAAGGCAGGATTAAGGCTCATCGGCACTTTTGGCAATTATAAGCTCGGCAGTTACGACCCCCTCACATCACCACGCATGATAATGGTCTTCAAAAAATAGTATGCTGCATAACCTCAGGGAATATATACTGTACTGGGATTATTCTATCTGGTATTATATGAATGCTGAGTGGCATACGCCATTTTTAGATTTCCTTGTGCCCTTCCTCCGCAACCAGTGGACATGGGCCCCGCTCTATCTTTTCCTTGCCATTTTTATGCCTAAGAATTTTGGCAGGAAAGGCTTTGCCTGGTGTGCAGCATTTATCGTGGCTTTCGCCTTGTCAGATCAAATAAGTGCCCATCTTTTAAAACCCATCTTCCACCGCACACGCCCCTGCAATAATCCTAACCTTGTGGAAATGGTGCACAGCCTTGTGCCTTGCGGCAGTGGTTATAGCTTTCCTTCATCACATGCCAGTAATCACTTTGCCCTGGCATTTTTCATGGCGGTAACCTTGGGCAGGAAAATAAAATGGGTATGGCCGCTCGCAATACTATGGGCGATAGTGGTTTCCTATGCACAGGTGTACGTAGGTGTGCATTTCCCTTTGGATGTTACTTTCGGCGCGGTAATAGGCATATTCATTGGCTGCCTTACCGGTATCCTTTTCAACCGCTGGTTCACACTGGAGCCTGTTCCTGCCTAGCCTATCTCCTGCTTTGCACAAAGTCATCCAGCTGTTTCAGGTAATCTGCTTTTGCAAACTGGCCGCCCAGCTTCCTATAGTTCTCTTTGTCAGTAACGAATGGATATGCCCATTCAGCGAATTCGAGTTTACTATCGTCCGCGTTCATCCAGCTCATCATTTTGCTCACCTGCTCTACGGTAAATGATTTACCCTTTGTCTGGGATTCCAGCACTTGTATTTTATCGCCGTCGGTATCCTTTGCCCTCACCATACTTTTTAGCCCATCCATATCTCCTTTTGACATAGGGCCGGTTCCAAATGCACCAATGGCGCTTTCATTGCTATTGTCTTTGCGCTCAGCGGTCTTGTCGTCACCATAGTCCTTGCCATTGTCATATATGTCATCTGTCACCGGTCCGTTGTCGTCATATTGGCCATCCTGTTCACGTACGTAGCCTCTCTCCCTGTGACTGTAGCTGTAGCGCGTATTGTCATTTTCTCCTTCCTCGTTCAGTTGTATATCACCCGTGTTTGGGTCCACCACACAGTTGGCATAGGTTCCCCTGTGTATGCGTATATACCCGCTATACACCAGGTGTGCATGCCCCCTGCCCCTGCCGTCCTGCTCATAGGTATAGACTTTCAGGAAGTGTTGGCCTCCGGGCAGGTCACCAATGGTAAGGGATGTGCCATGTTTGTCAAAATACCTGCCATTCAGCGCCACCGATAAATGCGATTGATCGCTGAGTGTAACATGCAAAGTACTGCGTTCTCTTTGGGCAAATAATACCGGCGCAAAGGCCAGAACAAGTAAAACGGTGAATATTGCTTTTTTCATATTTGCTGAGCTGTATTGTTACTTAGAATCAACACTTATGCCAAAGTTTAGTGCCATGTAAAATTTTGTGAGAATATTTAATCGCGCACCAGCAAGGCACATAGTATACCCGCCGATACAGCTGCGTTCAAAGACTCTGCCCCGCCCCTTCGCGGTATCGTCACCTTATGGCTGGCAAGCTGCATCAATCCCGCCGGTAAACCTTTCGATTCATTGCCTATCATTATGATCCCTGCATCCAAAGCCGGCATAGCATATACGCTCTCTCCGTCAAGTGCCGCAGCCAGCACCGGCATCTTGGTCGATGCGATGAATTTATCCAGCTCAGCAACATGTAGCTGCACCCTTAAGTGCCCGCCCATGGCCGCCTGTACCACTTTAGGGTTGTACACATCCGCGCAATCGGACGAACATATTACATGTTTTATCCCGAACCAGTCGGCTATGCGGATAATGGTGCCCATGTTACCGGGGTCCTGTATACCTTCCAGCGCTATGCACCATTCATTTGCGGGCAGATCTGCACCTTCAGCAGGCATGGCCACCACCAGCAACACCTGGTTGGGCGTTTGCAATGCAGTTACTGCTTCCAGCTGGTGTGGTTCTACAATGATCAGCTCGGCTTCTTTATGCCTTGCAATTAAAGCATGATATGAATCTGCCCAATCCTGCAACGCGAGCACCATTTTTATCTCCGCAGTTGAATTTAGCCACTCACGGGCTATTTTATCTCCCTCGGCAATGAATACATTGTATTCTTTACGGTATTTTTGCTGGGTTAACGACCGAATATATTTATTTTGCGCCTTAGACAACATCGGGTAACAAAGCTATATCAATTGTCCTGAACATTTTACATGAGCCAAAGAAGAATTAGACATATCAATATAACAGCCCCCATACTGCTCATATTGCTATCTTTTTTATGGTCCTCATGCAACAGCACCAAACACCTTAAGGAGAACGAATACCTGCTGCGCCGGAACAGCGTCAAATTAAAGTCGGAAGGGCATATCAAACGCAAAGACGAGATACGGGACAACCTGGCGCGCATTATCACGCAAAAGCCCAACAGCTACACGCTGGGCATACCTACCAAGGTATGGCTTTATAACATCAGGTATGAGAAATACCAAAAAGACACTACCAACTTCCAGATAAAATCAAAGACAGTGGAAAAACCGGTAGTTTATGATAGCACCACGCGCAGGCGCACAGTGCAGAACATGAAAAGCTATATGGTGAACCAGGGATATTTTTATGCCCGTATCACCGATACCACGGTATTCAGGAAGAAGAAAGCCTATGTTACCTACAATGTAGAAACCGGGATCAACTACCTGCTAAACAAAGTAAACCTCGACGTCGATGATTCTACGGTTGCGGATATTATTAACGCCAGCAGTAAAGAATCTGTACTCATCCACGACAAAGAATTCTCCATGAGCCAGCTGGAGGCAGAGCGCAGCCGCATTACCAACCTGCTGAAAAATAACGGTTACTATAAATTTTCGCAGGAGAGCATATCCTTTGTGATAGATACCTTGAACAAGGTCGAACTGCAAAACGCCTATAATCCTTTTGCCAGTGCGGTCACTTCTATAGAAGAGCAGAAGAAAGCGAAGAAGCCCCCACTGGATGTTAACATCATCATTCGTGCTGAAGATCCAACTGAATACAGGAAGTATTACATCAACAATATCACCGTTCTACCCGACTACGAGGACAGGAAGGACATGCGCGACAGCACTATGATCATCAAGAATATTGAGGGTATGGGCCTGCGTTACCATCATTACTATGTACGTTCACGTGTAATACTTAAGCACATTTACTTCGAGAAAGGAAGGCTTTTCTCGCAGGCTGATTACGACCAAACCCAGACAAAACTCACTGAGCTGGGTGTGTTCCAGTCCATCAACATCCGGCTGCGCGAAGACAGGGCGGACAGCATAGCCAACAACAAGCTCAATGTTTCCATCCTGATGAACAGGGCGAAGAAGTACGACTTCTCCACCAATTACGAAGTGTCCAGTGGTACCACTTATTTCCTGGGCAATACGCTTAGCTTTACCTATCGCAATAAGAACCTGGGCAAAGGGGCCAACCTGCTGAACATATCCGTCTCCGGCGGACTTGAAACCGCCTACGATGAAACCAAAGGCGGCAACGTGTCCGATCGCTTCTCGCTGCTCAACAGGTATTACGGTGTCAATGCAAGTATCAACTTCCCCAAGTTCATAGTGCCCTTTAAGCTGAAGAATACCCGCAGGAACTTGCCACGCACCATCATAAGCGTGGGCACCAATTTCCAGGACAGGATAAACTATTTTTCGCTCATAAACACTACCTCAAGCCTCACCTATAACTTCCGCGAAACGCGCGAAAAGACATGGGACATCTCTCCCGCATTTGTGAACATCATCCGCCTGCCCAGCACATCCGATTCGTTCCAGGAAAGGCTTAATACGAACGACTTTTTGAAGAACAGTTACCGTCCCACATTCATTGAGGGCGAGAACCTTGCCTATACCTTCAGCGACCAGGAAAAGCGAAAGGGCCACTCCTACTCCTACCTGCGCCTGTCTTTTGAAGAAGCAGGCGGCCTCATGCAGGGCATCAATGCACTGATACCCTCTATTGACAGCAGCTACTCACAGTACACCAAGTACGATTTCGATGCGCGTCACTACTTCAAAAGAAAACACTCCACTACAGCATTCCGCTTTTATGGCGGTATCGGCATTCCTTACGGCCAATCATCCACACTGCCCTACATTAAGCAGTATTATGCGGGTGGTGCCTATAGTATCAGGGGCTGGCGTATACGTTCGCTTGGGCCGGGCAACTACTACGATTCCAGCAACGCAGGCAATACCACGAACTTTATTGACCGCACAGGCGATATAAAGCTTGAACTGAACGGGGAATACCGTTTCGACATGCTGGCGCTGTTCACCGGTGCCATAAAGTTCAATGGAGCTGTCTTTGCTGATGCCGGCAACATCTGGCTGGCTGAAAAAAGCGGCGACTATCCCGGCGGCGAATTTAGCTTCGGCCACTTCGGGCAGGACATAGCCCTTAGTACCGGTGCGGGCATCCGTATGGACATCGCAGGCTTCTTCATCATCCGTTTTGATGCCGCATTTCCCGTGAAAAAGCCTTATGTATTCAATGGCAACGGCGGCTGGGTGCTCAATGAGATACAGTTTGGCAACAGTACCTGGCGCTCTAACAACCTGGTCCTTAATATAGCCATCGGCTACCCCTTTTAGGCCCATATATCCCCGTTTTTGTATAAGCAGGGGGCTTTTAATACCTTTGGGCCATATGCGTAATATCAAGATCATAGAAGTAAGGTCTGAAATAGGAGCCGGGACCCGTGGCGCAAGCCTTGGTATAGATGCCATCAGGATAGCTGCCCTCGACTTTATGAGCAGCTTTTTTGTCAACTTCCCCACCGAGATAGTAGAGAATGAGAACCGCCTGCTTTATGAGCCTGTGGCATCGCCATATGCAAAGCGTATACAGGGCGTGCTTACCATGTACGAGCGCGTATCAAAGACCGTGGCTGACACTTTGAAGTCAGGGCTCTTCCCGCTGGTGCTGGCGGGTGACCATAGCACCTCGGGTGGCACCATTGCGGGCATACGCATGGCTAAGCCTAAGAACCGACTGGGTGTGATATGGATAGATGCCCATGCCGATATGCACTCACCCTACACCACCCCATCGGGCAATATGCATGGTATGCCCCTGGCTACTGCACTGGCCGAGGACAATTTAGACAACCAGGTACACAACCCCGATCCGCATACCATAGAGCTATGGAACAAGCTGAAGAACATAGGTAAGATACAGCCCAAACTAAGGCCCGAGGATATCGTATTCATCGGCCTGCGCGACTTTGAAAAAGAGGAAGAATTCCTCATCAAGAAGTACGGTATCAAAGTGATACCTGTGCAGGAAGTGAGGCGAAAAGGTGTGGAGAACGTGGTGCGCCAGGCTTTGATGCATCTTAGCAACTGCGACGACATCTACGTATCATTCGACGTGGATAGCCTGGACAGCTCTATATCGCGCGGGACAGGTACGCCTGTGAGCAATGGCCTTAAGGAGAAAGAGGTGGAAGATATGCTGGCCTCTATCATGCAGAACCACAAGATCTGCTGCTTCGAGGTGACAGAGGTGAACCCCACGCTGGACAAAGAGAACATGATGGCCGAGATAGCCTTCAATATACTGCAGCGTAGTGTGAACCTGCTGCTGATGAACTAGCCTTTACTTAGTGATGATAAAGCGCATCGGCTTGCCATAAGCACCGGCGCCGTCCGACTGTTTCCTTAATGTGATACCATCAAAGTATGCTGTGTCTTTCTGCTTGGTGCGCTCATATATGCTGGCAGCAATATCGGCAGGCAATGTGTCTCCGGGGCAGTACTCCGACAGGTACTCCGACATGATCTGCAGCTTGCCTACCGAATCTTCATACAGGTTCCGCTCTACGTAAGAGAAGGTGAAGCCAATTACATTATAAACATTACCCAGTGAATCTTTTGCTGTTATACCCTTGTGCAATAGCTCGTCAAATTTCGCTTTAGGTATCTGCCCGCCTTTGTACTCGAAAGTCTTGCCAAGGTAGGTGGGCACAAATGGAACAGTGCTGGTGTCCTTCTTATGCTCGGTAGTTTTGGCAGGCTCAGGCTTTTTTACGTTTTGTGCATACAGCCCCGCCGTAATGCACAAAACGAATACAAGCAATATTATATTTCCTATACGGGTCATCAAGCTAAATTAACATGCAAAAAGTTAAGATTATAATAAAAGCCCCTAAAGTCTCCCAACCAGTCAACTTATCAACTAATCAACTAATCAACTAATCAACTAATCAACGCCAAACTCTCCTCTATCGTCTTTATTTTAGCCAGCGCATCGTCCTTTTTCTTCTGCTCATTGGCTATTACTTCGGGCCTGGCATTAGCTACGAACTTCTCATTGCCCAGCTTCTTATCTACACTCACCAGGAAGCCCTTCAGGTAATCCAGCTCCTTTTGCATCTGCTCTTTCTGCAAGCCTGTGTCTATGGTTGCTGAAGATTGTGCTTCAACATAGAGCTTATCTGTCTGTACTACTATCGATATGCAACCTTGTTTAGCCTCGTCTGTAAAACCAATATGACTTGCATTTACCTGCCTAACCAGTATGAACTGCATGGCCTCGTAAAAGGCACGCTGTTGTGTATCTATCCAAAGGCCAATGGTGTCCTTGGGTTTCAGCAGGTTCTTGTTGCGGGTATCGCGTATGGCGGTTATCAGCTCTTGTAAGAAAGCACCATCCTTCAGAACCTCTTTATCTATCTCTGCAACTGGCGCAAGCGGTTGATTGATCAGGTCGTTACCTTCGCCGCGCTCGCGCAGCTCATGGTACATCTCTTCGGTAATGAAGGGCAGGTATGGGTGCAGCAATTGCAGCAGTCTTTCGTATATAGCTACTGTGCGCTCGTACACGTGTGCCGATATCGGCATGTCCTGCGCGGGTTTTACCCACTCCAGGTACCATGAACAGAAGTCGTTCCATATCAGCGAATAGATGGTCTTCAATCCTTCGCTCAGGCGGAAATCTTTGAACAGCTCCGTTATCTCTTCCGATACGGTGTTCAGCCTTTGCTCCATCCAGTTAACCGCAAAGAGCACTTTACTCTCCTCCACCTCATCCGATACCCTTCCTTCCCAACTCTTTACCAGCTTCAGGGCATTCCACATCTTGTTGCAGAAGTTGCGGCCTTGTTCCAGTTGGCTTTCATCAAAGAGCAGGTCATTACCCGCCGGGCTCGATATCATTACACTGAAGCGAACCGCATCAGCGCCATAATCATCTATCAGTTGCAGCAGATCGGGCGAGTTGCCGAGGCTCTTGCTCATCTTGCGGCCCTGCTTATCGCGTACTATACCTGTAAAGTACACTTTGTCAAAAGGCTTTTCGCCCATGAACTCATAGCCCGCCATGATCATACGCGCTACCCAGAAGAATATGATCTCCGGCGCGGTAACCAGCGTGTTGGTAGGATAGTAATATTTCAGCTCTGCATTGTCCGGCGTCTTGTTCCAGCCAAACACTTCCATTGGCCATAGCCAGCTGCTGAACCATGTATCCAGCACATCTTCATCCTGCCTTAGTTTTGGCTCCTTGGCCGACAGTTCAGGCTTTTCGCTATTGTATTTCTTTAGCGCCTCTTCTTCGTTGTGGCCTATATACATTCCACACTCGCTATCGTACCATGCGGGTATGCGCTGCCCCCACCATAGCTGGCGACTGATGCACCAGTCCTTGATGTTCTCCATCCAGTGGCGGTACAGGTTCTTGAACTTAGCGGGATGGAACTCTACGCTGTCATCCGTTACGGCAGCCAGCGCGGGCTTTGCCATATCCTGCATATTGCACCACCACTGCATGCTCAGGCGCGGTTCTATCACCTCGTTGGTACGCTCGCTATAGCCCACCTGGTTGCTGTACTCTTCTTCCTTCACCAGGTTGCCGCTTTCGCGCAGTGCCTCTGTTATCTTCTTCCTTACGGCAAACCTGTCCTCGCCTATATATAGCTGCGCGGCCTCGCTCATAGTACCATCTTCGTTCAGGGTATCTATTACGGGCAGCTTGTGCTTCAGGCCCAGGTTATAGTCATTGATATCGTGCGCGGGTGTTACCTTAAGCGCACCTGTACCAAACTCCTTATCTATATAGTCGTCGAATATTATCGGTATCCTGCGATTGATGAGCGGCACAAAGGCATAAGCACCTTTAAGATGCGCATAGCGCTCATCGTCAGGATGCACGCAAATGGCAGTATCGCCCAAAATAGTTTCGGGGCGCACCGTGGCTACTGTTATATACTCGTCCTTATCATTATCCAGCTTGTAGCGTACATAGTACAGCTTCGAGTTGGTTTGCTTAAAGATCACTTCCTCATCGCTCAGGGCTGTCTTGGCGCGCGGGTCCCAGTTGATCATCTTTACACCGCGGTATATATAGCCCTTGCTGTACAGCTCGTTGAACACACGTATCACCGCCGCATAATAGTCATCATCCATGGTGAAGGCAGTGCGGTCCCAGTCGAGCGCGCAGCCCAGTTTTTTGAGCTGCTGCAGTATGATGCCGCCGTACTTCTCCTTCCACTCCCAGGCATACTTAAGGAACTCATCGCGGCTAAGGTTCTTCTTATCTATGCCCCGCTCGCGCAGCATGCCCACCACCTTAGCCTCGGTAGCTATAGATGCATGGTCGGTGCCCGGTACCCAGCAGGTATTGTAGCCCAGCATTTTCGCACGGCGAACGAGGATATCCTGCACGGTATCATTGAGCGCATGGCCCATGTGCAGCACACCTGTTACATTGGGCGGCGGAATGACCACGGTATAGGCAGGCCTTTCATCGGGTACGCTCTTAAAGTAGCCCGAATTGTTCCAATGCTCATACCATTTCTGTTCTGCTTCCCTGTGTTGAAAATTTTTGCTTAGCTCCATGTTATATTTAGTAATCTTATTATAAGGTTTGCAAAGATAATTTTTTAATTGCTTGCTGAATGGGGAGAATCATATTAGAATTCCTGTCGTGGTGAGCCGTGTCGAACCATGAAGTTAAGCCTTTGCACACAGGCCACATCGGGGCCTTGATCGGGCTGCGCCACCCTTCGACGCGGCTCAGTGTGACACGAATGCTATTCAGCATCCTCTCAATTTTTGACAAAGTCAGCCCAGCTAATAGACCCATATTACATTATGAATAAAAATAATTTCCGGTTTTCATTTCCGATTATATAATTTCCGGTTTTGGAAGGGCATTTCGGCTGAAATGCTTGATGGTAGAGCCGTATTACGTTTTGGAATAATTTCTGGTTATTTCCGGTTTTGTCTTTTCATTTCCGGTTTCTAATCAGAACGGCGGCTCATATTAACAGACCGAATTATTTCTCCTTATTTCCTGTTTTGGGAAATAATTGCTGAATAGCGGAAATAATGGATGAGTCATTTGTTGTCTGTTTTGCTTCTTAAATATTGCCTTTGCTCCTATTATAAAAAAAGCTCCGGCCTGTGATAAAGATACGAAATTGAGGGAGGGGTTTCCAAATTTATTTTTTGGGAACTCATCACCTAGAGATTGGCTAATAAGGAATGTAATCAAAAGTTATTCAAGCTGCAGAATTAAGCACGACACTTCTTCAGTTCGTTGTAGAATATTGCCAAATTGCTTTTAACAAGCATTGGAAATGAAGAATCAGTTTCAGGGCCAAATCCAAATTTTCCATCTCCATCTATAAAATACTTGTGGCCATGTATAGCCTTCATTATTGGAGCAGATGTAACTATCGCAACAGTATGTCCACACTCTTTTAATTGTCTCATAATTTTTAGAGCATTTTGTGGACCACTCCCTATTATCATTATATGAAATATGCGCCCAGTTTTTTCAAGCAAGAATAGAAACTCTTTCAACCTGGGCTCAATAGAAGACCAGGCGCGTGTTGATGTGAAATCTTTCGATATCATATGCACGTCGGGATTATCTTGTAACCATTTAGACCATCTAAGTATTTCACGATTATCTCCATCTAACCAATATAAGTTAGGCACTGCAGAAAGGCCAGAAAAATCTATTTCGGAAATTACTTGATGGTGACGCATTAGCATGGCTGTATGATGAGAATACGGCACGCGAGTTCCCTTGGTAGTAAATTCAGTTAAAGAAAAAGTAGGTCCGGTACATATCGAGAAGCCTAAGTCCTTTAATCTGGCTAATATCTGAACGCGTGATGCAGCCCAAAAACTCTCCAGCATCCAATCTTGCCCATTTAATACAGCTATCAGTTGGCAATCGGGCGCAACGTTTAGGTATTTTCGAAGAACATCTGGCGAGGTAAATTTGTGGTTGACAGTCGCTCCCTTTATTTTGCTGCAATTAAGCAAAATGCGAATATCAACAGCCGCAAATTCAGAGAATGTTTCTTCCCTACAATGTTTGTGGTGTGTGTAAGTAGGTATAAAAACCGGAATATCTTGCTGTACCTGCCTAATCTGTACCTGATCCAATGTCTGGCCACTTTCAATCTCTGCCGCAAAACTTTTTGACTTTGCTTTTTGATCTAAGCGCCCCCTTTCTCTACAAATTATATAGCATTTTTGGCACTGATAACGTAAACCCGTATCGACGGACCAAACGCAACCACAAGGCGCTGTCGCACGGCGACCTCCGCACGCCGCATATGCGTCACAACCGCTTGAACAATCATTAAATAAAGACTCTTGAAATATCTCCTCAATTTCCATTTACTATACGTTTAATTCAATAATTACAACAGGCGGGTCGTCTGTCACTTCCACAACAGAAGCCTTGTAGCTTGCCGGTACATTTAATTTTTTATTATAATTACCTGGTACCATGCCAACCACTTCCTTATTGTATAAGCAATAATAATTTTCATCTTGCCATATTACCGAGACACGGTCGTATAATGAAAGCCTCTTAAGCAGGGTTAAATTCAGACGTACTAATCTAATACGAATCATTTGCTGAGACGGCTGATGCTTTTTAACACCCAAACCTCCAGTTTCTCCAGTTAATAACACTTGGCGAGGTTGAGCTTTTTCTGGCGGATTTTTTTTGTAGTTTCCCATTTTAAAAATCTATTTTTGAATATTTATTTAACAGGAGATCATATTCGAATCTCTGACTCTAATTTTTGTAAATTTCAGTATAATATACATAGTTGCAAAAATATCTTATCCACAGGTTGTGGAAAATGTATTTTTCGGCATAATTTCGCAAACAGGAGTATATTTTATGCTGGTCAAATTTTCAGTAGGTAATTATTTATCATTTAAAGATGCTGCCACATTGGATATGTCAGCAGAGGCTTTAAAGGAAAAAAAAACGTTCGTACACATACCGTATCTTCATAATGAAAAAATCAGCATATTAAAATCTGCAGCCATTTACGGCTATAATGCATATGGAAAGTCAAATTTGATGAAAGCCTATGCCACTTATAGAAATGCGATATTAAACTCTTTTGCTTTCGGGTCAAGTGTGAACCAGATAGAAATTGAACCATTTCGACTCAATTCAGCTATGCAAAATAAGCCGACTTTTTTTGAGTCGACTTTTATTCTTCGGCAGACCAAATATCGTTACGGATTTGAAATACATAATCAGCAAGTTATCAGTGAGTGGCTTTATTATGCGGATGGACCAATAAGAGAAAATGCGCTATTTGTTAGAAGTGGTCAAAATTTTAGAGAGCTAAGTAAATTATGGAATAAGAATGCAGAAAAAAAAGTAGAACAAGCAAAAGTCTTTACTAAGTCAAACAATCTGTTTTTAACAGTCATGTTATCTCAAGAGGGAATACCTCGCATTGATGAAATTTCAACTTGGTTTAAGGGAAATGTTATTCTCAATTCAAATTATCACATGTCTGTTGAAGCTGGTGCTGCGCAGATATATACAAGAGAAGAGTATCGCAGCGCAATATTAAAATTTCTTGACAACGCTGATCTTGGATTTACAAGCATATTTGACAAAGTTTCAAATCTTGTTAGCAATAAAGGCATTCACATAGATATCGTTGATGCATTGTATGAAATTGAAAAAACGAACTTCGAATTATTCACACATCATAAGGTATTCGACGAACATCATTTATTTCAGAAAATGATTGAATTTCAATTGCAAAAAAATGAATCATCTGGTTCAATTAAATACTTCATAGTGTCTTGCTTTTTGGCATATGCTTTGAAAAAAGGCCAGTTAGTTTTTATCGATGAGTTAGATGCAAGCTTACATACCCAATTGCTAGTATTTTTACTGGACATTTTTAACGGCGAGAAAAATAATACTAGCGGGGCTCAGCTCATATTCACCACCCATAATACAGTAATGCTAGACAATAAACTAAGAAGGGATCAGATATGGTTCGTTCATAAGAATAATTTTAGTGAATCTTTCTTATATAAAGCACATTCACCTGAAAATCCTATTAGGATTGGTAAATCAATAGAACAAGATTATCGGAAAGGTGTACTGAAAAAAGGTAATTCTCAAAAGGCAACAAAAAATAATTTGCCTTCTTTATTTGACGACCCAGATTTACAAAATAAACATGAAAATCCATCAACTTAATATGTCACAGCCGCAACATTAACAACTATCGTTATTGCGTCTAACGATGAAAGGTTTCGCAATCCTAAAAATAAATTTTGAGGCATTCCAGCAACATTCTCTAATGCAACTTTACAGTTTGAACAAGCCGTTCTACTTGCATTGTCATATATTCTCCAATAGCCTTCCCTTTTATTTACAAAATTCTCCTTATCGTTCCAACCAGGTAACAAATAAACATCAACAGTTTGAGTGCTTGCGGGTATTTCAATATTACTCACCGCATTGGCAAGAGTAACATTTCCAGTATTTATTAATGTCAGTAGCGACATTCCTAAATTAAGACTATGTTCAACTGATTCCCCTTGCCTATAGGCTTGTATCGTATAAACTAAGCCCCTGGTGTTGTATGGTAGTGAAATTGGTATTGCGATTCTGCTTCTACCGCCAAACTGCGACCTTAGTCCGCCATTTAATTGATAAACCTCATTTGAGATAAGATTTATTACTTTGCTATCTTGACAATACGCACCAACAGAAAACAATGACAACAGTAATGCTAAAAAGGTTTTACGCATATAGGTATAAATTTATACGTCGACAATGTAAGTACAATAAAGCGTATAAAAAACCGTGTTTTTCACATTGACATTTTGAAATTTAATTAGTATTGATTGGATGGAAAATGGCGACAGTGCCCAACCACATCACACGCTACACCGGCCATTAATTGAGAAAAAGAATCCTAGAGTGAATACCCTACCCCACCTTCGCATACAGCGCAGTAGTTAAGCGCTTAGGCAGTATGCGCAAAATGCCGGACATGGTTTTGGCTAGCGTGCCCGGCACTATGATCATGCGGTGCTTTAATGTTTTGCGGATGGCAAGCCCAGCCACTAGCGGGAGCGGGCAGAGACGGAGCTATGCCATATGCCCTGCCCGCTCCACAAAGAGGGTTTGTGTAGGGTAGGCGAATTCGATGCCTTCGTCTTCAAATGCCTGTACAATAGCCAGGTACAGCAGCTCCTGCTTATCCATAAAGACATTGTAATCGGGGTCCAGCACAAAATAGACAAATTCAAAATCGAGGCTGAAATCCCCGAAGCCGGAAAAATTACCGCGCTCATATCTCAGCTTTGGTATAAAACTGATGATGTCCTTAACCGTTTTGGGTATTTGCTTCAGGCTTTCAGTCGCGGTGCGATAGGTAACGCCTATCTTAAACACCACGCGCCGCTCTTCCATGCGCTTGTAGTTGTGTACCTGCGAGTTGGTAAGGTAAGTGTTGGAACAGATGAGCTGCTCGCCGCCAAGGGTGCGTATGCGCGTGGTCTTGACGCCGATGTATTCTATGGTACCCATGTTGCTCTCCACGATAATGAAGTCGCCTATCTCAAAGGGGCGATCGAAGAAGATAACGAAATAGCTGAAGAGGTCGCCCAGGATGGCCTGGGCCGCAAGGGCTATGGCTATACCTCCTATACCCAGGCCTGTGATGAGCGTAGTAATGTTGTAGCCAAGGTTATTGACCAGGAACAGCAGGCCCATGATCCATATCACAGCCTTGATGATGATGAGCAGGCCCTTTGCCTGCTTCTCCTTAGCGTCGCTGTTCTCCTGCCTTTTGATAAAGGCGTACACCAACTGCTGCACCAGGGTAGTAATAATGCGCAGCACAAAATAGGTAGCCACAAACAATATGGCCAGCCCTATCACGCGGTGGACGCCGGGCGTAATGTTGAGCGTATGTATAGCTATGCCTACACTGCATATATATAGCAGTGGCACTACAGTCCGCTCCAGCATACCTACCAGGAGATCATCCAGTTTCGACTCCGTCTTCGCCGACCATTTTTTAAGGTAGCTTTTAAGAAACCGTTTAAACATCATTACTGCCAGCCAGCAGAGAATCAAAGTGCCGGCCGCCCATAACCAATCTTTACCGGTGTTGCCCAGCAACACCCATTTTCCAAGTTCATCCATAATTCATCTTTTTATCCTTCGGTCGCTTCCAGTCGAGCATTGCAGAGCCGCCTGCTGTTTCATCACCATCCCAAGCGTCCTTTTCTATGCGCTTCTCAATATATTTTGAGTGCATCAGGCGCAGGGTGCCCATATAGTCGGCCCTGAACTCTACCATGCTTCCCACCGTCAGCTCATTTACGTTCCTGTCAATGTCCAACACCAGCATGTCGGAGCTTGCGCCGGCTATTTTTACGTTTTCATCCAGCGGCGTAAGGTGCTTTTCTTCCACGTCCAGCAGGCCTATATCCACAATAGCCCTGTAGGATCTTTCAGGCATGCTGCCCTGATCAAATTTTATTGCCTCGCCTGCCAGGTTATATCCCATTTCGCCGGATGGCGCATTTGGCTTTTCATACAGTTCAATGATCTCGCCATACACTTTAAATACGTCCTGGCACATGCCTTCAAGCGGGCCGGTGCTGTAAACGTTAGTACCCAGGAAGAGGCTCTCGCCTACCCTGAAATGATTTACCCCTTCAGGCAGTTCTCCGCTCATTATTAGCGGCACGGTAACCGAGGCCCCACCGGATACATAGGGTATTCTCGTTCCGAAGACCTGCTCTATCTGTTTTTTATAGTCGCAAAGCTGGGCCAGTTTATCCTTATCCGGCAGCACGCCATACATACAGGTAAGGTTAGTGCCAATACCTACAACCTCTATATTGGGCAATTGGTATACTTTTGCGTAAAGCGACAAGAGCCTGCTCTTTAATATCCCTTCCCGGCGCTCGCCCATCTCCACCATGATGATCACCTTATGTATCTTTCCCTGCGCCACTGCAGCGTCCGACAGGCGCTTAATGGTAGCGTAAGACGTATTGAAACTTATGTCCGCATAAGCCACCACTTTTTTGATCACATGCGTTGCCGGTGGCTTTATAAAGATGGTCTCCACAGCCGGCGCCACCGTCTTTATCATACGCAGGTTCACTATGCGCGAGTCGCACACGCGCTTCACACCGAGGTCCATAAGCACCTGCAGGTATTTGGCATTGCCGCACAACACTTTAGACACCACCGACCATTCAATATTATTACTGTTGAACAGGTTATCAAGGTACAGGTAGTTGTGTTTCAACTTCTCTGTGTTTAATGTAATAAATGCCATAAGCTATGCCTTTGTTTTTGTCAA
The DNA here is from genome assembly GCA_002336915.1 of Bacteroidetes bacterium UBA1947. GTDB lineage: Bacteria > Bacteroidota > Bacteroidia > Chitinophagales > Chitinophagaceae > MKUN01. Next base: position 15,231 of record DDET01000053.1, on the reverse strand, counting down.
TCTCATTTCATGATACTTATTCGTGAAGCCAAGTTTTTCGTAGAGTCCTTTTGCCGGGTTGTCAGGCTCTACATGCAATGCAATATCACCCTGTGTAAGCTCCACTATACAGTTCATCATAAAGTTCGCTATGCCTTTACCGCGTTGGTCTTTTCGTGTGGCTATATATACAAGTATGTTTTCGGGTATGTATCCGCTCATACCGGTTTTATTCACTATGGCGGCCGCAGTGATAGTATTATCATCACCACGGTGAGAAGTAATGACCAGGCCACCGGGCGCAGCACCCTCCCGCATTGCGTAGTCAAACGCTTTTGATATGTCCTCGGGCTTGTCACCATACTGGTCCATATGCTCCGACAGAAATGATACAATAGCTTCTTTCTCGTCCTTCAGCGGGCGCTTCTCGTAATTGTAAATAGTTACGTTTATCATAAAAAAAATTTATTCCCCTGTGGGGAGGTTTTAAAATAAGCATAGCCATACCAGGGAGTATAGAATGGATGCTTCATTAAAAAGGCTTTAAAGCCTGCGGCAGGACCGACAAAAAAACGTCCTCAACAAAACTGGAACACGACCAATTGCCGAATAGAAAACCTGGCAACAAACGACACGCGTTCCGACTACTAACCCTGCAAAAATATAAAACAGGATATGAAAAAAAGAATGACAACAATGCTAACACGTAAGTGCCTAAGCAGCAGCCCCCCGGCAGGCATTATTGGTTACGCCTCGCGCCCACGCGTAGCAGCGTCCGCAGTCAGCGTTAATCAAGGCCCATGGCCGGCTTAACGAACAGCACGGGCATAAATGAATTATCAATTAGCTTTTGTGTGTAGCCTGTGAAGAAAATCTGCCGCATGCTGCTCGTCAGTGTAGCTGTGACAACAACAAGGTCCATATTTTTTTCTCTTCCTGTTTCAAGCACTTCATCACCGGGGTTGTTGCCGCATTTGATCTTGTTATGCACTCTCCGCGCCGCCGGTAATATTTCGCCCGATGCAATGTCCACCATGTGTCTCACCCTGCCCAGTTTATTGCCTTGCTGCACATTCACAATGCCCAGCACCATAACATCGGCGTTGTTGCATTTAATGATGCCCGCAATATTTTTCAGCTTGTCTAAGGCACTCCGTATCGGCCGCACGGGGAATAGAATATTTTTGAAATCAAGCACGCGCCTGCCGCGTGGCACTGTAAGTACCGGCACCTTGCTATTCTTAAGTACCCTCATGTTTATACTACCGCTGAAAGCATTTCTTAATCTTGACGAACGGCTGCTGCCTGTCACTATTATATCACAGCCCAGTTCTTCAGCTTTGCTGCATATTATATTCGGTATGAACCCGGTATCACAATGCCATTCACACTTTATGTCATTGTGGCGCGCTGTAGACTGCGCCAGTGTTTGCAGGTTAGATAACCGGGATCGATACAATTCCGTTATCATCCCGGTCGCAGGCACCTGCATACCCGCCATTGGCAGCAGCAGATCTGTCTCAAAAACATTAACAAGATGTAATTTTGCACCATGTCTTTTACACATGGCAATCGCCGTTTGCAGCGCGTTATTTGAAGACTCTGAAAAATTGACAGGGACTAAAATATTTTTTATCTCTTTTTGCATAATAGCTAACAGTTTAGAGGATTACAAAAAAAAATAGGCCGGGATCAAAAGCTTTGGTGGCCACTGAACAAAGAATATACAAAAAAACAAGCACCCAGGCAAATAAAATGTTAATTCAACATAATGAACTTTAACACTGTGGGTAAATTATACTGCTTGTCATATTCCGTGCCAGCAACTTGCTTTATGAATGATACACAGCACCCTAATACCACAAACAGGTTCTTTGACAAATTGGCCATCACCTACCCCACCTTCGCATACAGCGCAGTGGTCAAGCGCTTAGGCAGTATGCGCAATATGCCGGACATGGTTTTGGCAAGCGTGCCCGGCACTATGATCATGCGGTGCTTCAGCGTTTTGCGAATGGCAACCTCTCCCACCCTATGCGGGCCCAAGGCCATCTGCATACCGAACCAGCCCAGCTTTTCTTTGGTGTCTTTTATGATCTCGGGCTTGGTAAATACAGGGCCGGGGCAAAGGCAGCTAACGCTGATGTGCTTCTTCTTGAGCTGGTAGCGCAGCCCATAGCTGAAGGACAATATAGCGGCCTTGGTAGCGCTGTACATATTCTTAACGGGTATGGGCGCCATGCCCGCCATGCTGGATACATTGAGGATATAAGAGGGTGCATTCTTTTCGAGCAGGGGCAGCAAGGTAAGGCTCAGCGCCATGCAGGATGATACGTTCAGGTCCACCATATAGCGCAGCGAGTCGAGGGGGAGTGTAAGGTAGTCGTGCGAACCACCCAGGCCTGCTACATTGCAGAGCATCTTGAGGTGTATGTTCCGCTCGGTGCACCATTTGGCTATGTCGGTGGCGGCATTGTCGTGTGCAAGGTCGTACACCAGCACATCCACATGCACATGCCAGGCGGCTTCCAGTTCGTGCTTTGCCTTGTCCAGCGTATCGCGGTGGCGGGCTATGAGTATGAGGTTGTAGTGGCGTTTAGCCAGGGCCTCGGCTATGCCATAGCCTATGCCTTTGCTGCCGCCGGCTACAAGCGCGTAGGGTTGGTCGGCACCGGCCACAGGTATATTTTCCAGCTCTTGCGTAGCAAGAAGGGGTGCAGCATACGCGCTAATGGAAAGGAAGAAAGCAGTAAGGAATGTGAGCAGCAGTTTCATGGTTGATGAAGATAGGGGAAAAATGTACGAAGGCGAAATACGGTGTCGATGAAGCAGCATTATACGGAGACAAGCATGAGGTAGAGACCGTCATTACGTAAACCCGCAATACGTAGAGACGCAAAATCTTGCGTCTCTACACGCGGAGGGCAAATGTTACCTGCGTCCTCATGATGACAAATCCGCATTACGTAGAGACGCAAAATCTTGCGTCTCTACACGCGGAGGTCAAATGTCACCTGCGCCCGCATGATGACAAACCCGCATTACGTAGAGGGATTATCAAATTGCAAAATGTGGATATCTCTTTGGGCTTCCTTTACTATTCACTAAAAGCTGTTTTATCTTTACAGCCCGATCAACATTTCTCAAAAATTTAAAACCATAACATTATGCCATCAGCAAACGTTTATCTCAACTTCAACGGCAACTGCGAAGAAGCTTTCAATTTTTACAAGTCGGTATTTGGCGGCGAGTTCCCATATGTGGGCCGCTATAAAGACATGCCACCTTCACCCGACGGAAAGACCTTTCCTGAAGACCAGGGCAACAGGATCATGCACATGTCGCTGCCTATAGGTGACGGCACATACATACTGGGCAGCGATACCGGGGGCGAATGGGCGAGCAGCTATAAGGAAGGCAACAACTTCTCGATATCGCTCAATGCAAGCAGCAATGAAGAAGCCGACAAACTGTTCAATGGCCTTTCGGCAGGCGGACAGGTTACTATGCCAATGGCTAATACATTCTGGGGCAGCTATTTCGGTATGTTCACAGATAAGTTCGGTATCAACTGGATGGTGAGCTGCGAACCGGCAAGGGATAAATAAGGAATAACCGCTGGGTCCGCAAGTGGACTCAGCGGTCTTAAACTAATTTTTCAGGGGTTGTGATACCATGTGGTCCATACAATGGGCTGCATACCGGTCGGTAAGCCCGTCTGTTTCCGGATGTAGAAAAAGCTTACACTGTCGGCCGTGGGATAATAGCGGATACCGTCGTTATATTCTCCCTTAAATACCAGTAGGGCAGCCGATGAAGAATCGGGTGCATACACAAAAGAGCGTCCGTATAGCTCCATACTTATTTTGTCCCGGTATTGAATTGCGAAACTTGTATCAGGCATATCTAAGGTGCTTTGCTGCGGGTTTGCAGCCGGGTTGTCCGTTTGCAGCCTACCACCGGTCCATAAGCGTGGGCTACATATCTGTGAGACATATCCCGGGTCGGCAATTACCTTTATAGTGAAGTAGGCCGACTGAGATTGATTGTCGCAATTGAGACGGACCCTATATGTACCCGGACTCGAATACACATGAGTAGCATTATTTTCGCTGGCCCCGGTATCAATGGCAAATATTTCGGTATTACCATCTCCAAAATCCCAGGAATACCTAAATACCTTAGCGGTCATTGTGGAATTGTCTGCAACATGAAAGCCCATGAACCGGGCTGTATCGCCTACCGCAACTATATTTGCAAAGTTGTTCCGGAACAAGATAGTAGTGAAATTGAAGGATGGCTGAGTATCCTGGTGTTTTGAACAAGCGCTCAACAGCACTAAGACTGCAAAAGAAAATAAGGTTTGTTTCATAAGAAGGTATTAATAAATTAGCAGCAAAAAATAAGCCAATTTTGTCAAATGCTGCAGTTCAAAAGATCTTACCGATATATTATACTACTGTTTAGCCTACAGTTCAGCATATGCTGTGCATCTGCCCAAAAGGTCATACCTGTGCCCTATATCAACCCCGTATGGGAAAAGCCCTGCGAACCTTTCCGGATAGCGGGCAACCTGTATTATGTGGGCACTTATGATCTTGCATCGTATCTCATCACTACTCCGCAGGGGCATATACTCATCAATACAGGGCTTGCCAGCTCGGTGCCTGTGATACGGAAGAACGTTGAAGAGTTGGGCTTTAAGTTCACCGATATCAAGATACTGCTCTGCACGCATACGCACTACGACCATGTGGGTGGTATGGCTGCGATCAAGAAAATAACAGGTGCCGAAATGATGGTGAACGAAGGCGATGTAGCATCGCTGGAAGACGGTGGCAATTCCGACTACCTGATGGGCGGCAAGGGTAGTATGTTCGTTCCCGTTGAGGTAGACCGTGTGCTGCACGAGCATGATACCATAAGGCTAGGCGGCATGAAGGTGATAGCCTTGCACCATCCCGGGCATACGAAAGGGGCCACAAGTTTCCTGTTCGATGTGCGGGATGAGCAACGAAGTTACAGGGTACTGATCGCTAACATGCCAACTGTGCTGGAAGATGTAAAACCCGGCATGGCTAGCTACCCTGAGGTGGCCAAAGATTTCGGCAATACGTTCAAGGCTATGAAAGAACTTAAGTTCGATCTGTTTCTGGCCTCGCATGCGAGCCAGTTCGACCTGGATAAGAAGCACCAGCCGGGCGATGGGTATAATCCCATGGCCTTCGCCGATAAGAAGGGCTATGATGAGGCGCTAGCCGGGCTGGAGAAGGACTATAAAAAGAAATTGGGTAAAAAGTAATAAGCCTTACCGGGAGGATTTATCAATTATGTAAATAATATAAAAATCCCTATTTTACCGAAAATACTCCTTCGATGAATAAAAAATTACTCCTCCTGCTCTTACTGATCGCGGGCCCAAATATCCTGAAGGCTGTACCTGTGTGGAGTACAGATATAGCCCCCATCATCTACAACAAGTGCGCTAGCTGCCACCATACCGGCAATGTGGCGCCATTTAATCTGATGACCTATGCCGACTGCGTAAGCCATTCGGCAACAATAAGGACCAAATGTGCCAACAAGACCATGCCCCCATGGCCGCCGGACCCTGCATACAGCAGGCTGGCCCATGAGCGCAGGCTTACCGATGCGGAGATAAACAAAATAAAAGACTGGGTAGATGGTGGTACCCCATCGGGCGATCTTGCACAGGCGCCTCCTCCACCTGTATTCAACAACAATGGCGACCTGCCGGGTACTGCCGACCTTACTGTGCAGGCGCCGGTGTTTACATCTACTGCAGATACAGCTGATGTGTACCAATGCTTTGTGATACCCAGCGGCTTGCTGACCGAAAAATTCATTACTGCATTTGAAGCTATACCCGGCAACAGGAATATAGTACACCATGTGCTGGTGTACGCCGATACGACGGGTGCTTGTGCCGCGCTTGATGCCGCATCGCCCGGGCCGGGCTATGTAAACTTTGGCGGTGTAGGAACCGATGCGGCCATAATGCTTGGCGGCTGGGTACCCGGCGGCGCACCGATGCAATACCCAAACAACTTCGGGGTGCGGATACCACCCAATGCGGATATAGTATTACAGATACACTACCCCGCAGGTACTATGGGTGACAAGGACAGTACAAAGATCCGTTTCTTCTTTGCACAGAATGCGGTGCGTAATGCATACATAGTGCCGGTACTCAACCACGTGGACCCTACTGTGATATCGCCCTACCCATTGTCGATAGCGGCTAATACTACCGCAACTTATACCGAGCATTATACATCGCTGGCATTGCCCACCTCGTTACTGGGCGTGGCACCACATATGCACCTGATAGGGAAGAGCATTAAGGCATTTGCCGTTAGCCCCGCCACGCAGGATACGCAAAAGATCATCAGCATACCTAATTGGGATTTTCACTGGCAGGGCTTCTATATGCTGCCCCGCATCGTTAAGATAGACGGTTCATCGGATATCTATGGCTCGGCTTTTTATGATAACACGAGCAACAATGCGCTGAATCCCAACAACCCGCCGCAAACTGTAACAGCCGGTGAGCAAACCACTGATGAAATGATGATCGTGTATTTTGTATTTGCACTATACCAGCCCGGCGATGAGAATATCATTATAGACAGTAATGTTGCACTTAATACCAGCAATTATTATCGCGGGCAGCAGTTGTTCACGCCCTACCCCAACCCGGCATCGGGGCAGATATTCGTGAAGTATTATTTTGATAAGGACAATGCATGTTCTATTTCATTACTGGGCATAGACGGCAGAACGGTTAAACAATTTGCACTGAACACAGCGGTAAAAAGCGGTTATCATGCAGACAATTATTCGGTGGCCGATGTGCCTGCCGGCATATACACCCTGCAGCTAAAGACCGCGCAGCAGGTGCTTACAGAGAAGGTCATTATACAACATTAAAAACATTAAACAACGTTTAAAACTTCATACAATGCGCATTTTATCTATTCTTTTAGTAGCTTCTGTTTGTCTTTTTTCCTGCAACAGGCATTCATCTTCAGGTTATGCTAATAACGGCCTTATAGGCAGGTGGGCTTTATCTACCTTGTCGGACACGACGTTTGTTATACCTGCGGGCATCATGTATATGCAACTGGATAGTAAGAACGCTGTAACAGGCGAAAGTGGCTGTAATAGTTTCTCCGGCAGCTATACTGTGGACGGCAACAGGCTGTTCATCAAAAACCTGGTATCGACGCTGGTATCGTGTAACTATGACAGGCTGGAAGCAAAATTTATGGATGCGCTTAAGGAGACCAATCATTACAGCATATCCAACGGTACACTGTACCTGTACAATGATGCCGTGCCCCGTGCTACATTGACTGCGATGCCGTAATTAATTAACGCATGCCCAATTTATAATCGGTGGTCTTCACCATGATGTTGGCTTTAGGATCGAGCAGGGTTATTTCCATGCTTGATTCCAGTTCATCCTCTTTGTAGAATTTTGCCATCATCATCATGCCTCCCAGGCCGTCGGCACTGCGGAAGTAAGCCGCATAAGGGCCGCGTGCACCGCTCTGGGATATGTTAATAGGTAATGCATGTGCTATCCATATTTCGCTGCGGGTTTTGCGCTCATCGTCCTTGCATACATACTCCTCGCACTGGTAACCCTGTATGGTCTGTGTCTTTCCTGTCTTTTTGCAGTCGGTATTGCTTTTACCCGGTGTTGCAGTTTCGGGATGGTCTCGTTTTTCCTGCATCTCCTTGCTCATGAAGGCATTGATGTTGATGGCCATACCGGTCATCTTATCATGGTCCAGCATCAGCATGCTGTGGTTCTTCATATCGTATACCATGATCATGTTATCGCGGCCCTTTTTATCCACGGGCTTCATGCCAAAGGTTTCCGAGGAGGGGTTTATGTAATACTTTATGTCGCTCTCGTCCTTCTTTTCACCATGCTTGTAAGAGATGATGTGCATGTTCATAGCCGTAGTAAAAGTGTACTGCGGCTCGGTTTTTGCATTCATCATGTTCTCGGTCCAGGCATTGAGTTTATCCCTGCCGGGTTCGCCATATTTATCATCCATGGCCTTGTGCACTTCGCCTTCCTGGGCAAATGAATGTAAGGCAAGCATGCAAACGGGGATCAATAAAAACTTTTTCATATTACCGGATTTTATTAGAATAAGGGTGATTACCAGCATGAAATTAACGAAATATATTATGGAAATAGAGTAAAAATGATTCTTATTTAACAAAATGATGAGGTAGTAATGCTTATTTTCAATATCGATTTTATAAATGAATATTATTAGGCTAATTTGACAGGCCAGGAGGCATATGAACCGGAAACAAATAAAGTGGCGGATACGCTATTTTTTGCAATATTTTCCCATTACCATCAACACTTTGTTATGCGGTGTGGCGATATGGCTGCTGCATAAGATATTATACACACCCATTGCAAAAGGGGAAGAGCCCCCGCCCATGCGGCCCTTTATATTGCTGATGGGAAAAATGGCTTTCTGGTTTGCTGTAGGTTTTATTGGCCTTTCTATATTGAGTACCATATTTAGCTGGCTCTACTACCTATGGCTGCGCAAGCACAAGCAGGTGAGGCTGCAAGTCGCCTTTACGACCGAAACAAAGAAAGGCAAGAACAGCAAGCTCTTTATGAACGCCGTGTTGGAAGGTGTACGACGCCCTATCCTGGGTTTTGTAAAGGGCAGGCTTTTTTACGATGATCATAACATGACCGATAAGTTCACGCTGCTATCCAACAAAAGAAAAGAACAAAGCCTATGGCGCGCTGCTATAACCGGCCGCAGCCGCATGGAACTGCCCGATATAAAAGAGTACCAGCTGAAAGGCGGCTTCGTATTTTTTGAAGACATGCTGCATCTTTTTTCGCTGGCCGTGGCTCAGCCTATAGGCGGACAGTTCTACCAGCCACCTATGCTGGAGGATGAGGAGGACAAGAGTGTGTTCCCGAAGAAGACGGAAACGATGGATGTGCGCATAGAACAACTGCGCCGTGTAGAAGGCGAGCTGCATAATTACAAAGGCTTTGAATCGGGCGATGATGTACGGCGCATAGTATGGAAGGTATATGCTAAGAACCGCGACCTTGTGGTGCGCATACCCGAGATGTTCGAACCTTATGCTTCGCACTTGTATTTCTATGCTTCGTTCCATGCATCGGTGAAGGCAGCATGGATGAATGAAGGCTACCTGAAGGAAATGCTGAACTACTACAAGAACGGCGTGTGGACAGTATACGACGCTTTATCGCATAAGGAGTGGGATATGCGCTATATACCCGACCAGGACCTTACAGTGCAGGAAAATTTACCTGAAGCCGAAAAGACCGCACGCATCATCAGCAACAGCGCTTGGCACGACGATAAGCCACTCAGCAAATATTTCAATGCCAGGCAGGGTGCTGTGCTCTGCGTGTCATCACTTACCGACATTGAAGAACTGAGCGCGATACTGGACCAATGTAATGCGTCAACCGTTGTTTACTTTATCAAGACATCACAGGTATTCCGCCATTTTATAGCACTGGGTTGGCTAAGGAGGCTCATATTCTTACCTCCCAATGACCGCCTCACAAAACTACGCGGCCGCTGGACCTTCTCCCCCATCAGGATACAGGTACACAAGCGCGAAAAAGAAATAGAGGAATTGTTGAAAAAGAGCGCCGTTACCTGGTCGGTTCTTTAGCAGGGGACTGAGCAGGAGCCAGGGTATCTGCAGCAGCCGGTTTTGCAGCCTCTGCTTTTTTCTTGCTCCACCTGATGGCATAGCTTATATAAAAATTGTAGTCGAACACGCTGCCCTTATCTCCCTTACCATAGCCTGCTACATAGGACGGAGCAAGCTCATTAAAGGCCTTAGCGTTCAACAGGAATTTACCACGAATGGTCCAGCCGGCGCAAATACCTTTGAAGATATCCAGGCGCATACCACCTGCTATTTCAGCCCAGTGACCGGTAAAGTTTTTAGCAGGTATCGTGCCTGTAGTATTGCCAAAGAATTTGTCGATAACAGTATAAGTAGCCACATTCCTGCTGATCGGTGCAAAGCCATAGCGGAAACCGATAAAGCCCATATCCCAGTCGGAAGAACTGAGGCGTACCAGTATGCTCTTATTAATGCCTGCCCTAAAGAATGTATTGTTCGTTTTGTATTTAAGATCAGCGTAATCAACGGTGGCATTGCCATAGCCGCCCTCCAACACTCCATACAGCTCCTTACCCAAAAAATAATCTACCGAAGCCTCATATGATCTCTTATTGTCAGCAAGGGAATTGCTTATGGGTTGGGCTATGTCAACACCAATGCATAGCTGGTGCCTGCCTTTGGTATCTACCTTAGGCTTTCCTTCACCCTCGCTTTCATCATCCAACTGCGCAAAAGCGCTTACCGATGCAAGCAAGAGCAAAAGGCTAGTAATATATTTTAAGGTGTTCCTTGCTTGCATCGCTGTTAACGTTATAAGTGCTGATGACTACGGAATCAATGCTGTGATTGGTGGTGCGCACACTATGTAAGTTGTAAAAATACGAATAACCGCAGGCATTCGATAAAAACTGCAAGCTCTTGTCGTAGTAGAAGGTAAGTGTATCGGCGGTGTTGATCGAAGCACTTGTGTCGGGCAATATCATCCAGCGGCAGCTATCGGCTTGCGGGGAAAGGTAGATGCTGAACTTCGCCTGGTTTTTGGTACCGTAAACCGTGGTCTTAACACTGTCATCAAAATCAATAGCAGCTACTACCGGTGCCAGCAACGAGGTATCCACTGTGGTGGTATCGGCTATGCGGTAAGCCCCCATACGCAAGGACATCACCCTTGGCTGCAGGCAGGGATCGCGCTGCTGCGTGCAGGATATCATTATTGCGGCAAGCAGGCAGGAACACAGTATGAATGCACTGTTTCGTTTAGTCATTTAATGTAGCAAGTATTTTGTCTATCTCGCCAATAACAGTATCCAGTTGTTTCTTTACTGTTTCTTTCTCTTCGTCCTTCAGGATGTCTTTGCCAATGTGGGTGGCGGCCATGTTTTGCTCCAGCGAGGCCAGCTTGCCGTTCAGCGTTTCCATCGACTTTGTTTGCTGCTCAAGAGTCCCCTTCAGGCGCTTATTTTCGGCCTGTAATGCTGTATATTTTTGCAACAGCAGGTCCAGTTTGTTACCTAATAGCTCCAGTTCCTGCATTATTCGCGTATTTGGGCCTGTAGCTTGTTTTTATATGCAGCCATAAGTTGTTGCATCAGTTGGTCGGTTTCTGTATCTGTTAAGGTACGGTCTTGCAATTGAAAAGTATAACTTAATGCATAAGATTTTTTCCCTTCGCCCAGCTTTTCACTTTCAAATACATCGAAGAGATCGTAGGCCTGCAGGCTGTCCAGTTTCAGTTGCTCAGTCACCTGTTGCACCTGGTGGTAGGTAATTCCTTTGTCCAGTATCACTGCAAGGTCGCGGTTCACAGCGGGGAATTTAGGCACTTCGCTGTACTTTATCCTAACCGTAGCCACAGCTTTCATCCACACATTCCAATCAATAACGGCATGTATCAAGTCCTGTTTTACTTCAAATTCCTTCAGCCTTTGCGCAGGTACCTGTGTAGCTTTTGCTATCACTTCATTCTTCCATTTCCATACCACTGTACCCTGCCCTGCCGTTTCTTCATAGCTCGTCTGCAAGCCTTTGATACCGCTCAAGGTGAACAGGTTCTGTACTATACCCTTTACATAGAACAGGTCGGCCTGCATGGCTTTCCTGTTCCAGTTGGCAGCCTGCACATTACCTGTTATCCATAATGCCAGTTGCGGCACTTCTACATATTTACCTGCTTCCTGCGTATATACTTTGCCGAACTCATACAGGCAAAGGTCCAGGTTCTTGCGGTTGCAGTTATAAGCCACCACTTCCAGCCCGCTCTCCAGCATTGCCGGACGAAGGATATCCAACTCACTGCTCAGGCTGTTGAGCATACGCACCAAATCGGTACGCTCAGGATAGAATTTGCTATTGACAATCGAGTTCGTAACTATTTCATGAAAGCCCGTATCGCAAAGTTGCTGCGCCACCTTCTCACGCTCTGCACGGTCGTTGGGCAATGCCTTTGTCAGTGTGATATTCAGCTTTGCAGGTATCAGCACATTGTCCAGCCCGTCTATGCGCAGTATCTCTTCAGCAATATCGGCAGGCTGTAATACATCTACTTTATTAGATGGCACGTGCAGTATCATACCTTCCGCATCTTCGCTCTCTATTATGAAACCCAATGCAGTAACTATTGCCTGCATAGTGGGTATCTCATATGGCTTACCACACAGCTTCTGTATGTATGCGTAAGGCACGTCTATTGTTACAGGCTCTATCTTCCTCGGGTACACATCTACTACTGCAGAGGCTATTGTTCCACCTGCAATCTCTGTGATCATCTGTGCAGCGCGCTCCAGTGCATTGAATACATTATTGATGTCCACACCTTTTTCAAAATGCGTTGCAGCATCTGTACGCAGTCCATGATGCAATGATGTACGGCGTATATAAGATGGTGTGAAATAAGCGCTCTCTAGAAATATATTGGTTGATGCATCACTTACACCGCTGTCCAGTCCGCCAAATACACCGCCCATAGCCACAGGCCCATTGGCATCGCATATCACCAGGTCATCGGCACGCAGCTTATATTCTTTCTCATCCAGCGCTTTGAACACAGTGCCTTCCGGTAGGAAACGCACATTTATTTCATTGCCTTTTATCTTGTCCGCATCAAACGCATGTAATGGCTGCCCATATTCGTGCAGTACAAAATTGGTGATGTCCACTACATTATTAATGCTCCTCAGGCCTATGCTCTTAAGCCTTGCCTGCAGCCATTCCGGCGATGTTGCAATTTTTACTCCTGCAATGCCTATACCCATATATCGCGGGCAGGCTTCAACAGCATCTATATTTACTTTGATGTTTATCTCCTTATCTCCTTTGGCGGGCAGGCTTGCCTGGGGCAGTATTACATGATGTTTAGTACCATGATGATGGGTGAGGTATGCACACACATCGCGGGCCACCCCTATATGGCTCATCGCGTCCGATCGGTTGGGCGTGAGGCCTATATATATTACTTCATCTGCTTCGGGTATCTTAAAGTACTCCTTTGCAAGACTGCCTATTGGCGCATCTTCCGGCAATATCATAATGCCATCATGGCTCTTGCCCAGTCCTATTTCATCCTCCGCGCATATCATTCCTTCGCTGTTCTCGCCACGTATTTTTGCCTTCTTTATCAGGAACGCCTCCCCATCTGTAGGGTGTACCGTAGTGCCTACAGGGGCCACCACCACGCGCTGACCGGCCGCTACATTGGGCGCACCGCATACTATCTGCAGTGGCTCAGCGCCACCGATATTTACTGTTGTAATGCTTAATTTATCGGCATTTGGGTGTTTTCCACAGGTCAAAACCTCGCCTATTACCAGGCCTTCGAGGCTTCCCTTAACGCTTTCCGCCTTTTCCACTGCTTCCACTTCCAAACCTATGGAAGTCAGTATCTTACTCAACTCAGCCACTGGCAGGGCTTCCGGCAGGTATTCCAATAGCCATTTATATGATATGGTCATCTAAAGACTCGATTTTTGGCAAAGATAACCTATGATAATAGCAAATCGCATCCTTTTTACGAAATCCGGAGGCACCTGAATTGTTAACAACTTTTTGGGGGAAACTTGTGAATAGGTGTTAATTTCGCAGGGTGGATGTGGATAAACTCCCCTTTTAAAGGTTTATCGGTAGAATAAGTGGTGAATAAGCGGTGTACCCGCGGATTAAAACTATTAAGTCGCCAACCTTTTGCAGTTCAGTTTTTCCCGTTTACATTCGTTTCAAGCTGTGATTTTAATGTTGTCTTAATGTTCCCATAACATTAAGGGAGTTTTGGAAAAACTTTGTAAAAACAATGTTACATAGCCTCGACATACACAATATTAGGACTGAAAATACAACCCCGCAGAAGTAACCAATGGCCGTAAACATTAAGAAAGAATTTGGTAATACCCGTAGCCGCAAACCCGACCTGACCACGCTGGTATACGGAAAAATACCACCCCAGGCACCCGAACTCGAAGAAGCTGTTCTAGGTGCCATTATGCTGGAAAAAGACAAACTCGCCGAGGTACTGGAGATCATACAGAGCGAAGATTGCTTTTATGTAGATGCCAACCAGAAAATATACGGAGCTATCCGCCGCCTTTTTGACAAGGGTATGCCCGTCGATCTGCTCACCGTTACCGAAGAGCTGCGCAAGAGCAATGAGCTGGAAATAGTGGGCGGCGCCTACTACATTACCCGCCTCACCATGAGCGTGGTATCGAGCGCGCACGTTGAAGCCCATGCGCGCATAGTGATGGAGAAATTCATCCAGCGCGAGCTGATACGCATATCGGGCGAGGTGATAGGGAATGCCTACGAAGACAGTACAGACGTCTTCGACCTGCTGGACAAGGCAGAGAGCAACCTGTACGAGATAACGGATAAGCACCTGCGTAAGAACTTTAAAAGCCTTAAAGAAGTACTGGTAACCACAGTGCACGAAATAGAGGAAGCCAAGAACAAGAAGGACGACCTTACCGGTGTACCATCAGGTTTCACGGCCCTCGATAAGCTTACCTCCGGCTGGCAAAAGACCGACCTTATCATCCTCGCGGCAAGGCCTGCGGTGGGTAAAACGGCCTTCTGTCTTAACCTGGCCATGAATGCCTCCATGCACTCCCCCGATCCCTTCCCCGTTGCCTTCTTCAGCCTTGAAATGGGTGCCGGCCAGCTGGTAAAAAGGATGCTGGCAGCCGTGACCGAGGTGAGCATGGATGCCATAACCAAAGGCCGCATGCAGGAGCATGAGTTTGTGCAGATGACCCAGCGTATGAACAAGCTGGCATCCGCCCCCATCTTCCTCGATGACCAGGCCGCCCTCAATATATTTGAGCTCAGGGCCAAGGCAAGGAGGCTGAAACAGCGCCACGACATTAAAATGATCATCATAGATTACCTGCAGCTGATGCAAGCCAGTATAGACAAGGGCGGCAACCGCGAGCAGGAGATCTCCAAAATATCGCGCGACCTGAAGGCACTGGCCAAGGAACTGGAAGTGCCAATTATAGCACTTTCGCAGTTGAACCGTTCGGTAGAGACGAGGAAGGAATCGAAAGTACCCCAGTTGAGTGACCTTCGTGAATCGGG
>DDET01000003.1 GCA_002336915.1 Bacteroidetes bacterium UBA1947 | reverse complement strand
TAGTCGCCATAAGAGAAGCCGCCCGGCAATACGATACAATCGTCCTTGCCAAACATACTTAGGTCATGGTCTTTATGCCATAGCATTACAACCTCTTGCTGCAGGTCGTCCTGCAAAGCGTGCATCATATCCCTGTCGCAGTTCGAGCCGGGGAAAACGATAATTCCGAATTTCATTTATAATAGATCATTTAATAGCCCATTGACAGGCTAGTATCAGTACAAGGAAGAAATAAAATGTAAAATTACTAAACCGTTTACTTTTTTCAAGCGCTATTCCATGAGTTATGATCATGGATGATGCCGGAACGATTAATAGCCAGGCACTTTTAACAGAATTATCTGTGAAAATTGCCGTCAACAGCGACAAAAACAGGTAAAGTCCTATTACTGTCCACACCCGCCGCCCGAAAACACTGTTTTTTGCTATTTGCTGTTGCATGGCATAAATTCCACATGCAAATAATATTAACATTCCCGATATGGAAATAATAAAATACCCCGCCGAGCTAATATGAGTGGGCAAGGAGATACCTAAATGCGGCCATTTGGTGATCATTGGCAATTTGTCAACCAGGAATAATATACCCGCAAAGAAGTAAAATGGCGTAAAATAACCCATGGCGCCAACCACCCATTCGCCTGCGTTAAAGGAGCGCAACATGCCGATGCCCACAAATAGCAGTAGTATAAAACCGATAGCAGAGAACTGCAACAGTGCCGCCAGGCAAAGAATAAAGCCCGCATTGAACAGTTGCTTACGGGGGTGTTGGGTCTGGCTAAAGGAAAGTATTATGTCTATACCACCCAGCAGGCACCAGTTTAGCAGCAGTGTGCAACTGAAATAATTGAACGGTGGGAACAGGCAGCTAAGTAATATAAATACCAGCGCAGGCAGGTAGGTCGTACGGGGGTATAATTTATGCCGCCCGGCTATACTCTTAAAATAGATAGCCTGCGCAAACAGCATCATCACTGTCATGAATGTATAAGCAAACGCATTACCCCGCAATACCAGGTCCAGCCCATGCAATATCTGTTCATAAAAAAAATACCCTTCGGCATGCACGGGGAGCTGCGGATGTATTAATATCTGCAGCTTTATCAACATAGTGCAAATAAGCAATATGATGACCGTAAATGGATTATTGTTGCGGAATAAAGACAGCACTAACTGAATTTTGGGCTAAAATACAATTTTAGCAAAGCATATCTGCTTTCTCTTCAAACACGGTACTACCATCTCCCTGGCCGATACCTGTTTGCCCGATCTTGGCAGCCAGTCCGGGTCGTTATTTCCCCCGGTAGTAAAGGAGCGCATATTGGTTTTCCCCTCGGCATCTATAGTGCCCAGTTGTATGCGCGACCGGTTTGTGTTAAAGTCATTGTACAAAAAGGCCAGTGTTCCCCCGCTATTCAGCAGCCCGTACGATGAGAAGACACCGCCGTCTTCCTGCGAATATTGTTCTTTCCGCACAAAGGCATCCCATTGTTTGGTCCCTTCGCCGTCATACGAAAGCGCCAATATATCGCCATAATGGTATTCGCGTACATTGCTGGCCATATTTGGCGAATACCATGAGTAATAGCCCCATGCAGGGGAATAAGTGCTGCGCGTAGTAACAAAATAGCTTTCGGCTACCAGTACAAAGCCTCCGTCATTTTTTACGATAAGCTGTTTTACCACGAAATCATTGAAAGCATGTTTTTTACTGCGTTCCCCTGTGGCACTTATCAGCCGGGCGTCAAAAGGTAGGGTTTTCTTATTCATAAACCCGGCCGAAGCAATATCATAATAAGCGTAGAGCACACCTATGTAATTACCGTTCTTTTTATCTGAATAAAAGCCGCCTACATAAATACGGTTATTGCTATTATCCAGTTTAGCATACACATTGGCTACATACATGCCATTCATTGGTAACTCTTTGGCTGTGAACTTGCCCCCCTGTGCGGGCATGCTTAGCATCCACAACTGGTCCGAAAAATCTTTGCCACCCACCGGGGCATATACAGGTATATACAGCGTGCCGTCATTACTCACTATTGCATCGCTATGGTCCAGGTCGTTACCATCGCCTTTGTACACGGCGTGATTGCGGTGCGTGATGTTAAGCCCCTCGTCTATCCACTTTCCCTCAAATTCTATTTGCCCGCTTTTATCTACGGCACTGTATACTACTATGGTTTTCTTGTCTTCCGATACCGCCGATGAAAAATAGCTGCGCGTTGGTCCGAAGATGCCGGTCTTGGCAGCATCTATTTGTATAGGCCCTTTCGTCAATCTCCCCCGCTCATCCAGCAGGGCCGCATATTGCACTACTTTATTACCTTCTATGCTCTGGTACAGCACCACTATGCTGCTACCGGTCACTACAAAGCGTGTTTCATATATTTTCCTGGGAAAAAAATCAAGCACCACCGTTGCCGTATGCCCCATCGAATCATCATACGCATCCAGGAAGAACCCTTCCTCCGATCCCCTGTAGGTATAAACTTTGCCGCCCACTTTTCCTACCACGGCAAAATCACCCCCGCTGAAGTTAAACTTTTCGTAGGGTGTATATAAAACCTCCTGGGCTATTAAGCTATTTATAAAAAACAGTGCAATTAACAGTGATCCGATCTTCCTCTTCATACTTCAAATTTAGTCTAGCCGGGGCAAATATTTTGATAAAATTAATCAGGCAAAAAGCGGGCCTTTAGTTCAGGCGTAG
Organism: Bacteroidetes bacterium UBA1947; assembly: GCA_002336915.1. Classification (GTDB taxonomy): domain Bacteria; phylum Bacteroidota; class Bacteroidia; order Chitinophagales; family Chitinophagaceae; genus MKUN01. The sequence goes on along the minus strand of DDET01000003.1, from coordinate 82,882 downwards.
GTATCATACAGGCATCTTTCCTGCCATACCATTTATAACGGTTGCGCGCTACCCAATCGTATACCGCATTGCGGATGAATCCCGGCACTATAAAGCCGGTCGCAAGCAAAGCCCAGGCTCCACCCATCAGCTTTGCCGTCTTCAATGCCGCACTTGATCTTATGTAAAATTTATTCTTATAGTACAGCACCAGGCTGTCGGGAACGGAACCATATTGTTTCCTCAGCTCATCCTGCACCCGCTGCCCGTATCTCGATTGCAATGAGGCGAAGACTAGCTGTCCCTTTTTGTCGTTCTTCAGCACTAACTGCACCCAGCGATTACACAGGTTGCACACCCCGTCAAAAAAGAGTATTGGCCTGTTATTGTAACCCGGTATGTCCATTTGAATCTGTAATTTATAGGCTGCGCTTACTTTGCGCTGTCTTTCATTTTACCCGTCTGCCACGCCTCTACTATCGAGTCGGCAATCGCCTTCACCTCTATCGATTTTCTGCGGTCCAGGTCCTCTGCTGCTTCGCGCCTTATATCTGCGGTCTTGGTTGCCACTATTGAGTCTGCCATAGCCGCTACCTGTTGTTTGGTCAGTACAGTATCAGCGTCCTTACGGGCGCAGGCCATAAAAAGCATACTGAAGACGACCATTGCAACTGCCGGGTATGTTGATCTTTTGTTCATTGCGGCTGCAATTTACGGCAACTATCGCTTGAATGGGCTTAAAACGGCCTTTATGCAATAAATTTTAACATCATTTTTCCTGCCTTCCACATAATATACCCTCGAAATGCCGTTAAAAATGAGGAACTTTACGAAGAGGTATGTTATATAGAACAGTGGGTATATGTTTGGTTGCCATGGTGGTGTTTGCGGGTGCAGGTACTGCGTTGGCGCAAAACCGCACTTCGCGGGATACCATCCTGCTAGGTGCGGTCATAGAAGGCCACGACACCATCCCCATGGTCTTCCTCCCCGATGTATATAAGTACGACAAATTGCCCAAACGACTGGCGAAGGAAAGAAAGCACTACGACATTTTGTACTACAATGTCGTGAAGACCTATCCATATGCCGTCATAGCTGCCGATGTATTGAAGGACGTAGATGTGAACCTTGCCAGGCTCCAGAACAACAAGGAAGGCCGTAAAGCTTATCTAAAAACAGTAGAAAAGGAACTGAACCGCCGCTTCAAGGGTGAGCTGGAAGACATGACCATAAGCCAGGGCCAGGTGCTGGTAAAGCTGATCGACCGTCAAACAGGCAAGAACTGCTATGGTATCATCAAAGAGCTCAAAGGTGGCTTCTCTGCCGTAATATGGCAATCAGTAGCTCTTCTCTTCAGCAACAGCCTCAAACGCGAGTACGACCCCACCGACCGCGATAAAGAAATAGAAGGCATAGTGAAAGAGATCGAAGATGGCAATTATCACCACTACAAATACCAAATGCAACAGAGCCAATTGCAAACAAGGAGAAATTAATTGCTTTATCGGTAACGCATTGTGTCGATTCTCTGCAATACTCCGCTAGGTTTTTCCTTGCGCTCCAGGCCATTGCATAAATAAACAGAAAGTTGTAGGTTTATTTTTTAATATGCCACCTCCTGCACTACCACACAAAAAGAAAAAGGCCGGCCGTTTTGATGCCTATATAAGAGCAAATGCACGCGATGTGTTCTCAAAAACAGTATTCTGCCTGTTGCTGGTTTTTATTTGTGGCCAGGTGCTTAGCGTTTTTTTTCATGCTTACGAAAGGTTGAATCCCTCGGCAAGTAAAATTGAAGACACACACCTTTCCGATCTGTTTTTTGCATACCTCAATAAGAAAACAATAGCTGATACAAATATTATTATCATCGATTGCTCCAATAATAGCAGGGGAGTTATCGCAGATAAAATAGACCGTATTTGCCGTTCCGGGCCAAAGGTATTAGGGATAGATGTAGTGTTTACGCTTCATTCGTCCGATACTGCAGAAGATATGAAACTGGCAGGTGCAATATATACACACAGAAGCAAGATTGTATTGGCAGATGTAGGCGGAGAGGAAGAAAAAAACAACCTCGACAGTCCATTTTATAGTATACTGGGAAATAGATATTTAAAGGATACACCTTACAGATTTGGCTCCTTGCCTAAAGAAGACCTTTTAAAAATTAAAAGGTATTATAGGCCGTTTGAGCATGGGCGTAAAAATAGTGCGCAACCGTTCGCCATGGCTATTCTGGCAGCTGCAGATTACAAATGCGATACACTTATACGGAGACATCCTGATACAAATGTGACCGCAAAAGAGGTAATTGATTTTAAGAAAACTATATCGGGAAGGCCTCGATATGCGATCTTCGATACAGTGCCATCGGATTCGGTTATCGCTGGCAAAATTGTTTTGTTAGGAAGTTGGAATACTAAATCGATTGATGATAATCACTATACTCCGCTCAACGGAGAGTTAGGTAGGTCTTTGCCCGATATGCCCGGCATAGAATATCAGGCGCAGATAATGTCAATGCTTATTGCAGATCATTATATAAATGAGCCATCCTATTTGTTAAGGTGTTTTCTTATATTGCTAATAACCTTCCTGTTGATGTTTCGGTTTGATCATGTTCATCATAAATATCCGCATTCAGGTCATATCAGAAATGAATTAACCACAGTGTTGCTTATCGGACCGGTGATCTTTTGTGTGTTTGGTTATATATTCGTCCATTACCAATATTTGCTTGAACCTAATCATTTTATTCTTCCCCTTTTTTTTAGCTGCATGTTCCTGGACTTGTATGAAACTAAAATAGGTAAGGGTTATAAATGGGTATTTAAAAAAATCAGGCAATGGCCTGCGAAATTGAATAAATGGTTTTTAAAACTTTGATCACTATGAGGATATTTCTATGCATGGTTTTCTTTTTTGTTTTCAATGTGTATAATGGCGCCTGCCAGGATAAGATCACAGTAGGCGAGGCTATTAATGCCAGGTACATGACACCTTCGAACTCATGGCAACCCCTTAAATTCGGACAACAAGTTTACCCGAATACTTCAATTAAAGTAGAACCTGGCGGCTCCCTGGTGTTGCTGAAAAATAGTGCTTCATCATGCATCTCAAAAAATACCGCAACTGTAATAAAACAAGTAAATGAACTTTACTTTAAAGAAGGGGATAGCTTTTTTGCGAAAATGTGCGATGCACTATACAGTTGGGTAATGCCGCATGAGGATATAACATCAACAGTGTACAAACGAGGCGCTTACCTCATGCTCTTCCCCGCCAGTAACGAAGTACTGCTGAAAAGCGACTGCGATTTCATATGGCGCAGGGATGGCAGGGCAACATTTGACTTATTTATAACCGATGAAAGCCATAAAGACAACTGGCTATGCAAGAAGGAAAAGCTCACAGATACCGCATTGCGGGCTTCGGTTGCCACTGCCTGCAGGCCCATGGATAAGTTTACGGAAGGCAGATCGTATTACTGGACGGTAAACCCCTCCGGCGATCAAAACGAAGAGGGCTATTTTACAAAGTTCACCGTAGCTTCAAAAGAAACTGAAGCAGAACTAAGAAAGGCGCTTGCTGCGCTGGAAAGATCGAAGCCCGGTGTCGACGAGCATACTTACCAGATGTTGTTGGCTCTTTGCTACGAACATTTTAAAATGTACACGATGGAATATATTACCTACGAAAATGCGGTGAAACAATATCCTGAGTCCGAAATGATAAAAAAAGGGCGTAGCGATTTTATGCAGAAAGTGATTGCAATGAACCAACCTCAAAAATAATAATTCGTTCTACCTATTTTAAGTATTTATGCAGTTCAATATCAGGTATGTCTTATTGTTTCTTTTCGCCCTGGCCTCTTCGGCTGCCTTTGGGCAAATGAACATGTCTATCACCAAAAAGGATACTAAGCCTTATAAGAACAGGGCCTTGATCATCGGTACCGATCATTATTCCGATAAGTCCGTAGGCAATCTTAACAACCCCGTGTTTGATGCCCGCTCGGTTAAGGAAACTCTGGAAAAAAAATACGGTTTTGAAGCCACTACCTTGATCGATAAGTCGAAAGACAATATCATAGCCGCTATTAAGCATTTGCAGCAGGAGGTAGCCGAAGGCAATGCTGCGTATAATACCAACCTGTTTGTATTTATTGCAGGCCACGGCAAGCATTCCGATGCTTATGGTGGCTATATAATACCTGCTGACGCTACCAACAGCGGGCCGGAAAAGTCTGGCCAGTACATTTACTATACCGACCTTGATACAATGATCGATAACATACCCGCTAAGCATATTATGGTGATGTTGGATGTATGTTATGGCGGCACCTTCAATGAGTCGTTTAAAAGGAAACGTGGGGACAATGCCAACATGTACGCCGATAAGACAGAAGCACAGATAATAGAGCGCAGAAATGCTTTTGTGTCAAGGAAATATGTGGCCTCAGGTGGCAAAGAGCAAGTCAACGATGGCGCACCCGATAAGCATTCCCCATTTGTTGACCGGTTGCTGAAACTCATGGACGATCATTATATGAACGGGCAGGCTATTCTTTTTACTGAGTTATGCAATACGATGTGTAAGATGACCAACCCCACTCCCGTCTTTGATAATTTTGGAATGGAGCCCGATCCTGCCGGCGACTTTATTTTGCAGCCGCTGCCCAATCCCAATGCTAAGATATTGCCTCCTGCTGCAAATAACGGTAACGGTAATACAGCAGTAGCAGGCCCGGTCCTCGTGGTTGTAATACCCAAAGAATCAGGCGGGAAAAATCTGCAGGCAATGCTCGATGATCAGGATGTACGGCTCGGCTTGTCAAAAGTTCAGGAATTACTCGAGTCTAAAGGCATTAAAACCGTTAGCCTTCCCTCGTTGAAGCCGGGCAATAAAGTTGATGCAAAAACACAGCTTTTGAAGGCCTCGGGTGCCAATGTGTATGTGGAGGTGGATTTTGCAAAGAATATACAGCAGGATACTTATTCGCTTACCGTAACATTAAATGCCGCAACTGTTTCAGGTAATAACACCATCTTTTATAAAGCTTGCCCAAGCGGTTATTTTCGTACTACCGACTATGGTATACTTACAGGCAGGGCTCTGAAAACCGGGGGCGATGAACTTGCGAAAAAAATAGCTGAAAGAAATTAGCAGGTATTTGCCCCGGCTAAAGCTTAGGCTTATACCATGGTCTTTTTTTATCCGATACCAATAGCTGGAGAACGGATTTTGACATTTTTTCCTCCAGTACATCCTGTCCTGTTTCCACATCGCAAAGAAAAAAATCACCCTGTAGCTCTGCTACAGATAGCGATGCGATCTCAACCACCCGCCTCTTATGGCGCCCCTGAAATTCAGATTCTGTGATTTCATTTACAGATACGATGTCTCCCACTTTCAGGATTATTTTTTCTTCACTGGTTATTGTTATTTTCTTAGGGAGCCCCTTTTTTGTTTTTTCTTCTATCTTAACTATTTGCAGCACCGGGGGGTACATGCTGTTTACCCACACTTTGATTGCTTCCAGTATTTTTGCCTGGTTCGCCCTGATGGCATTTTTCATAGGGTCGCCTTCTTTTTTGTATACGTCAAACGACATCGATGATCCGTCCTGCGACGACATGTTCACGACCTTATTGTCTATCATTTTGCCCGTTTCCATATCAAAGGCCTGCATAGTAAAGCTTAATTCGCATTTATAAGTAACCGATTTGGTGGTGTCTGCCAGCCCTATCTTCTTCATTATTTTAGAGGCATCAACAGTGTTTTTTTGTACGTCGATGTTTGTCAACGTACCTATCACCAGTACTTCAGCTCCATATGCTTTGTTCTGTTGAACCGTAATACCGTCCGTATATTCAATGTTCTTTTGCAGATCAAGCTCTTTTTGTATCTGCGCAACACTGCCTCTGTCCAGTAGTGTAAGCCGCTTGTTCTCAGAAAAAGCCCGCATTACCAGGTCATTTAGTTGTGCAGCCTGCGCTTTATGCGCTGCCTGGTGATAGCGCATAGGCACAATACCCACAATTATCTTTCCTTCGGTTTGTGCCTGGATGTTGAGGGAATAGAATAATGCTAATAGAATAGGTATCAATTTTTTCATAATGAATTGTTTTCTAATGCCAAAGTATCATTTTTTTTGTAATCGTCAAATCCCTGCCGTCTCTCCTTTCTAATACAAAATGCACTTATGTTTTTATTCATTTTATCCACACTTTTGGAACACGCCCTTCCCATTTCGTAACTTGCAAGCTTGCTGAAAATCTGAGTTTAAGCATAAGTTCTTTGTTTATTGTAAACGCTGTCATCATCGGCAAGGGCGAAGGACCTGCGCGGATATGTTCTTTTGCTGATGATTTGTTTCCAACAGGAGGTCATTCGGCAGAATAGGAAATAACCAGAACTTTTCCCCCGTTACCTTAAAAAGGAACAAATAGGTAATAACGGGAAATAATTATTTCTACGCATATGGCAATACCGGTAAGCCTTTCAAGCAATTGTCATAAAAAAACAGGAAATAACTATTTCCCACCCGAAAACGGGAAATAATCATTTGGTATAATATCATACACCGCGTTTAATTCCCGACACCGGGTTCCCACATACTCAAAACATAGTCAATCCATAGTCAATCCTTTGTGGTGAAACTGTAGTCGAAGCATAGTCAATACATAGTCATTAAGCCACGTGCCTCCCTCGCATGACCTAGATCATAATAACCACTGACCCGGAGCATACGGCCATCCCCCCTGTAGGTCTAGATTTGCCCCTGAAATCAAACACTATGGCACAAACATTGCTCATCATCTTCATCTTACTACATGGCCTCATTCATTTGACTGGTTTTGTGAAGAGCTTCAACATAGCGGGCGCAGGCACCGTAACAGGCAAACTACGACTGCCCGTTCCGGAAAACAGGTACCGCACCACGGGCATATTATGGTTGGGCGCAGGTCTCACCTTCCTTATATCGGGTATGGCCGTGCTAATGCTCAAGCCATGGTGGTGGATGCTGGCGACGGCAGCACTTATCTTATCGCAGGTGCTCATCATTATATACTGGAAAGAAGCAAAATGGGGCACTATCGCCAATGTGCTCATCCTACCCGTGCTTATCGTATCCTGCGCCACATGGTGCTTCAACAAGATGGCGGGGCAGGAAGTAGGCGAGATAATGGTACATAACACGATCACTGATCACACGCCCATAAGTAAAGATATGACAGTCCGCCTGCCCGCACCGGTGCAAAAATGGTTACTGCATTCAGGCGTAGTAGGTAAGGAAGCTGCACATACCGTCCATCTGAAGCAGAAAGGCGCGATGTGCACAGAGCCATCAGGTACCTGGATGCCCACAGAGGCCGAGCAATATTTCACTACCGATGATCCTGCTTTTGTATGGAATGCTAAAGTGCATGTGATGCCTGGCATAACACTTGCCGGTAGGGATAAATATGTGAATGGTAAAGGCAATATGCTGATAAAGGCCATGGGCTTAATACCCATGGTAAATGCCTCCGGTGCTCAAATTGACCAGGGATCAATGCTCCGCTTCCTTGCCGAAATGTGTTGGTTCCCATCTGCGGCATTAAGCCCCTATGTCAAGTGGGAGTCGCTGGATAGCACGGAGGCTAAAGCGACAATGACTTACAAAGGCCTTACAGTGTCCGGCAATTATAAATTCAGCCACGACGGCGATTTCCTGAGCTTCAGCGCAAAACGCTATATGGACAACAAAGGCCATCTCTCATTGGAAGACTGGTACATACCCGCTAATGAATGGAAGGAAATGGACGGCATACGTATACCTGTAAGGGGGGTGGTGACCTGGAAGCTAAACTCGGGCGACTTCGAATACTATAAATGGGAGGTAACAGATATTGCCTATAATAAAACCCTGATGTAAATTCCCCTTTGAGCGAATGGCTTTTGCCGGGCCTAAGCGGGTAGGGGATATAACCTCGAGTGGAAAACCTATCAACTTATCAGCTATTTTTACACCCAGATGCCATTCACATTCGCTCACCCTGCTGCCGTTTTGCCGCTTACTTACCTGCCACGGCGATGGTATTCGCTCACAGGCTTGGTAGTGGGCAGCGTCACGCCCGATTTCGAGTACTTCATGCGTATGACGGTGAAGAGCGAGTACAGCCATACGCCGGCAGGCCTGTTCTATTTCGACTTGCCCGTTGGCCTGGCTCTTGCTTTCCTTTTTCATCTTACAGCCCGCGACGCATTGATCGACAACCTGCCCCTGTTTCTCAAAAAGTACCTGACGGGATATAAAAAAATAAACTGGTTGCAAACATTCCGCAAACAGTGGTTCATAATTATCATTTCTATCCTGGTCGGGGCATTCTCCCATCTCTTATGGGACGGATGTACACATTACTACAAGCCATTTGATGATGCAATGCCTTTTCTCCTAAAACCCGTGAACCTGTTTGGCGAAACGGTGCCGGTCTACAATATATTACAGCACAGCAGCACCGTTATTGGCTTACTCTTTATTTTTTATGCCATACGCAAGCTGCCTGTTGACAAAAAAATGAAAAAGGCCAATATCAGTTTTAGATATTGGGTGGTTGTTACACTTATTACATTAACTGTAGCGGCAGCTAAACTTGCCTTTAGTATTGACAAAAGTGCGTACCAGAATTACATTATCCCGCCCATATCAGGCGGCATGATAGCAATGGTACTCGCTCCATTCATCGTGCGTGATAAAAAACGCGCAAAACAAACACAGACATCAAATACCGGCAAATGAAAAAACTGGTTGTACTTACAGGTGCGGGTATAAGCGCCGAAAGCGGTCTGAAAACATTCAGGGACAGCGATGGCCTCTGGGAAGGATACAATATAGAAGATGTTGCCACCCCACGTGCATGGCGCAAAGACCCGCAATTGGTGCTGGACTTTTACAACATGCGCCGCAGGGAGGTAATGGAAGCACAACCCAATGCTGCGCACCTCGGCCTTGCCGCGCTTGAGGAGCGCTACGATGTACACATTGTTACCCAAAACATAGATGACCTGCACGAGCGTGCCGGCTCAACAAAAGTGCTGCACCTGCATGGCGAAATACTCAAGATGCGCAGCGAGCACAATGAGGAACTAATTTACCCAATAACCGGCGATATAGAACTGGGCGACACAGCAGCTGATGGCGCACAGCTGCGGCCAGCCATAGTATGGTTCGAGGAAGCAGTGCCCCTGATAGGGCACGCCGTACCGCTCATGTACCAGGCCGATGTGTTTGTGCTTATCGGAACATCGCTGGCTGTTTATCCTGCTGCGGGACTGATAAATTACGTACGCAACGAGGTGCCGAAATATGTAATAGACAGGCGCATCCCTTCAGTAGAGCATTATAGCAACGTGATAACCATCGAGCAGCCCGCAACCGAAGGAATAGCAGAATTAAAGCGCTTTCTTTTGGGGCAGTAAGAACTGTATCTCTGATAATTTTGAGGTTATCACATACACCATAGCGGGCATCAACTGGTGCATTAGCCTGTCCTGCGAAGTAATTAGCTGCCAGTTAAGGTCGCGTGGAGTAATGATGTAAATAAAGAAGTAAACAAATAAACAAGTCAATACCAGGAGCATTTGCCTTGTGGGCCATTTCTTCTCAATAATGCAAATGATCATGTACAGGTAAAAACCCGTTCTCAGGTACCGGAAGTTCTTATCCAGGTTGGCTGTTAAGGAATCCCACACCATTGTATACCGGCTGCCGGTCAGTAAGTAGGAGAGGGTAGTGTGGCTTTGCCCGGCTACCATATCATTCGCCGGCGCAAAAAATATCTTAAAAACAAGAAAGGCAATTAGCGGTAGGGCAATGCCAGTTAAACTGCGCTTAATATTAGTTCTTGAAAATAAAGTGCCGGCATAGAACAATGCAAATAGCCCCGCCAGTACTACGCCCTCGTTCTTTGTCCATATACAGCAGCCCAGTAGGGCAGCAGTGAGTGTCAAATATTTCCTGTTATCCGCCACATGATTGATGCAAATGAAGGCGGTAAGGAAGAAGAATGCCAGCAAAGTGTCAGCATACTGTGAAACGCCGCGTATTATGTAAAAATCATCTGTAGCAAAAAGCAACAACGCCACCGCGGCAACTACAATGTTCTTTTTATACTGTTCCACATACACAAGTACAGGTATGCATAATGTAATAAAGAAGCTGAATGCAAAAGAGATAACAGGCGAAAAATTTCCCGCAAATAAACGGCGTAGAAAAGCCAGCATGGCCGGCAGGCAAAGCGGGTAATCAGGATGCCCCGTGTCTTCCAGCAGCATATTTTTCCAGTTGGCAGGGCTGGCAAGGAATGATGCATGAAAGTTCCATATGGCCCAGGCATCCCAGTCGCCGTACTTTAAGGCAACTGTATTTGCTTTGTCAGTGATAAAGTACAAAGCCAGGGCCAGTATTGCATATACCCAGGACGAGGTCTTATCTGTATCGTGATTTGCCCCCGGTAGCCAGCGGAAGATAAAAATGGTAGCCAACAAAGCTAACCCGGCGGTCACCACGAAGGGCAGGTGTATCAGCAGCGAAAGGAAATAGAAGATGCTTGTGCTGCCTATGCAAAGCCCCGCGAACAATATGTATTTGCTGGCCTTTCCCATTAATGTTTACTGCAGGTTAAGAAGTAATGATACTGGCTATCCACATTCTGCCATATTATTTGCCTGTTCGCAAGGAAGCTGTCGGGTATGCCAGTCGATACGACCAGGGCTGTGTCATAAGGTCTGTTTTCATCTAAAGACAAGTGGCGGGGAGCAAGCGAATACCGCAACCAAAATGGATGTTGAAAAGGCACGTTTACACTGTAATAAGAGATCTTAGCTCCTGCCGGCACTATATCTTCCAGGCCATGTACGCCCTTTTCCGCGAGGTCTATTGGATCAGTTACCCTACGTATTTTGCATGCAAACTGCCACGAGGCAATTGCAAGGGATAATAAAAGGAGTAGAAATACAAGGGGGCCTTTCATTGCACTGAAAAGATACAAATTAAATTTTCCAGTTCCACCATTTCAGCTTTTCCGGCTCCCTTTTAGCCTCGGGTGTCTCGGCATAGTAAACAGCACAACGGAAAACATAAAGCAGGCAGGGGTCTTGAACCATCCCGGCAAATTTATTGGAGGCATCATAGATATCCTGCGGGTCTTTGCCTTTAAGTTGCGCGATTGAAGTGATACCTATATTCCAAAGGTCGTTCGCAATTGATACGCCCACTCCCGGTATTTTGCGCAGCTCTTTTATCGACTCTTTCTTGATATCGGGCGTCGCCATACTACTTTTCCAGGTTAAAAAGGCTGTCCACGAACTCTGCTTTGTTGAATACCTGCAGGTCTTCCATCCGCTCGCCTACGCCGATGTACTTCACCGATATTTTGAACTGGTTGGCTATAGCCAGTACCACGCCGCCCTTCGCAGTGCCGTCCAGTTTGGTAATAGCTATTGCGGTTACATCTGTAGCTGCAGTAAAGTGTTTGGCTTGTTCCAGTGCGTTCTGACCGGTGCTGCCATCCAGCACCAACAGCACTTCGTGCGGGGCATCGGGCATCTTCTTGCTTATCACCCTGCGTATCTTGCCCAGCTCATCCATCAGGTAGGCCTTATTGTGCAGGCGGCCTGCAGTGTCTATTATTACTATGTCGGCATCCTTTGCCAGGCCGCTTTGTACCGCATCGAAAGCTACAGAGCCGGGATCGCTGCCCATCTCTTTCTTTACTATAGGTACACCTACGCGCTCACTCCATATGGTGAGCTGGTCAACAGCTGCGGCACGGAAGGTATCAGCAGCACCAAGTATCACGCTCTTGCCACTCTTCTTAAAATTATAGGCAAGCTTGCCGATAGTAGTTGTCTTACCAACCCCGTTCACCCCTACCACAAGCAGCACATATGGCTTTTTGCCGGGGGGCAGGTCAAAGGTCTCAAATTCATTGGATGGGGCATCGGTAAGCATGCCCATGATTTCTTCCTGCAGTATTTCGTTGAGTTGCGATGTGCCAACGTATTTATCCTTCGCCACGCGGGCCTCTATCCGGTTAATTATGGCAATAGTAGTGTCAATACCTACATCGGCGCTCACCAGTGCATCTTCCAGGTCGTCCAGCACTTCTTCATCCACCTTGTCCTTGCCGGCTATCGCCTTGGTAAGTTTGGTAAAGAAGCCTTCCTTGGTTTTTTTCAAACCTTCGTCCAGTGCGTCTTTCTGTTCTTGTTGTTCTTTATTTCGTTTGAAGAGTTTATCAAAAAATCCCATGGGTGCTTAGTTCAAATACAATATTCAGAAAATCAAATCTAGTTTGCGAAATTATAATATTAAGGCCGGAATTTCATCAATGGAATAGTAAACAGGGAAGCCTTTGCTGCTCACCAGTTCTTTTTCCTTCTGTACCCCTGCGCTTTCACCTATTACCAGTATAGCTTCACATTTATCTATTACGCTTAAGGATATATCCATTATGGCTTTATAGCTATCGGGCACATTTGCATGTTTTACCACCGGCAGGGCTGCATTTAAGCCTACTAAAGGGATATGCCCCTTCTCCAGTAGCCTTGCAGCTGCCATATTAATCGCCTCAAAATTCTTGTCCCTTTGCTCCTGTGTAGCCGCAGAATAAGGGCCTGCCACGCCAATTATCATAGTTTCAGTATTAAGTATGATAAAAAAGTCCCGCTCTGCGGGACTGGAATATTATGGGTCAATAGCCCCTTCTAGTATATCCATCTTTTCCACGAATTTCATCGAGTTGTTGATGTATATATCGGCAGGTATTGAGTTTGGTATATTTACATCTTCCAGCAAGCGTGAGTTGTCGAACACATGCCCCAACTCCATAAAATCAAGGTATGGGTCCAGTCCTGCGAAGAGCACACGCAGTTTGCTCTTGTCCTGGAAGGTATCTTTCCAGTAGTCAAGGTATTCGCGGTAGCTGTACAGCTCGCTATCGGGCTGCAGTTTATTCTTAGCCCAATGCTTTACCTGGTTAAGTAGAGATTTGCTGATAAAATTGAATGGCGGCATTTCATCGAAATAGGCCGACAGGGTCTTTGATAATTTATTAGCCGTAGTCGCACCTGCCTCGCCCGAGGAGATATGGTAAACGTGGTAATGCCTGTGAGGGGCAAACAACAGTTCCACTATCGCATTGGCGGCATAGTCCACGGGTATTATATCCAGCTGTGCATATTCGTTAACCGGTATCAGTCGCAGGTGGTTGATGGTAGCCATAGCCCACAGGATAACCGGCGAACGTGGCACTATATTGCGGCTGTCACCCATTATGATGGATGGGCGTGCAATAAGTATCTTCTCTTCAGGCAAATGCTCACGTATAAGCAACTCACCCTTCATTTTTGTGTAAGTATATTTTACAAGGTGGGTAGCCTCCAGGTTTGGCGACTCATCTTCATGTACCACCCGGTCTTTTACATCTTTACCGCAAATAGTAGCAGTGCCAATGTAAAGGAAGGTTTTTAAATGTGGTAGTTGTTTGGCCCAAAGCAATATCTTGGTAAGCCCGCCGATGTTTGCTTTCTCAACAAGGTCGTCGTTAACGCGCGAAAAAGAAGTATTAGCTGCTGAGTGGACGATGACATCAACATCATTAAGTCCTTCGTTTATTAAAGAATCGGTAAGATTATCATCAAAAAGATTTCCCAGCACCGGGATTATCCTTGTGCTGTCGAAAGCATCATCATGTAAACTGAAAACTCCTTCCAGCCTTGTTAACGCTTCCGCATGTGTCTGCGAACGGAGCAGGCAATAGATCTTATCTACCTCCTGTCGTTTGGAAAGCGTAACAAGCAACTCTCCACCCACTAAACCTGTAGCACCGGTTAAAAAAATATTCATAAAAACTCTAGCGTCAGTGATGTATTATTCAGATAATTCAAGGCCAAGTATACCAAGGATTATTAATGAAATCGATAATAATTTTAGGACAGATACACTTTCGTGAAACCATATCATACCTATGATAGCGATAAGTGCGGTACCCGCGCTGGCCCATATAGCATATGCGATACCAACCTGCATTTTTTCCAATACAAAAACCAATACTGCAAGGCTAATGCCGTAAAAAAGGAACACTAAAATAGAAGGGACCAGTTTTGTAAAGCCATCCGCATACTTCATGCTGATAGTGCCCAGCACTTCAAAGATTATCCCTATAGCCAGTATCAGCCACTTCATTCTTGTACTAGATAATAAATGTTTTATATTTAAAACAGGTTGCGAAGTTACTGCTTTATATGGATTTATGCCTTAAAGAAACGATATAATTTGCATCTCGTTAAGAATAAGCGGTATATGTCCCAATAAACGCTGTATAAGCCAGCAATACCGCAAAGCGGCAGTGTTAACAGCTCCGTTAGCGTTTTTTACCATTAGACATTTGAGCACGGGCAAGGTTTAATGTATCGAACCGATCAAGTATATAAATGGAAGCCTCGCCATAATAATTGGCGAGGCTTCCACATCTATTTGGATTTTTTATTAACCTATTTTCTTCTTCAAATTTTCATCCAGTGCATCCAGGAACTCCTCGGTGTATAGGTAATGCGCGCCATGTTCCACTTTATTGCCATGTATACACACTGCAAGGTCCTTGGTCATTTTACCGCTTTCTACCGTTTCTATACACACTTCTTCCAGTGCGGTGCAGAAGTCTATGAGCTCCTGGTTGTTATCCAGCTTGCCGCGGAAGGCAAGGCCGCGTGTCCACGCAAAGATGGATGCTATCGGGTTAGTTGATGTTGGTTTACCTTTCTGGTGGTCGCGGTAGTGGCGGGTAACAGTACCATGTGCGGCTTCTGCTTCCATTGTCTTGCCATCAGGGGTAATGAGCGTTGAGGTCATAAGGCCCAGTGAACCGAAGCCCTGTGCTACCGTATCGCTCTGCACGTCACCATCATAGTTCTTGCAAGCCCATACAAAGTTGCCGTTCCATTTCAGGGCGCTGGCTACCATGTCATCTATCAGGCGGTGCTCGTAAGTAATGCCCGCTTTCTCAAACTCAGCCTTAAATTCCTTTTGATAGATATCTTCAAAGATGTCTTTAAAGCGGCCATCATATTTTTTCAGGATGGTGTTCTTGGTAGAAAGATACAAAGGCCAGCCTTTCTGCAATGCGGTATTGAAACATGCACGTGCAAATCCCATGATCGACTCATCGGTATTGTACATAGCCAGGGCTACGCCGTCGCCCTTAAAGTTGTACACTTCATGCTCGATAACCTGGCCATCTTCGCCTTCAAATTTTATCGTCAGCTTTCCTTTACCCTTCGTCACGAAATCGGTTGCACGGTATTGGTCGCCAAATGCATGACGGCCTATGCATATTGGTGCCGTCCAGTTAGGCACCAGGCGGGGTATGTTATTGATAACGATGGGCTCGCGGAATACTGTGCCATCCAATATATTACGGATGGTGCCGTTAGGGCTCTTCCACATTTGTTTCAGCTTAAATTCTTCCACGCGTGCTTCGTCCGGGGTTATGGTAGCACATTTGATGCCCACCCCGTATTGCCTGATCGCATTGGCCGAGTCTACTGTTACCTGGTCATTGGTCTCATCGCGATATTCAACACCAAGGTCATAATATTTTATATCTATATCCAGATAAGGGAGGATCAGTTTATCTTTTATAAATTTCCAGATGATGCGGGTCATTTCATCACCATCCAGTTCTACAACAGGATTTGCAACTTTAATTTTTGCCATGAAGGAATATTTTTATGATTTTTAAAAACGAACAATCGACCGCGAATATAAGCAGTGGTCATTATATGGGCGCTAAAAATAGTGAATTTGACAAAAAAGAGGCTTGAAATCTCAACAAGCTTTCATTATATTACTTATCCATATCAGCATTATTTACCTGCCCGGCTGTGAAAAACCATGAAACATGAAAAAATATGATGCGATAATAATAGGTGCAGGGCAGGCGGGCATTCCATTGGCCCGCAAGCTGGGCAAGGCCGGTATGCGTACCGCCATCATAGAGCAGCGACTGATAGGGGGCACCTGTATAAACGACGGCTGCACACCCACCAAAACAATGATAGCCTCTGCAAAGATGGCCTGGCAGGCAGCCAATAGCGAAAAATGGGGCCTTAAGGTTGAAAAGTATGCAGTGAACATGCAGGCCGTACTACAGCGCAAAAATGAGATAGTGGAGCGTTTCCGTAACGGCGCCACCCGCAGCCTGCAAAAAGTGGAAAATATAGATATCATCTTCGGCGCTGCATCCTTTAGTGCTAAAAAAGTAGTCGAAATAAGATTGAACGATGGCGGAACAGAAACGCTTACCGCCGAGTATATTTTTATAGACACAGGTACTACTACACGAATACCCGAGATAGAAGGGCTGGACGCGATCCCTTACCTGACCTCAACCAGCATACTGGACCTCGATGTAATACCGGAACAATTATTGATCATTGGCGCAGGATACATAGCTATGGAACTGGGCCAAATGTTCCGTCGCTTCGGTAGCCGCGTTACTATGCTCGAGCATGGCCCGGGGATACTAGCTAAAGAAGATGAGGATGTAACCGAAGCGATCACAGAACTGCTGCGCGACGAGGGTATAACAATACTGCTGGAGGCGAAGACGAAAAAAGTAAGGCAAATAGCTGGGGTGGGCTTTACGCTTACGGCAGATGTCGCTGGCGAGGTCATGAGTATCGACTGCTCGCATATACTCGTCGCTCCCGGCAGGCGCCCCCAAACGCCGGACTTGTCTCTTGATAAGGCAGGCATTGAGACCAATGAAAAGGGCTACATAAAAGTGAACGACCAACTGGAAACAAATGTGCCCGGTGTCTATGCCCTCGGCGAAGTGAACGGTGGTCCCGCATTTACCCATATCGCGTACAACGACCATTTGATAGTTTATAAAAATATTGTTGGCGGCGAGCATCGCTCGGTAAAGGACAGGCCTTTGCCATATTGCATGTACATCGATCCGCAGTTTGCCCGTGTAGGCATCACGGAGAAAGAAGCAAGGGATAAGGGACTCAATATAAAAGTGGCAAAGCAGCCCATGACGCATGTGGCAAGGGCAATAGAGACCGGCGAGGACCGCGGTATGATGAAAGCGATAGTGGACGCAGATACTAAAAAGATATTAGGCGCATCGATACTGGCTGTGGAAGGTGGCGAGATAATGAGCGTACTGCAAATGGCCATGATGGGCGGAATGACATACGATGAGGTGCGCGAGTGTGTATTTGCACACCCCACATTGGCCGAATCTTTGAACAATTTATTTATGATGCTGGACAGATGATAACGGTAAAAGGCCTCAGGAAAAATTATGGCTCCAACAGAGCAGTGGATGATATCTCCTTCGACATACAGGAAGGGGAGAAGTTCATATTGCTGGGTACCAGCGGCTGCGGTAAGACCACCACACTAAAAATGCTCAATCGTTTGATTGAAGCATCTGCCGGTGAAATAAAAGTAAACGGCGAAGATATAAAGCAGCACGACCCCGAAACGCTGCGCCGTGGCATAGGTTATATCCTGCAGAACAATAGTTTGTTCCCGCACTATACGGTTGAAGAGAATATAGCCGTAGTACCGCAATTATTAGGCTGGGATAACGAAAAGATAAAAGCCCGTTGTAAAGAGCTGATCCAGAAATTGCATTTATCTGAAGAATACCTGTCGTATTACCCTGCACAGCTTAGCGGCGGGCAACAACAACGCGTGAATATAGCACGCGCCCTCGCTGCCGATCCACCCATATTGCTGATGGATGAACCTTTCGGAGCATTGGATCCGGTAACAAGAAGCAGCATAAGGAAAGAACTAACCCAACTGGACGAATACGAACGCAAGACCATCGTAATGGTTACTCACGATGTGGATGAGGCCTTTGAGATAGGTGATCGCATATGCCTGATGGATAAAGGAAAGATACAGCAGCAGGGGAGAGCAGCAGAACTGCTATTCAAACCTGCAAACGACTTTGTCCGCAACTTTTTGTCCGAACACTACATGCAGGCAGCGCTAAAGACCGTGAAGATAAAAGACGTATGGTATGGTTTTGATGCGGAACCGGGTGCCGTAGCAATGACCAGCGAGGGCAGCATATGGGAGGCCATGGAGCTGATGCAGGATAAGCCGGTGATATATGCAGTAGAAAAAAGCAATGGTAAAATAAAAAAAATAGAACGGAATATCCTGCTCGAGCTATTCAGCAACTATACTGCTACACAGGTATGAACGAAAAGCAGCAAAGCCTCTGGGATTTTATGGTACAACAGCACGATAAGCTGCTGGACCAAACCCTTGCGCATATAGGGCTCACCTTCATATCTTTATTGATAGCGGTGGCAATTGGCGTTCCCCTCGGCATCCTCATAGCAAAGCGGAATAAGCTTGCAGGCACTGTCCTTGGCTTTGCAGGTATTCTGCAAACCATTCCAAGCATCGCACTGCTTGGCTTTATGATCCCACTTTTGGGCATCGGTGCAAAGCCGGCTATTGCGGCATTGTTCCTCTATGCCTTGTTGCCTATTATTCGCAATACATACACCGGTATTATTGGCGTTGAGCCTTCCATACGTGAAGCTGCAAAAGGCATGGGCATGAGCAGCAGCCAGGTCTTGTTTAAGGTAGAGTTGCCATTGGCTATGCCTGTACTACTGGCGGGCATCCGCACGGCTACTGTTATTAACGTGGGTGTTGCTACGCTCGCAGCTTACATAGCCGCAGGCGGCCTCGGTGAATTTATCTTCGGCGGCATATCATTGAACAATACCAACATGATACTTGCCGGTGCCATTCCCGCTGCGCTGCTGGCTATTATTTTCGACTTTTTATTGTCGCGCGTGCAGCATCTCACTGTAAAAAAGATGGGCGTGGTTGTATTGGCATTGCCTGTATTGGTGTTGTTGTTGTCGTCTTTTTATCTTTTGCCTGCAGCCTATGAAGGGAAGATATTGGCCGGCTTCACACCTGAGTTCATGGGTCGGACGGATGGCTATCTCGGCCTGAAAGAAAAGTACAAAATGCGCATTCGCACGGTGGTGATCAGCGACGCGGTGATGTACAAAGCCGCCTACGAAAAAAAACTGGATGTAATAAGTGGCTATAGCACCGATGGCAGGCTGAAAGCATACGATCTTGTAACACTCATCGATGACAAAAATATTTTCCCGCCATACTATGCAGCACCTATAGTGCGCGAGGAGGTACTGCAGCAATACCCGGAACTGGAAGAAGCACTAAATATGCTTTCAGGCAATATAGACGATGCCACCATGACCGAGCTCAATTACCGCGCCGATTACCTGCACGAAATGCCTGGGAAAATAGCAAAGGATTTTTTGATAGCTAAAGGTCTCTGGAAAGAACCGCGCAAAGGCAAAAAAGGAATAATAAAAATAGGTTCCAAGATATTTGGCGAGCAGTATATACTCAGCAATATGTACAGTATGCTTATAAAAGGCTATACCGATCTTGACGTGGAAACAAAAACCGGCCTGGGTGGTACCAAAATATGCTTCGATGCCATGACCAATAAGCAGATAGATATGTACCCGGAATATACGGGCACGGGTTTACTGGTAATTTTGCAAACAGGCACCGACACAGTTAATAAATTAATAACCGATAAAAACGCAGTTTATGAGTACGTGAAAGATAACTTCATAGGTCGCTATCATATTAAATGGCTCAAGCCCATAGGCTTTAACAACGCCTATGCCTTAATGATGCGGCGCAAGCAATCGGAGCAGCTGAATATTAAAACCATATCGAACCTTAAGGCGTATATTGACGTTAACTAAAAAACGGGTGCGGATGAATATGACCTTGTACCACGGGTACCCCAAAGGGGTTAAATGTGAATAGCCCCGGATACAATCCGGGGGACAGGGTGTAAGGTCAACATGCCAACCCAGAAAGGGACGAAGAAATGTTGATAATCTGAACCCCGAAGGGGTTAAATATGAATAGCCCTGGATACAATCCGGGGACAGGATTTAAGTCAACATGCCAACCCTGAAAGGGTTGAAGACATGTTGATAATTTGAACCCCGAAGGGGTTTGACGTGAATAGCCCCGGATGCAATCCGGGGGCAGGTTGTAAGGTCAACATGCCAACCCTGAAAGGGTTGAATGTTTGTGGGCCGATGCAAGAATTACACAATGTCCCATAGGGACATAATATCGGTTGAAGAAAAATAAATTATTTGGAAGTCCCTTAGGGACGAAATAGAGAAAAGAATGAGTTTACTCAATAAATACAAAGAAGTAAGACAAAGATCAGAGGATATATGCAAGCCATTGCAAGTGGAGGACTACGTGGTGCAGCCTGTGGTCGATGTAAGCCCCCCCAAATGGCATCTGGGGCATACCACATGGTTCTTCGAGACCTTCATCCTCAAACCAAATGTGACGGACTACAAAGAATTCGACCCCAACTACAATTTCGTATTCAACAGCTATTACGAAACCATCGGTACGCGCGTGGTGCGCACCGACCGTGGCAACCTCAGCCGCCCGGGGGTGGAGGATGTGTACAAATACAGGAAGCACGTGGACGCGGCAATGGAAATATACCTGGAAAATGAGTTGTGGAAGGAATTGCACGACTTGGTGCTGTTAGGGCTAAATCATGAACAGCAACACCAGGAGCTTTTGTGTACCGATATAAAATACATACTGGGAAATAATCCCTTGCAGCCCGCTTATGATACCGGGACAGCGACTGAGCTGGCTACGGCTAAAAGCGCAGGTTTTATTGACGTCACCGCTGGTATTTGCGAGATAGGCTACATAGGTGACGGCTTTTGTTTCGACAATGAGTTGAGCCGGCACAGGATCTATTTGCAGGACTATAGCATAGCCGATGCATTGGTGACAAATGCCGAGTATATGCAATTTATGGAGGCCGGTGGCTATACCGATTTCAGGCATTGGCATTCCGAGGGTTGGGATTGGGTAAAAAACAATAATGTGGATGCACCCATGTACTGGCACCTTATCGACGGTAGCTGGCACAATTATACTATGCAGGGTTTAAAGCCCGTAGACCTGGATGCGCCCGTATGCCATGTTAGCTTTTATGAAGCTGCAGCATATGCGGCCTGGAAAGGGATGAGGCTGCCCACTGAGTTTGAGTGGGAGGCCGCATCCATACAATTTGAATGGGGCAGTCGCTGGGAGTGGACGGATAGTGCTTACCTGCCATACCCCGGCTTTAAAAAGGCCGAGGGGGCGATAGGGGAGTACAACGGAAAATTTATGATCAACCAGATGGTGCTGCGAGGCGCATCGGAAGTAACGCCGCCGGGGCATAGCCGGAATACATACAGGAATTTTTTTCACCCGCAGCTGCGCTGGCAATATACCGGCATAAGGTTGGCGAAATAAACACCAAACCATGAACAGATTTTATGAGGATGTGTTGAAAGGGCTTAGTGCAGGCTCCAGGTACCTGGAGTCGAAATATTTTTATGACAAAGTGGGCGATAAGCTATTCCAGGAGATAATGGAATGCCCGGAATATTATCCTACGCGTTGCGAGATGGAGATATTTTCCGGGCAGACCGCTGATATAAGTGCTTTGTTCCGGGACCATGGCAGCGATTTCGAGCTTGTGGAGCTCGGTGCTGGCGATGCAACCAAGTCCATTCATTTATTAAAGCAGTTAATGTCCGAGGATGCGGCTTTCACTTATTACCCGATAGATATCTCATCGAACGTAATTAAAATGTTGCAGGATAAGCTACCCAAAGAGTTGCCCGGCATCAATGTGCAGGGACTGAATGGGGAGTATTTTGAGATGCTGGAGCAGGTGAACAGTTCTTCAAAAAAGCGCAAGGTGGTTTTGTTCCTTGGCTCTAATATTGGTAATATCCCACCGGAAAAGGTGGTGTCCTTTTGTACTGAAATGCGCAGCCACTTAGCCCCCGGTGACATGGTCCTTATCGGTTTCGACCTGAAAAAAGATCCCCGCACTATATTGGCAGCATATAACGACAAGGGCGGTATAACCAAGCGCTTCAACATGAACCTGCTGCGGAGGATAAATGAGGAGTTCGGTGCAGACTTCGACTTATCGAAATTTGAACATTATCCCGTTTACGATCCCGGTACCGGCACTTGCAAGAGCTACCTTGTTAGCCTTGCAGAGCAGCGCGTATGTATAGGCGATACAGATTGTTTCGACTTTAAAGAAGGGGAACCCATACACACCGAGATATCTCAGAAATATACAGTGGAACAAACTGATGATATAGCTGCTAAGTCAGGCTTCAAGCCTGTAAAGCACTTGTTCGATAGCCGTCACTGGTTTTTGGATACTATTTGGGAATGTCTTTAATATTCAGCTTCAGCCATTGCATGGCTTACTTTATGGCTGGCTGCTTGTGGTACTGCGGCAGGTTTCTTGCCTAATGCTTTCAGCATTTTACCATGTGCTAGTATAGCGTCCAGGAAGGTAGGGTACACATTATAGGGTATATCGTATTCCAGCGCTGTCTCGCGTACTATCGGTGCTATCTTAGGATAGTGCATATGGCACACCTGCGGGAACAGGTGGTGTTCTATCTGGTAGTTAAGTCCCCCCATGAACCATGACGTTATTTTGCTCTTGGGGCAAAAGTCGGCAGTGTTCAATACCTGGTGGACCGCCCATGCATTTTCCATTTTCCGTTCTTCCGTTGGTGCAGCATAGTCCGATGTTTCCATCACGTGCGCTGGCTGGAAGATAAGTGCGAGTGATAAGCCTGCAACAACCTGCATTACAATAAAGCCTGCAGCCACCATTTGCCAGCTCATGCCCGAGAACATAATAGGCAGCACCAGCATATAGGCGATATAGAATACTTTTATCAGGCTCAGTTCTATTAAGGCCTTACGTACAGTGGTCTTTTGGTTGCGCAGCAGGCCGAACTGCTCATAGCGTAATACCTGGCGATAGTCTTTCACCGTTACCCAAAACAGGTTCATGATACAGTAAACGAACCATGCATAGATATGCTGAAAGCGGTGGAATTTCTTATGCTCCTTGTGTGGCGACATACGCAATACCGGCCCTGCATCGATATCTTCATCCAGTCCGTCCAGGTTAGTATAGGTATGGTGCAGTATGTTGTGCTGTATCTTCCAGTTCAGGTCGTAGCCGCCTATCAGGTTGATCACATTACCCAATATGGTGTTCAGCGTTTTATTTTCAGAATATGCCCCGTGGTTTGAGTCATGCATCACGCTGGTGCCAAGCCCCACTATGCCGATACCCATAATAAACCACAGCCCGATAAATAACCAGCCGCTGATGGCCGCTGCACCGGTAACAATTAACAGGTAGGGAACAAAGTAAAGAGACAGCATCGTGATGGTCTTAATGCGCATCTCGGTAGTAGCGTGCTGCGATATATTGTTGGTCTTGAAATATTCCTCCACACGTATCTTAACAGTATCGTAAAAACTGTTTTCACCCTTGGGGGCAAACTTCACATAATTCTTTTTCAACGTAGTCTTCACAAACGGGTATTTAAAATGACAAATCTAAAATAGTAAATTTTACTGTAGGGAAATGTGCTGCAAAATTACGAACAATTATTATAAAATTAGCCCATGCAATGTTAACTGTACCTAAATTTAACTAATTACTAGTATAGTATCTTACCATTGGCCTGTGTTTCGATGTTTTGTCCACTATTTTAAAGCCCGCTCGCTCAAACGATTTGTATAAGCCTATCCATGCAAATGCATCCGGCAGTTTATCTTGTGTAGGTATCGTGGGGTAGGCCTCAATGATTTTTATCTTATTCTTTTTTGCGTAGTCAATCACACCTTTCAGCATGGCAACGGATAGCCCCATACGCCTGTATTCTTTTGCTATAAAAAAGCAGGGTATCGACCATACTTTTTCATCGTCTATGCGCTTATGCACCCGCGAGTTTTCCAGCTTCAAAAAGTCCTCCCTCGGCGCAAATGCACACCATGCCACAGGTTCACCATCATACAGTCCTATCACCCCGGTGGGCATGTTATCCCACACCAGTTCTTTCATCCTTCCCTTATTGCCATCATCATGCTTCCCCTCATCAAATGCCGCCTTTTTCAGTCGGAAGTACATACACCAGCAATTGCCACAAGCTCCCTTCTCGCCAAACAATTGGAGGAACTTACTCCAGTTCTTTTTGCTGAGCGGTTCAATTTTCAGTTCGGTTAAATGACCGTTTTCTTTTTTGTTCTTTGCCACGGTGCAGGTCTTATTATCATAAATATAAAAACAAAAACCGGCCAATTGGCCGGTTTTGTAACCTACGCTATAGGGGCTGTTACTTGTTCAGTAACATCACTTTTTGTGTAGCTGCTATTTTATTGTCCACCATCAGGGTACACATCAGCTGGTTTGATGCAGTGCCGCCCGGGAAGGCGATCTTTACCGATCCGCTTCCACTCGTCACGGGTATTTCCTGTATAATGCGCCCGGCATTGTCTACTATGCGGATCGCAGCCTTAGAGAAAGTACCACTTATAGAATAAGTAGCTGTTGCTTTGCCGTCAGTTGGGTTCGGCGAGATGGATAGCATATTGCCACCTTCTGTCGCCTTTCCGGTGCCGTTTAATAGATCGGTGAGGCTATTCAATTGCTGCTGTAAGTTGTTTATCTGGTCTTGCAGTTCCTTGGTATCACCGGCAGGTTTATAGATTGTTGATTGGGCCATAAATACATCACCTGTAGCGGGATCTACTACTAACGCCCGTCCCTCATGCTGTGGCAGGTTTATGAGGCGTAGACCGGAAGGAGCTGTGGTTGCTGAGCAATCAACTTCAAGTGTCGTGCTTGGAAGAAGCTGTTTAATTCCTACATATCCGGTTGTGCCGTCGACTACCGCTCTTGATAGATTGTTCGTTCTTATGTCTATAGAAGCACCGTTCAAAGTGCCAAAAATGTTATTGGGCATCACAATGGTATTCCCTGTTACACGCCAATAGCATTGCAAACTACATGAATCATTGCCATTTGGTGGAGTACCGCAATGCGCCAGGTTTGAGCTTACCGGCTGGACCCATGTGGGGTCATCTCCGGGAGTTGAGGGGTCTTGTACAGGGCTCCAAAGTATCGCTTGCACAGGTATTTGCACTGACATCAAATTTACAGGGTAGTCGCTTACGCATGCGGGAACGCCGGCAGGTGTCATGTTGTAATCAGATGACTGGTCGAATATATCAAGTGCTCCGGATATTGGAGCATTCGTTGTGTAGCCGGCACTATACAGTAGATTATTGTCGGTGAAGGTAGTAAAGAGTGTCTGCCCCTGCTGGTTTATTCTGTTAACTGTTACCGCATTCGCCGTTATTCTTGCCAGGACAGTACTCGGAGGAGGCACAGGTAAGGGTGTTGTACTACTGTTAAATACTGCATTACCGGGTGATAGCCCCACAATGTAGTCGCCATTTCCGGGAGTGAAATTGATGATGCTAAGCCCATCTCTTACACTATTGGACATTGAATTTGCCGCATCGCCATATTGAATGCCATTACTCACAAGATTAGTGGCATTATTTATTTCAAGAATGGCACCATCTTCTGCATTTCCACTAAATATAGATGTGTTGGCGATCACATAATTATGGGTATTATCATAAAATAATTTGTTGAACCTCATCTGGTTCATCGGGCTGCCCGTGCCTATCTTAACTGTGGCGGGGGTATAGTCGAATGTACTACTATATACCGGCAGGGCAGGGTTGGTTGCGTCGATGTATGTTAATATGCCATCCGAGGATGTGACGTTCGATACATTGCCGCCTGCAATGATCATATTTGCATCATGGGTAACCGCAGTAAAAATGGCCCTTGATGGAGGGGGGAGCGTGAAGGTCCGCAATGTTGTAAAGTTTAACGCGGCATCGTAGATCATTACTAATGCCTTTGAATTATACGAACCCACGGCAGCTATCGCCCCGTTATCTAGTTGGCATAGGTCCAGCAATCGCATATCTGTGCCATTATTTCTCACCTGCTTATTCATCAAAGCGCCGGTGGTGGGATTGAATTCGCAAATGATAGTCTGGAACACACCTGCCCCTATACCGCTTCCCGGTCTGCACCAGCCTGTTGCGTAGTAGTGGCCGTTCTGCCCCCTTATTACTTTGTTCAGCACGGTCTCCGAGCCTGCGGCGGCCCCCGCTACAGATACCCTCGTATACCAGGCTACTGTGCCCGCGATATTGCTTTTAAAGATGAAACCATCGTGCAATGGGCTGTTATTGATGCCATCATATCCTACATGTATGATGTCGCCGTTATCAACTATCTCCGCTTTTACCGCCTCTTCCGAGTTAGCATCGGTCTGGCTGTTGAATACCTGTGCTTCAGTCATTACCGAGCAAAGAAATGCTGCACATAAGAGCATCATCTTCCCCTGTCCCCGCACTGTAGTCGCGAGGATCCTTTCAAATGTGTGTTTCATAATAGTGACTTTTGTGCCATTGGGCAGTTTACTAAATAAGTTTTTCATGCGTTTGGCTATTTATTCAATAACATTACTTTTTGCGTTGCTGCTATTTTGCCATCCACCATCAGGGTGCACATCACTTGATTGGATGCAGTGCCTCCGGGTAGAATGATTTTAACAGAACCGTTGCCGTTTGTTAGAAGTATCTCCTGTATAATGCGCCCTGCATTGTCCATGATGCGGATCGCCGCTTTGGAGAATGTACCACTTATAGAATAAGTAGCGGTCGCTTTGCCTTCTGTAGGATTTGGTGAAATAGATAGCATATTACCACCATCTGCTGCATGGGTGTTGCCGCTTATTCGGTTGGTAAGGTTGTTCAGCTGCTGTTGCAGCTCACTTATCTGGTCTTCCAATTCCTTGGTATCGCCGGCGGGTTTATAAATGGTTGATTGCGCCATAAACACATCGCCTGTAGCAGGATCTACCACCAGTGCATTTCCTTCATGCTGTGGCAGGTTGATGAGGCGTAGACCGGAAGGAGCTGTGGTTGCTGAGCAATCAACTTCAAGCGTCGTGCTTGGTAGAAGCTGTTTTATTCCTACATATCCGGTTGTGCCGTCAACTACCGCTCTTGATAGATTGTTCGTTCTTATGTCTATAGAAGCACCGTTCAAAGTGCCGAAAATATTATTGGGCATAGTGATGTTGTTCCCTGTTACACGCCAATAGCATTGCAGGCTGCATGAATCACCGGGCGTTAGGGTACCGCACACCGCTTTATTTGTAGTTGTGGGCTTGTCGGTGCCTGGGTCCGCACCTTGAATTAGGGGAGGGCTGACCTTGCTTAAGTTAACTGAAGTTACCGGAACTTGTAACGGTGCTACGGCAATAGGGTAATCGCTTAAGCAGGGTGGTACATTATCTGTCATATTGAAATTCGTATACTGTTCTAAGATGTCATAGTTCCCGGTTACGGTGCCGTTATTTACATATCCTGAACTGTACAGCATGCCGCTTGCAACGTCAGGAGCTGAACTGAACAGTGCATGCCCCTGGGCCGATATCTTACTTACCGCGACTGCATTCGATGTTAATCTTGCTACAACATTATTGTACGGAGGCGGCACAGGCAAGGGCATTGTTCCGCTGTTAAATGTATTGCCGCCGGGTGAAAGTATGACCATGTAGTCGGTACTTCCCGGTGTGGAACTGATAATGCTTAGCCCGTCTTTTGCGCTGTTTGACGCCAGGCTCGCAGGGTCGCCATATCGAAGGCCGTTTGTCACCTGGTATGTGGTATTGCTGATCTCCATTATAGCTCCATCTTCCGCTGCCGACATGTTTGAAGGGTCGAACAACGATGTGTTCGCGATGACCTGGTTATTTACATTGTCGAAAAAGAGCTTGTTAAACAACATTCCTTTCATCAGGGTGCCAATTCCCAGTTTGGTAGTTGTCGGATGATAGTCATGTGTGAACGTAAAGCCGGGCATAGAGGGGTTGGTGGCATCGATATAAGTAAGAATGCCGTCGGAGAGGGTAATGTTCGGCATGTTTCCACCTGCTATCACCGTATTACCGTCATGCGTAACTGCGGTGAACTTTGTTCCCTGGGCAGGGGTCAATAAGTATACCGTCGATGAGGAGGTCAGTAATGTGGGTGTGAAGAGTGTCAGCAAGGCTTTTGAGATGCCGGAATTGATCCAGCCAACCGCAGCAATGGCACCATTGGGCAGTTCACAAAGGTCCATATACCTTACCTCGTCATTGTTGTGCCACGTAGCCCAGTGAACCAAATTGCCCGAGGCGGCGTCAATTTCGCAAACAAGGCCTTCCACTGTACCCGCTCCGGCTCCTAGTCCCGGTGTCGACCAGCCGGCTGCATAATAATTCCCGTTAGCTCCTTTTATCACTTTGTTCAATACCGTCTTAGATCCGGTAGGTCCGGTGGGCGTTGTCACCTGCGTATACCAGGTTATTGTTCCCCCGGTGGTGCTTTTAAAGATAACCCCGCTCTGAATATTGGCGGTCAGCACTTCATAACCTACATGTATCAGGTTATTGCCATCTACGATCACCGATTTGATTACTTCGTCGGTGCCGGCGCTCACCTGGCTGCTGTACACGGTGGCCCGGGTCGCCACCGCGCAGCATACTGCGGCAAATAAGAGCAAGATCTTTTTCTGTCGCCGGCGTATTATCGCCGGGATGTTTCCAACAGTGTGTTTCATAATAGTGACTTTAGTGAAACACAATGGTAAACCGAAAAATAAAAATGTCCCCTGCCTGTTTAGTGACTGGTTATTTTTAGAGCATTGGAGGTCTGCTATGATTTAGTGAGTGGTCTTTTGCAGGCGCTAACTTTTACTTCCTTTTGTATAAGGTATAGTCCATAATATGCTCCACAGGATCGTAGTTATGCTGCATAGCCGCTGGCATGGGCTCCTCGTCGTTGTTCATAAAAAAGTCCTCATTCCCTTCTATACATTTATGCGCATTTAAACCACGCCTTTTAGCAATGTAATAAAAGTAGAAGCTCTCGTCGGAGCAGGCTACTGTGCTATTCGGCGGTATTTGCGACATGCCATCGTTTACCAGCTTATTGGTGCCGTTAATTTCGTTGAAGTACAGGTTCTGCGACACATTTGCAGTACCTGTGCGGAATAAGTATACACCCGCAGGTATGAATACCGCAAGCATAAGTATAGGTGTTAGAAAGGCCGCCCCTGCTTTATCGGAAATGAATTTGAAGATAGTATGGAACGTATAGATCAGGGTGAAGAAAGTAATAGCATAATGCCCTATCAGTGTGCGGTGGAATGGAGATTTTTTCATCACAATGAAGAAAAGGATAGTTACTGCCCACAGCGAAAAGTAAAAAAGCCCCGCAAGCACCTTTGTTTTATTCCCTCTCCCAATGAACAGTACAAGCGGGAGGAAGAACAAAACACCGGCAATAATGCTTTCACGTTTGCCATCAGCCAGCGAGAAACAATAATGCGTATATATTTCCAGGGTGGAATAGATATGGGCCATGAATGAGCCGGGAGTACCCTCGCCCGGCGATACGTATTTATTATGCAGCACAGCCCCGGTGCCCGAAAAGCACAATGCGGGTGTGTACCATACTACTGCGCTCAGCAGGATGATCACATGATACTTCCACGATGCGCGCAAAGTTTGTTTGAACAGCAGGCAGTAGCACAGGCAAAACGCAAGTTGCGCTGCATGAAAATATAAAAAGGTGGGCACACAACAGTAGCCTATTATGCAACTGATCGCGTTCAGCCGCAGCCATCTTTCGTCATTGCTCAGGATATAGGATATAAGCGAGCAGAAGGCAAGCAGGTGCATCAGCGCAAATATCTCGTAGCCCCGGCCCTGGAAGCTAAAGCCCCACAGGGCGAACTGGAAAGATAACATGAGCGCGGCCAATAGTGCGTACCACCGGTTTTGGAACCAGGCCGAAAAAAAAGTGAACGAGATCCCGTTGAACAGGATGTAGGCTGCCAGCGAGATAAGCCTGCCGGAGAACACCTTGTCGCTAAACGGGCTAAAACTGTTGATCACGTTGAAAAGGACATGGTTATTCGGCAGCATATAGTAGGCAAGCGCATGAAAGGGACGGCTGCCCGCACAGTTGACCGCGGAAAATACTTCGTCGAACGACGGGGCGGTCATCTTGCTGCCATACCGCCAGGCTATTGCCGACCACACCGTTAAAAACAGCAGCGGCAGGGCAAGTTCTTTTTTGTTGCCGATGGTCGGTAAAAGAGATTTGGTGTAATTGATGTAACTCCGCCGGAGATAATATAAGCCGCAAAGGGAAATGATGATGTCTGCTATGCAAAAGTAATTGCCTGTATGTTTTGTCTCTACAGTAAAGTACATGCCTGTCCAGCGTGCAGCCCGGTAGAAACAAGGATTAAGGCTGCTGAACCAACTGGCAAGATGGTCATGGCCCGACAGGAGGTAGAACGTGCAAAACACAATATGCCCTGCAAGGAACAAGGCTGCGCCGGCAAAGAGCAGTCTTGTCCCCAAAGGTTTTTTTGGTGTATTATTCAAGGCAAACATTAAGTATGAATGACAGTTAGTTAGCTGTGTTGTGAACCGGTACTATCCCTTCATCAGTTGATGATTTCTACCTTCTTTGAGGCACTGCTGCTGCCATTGCTGATAGTGGCGATATAGCTTCCCGCAGGTATTTTCCCCACTTTTACAGCGATCACCGGGCTGCCCTTGTAATCAGCGCTGAATTTTACGGCCCCGCTCATGTCCCTCAAAGTCACCCGCACGTTCTTCCCGTACGATGTCCCGGCTTTTATAAACAGCTCGTCCTTTGCAGGGTTTGGGTACACCTCTATATCAGTAATGCTGGCCTGCACATTTCCGGTCTTTAAGCCTGCTATGGGCATAGTATACAATGAATGGAAATTATATGGCCCTGGGTTAACAGTGTCATAGAGCACACTGGCCATCGCATAGTTATCGTTGTAGCTCAGGGCGCTTATCGGTTTGTACAGCCCGCTGGCTACGCCCATGCCGGGCAGGTCTTCACTTTTCTGGAACCAGGAGAGCCCCGTAGGATCGCTTTGCCATACGCCATGTTCATTAGTGCCGCATAGCAGGCTCATGGGCGTTGCGCATAGGCAGAGCACATTGTCTTGTTTAGTGCTCGTCCAGTGCTGCCCCTTATCGGCCGTTTTATACACGCCGGTATTGGTGGCAACAAACACCGAATCGCCAAAGGCCACTATGTCATTGATGCTTGAACCGATAGTAGTTACATAGTACCAGTTATTGCCATTGTCCGGCGAGTATTGCAGTGTTGTCAAAGCGCTTTCATAAATAACACCGTCGTGCACCAGGAAACCATAGCCATCAGGCTTTTGTATCGCAGTAGGCAACCAGGTATTACCCCCATCCGTGGATTTGTATATCAGCGTGCCAAAGTTGATATTGTAAGTATCAAATGCATATACTGTGTTGCCCTCATTTGAAAGGCGTGCACCCGGTCCTATATTTACCGAGGGAAAGCCCATTGTGGTTGGCGCCCATGTCTGCCCGTCATCGGTGCTTTTTAATATGGCCGAGTCGCCCACACCCAGCAGTACACCATTTACCCTCAGGAAGCGGTAAACCCTATGCCCGCCAGTAGACGGGTAAAATGTAGTGGATACAGTGCTCGAATAATACGGCATATCCCCCACGATCATATTATTGCCATAGCCAATGATACCCGAGATATTGTACAGGTCCGGCAAGCCTGCAAGTTGTTGTGTCCAGTAATATTGTGCATGTGCATTAAGGCTGGATAGCAGGAACATGCTTAGCGTCAGCAATATGGAGCTTACGGAATAAAGTCGTTTCATGAATCGGTATTTAATTGTCTTAAGCAAAATGTAATTTATTAAATAAATAGCTAAGACGGAAACTTAAAACCCTTTACTGAATTGCTCCCGCGAATAGGTGCCCGGCTCTGCATGGTCACCCTCTTCAAAATCAAAGTGAACATATTTTATCCCGGTCATCTCTGTAAGCGTATAAGTGGCGGTAGCCATATACTGTGTAGCTCCTTCCGAGCCCATCTGTTGCGTAAGCACTTTGCTGTCCGGTATGGCCACGTACATGGTATCGTTCGATGTTTTTACGAGGTTCATATGTATGCCCTCGTTTATTGTGTTCAGGATCATCACTAATGTCCCGGCCGATCTTTCTTCCTTGCTCAGCTCCCTCAGCTTTTTCATCCGGTTGTCCTTCGTTGCTGAGTCGTACTCATAGGTCCATACAGGGGTGATGTCATATGCCGTCCCCGGCCCTTCGCTGCTGTCTTCCGTATTCGCTGCGTTTTTATTGTTGCCGGAATTACAGGCAGCAAATACAACAATCCCAAGTATGAATATTAATTTCCTCATGTCTTACTAAGATACGGAATCGCCCGGGCCTCACGAAATAAGCAAAACAAAGAGAGCGAAAAAACATCGCTTTTCGCTCTGTCTTTCCGCTCTCATATTCGTAGCACGTACGGGAGTCGAACCCGTCATTCCTCCGTGAAAGGGAGGCGTCTTAGCCGATTGACCAACGCGCCATCTTGTTTTTGGGATTGCAAAGATACGTAGCCTTTTTTTTACCTCAAAATTTTACTTGAAAAATTACGAGGCGATCATAGCATTTACTATTCCAAGGAAATCCTCCGCTTTTAGCGATGCACCGCCTATCAGGCCGCCGTCTACATCGGCACAGGCAAAAAGCTCTGCTGCGTTCGATGGTTTGGCACTGCCGCCGTATAGGATGCTCATTTCATCGGCCAGTACCAGGTTATATTGCATGGCTATCACATGGCGTATATGTGCATGCATATCCTGGGCCTGTTGTGCGCTGGCAGTGCGGCCCGTGCCTATGGCCCATATGGGCTCGTAGGCTATGGTTATCCGCTTCATCAGCAGGTCGCCAAGGTGAAAGAGGGCCGATTTCAACTGCTTCTCTACATATTCGTTTTGTGCATTTGAGTCGCGTATCTCCAGCGATTCGCCGCAGCAAAATATCACATTCATTTCTGTAGTCAGTGCCTGCTCTATTTTGCGTGCCAGTATCGCATCATCTTCTTTAAAATATTCCCTGCGTTCGCTATGGCCTATGATCACGTATTTTGCGCCCGCGCTCTGCAGCATTGCCGCCGATACCTCGCCCGTATACGCTCCTGACACTTCCGACGAGCAGTTCTGAGCACCCACATATATATGCTCATACTCATCCAGCTGTGCCACCGTTTGGGTAATATGGGTGAAGGGTGGGGCTATCACCACCTGCTTATTATCATTCAGGGTAGGCAGGCCTGCCAATATGCCTTCTACCAGCGTTTTACCTTCGTTAAGGTCCAGGTTCATTTTCCAGTTGCCTGCTACTATTTTCTTTCTCATAGCTTTCTTGCTTTGATGTCTTTAGTTTTTTGCAAACCAGTTTCGCTGCTCTGCAGTATGCTCAAAAACGTAGCGCAGCATTTCCTGCTCCGCCACGGTCATTTGTTTATTACGTCTTGCCATTACGCGCCCCGCGGTTTCTATTGCCCTGTTAATATCGTAGGTGGTTATGCCTTCGGGCCCGCCCCAGCAAAAGGAGGGGATGAACTTTTCATGAAAGCCTGTTCCAAATATATTGCAGGATACACCTGCCACCGTGCCTGTGTTGAACATTGTATTGATGCTGCACTTTGAATGGTCGCCCATCATAAGGCCGCAAAAGGTGAGGCCCGTTGCAATGCCTTTTTTGCTATGCTCATCCCATATTTTCACTTCGTCATAATTGTTCTTCAGGTTCGAGCAGTTGGTATCTGCGCCCAGGTTACACCATTCGCCTATCACCGCATTGCCCAGGTAGCCATCGTGCGCCTTATTGCTGTTGGCAAATAGCACCACGTTATTCAGCTCTCCACCCACTTTGCAGTACGGCCCCACTGTTGTGGCACCATATATCTTGGCACCCATTTTCACCACAGCCCCTTCGCAAATGGCTACCGGCCCGCGCATCAATGTTCCCTCCAGCACTTGCGCGCCCTTGCCTATATATACCGGCCCTGTAGCTGCGTTTATGATACAGCCCGGGTATAGTTCTGCTCCTTCCTCCACGAAAATATCATGCCCGCTTACGGTCACTCCCGCAGGTATTGCTGCATTCGCTTTCCCTTTCGTCAGCAAGGCAAAGTCCTCTCTGATGGCCCTGTCGTTCTGGGCAAAGATATCCCACACATTATCCAGGCCATATACTGTGCCTTCGTAGGCTATCTCGTCAATGTTATGGGGTAGTATATCATCGGCGTTCAGCTCGGTAAGGCTCGTACGGGCGGCTACCAGGCGGCCATTGTGTACCAGCTTTTGGCCCTGCTCCAGTTTAAGTATTGCATCTGTAAGCGCCCGGCTGGCAAAGATGCTGCCATTGATCAGCATATTGTCTGTGCCAACTACCAGCGGGTAGACAGCCTGTAAGTAGTTCTTGGCAAGGCTCGATGTCGGCGCCTTTAGGAAATGCTCCCATCTCTCGCGCATGGTAAAGATACCGCAGCGTACATCGGCTACAGGCCGCGTATGGGTAAAAGGCAGAAGATTATACCGGCTATGGTCGGCAAATAAAATATAATTCATTCATATAATTCATTCCTTTAATCGTACCGTTTGGGATCGGAATGAGGAACGACATTACCCAAAATCAAAATCCCGACAAAAGTCGGGATTTTAACTGCTTAATGCAAGTATTGTTAATACTTAAAGTATTATTTCTTCTTTGCGTAACGCTGCTTGAATTTCTCGATACGGCCTGCAGTATCTACGAACATCGACTTACCTGTATAAAAGGGGTGCGACATATGAGAGATCTCGACCTTTACCAGTGGGTATTCGTTACCGTCTTCCCATTGGATCGTTTCCTTTGTAGCAGCAGTAGAACGGCTAAGGAATGCATAGTCGTTCGACATGTCTTTGAACACCACTAAACGGTAGCTCTTTGGATGAATATCTTTTTTCATTTTATTGCCTGTTTTTGTGCATGGATTTGGCCATGCTGTTAAATTAGAGGTGCAAAGGTAGGGAATTAATGTGATAATGTGCAAATGTGATGATGTGCAAATTGAAAAAATGCCCGTTTCCGCTCCTCGCTCCCGCTCTTCCGCCCTCCGTTCCCCCTTGTGCGGACGCTTCTGTGCGAAAGCCTGAAGGGGGGTAGGTGGATGCCCGTTCGCACCGGAAAGCCAATTTGCACATTTACCTACTCTTTCACCCGTTCCTCCGGATGTTCGCTTGCCATCCGGTGGTGCCGATAAAACTCCATTTGCAATAGCCTGTCCCGAATTTATTTCGGGAGCATTCATTGCTCGACAGTTTAACGTTTATTGACAATAGTTTAATAGAATTCAGGGCTCTGCTTTTCATCCACTTTGCTGCAGATTTTCGCCAATAAACCTCACGAAAGCTGCATTTTTCACCTTTTTTCATTTCATTATACCAACGTCTCATTATCAATACTTTAACCTCAAAAATAGGAGTATGATACCCTCCGCAAGGGGGTATCATACCCTTTCAGAAGGGTATCATAAAACTTCAATTTCCCCAACCCAAAAACGCTTCCGAACTTTGTTCTAAAAACGAAAAAAACGACCGGCATTTGGAAAGAAAGCGTTAAGAAAATTGAGGTCTAGGCCGTTAAGAAAGGAAAACCGTCTACTGAAGTCTAAAGCATCGTGAACGCATAAAAGTCCTGCTGAAATTGGGAATTGTTCGAAGCTCGAACTTATTTTTCCTTTTAGGCCTGGACCTCAATTTTTAGCTTTCTTTCCAAGAGCCTTGACCTTTTCTTTGGTTACTTTCTTTTGTGTCAAGACAAAAGAAAGTAACGAGTTGAGAAGAGATTCAAGAGATGAAGTATTAACAACAGTTCATAAACCTTAACTACGATGATTGAAAATCAAAAACAACAAGCAGAATCCCTATTCCTCAACACCGAACGATCGCAAAAGGAAATTGCATCGCAACTCGGCATCGACCCTAAAACCCTCTACCGCTGGATCAAAGAAGGCCACTGGCAGCAACTAAAATCCGCAACGCGTCGCATGCCCTCTGTATTAGTAGAAAACATCTACGAGCAGCTCAACGATATCAACTACCGCATCTCCCAGCGGGATAGGGGAGAGCGGCATCCCACGAAAGATGAATCCCTGACCATCAGCCGCCTCACCAATTGCATCAACAAAGTGCAAAAGCAAACCTCCCAGGGCCAGAACATCCAGTTCATGATGAACTTCATAGATTATGTTCGTCCGCTGAACGATGATCTGGCAAAACTCCTCACCAACTACGGCAGCGCCTTCCTCAACGGCTCCCAAATCAAAGGCTTTCACCCCTACGACATAGAATATGGCGAACAAACTCCCGGCTCATATAACACCGCCCTCTCCTTCGGAGAGGGCCGGGCTGAGGCCTCACCCCGGCCCGACTACAACCCCAACCAACCCGAACTCCCATTCCCAAACGATACCTCCCTCTCCTTCGGAGAGGGCCGGGGTGAGGCCTCACTCGCGCTCGACTACAACCCCAACCAACTCGAACTCCCATTCCCGAATATGTCCGATAACACCTCCCTCTCCTTCGGAGAGGGCCGGGCTGAGGCCTCAATCGGGCACGAATCGGGCATCGAAAAAAACGAACAAATCATAGCACAACAACATGGAAATCAATCAGAAGAATCGCAAACACCCACCACAAAAATGCCCGAAATGCCCGAAAATAATTTACCCTATAATCGGGCACCACTCGCGTCATTGCGAGGCACGAAGCAATCTCACGATTGCACGGATTCACTCGTTGATGATAATAAACCCGACAGCGACACGCAACCTCTCTCCCTTGGCGAGACACCAGAGCCACCTTACTATTACCGAAAATGCATCCAGGACGCCAACGACCCCTACACATTCTACTACGACAAGATAACCCGGCGCACCATCGACAGCCCCAAATACGGCAAGCCACCCGATGGCTTCCGCGAGGTGCCAAAAAAAGATTGTCTCGACAAAGATTACTATGGCAAAGGTTTCGGCAGGTACAACTGGCTATAAAAAAAGAGACGCAAAATTTGCGTCTCTATAATAAGTAAAGTTGGTCCTAAAATTGAGCCATTGAGTATTGAGCCGTTGAGTAATTTATTTCAGCAGCTTCTGCAGGTCTGCCTCGGCAGCTTCTGTGGCGGTGTACTTGGCTATTATCTTGCCATCGGGGCCTATCAGCATAGCCTGTGGTATGAACTCAACACCATAGGTAGCAGCCGCGGCCGATTTCCAGCCACCAAGATCGCTGATGTGGTCGGGCCATATAAGTCCGTCCATCTGTATAGCCTTCAGCCATGCGCCCTTCTCCTGGTCCAGCGATACGCTTACAACGGTAAAGCCTTTCTTGGCGCCTTTGAACTTCTTGTCCTTGTAGCGCTTGTACAGGTCCACCACGCGGGGATTGGCCAGGCGGCAGGGGTGGCACCAGGATGCCCAAAAATCGAGCAGCACTACCTTGCCTTTGATGATCTGCGATAGCTTCACATCTTTGCCCGCAGTGTCTTTAAGCGAGAGCTCGGGGGCCATCTGGCCTACCTGCATTTTGGTATTCTCGTACTGTGCATTGGCGGCAAATGATGCAGCGGCTAAAAGTAAGGTTACTAAGAGTTTTCTCATTATGTATGATCTGTTGAAGGCGGTAAAGTTAATTAAGAATTGATAATAAAAGACAGCACTTAAAGCATTAAGGTTAGGCCATCATAGGCCAGGTGCATGCCCGGGGGCAGGTGGCTGTCTATCTCCAGGTGCATGCCCAACTGGTGGCTTATATGGGTAAAATAGCTATCGGCAGCGCCCACCTCCTTCGCTATCTCCATAGCCTCGGATAAGGTATAGTGGGAAATATGCTCTTTATGTCGCAGTGCATTGATCACGAAAGCCTTGCTGCCGCGGGCTTTATCCAGCTCGGCAGGGGCTATAAAGTTGGCATCCGTAATGTAGGTAAAGTCGCCAATACGGAAGCCGAATACCTCCATCTTGTAGTGCAGGGTACGGATGGGTATGACCTTAAGGCCGTTTATCTCAAAAGCCTCGCCGCTGATGGTATGGAGGTTTATCTGCGGTATACCGGGATAGGCATCGCCACTAAAGACATAGGAGAATTCGCGCTTCAGCACCTCTTGCGTGGGCAGCGATGCGTATACTTCCATGGCCTTACCATCATGGTAGTTGTAAGCCCGCACATCGTCCAGCCCTGCCACATGGTCTTTATGGCTATGGGTAAAGAGGATGGCATCCAGCCTGCGCACATTGGCCCGCAGCACCTGGTAGCGGAAGTCGGGGCCGGTATCTATAACAATGCTGGCCTCCGGGGTATCCACCCAAACAGAGGTCCGCAGCCGCTTATCACGTGGATCGGGCGAGCTGCATACGGCGCAGTCGCAGCCTATAAAAGGTACGCCTTGCGAGGTGCCGGTGCCTAAGAATGTAACTTTCACCCTCTAAATATCCATTTCTGTTTGCGAAGAGCCATCGTCGCCTTTGGCCGGCAAGCCCATCAGTTCCTTATACCATTTCAGCATCTCGGTGCTTAGCTCCTCCTCCTTTACACTGAGGGTGGGCAGTATCTCTATAAGCGCGTTGATACGGCCTTCTATGCCAAAGAACTTATTGATGACGGCCACGCGTCTTTCCTCCAGCACACAATAGCCCGAGTTGAAGTTCCCTTTTTCGTAACGTATGATATAACGCGCCTCTTCGTAGAGTTGTTCCAGTTTTTTCAGCGTGTTTGGCGTATATTTGAAGC
Source organism: Bacteroidetes bacterium UBA1947 (assembly GCA_002336915.1). GTDB lineage: Bacteria > Bacteroidota > Bacteroidia > Chitinophagales > Chitinophagaceae > MKUN01. Next base: position 44,078 of record DDET01000003.1, on the reverse strand, counting down.
TCATTAGCAATGACGGTTTCGATGGCTAAAATTAGAAAATTAAGCGCACTTATTCTCTTTACAGTTATTTTAACGGGTTTTGGCCGCCATGCTATGGCGCAGGAAAACTATTACCTCGAGGATGACCGCACCTTTTATGCGGGTGTGATACTGGGCGCCAATTTCGGCCAGGTGGACGGGGATGACTTTAAAGGTTACCGCAAAATAGGGCTGAATGCAGGCGGCATAGTGTATGCCAACCTGGGCGATCATCTTGCCGCCAGTATGGAACTGCTGTTCTCGCAAAAAGGCGCGCGGGGGCATATACCCACCACCCTGGTGGCCAATATCAACGGCTCATCCATACACCAAACGGTGGATATGGAGCACTACCACCTGGACCTTAACTATGCCGAAGTCCCTGTCATGCTCAACTATTTTGACAAGCGCAAAAGCCATTTCGGGGCAGGTCTTTCCTACTCGCAGCTGGTCAGCAGCAAAGAAACCTTCGATACCAACCCGGTGCTTACCATACCCTACAACCAGTACGACTACCCCATGAAAAAGATGGACCTGAACCTGTTATTATCAGGCAACCTGCATTTGTGGAAGGGCTTCTTCCTGAATGTGCGGTTCCAGTACTCTTTATTGACCATCCGTAAAAATGTGGATGCCAACCTGGGCCGCCCCAACCAGCAATACAATAATATGTTTGTGCTGCGGGTGATGTACCTGTTCATCTAAGGGTCAATTCCCATGTAATATCCGGCTAGCTACAGCCTTGCCGCTGGCGAGGGCTGCCTCTACAGTGCCCATTTCGGTACCCTTGTATATGGCCTCGCCGGCGAAGTATATGGTATCTGCCACAGGGCTGCTTAACACCTCTCTTGCTGCTTTTGATTCAATTGTATCGTAATTGTAAGAGCCGCGTATGAAGGGCTCTGCGGTCCAGTTAGCGATGTAGGAGGTAAGTAGTTTTTCTTTTATGAATGAGGGCTTTAAGTGCAGGATGGTGGCTAGTGAAGCCAAGGCTATGTCAAGGATCTCAGCATCGGTCTTGTCTTTCATCGCTTCAGCCGTAGAGCCGCCCAGCCAGCCGGTGAGCAGTGTGCTTTCGGTAGGGTATTGTGTCCACCAGGTGGGGACCATCTCTTGTGAGAAAAAGAAGCCGAGCTTCTTCATATTGTTGCCGGTGCGTTCCTGTATAGATACATCCTGCCATATTGGTTCGCTGAACTGTAGCAGTATCTTGATGACGGCACCGATGCCCATTTTTTGAATAGCTGCTTGTTGCTCTATCAATGCAGGGGAGAAGGATATGGCATCGTGCTCTGTATCGTCGGGTTGCAGGATGCTGAGCGGTACGGTGATGATGATCTTCGCTGCAGAGAATTGCCCGCCATCGTGCGTGGTGCCTATTACCTCATTCTTGCCCCATTTGATCTCTTTGACAGCGCTATCGAGGTGAATGCTGCCCCCGTGTTGCTTTACCATGTCTGCGAGGTAGCTGATGAGCTCGCCGTAGCCTTTGTCTATGCGGTATTGAGGTGCATGGTCTTCCTCCTGCCATTCCTCGCGGAGGGCGAAGGAGCTGGCGCGTTTGGTGTCCGCTGTGTCGTAGCCCTCGGCATATTGGGTTACAGAGGCCCTTAGCTCCGTATATTGCGGGCCGCTGAAGTATGCCTCGAGGAAGTCGCTGATGGTCATGTCTTTTTCCAACTTATGCAGTTCCTTCATGAAATCATCCCAGTGATCGATGAAGTGTTCTTCATGTGTAAATACACCATTTTTTATCCGCCAGAACTCGCCGCCCATCTTGTGGTAGGTAATGCCTGCTTCTTTGAGTAAAGCCAGTGTGAGGGGCAGATCGCCATGAATAAATTCTGCTCCGAGCTCTACAATACCTTGAAACAGAGCACTGGAAATGGTATGTATCCTGCCGCCGGGCAGTCTTCTCGCCTCCAGGATGCATACTTTTCGGCCTGTTTTTGCCAGTTCACATCCCGCCATCAGTCCTGCCGCCCCCGCTCCTATAATGAGTATATCTGTCTTTTCCATATCCCTGGGGTAAAAGTAAGAAATAGTAAAGCTATACTTTCAATACTCCCCAACATTTGCCACGTACTCCTCAACTTTCAAACGTACTCCCCAAGATTTTTGTCATACTCCTCATTTATTTGCATGAGCGCCTAACTATTTTAAAATTTGTATCACAAACAGCGAATAACGCTACTAACAACAAAAGAAATTAAAGATTTTATAAGGTGGTAAAGATGGAGTATAGGGGTATTCTCCAATAGTGTAAGTAAGAGGTACAGGTATGGCCATTTTGTATTTACAAAATGGCCTTTTCTTTTTACCTGATTTCCGGTATATTAGAGTGATTTACCCATTAAATCGATGAAAAAGAAGGTTTTAATAGCAATTATCCATATACTGGCATGGGCGGCTTTTATCTCTTTGCCTACGGCCTTTAAGCCCAGTATAAACGGTGTGCCGCATGAGGGTATACTACGGGATATGATGCATGCCTCGCGCTGGCTGAATGGCTTGTTCCTGATCTGCTTCTTTTATTTCAATTACTACATCATCATCCTTCGCTTTTATTTCGGTCGGCAGTTCGCATCATTTGTTGTGTCGCTGCTGATATGCTGCGTGGTGTTTTATTTTATCAACTACTTCACTGCACCAAGCATGCCTGATGGCAGCCGTACGGGTTTTGGCGTGTTCGGGCCGGGGTATAATGTGTACATGTTCATCATCACGTTCATCTTCTCATTCGCGCTGAGCTTTTATAACCAGTGGCGTATAACGAGCGAAGAAAAGCTGAATACAGAAATATCTTTTCTTAAAGCGCAGATCAACCCGCACTTTCTTTTTAATACGCTGAACAGTATATATTCACTAGCCATAACGAAGAGTGACTATACATCGGAAGCTATTGTGAAGCTGTCGGGCATGATGCGCTATACCATCAGCGAGGCGCACCAGGACAGGGTTTCGCTGGACAAGGAAATGTCATACATCAGCAACTACGTGGAGCTGCAAAGGCTGCGTATGACAAATAAAGTAAGGATAAGCTATGAAGTAAAGATGGGCACCAGTTCCGAAATGGAGATAGCGCCTTTTATCCTGATACCTTTTATTGAAAATGCATTTAAGTATGGCGTGAGTACTGAAGAATATTCGGACATCATCATAGCGATAGATATTACCGAAGATGACCTGCTGCTGCAGGTATCGAACAGTAAAGTGTTTGTAAAGCCTGATAAGGACATGGGTGTGGGGCTAGGTATCAACAACACCACGCACAGGCTGAAGCTGCTGTACCCGCACAGGCATGCTATTACCGTGACCGACGATCCTAAGAATTTTAGTGTTTCCCTTTATCTTAACCTCCAATGATAACTGCTGTAGCTATAGACGATGAACCGCTGGCACTTGATGTAATAAAAGCGTTTTGTGAACGTGCTGCTATTGTAAGCCTTGTACGCACCTTCACCGATACAAAAGAGGCCATTAAATTTTTGCAAAAAAATCCTGTTGACCTGCTTTTCCTTGATATCCGCATGCCTGCCATGACGGGTATAGAATTTTACAAGCAATTGCCGACAGATACCATGGCCATATTCACTACTGCGTATAGCGAGTATGCGGTGGAGGGCTTTAACCTGAATGCAATAGATTACTTACTGAAGCCCTTTGAGTATGAGCGCTTTAAGAAGGCAGTAGATAAAGCCAATGAATACCATGCAGCCCTGAACATACGCGATAGTGCATCGCAACAGTATTTGTACATACGTGCTGATTACAGCATCATGAAGATCGCCTTCACCGATATACTGTATATAGAAGGGCTGGATAACTACCTGAAGATACACCTGAACGAGCAGAAGCCTATAGTGGCGCGCATGAGTATGAAGGCCATGGCTGAGAAGCTACCTGAAAATGAATTTGTGCGTGTGCACCGTTCTTACATCATACCATTCAGCAAGGTAACTGCCGTGCGTAATAAGATCATACACCTGGGTGATATAGAAGTGCCTGTAGGATCGAACTACGTAGAGGTGGTGCAGGGTTTGTTTGGCGGCTAGGTACTAGTTCTATTCTGTATAAGTGCGCGGTACTTTAGGGTCGGTGATGATAATGTAGTCGCCGTCTTTTTTATGATCGGCCCAGTTGATGTTAGGGAATGCATCATCGCTGCCGGTGGAGATAATAAGGCGTTTTATTTTCTTGTTGTAGTTGGCCAGTTGAGCAGCTACAGCAAAGCCCTGGTCGCTATGGAAGCGGCCGTTGACCTGCATGATCTTGTGGTCCTTATGTTTCTTATAATAGCGGGCGATGGAGTAGGCCATAGTGGCATCCCAGAGCGACTGTGCCGTGATGAGATCAAAATTGCCCATAGACATGGCGGGAGCTTTTGGCTTGGCTGTATCTTTAGTTGGGCTCACAGTGTGGCCCGACATTTCCATCAGTTTATTGTAATAGTCGCCGGTGGCTATTTTGTAGGGCAGGGGAGCGAAATATTGCTTTGCCGTTTTGGAGAGCAGCTTTAGTGAGTCCTGTCCTTTGCGGCCTGCTATATTTGTATAGCGGCTGGGGGCATTGGCGCAGATAACATAGAGGCCCTTTTCTTTAGCAAATTCAACCATGGGCTTGTAGTCGCGATAATTGCTCCATACGCGGGCATCTTTGGTAAAATTCTTTTCGCGGATGGCGCCGCTTAGGTATTCGTCCATAACGGTTTGCACATCGCGATCGAACATCTCCATCGAGAGGGCGAGCTTATCACCATACTTAGCCTGCATAAGGCGGAACATTGATTGCTCAAGGAAATGGGTAACACTATCGTTATGTTCTTCGCCAAAGAACAGCACATCATAGTTGTCCATATCGGCGGTTATCTCTTTGAGCGAGACCTCTTTGCCTTGTTTTACTGAGTAAACGCGGTAATTGGCCTCGGAGAGTTTTTCCTGTGCGTTAAGAGCTGTGAAGAACAGCGGGCAGATGAATAAGAGGAAAATGTATTTTTTCATTTTATGAATTTGAGTACCGGGCAGGCCTTATTCCTGCCAAAGGAACGGAAATAAAATCACTCCGAGTAATATCACCAGCGCATCGAGGGCCAGGAGGGTAAGTGCCAACACCCACCAGCCGGGCTGGTAGACAGGGCTAATGGCCTTCAGTGCAAGGTTGCTGAGCATCATGAGCACCGGGGTGACCAAAGGGAAGCCCAGGATGGCCATCAGCGCTGCGTTTTGCTGCGCACGGGCAGCAATGGCCGAGAGGAAGGTGAAGACAGCAGAAAGGCTTATACTGCCTACAGATGCTATTATGATGAACAGAATGCTCTGCGATAAGGGCCAGCCGAGTAATATATAGTACAGAAAAAGGCTTACGAGGCTCATGATAAGCATGAGCACTATACTATATATCATTTTTGCCAGCAGGAAGGTAGCGGGCTTGACCAAGGTGAAATAGTAACGAAAACGGTGGGGATGCTCCTGCAGGAAGCTTTTGGCAACAGAATTGACCGCTACAAAGAGCTGCGTGAGCCAGAAAAGGGCATTCCAGGTTTTGGCTTCGGGCTGGCCACTCATCATATATACCACAAATACCGTAGCACCCACATAGAGCAGCACCCCGAAGAGGGTATGTTTCTGCCGCCATTCTATAAGCAGGTCTTTACGTACCAATGATATAAGCGCGCCCTGTGCCATAATAAGGGCGTAAAGGTAATAGATAGCCTGATAAATAAGCCGTTGCGAACACCTGATAGAAATATTTTTTTGAGGATTAGTTTGCAGTTTTATCTGCGTCCCCTATATTTGCACTCCCAAAGCCTACAAGGCGATGGCAAGTTCTTTAAACATTATGCGGAAGTAGCTCAGTTGGTAGAGCATCACCTTGCCAAGGTGAGGGTCGCGGGTTCGAGTCTCGTCTTCCGCTCATAGAGATTCCAGGCCGCAAGGTTTGGAATTTTTTGTTTAGGCCTCTCCCCCCGCCCTCTCCGAAGGAGAGGGAGCCAAAATGGAGAGTATATTGCCAAAATGCCCTGGTGGCGAAACTGGTAGACGCGCAGGACTTAAAATCCTGTTTGCAGCAATGCAAGTGCGGGTTCAAGTCCCGCCTGGGGCACGTGTTGAGAGCCGATTCCTTTGGGATCGGTTTTTTCATTAGCCCGGGTGCGCGCTCAAAAGCATAGTAAATCCCAACAAGGCATAACAATATGAACAGTATTGAAAATAAATTCAGAGAAAAAGCAATAGCACAAACAAATTTTTTGATTTTCCCCAAGGCGGTGGCAATTGACGTAGTCAAGGCCTATCAAAATGCTGCAATTCCGATATGGGGTATTGATGCATTTATCATACATCCCGGCAATGTAGTTCAACCGGACATGGGAGAGAGTATTAATTTCTCTCCACCAGATTATAAAGTAAGACTGGATAGTATTTATGCGGATGCAATAGATTTTTTAAATGACAAAGACGACCGATTATATTTTGAAGTAGTAGTTATCGACGATGAAGTGTTACCTGGAATGTAGGAATATTGGTGCCTTGCTGTTGTGCCGACTAAGGCACATGTTGAGAGAGGAGCGCGTTCTTAGCGAATTGCAAAATTCAGATCGGCAAACAACTACCCGGCTTCATTTTTTCAGCTTGCCAAAAAATCTTCCTATTTTCATCTCTTGAATATATTGCAATCGTGTCTTCTAAATTAATGGGTTTCCAGAATGAACAGAATACCGCTTTTTTTTAAAGTCATGCTCGCTGGTATCCCGATTTTGATGGTTCTTCTTTATGTGGCGTCTGTAATTCATGAAGGTGTAGAAAATAGGAAGCAATTTTATAAGCGAAATTTTTCTTCTAAGGTAGTAAGTAGCAAAGACTACCAGGGCAGGTCGACTGAGTTTGGCCTTGCAAACGGGTTGAAAATATATTTTGGCCATAATTTTTCAGATCCTGTTGCAATAGGTGACTCTGTAAAAAAGGACTCTAACACTTACGTCTATAACGTATATCGGAAGAATATAAACAGGGCTTATAGATTTTGGGCTACATATCATTTTGAGAAAACGCTGTAGATTTTCCCTAAGGGGAAAAAACCTTAAAAGGATTTAAGGACGGTTATTCTGGGAATTACAACCAATCATGTGTTGAAGTGTTCACCATTGCAAATGCATTTCCTACAAAAAGAGTATGTCTCGTCCAAAAATATCCACTGGTAGCTTTGATATCTCCCTCCTCAACAATTACCTATCTCTGAAACTGTTTGCTATACATAGATTTGGCTTTCACAGCCCGGCCAATATGATATATCAGTAAGTTGTTTTTGTCCGTGCTGTCGATCGTGGTGATCTCGGAGTGATTTAGATCGAAAATAAATGTGCTATAATTTTGACTTGAGGAATCAAATAAGTGATAAATTGTCTGGTCTTTCCCGCGGTCAACTTCGCTGCTCAGGATATAGTAGCGACGGGTTTGACCGGGAATAATTTCACGGTGCACAAATTCTCTATATTCCGGCCTGATATAGATTTTAGAACCTCCAGCTTGATTACTGCAGTTGTCATATTTTTTTAGTTGAGGATTCCAGGGGCAGGTCGTAACCCCGGTCAATGCAAATTCAGCATATTGCGCACCGGCACGAATTCCACCAATGGATAAAAGCAATGTCAATAAAAGGGCCTTCATAGAATAAATATTATACATGAAGTTATGCCTTTTTCTGCAGGAGAATTCGATCTTGTTTTCCGGCGGGTCCAGCATTGTTTTTTTGGTCTTGTTTTCCAAACGCCAGCGCAATGAAAAAGCCGCAGAAGGCGGCTTTTTTTTTTATAGGGAAAGGGGCAAATGACGACCTATTGCTTACTAACTTTGTCGGCGGGGTTATTATCATTTGGGGCCTTGTTCTCAGTTGCTTTAATGCCAAGGTAAGTTGCAGAACTAATACCCAGCAATGCAAATTGCCACTCATTAAAATCTATAAAGGGGTATTTGTGACAGCATACAGCCGTAACAAAGAAATAGATGAAGGCAATGCCAAACACAAGGTTAAAAACCAGGGACTGAAAGCGGTGTATGCTGATGCCATTCTCATCAGAAAGAATATCTGTGAAGAATGAATCGCCTCTTGCGCTTTCATCCTGTATACGTTTGCCCGTGGGGACACTGTCTTTCTGCCGGTTGTCAATTATCCTGCCCCCGGCAAATACAGCTGCGCCCAAGCCCAGCAGCACTATGGTTGTCATGTTCAAAGGCACGAGTACACAATGCATGGCAAAGAAGGCTATGTAGCAACAAAGTATGATCATTGTCCACCAGAACAGCTGCACTTTGGCATAGCTGTACGGGCGCTCTTTTAATGGCCTGAGCTTATTGTTCGCATCATAGCTTTCGTCTTTACAAATAGCACTTTGGGCAAATAACACCATGCCTGCTACCAGCACAGCCAGGAACAGCAGCCAGCCTGATACCTTGCACACTTTGGCATAGCCGGTACAGCCTTTCTTCACGCTGCCGGCACTATCACATGCACATTTGTTGTAGAGGGAGCTGGCATCTTTCTGCAGGAACGCTATAGTTGCAGAGTCGTAATAGTCGCTATAAGACATGGCATTCTTCAAAGTGTCCAGGCTTTTGTTCAGCGCCTTTATTGAATCGGACAGATCGGCTGTCTTCATGTCGATACTGCTTTTCATGGCATCTGCGAGCTCCTCCATCTGCCCTGTAGTGGCGGGCGTGGTAGAGGTATCATCGTCGACACTGTGTGTTTGCGCATAGCCATGCACCAGGCAGATGCCGGATAGCAGTGCCGTGAAAAGCATTTTTTTTAACCGGGTGTTTTTCATAAATACTTATTTTTAAGAATGAGCGGAATATGATGTTTTATAGCGGCGACCGGGCCACTAGCCCTTTAAGGTGGCAACCAACTTCACGAAATCCAGGTTGCATGCCGTTTCTATTTTTTTCAGGTTGGATGGTTTATTAAATTCCTCCGGCTTACCCCTTACATCATCCGTATTCGGGAAGATGTACGCCTCAAAATGACGATCTACATAGATCACCTTCCAGCACTGCGCCGGAATTTTTATTTTGTCTACGCCCAAGGTTTCTCTTTTTGTTCCTATATGGCCGATAAAGACTTTTATTTTTCCGTATTCCAGGGCATAGGCCCTTTCCTTTTCTTCAAGTGTTTCCCATACGCCCCTGTTTAGCCTTGCTGTTTGCGGAAAGCAGTTGGAGAAGTAAAAGCACTCAGCCACCCCGTCTTTATGACATGAATTGTTTTGGTGAGGCATATTATGTCCCCTGTCATAGCCACAATCCTTAGGGTAATCCTTGTCAATGTCTGTACCGGCTATCATGGGGTCGGGCTTCCAGCTAACCCTGGTGGCCTTGCAGGTGACCATGTCTTTTTTTAGAATGTATTTTACCAACTGGGGCATATGCTCCGGAATGGAATAGGTGACTGTGTAGTAGCTGTGTTTTACTGTCTTAACCTGTGCATTTAGGGCACAGGATACCAGCAGCATGATTGCGATAGAAATGGCATACCTGGATATTCGCATGATCTTTTTTTATAAAAGTATGACCTTATGCATTTTATTGCAATGTGAAAAATACGGTACCTTTTGAATAGCTATTTTATTATTTTATCGCGCGTGGGAGATTTTTTTTACTTTAGTATTTATAAGCGGGAATAGCTCAGTTGGTAGAGCATCAGCTTCCCAAGCTGAGGGTCGCGGGTTCGAGTCTCGTTTCCCGCTCGTTTATTATACCCCTTCCCTGCGGAAGGGGTATTTTGTACCGCATTGGTATTTCACATGATTGTCATTTTTTGATCCCGACATGTAATAAACAGTTCCTTGATATGAAAATGGAGATATTGTTTCTAGCTTTATTAGAAATACAGTACCTATCATGAAATGCCTTTTATCTATTATACTGTTCTTTGCATTACCTGCCTGTGTTATCGCGCAGTATTCGCATGACGACAGCTACCAAAATCCTGCGGTGCAGGAGTATGAGCGGCAGCTAAATGAAAGCATTCAAAAAGAGCTCCGCAAAATAGATTGGGCGCATGCGGCAAAAGCATCGCAGGCGGATACGCCTCTTTATATTATTCCTGTTGTGGTACATGTAGTGCATGACTGGGGCATGGAGCTGATCGCTGATACGCTTGTTTTTAGCGCCATCAGGCAACTGAATAACTATTATTCTAAAAACATAGCAGATACTGCATTGATCATTGACAAGTTCAAGCCAATTGCTGCTAATACCCGAATAGCTTTTAGATCTGCGACCATTGACCCCGATGGAAACCCTACAAAAGGCGTAGAGCACATAAGGTCGTATCTTACTAATAATGCTTACAATCAATCAAAATTAGATCAGTGGCCGCCCGACAAGTATCTAAATATATGGCTGGTAAGGAGCCTGCTTTACCCCAATGCTGTGGGAGGATATTCAAATTATCCTGTAGTTGCCCAAACGCTTCCTTACTACGATGGGGTATTGATCGAATATGACTATATACTTTACCATGCGTCGTCGGTACACTTAACAGGTCAATACCTTGGTCTTAAGTACCCATGCGGTTACCTCAGTTCCTGTGATGATGGTGATGGAATTTTTGATACTCCTCCTTGCTGTTCAATGAACAGTTGCAATAATTTGTATGACACTTTATGTGATACGCCAAATATACAGAATGTGATAGGCGGCGAATCATGCGGCATTATGTTCACTAATGGCCAGGCAGCTGCAATGGCGGCAGTACTAAATCAAAATATTGCTAACAGGAGTAGTCTCGTTACTGCAGCAAACCGTGCTGCTACAGGTGTGGACCAGGCAATGCCGGATCTGCCACCGGTTGCAGAATTTTCTGTAGAAAGAGGTATGATCCATTACCCCGCCCTGATCACCACCCCGGAACGCAGCTATTATGCCTGTGTTGGCGAGGCGGATTTTAGGTTCCAATTCGCCAACAGGAGTTGGAATGATACCATCAGCGGTGTGCAGTGGCATTTTTCGAACGGCGCTCTTACTACGGATACAACATTAGCTCCTAATGTGTATGTCAAAAACCAGTTCACACAGCCGGGCTGGGTTACCGTCAGCCTTACTGCTACCGGTAATAATACGGGTAGCAGCACGATCACTGATGAGATGGCTGTTTATGCCGCCGACGGTAATAACCCGATCGTAGAAAACCCCGCAGCATTGCCCATGCACTTTATGGAGTTCCACCACTCCCAAACTGATAACTGGCCGATATTCAACTATTACAAAAACAGTTTTAAATGGCAGCTGAATAATAGCACAGGCTATTACGACAATAGCTCTATCGAATACCTTGGTTTTGATACCCGGCAATTTCCCGCAAATACAACAGGCTGCCCTAAAGGCGATTATGATGATTTCTTTTCACCCGCCTACGACCTTAGCGCTATGGCTGCGGGTTATTGCAATCTCAATTTCATGAGCACAGGAGCCTCGCGTACGGGAACGACAACTGATACACTGGAAATAAGCTACTCAAAAGACTGTGGCAGGACCTGGACAGGGCTGCAGAAATATACAGCTACCGACCTGGATAATATAGCAAGCTCACCCATGGCATATATACCCACGGGAATCAGTGACTGGAAACTGAACAGTATAGAACTGCCGGCTGCAGCAAGGACCAGCAAAACGTTTTTCCGCTTCAGGTACAAACCGGGCGCAGATGCCAATGGTTATAGTACCGGCAATAACTTTTACCTCGACCGCATCAGCATCAGTAATTTCCCAACGGGCATAAATACGCTGTTGAATGATGGTAATGATGTGGTCATTGCTCCAAACCCTGCAAGCGGAGATAGCTATATATTACTGAGCAGCATTACCGGCGGATCAGCCAGGATCACCATCTCAAATGTGTCGGGTGGGTTGGTCTATTCGAAAGAAGAAAAGCTGCAGGGTAGCCTCAGTCGCCTGGATATCCCTTCAGCTCAATTTCCGGCCGGGGTTTATTTTGTTACAATAAACTACCGCAACGGGCTAGTCACCAGGAAATTGGTAACATGTGGAAAATAGCGCATGTGTGCGAATGAAACATTTTCACCCACAAAAAATATCTGTTTCCCACATTTGTCAAATATAGGTGGAAAAATTAACCCGTTTTATCCCCCGTTTTCCTTATCTTTAAAGCTTTATTTTCAGAAAGCCTAACAATCAAATATTAAAAATGATCAAAAAAGTAGTTTTAGCACTGCTGGCTATAAGTGGTGTAGTGGGACACGTCTTTGCCCAGGATAAAACCTGCGGTACAGACCAGGTGTATTGGCAATTGAAGAAAGATCATCCTGAATATGCTGCTATTGAAGCGCAGCTGGAACGCGAGATACAGGACAAGCTAAAAAACATAGACCTGAAAGCAGTTGCCAAGGGTACAGCTGTAGTGTATGATGTGCCTATCGTGGTGCATGTTATTCATGACTACGCTAATGAGAACCTGAGCGACAACCTGATATATAATGCCGTAAAACACTGGACGGATACTTATATGGAGCAAAGCGCAGATACGGCAAGTGTTATCGCAGCATTCAAACCGATAATAGGGAACGCACAGATACGTTTTCACCTGGCCACCAAAGATCCCAACGGCAACCCTACGAAAGGGATCACCAGGCATAGCTCTTATAAAACAAGCCAGGGTGGTGAGGAAGCCAAACTCGATAACTGGCCCAGGGATAAGTACATCAATATATGGTTTGTGAGGACAATGGACGCAGATCACCTGAATGCCGCTGCTTACTCCCAATATCCTTCTTATGTCGTTAACCAGCCGTATTCCGATGGTGTTATCTGCCTGTACGATTACCTGGACCTTGACAATACCATTCCTCACGAAATAGGCCATGCGCTCAATTTACAGCACATATGGGGTAATAATAACAATGCAGGAGTGGCTTGCGGCGACGACCAGGTAGGCGATACCCCTCCTACAAAAGGACACCTGGGCGGCGGATGCAGTCCCGGTAACCTGAACGATACAACCTGCAACAATGGCCAGTTGGTGAACGCTCAAAATATAATGGACTATTCCGGTTGCGCTAAAATGTTTACTGTAGGGCAAGTTAACCGCATGCGCGCTGCAATAACATCGGGCACTTCGCAAAGAAATAACCTCTGGAGCCCTGCCAACCTTACGGCAACAGGCGCGCTGGACCCGGTACCCGACCTTGCGCCAACACCCGAATTCTCAATTGAAAAAGGCCAGAAGGCCGGTATTCCACCTGCAGAAAGAAGTTATTTTCTGTGTGCAAACGATGCTACAACAAGATTTGTATTTAAGAACCAAAGCTGGAACGATACTATTACCGGTGTACAATGGACATTTGGAAATGGCGCGACAACCGCAACATCTACCAGCACAACAACGGTTGTAAACGAATTTACGCAGCCGGGTTGGGTAACTGTGACAATGACTGCTACAGGTAATAATTCGGGCTCTACAACGATCACCAATGACCATGCCGTATATGCTGCCGACAATAACCCGGTGCCCGGACCAGGTTACCACCAGGATTTTTCATCGGCAGCCGAAATGAGCAAATGGCCAATGTTTAACTATTATAACAATACATTTAAATGGCAGTGGTTCGGTAACACAGGTTATAATGACGGTGCTTGTGTTAAGTACCATGGTTATGACGACAGGTCAAACCCCGAGGCTTATTCAGGTAGCCAGGCATATGATTTTGATGATATTTTCACCCCCGGACTTGACCTTACAGTTACTCCGGCGACTGAGCCTCTAAATATGAATTTCTATACCTCGGGCGCTTACCGCAGCGGCAGCACCGTGAAAGATTCACTCGAAATTTTTGTAAGCAATACCTGTGGTGCGTACTGGACCAAGTTGAGCTCCCTGACAGATAATAATCTTTTGAACAAGAACAGGGTAAGCGCGGAATATACCCCCGGCTCACAGGGCGACTGGATACCGCAGACAATAAACATACCTGCAGCTTACCGTACCAATAAAACGTTCTTCAGGTTCCGTTACCGTCCTTATGATAATGCGAATTCTTTCTACATGGACGATTTCAGCATCAGCCAGTTCCCTACGGAAGTGAAAGAAGCTATGGCCCATCCTGAAGAAGTAAGCATATACCCCAACCCTTCGCATGGCGATACCAGGATGCTATTCACCACCGGTGTTGACGGGAAGGTATCTTATGATATAAAAGACATTACAGGTAAGACTATATACAGGAATAGCGCAGTATACGCGCCTAACAGCATGCAGCAGCAGGACATTGCAGCAAATGTATTTCCTGCATCAGGCCTGTACATAGTTACCGTTACCATTTCAAACAAAACAGTAACACAAAAGCTCGTAGTAGAAAAAAATTAGATTTTGATGACAATTGTTTTTATTGTTTTTTAGTGGGAATATTTACCTTTGGTAACAGAAGTTTAACAGAGTATTTATCAATTATAAACAGATGTTGAAGAAAACTTTACTAACCCTGGCTGCAGCGATCAGCGTAGCAGGTAGCGCAAATGCACAAACGCTGGGTTGTGGCACCGACGAAGTTATGAGGCAGGCCCGTATGGCCCATCCCGAAATAGCAGAGTACGAGGCGCAGATGGAAGCCCAGATAAAGGAAGGGCTGAAGCATATTGACCTGAGCAAATATGCTGCTAAAGGCACCGGTTTCCATTCAGGTATACAGGAGTCAACTCCGCCGGTTTCTCCACGCGACCTGAGCACAGATGTTTATCATATACCTATTGTAGTGCATATCACGCACGACTATGGTGCGGAGAACCTTACAGATGATGTAATTTTTGAGGCCTTAAAGCAATGGAATATCGTGTATGCAAAACAAAATGCAGACACTGCCGATGTTATCCTGCCTTTTAAAAAATACATTGGCAACCCACGTATCGTGTTGCACCTGGCCAATAGGGACCCGCTGGGCAACCCTACAAAGGGTATTACCAGGCATAGGTCTTACCTGACCATGAATGGAGGTGACCAGGCAAAATACGATGGCTGGCCAAACAGCTCATATATTAATATATGGTTTGTTAATCAAATGCCGACACACCAGAATGCCGCCGCATATGCCATGTACCCATCAGCAGCACAGGCACCTTCTGAGGCGCCATACGATGGCGTGATCTCTTTATTTGATTACATAACCACCAATAAAACCATCAACCACGAGATAGGCCATGTACTGAACCTTAAGCACGTGTGGGGCGATACCAACGATCCCGAGGTAGGCTGTGGTGATGATGATGTGGATGATACGCCGCCAACTAAAGGCCATAAGAGTTGTGGAAGTGCTGCAGGACAAGCTTTATGGGATACTGCCTGCTCCAATGGTTATACGAAGAACTATCTTATACATGATACAGAGGTAGTGAATATTAATTACCCCGATACGAACAACACGCAAAACATCATGGATTATTCCTATTGCGCTAAAATGTTCACTCATGGCCAGGTATTGCGTATGCACCGTGCTCTGAACAGTGATGTTGCCAACAGGGACCATTTGTGGAGCCAGTTGAACCTTGTTGCTACAGGCCTGATAACTGATACACTGCAAAATCCTGATGGCGGAGTTCTTCCAAGGATCGATGTAAACCCGGTACCTGACTTTTCAGTTGAAAAGGGCAAATCAGCCGGTCTTCCACCTGCTGAAAGAACCTACTTCTATTGCGCTAATGACGTTGCCGTTAAGTTTGCCTTTAAGAACCAGAGCTGGAACGATACTATTACAAGTGTGAAGTACCATTTTTCGAATGGTGCCGGTACAACAGATACTACTCTTACAGGCGCAGGCTTGAGCGCCAGTGTCTATAATACTTTTACTCAGCCGGGCTGGGTAACTATCGACATGACAGCCTACGGTAACGGTAATACTTCCGCTTCCACTACCCGCCAGGCGGTATATGCTGCAGATGGAGCTAATCCTATAGCGGTTGACCCGAATGGTGCTCCTTATTATATGGATTTCAATCCCGGTCAAACCGATAATTGGCCCATATTCAACTACTATAACAATGAATTCAAATGGGAGATAAACCATAACACCGGCTTTTTCGATCAAACTTGTATCTCCTACAGGGGATATGACACGAGGCCTTTCCCAATGAACGGAACAGGTGCCCCGGGTGGCGATTTTGATGATTTCTTTACACCGGCCTTCGACCTTTCTGCTATGTCATCCGGCCATTGTAACCTGAACTTTGTAAGCGCAGGCGCTTTCCGCACAGGTAATCCTGGCGATATGAAGGACTCCCTGATCGTTAGCTACTCAGTAGACTGCGGTAAAACATGGCAGGTACTGAAAAACATAAACAAGCATGAGCTTGCCAACGCAGGCACTACAACCGGTCCTTACCAGCCGCATGTTTTATCTGATTGGGCATTGCATAGCCTCGCAATACCGGATGCCGCAAGGACGAACAAAACATTCTTCCGTTTCCGCTACAGGCCCGGCATGGATAATGGCTTTAACAGCACCGGCAACAACTTCTACCTCGATCGTATTAATATTGGTAGTGCTCCGCTAGGCGTGAATACACTGGTAAATGGCAACCATGCTATCGCACTGGCACCCAATCCAACTACAGGTAGCTCTTACGTTATTATCAATGGCCAGGACAACAGCAATGCCAATGTCATTGTAACAGATGTTACAGGCAGGGTAGTGTTCAACACTACACAGAAAATGGCCGGCAATATTGATCGTATAGAAATACCCGCATCAGTATTGCAGGTGAAAGGTATGTACATGGTTCACGTTAAAACGGACAGCCAGACATACACAGACAAACTGGTTGCATACTAAACTAATTATTAAGCAAATTTATAAGCGTCCCGCCTTGAGCGGGACGCTTTTTTATTATTCCGGGCTATTAGCAGTATATTGTATTTTTGAAATACAATTTCTAAACCGATAATGTTAACTTTGTTTCAAACAGCTAAGAATGAATGACGGTAAAATAGTGTCGCTGAGGAATGTGAATATATACCAGGGTGCTAACCTGGTGCTGAGTAATGTGAACTTTGAAGTGAACAAAGGTGAGTTCGTGTATTTGATCGGTAAGACAGGCAGTGGTAAATCAAGCTTACTTAAAACGCTATATGGCGACCTGTACCTGAAAGAAGGCGAAGGAAATGTAGCCGGCTTTGACCTGAAGCATTTGAAATGGCAGAACGTTCCATTGCTGCGTCGCAACCTTGGTATCGTCTTCCAGGATTTCCGCTTGTTGACGGACAGGAATGTGTATGATAACCTGGAGTTTGTATTGAAGGCCACAGGCTGGAAAGACAAAGTGCTGATGAAGGAAAAGATAGAGAACGTGCTGAGCAAAGTAGGCCTGCGGAATAAAAGCTTTAAGATGACCTACGAAATGTCGGGCGGTGAGCAGCAGCGTGTGGATATAGCCAGGGCCTTATTGAATAATCCGAAGTTCATCCTTGCAGATGAGCCCACCGGAAACCTTGACCCCGATACTACAGATGAAATAATGCAACTGCTCTTTAATATCTGCCGCGATTACCATACTGCTTTCATAATGGCTACGCACGATTATTCTATCATCCAGAAATATCCCGCGCGCGTAGTAAGAGTAGAGCATGCCGAACTGAAGGAAATATCGGCAGCAACTATGTAGTTATTTTATCACGAGCTTCAGCAAATGTTTGGCTATGCTGCCAGTAATAAGAAAGGGCAGCAGGAATATGAACAGGAAGTTTAGCTTCCTGAGGCGTGCATATGCCCTCATCTCTCCTTTACGCATCTTCCACCTGCTGGCGCTCAAGCCCCCCTTTGACAGTACAGGCCTGCCTATTTGTGTAAGCGGCAGATCAATGAAATAAAGGCTATGCTTGTAACCCACGCGCAGCCAAAGGTCATAGTCCTCCATATAGCGCATCGCGGGCTCAAAGCGATATTTCAGTTCGCTCCGCATCACCACGCATGGAGTGCCAATGATATTGCCATACAGGAGCTTTATAAAAGGTAGTTTGTAGAGCGTGATATTTTCAGGCAATTGTTTGCTGAGGATTTTGTCGGTAGTAAAGGGATGGTAGAAGAAATCAATATTATCTCTAGATGTAAGAATATTGCTGATCAATTGCAGCCTGTCCTTATGCCACAAGTCATCAGCATCAAGGAAAGCATAGTAATCGCCGGTGGCCTTGTCCATGCCCATATTACGTGCTGCGGAACTGCCCTGGTTTGAAGAAAGCCTTTTGTACATTATACGATCACCATAGCCTTCTAATACCTCGTGGGTATTATCAGTACTGGCATCATCTACCACGATGATCTCGTAGTTATCATACGACTGCAGGAAGCAGGACTCCAATGTCGCCTCAATGGTTTGGGCAGCATTATAAGCCGGGATAATGATGCTGAATTTTATATCCTTTACGTCCTGCAATTTTTATTGATTGAATAATCTTTTATAAACTTCGATTAATCGCTTTTCTTCTTCCTGCCAGCAATATACCTCGCGAGCCAGCAGGCAGTTTTTCTGTAAGCGCTCATAATAAACGCTGTCGCTCAGCATTTTATTTAATGCTGCTGCAATGCCCGCCGGTGTTATGTCATCCACCAGTGTGGCTATTTCGTACTCATGGTTAATGTTCTCATACTCCGGGTACTTCATCGCAAGTTGTGGTACCGCATTGTGCATATAGTCAAAGAAACGGTTCGCCAGCGACAGCTCATTACTCCTGCTGGTAGCTACGAAAAGCGTAATGCCAATATAGGCATGTAAGGTGAAATTGCGCAGTTCTTCCGGCGGTATATAGCCTTTGAAGAGTACTTTGTCCTGCACATTATTCAATTCAGCCAGTTCCTGTGCCTGCTCATAAAAATTACCTTCACCGCATATCACCAGTTTCGCGTCCACATTTTTCATAGCAGGTATCAGCTGCTCAAAGCACCTGCCTTTATTTACAGCACCCTGGTAGAGTATATATTTATCGTCCTTTGCAGGTATGGTAAGCGGTTTAAGCACAGTGGCATTACGTACTATTGCATAGTCGACGCCGTACATCCTTCTATATTCATCTACATAGCTTTTATTTACCGTGTAGCCATATTTAAAGTGGGGTACAGTATGTCGCTCTATCCAGTACCACATCTTCTGTATTTTTGGCCTGCTTACTACTTCTTCGATCTCGCAAAATAATTCGTGTGCATCGTATACTCTCGGTATGCCTCTTAATTTGGACAGTGCGTAAACAGGTAATATAGTATCAAGGTCGATAGCGCATATAGCGTCCATTTTTTTGAATAGCAGGAAGAACAGCAATTTCAGGTTATAGGTAAGGTAAAAGAGTTTGCCACTGTCTATCCGCTGCTTCAGCCTTATCTGTTTGTAGGGCCTTTCTGTTAATGGTTTACTGTTTGGCCGCTCCCTGCCCACTATTGTAACTGCATAGCCTGCATTATGCAGCGAGGTACATATGCGTATCATGCGCTGGTCATAATTCGGGTCGGATGTTACAGTAAGAACTATATGCTTCGGGCTGCTCATGAGTGCGTTTGAGAAAAGTAGATCTTTTTTTCATCCAGCATGAAAAAAGGCGGTTCAAAGCCCGGCATCGAAGTAGCACGGATATGCCTTTCTATTTTATCCCTGTCCCAGCTAAGGTCTATTTGCTTCAGTTGATTGATCTCATTACGGTAATGCAATGATGTGCCGTATTTTTTCACCAGTGACTGCTGCGAAACAGGAAAGTAGCTTCCGTCAATGATCGCGGGCAAACTTTCCATAAATAAATCCAGGGAGGCATCGAACGTAAGCTGGTATAATTCATCCACCCAGCATTTTTCCGGTATTGGGAATCGTTCCTGGAATAATATATCCCCATTATCTATTTTCGGGTCTATCTTATGTATGGTTGTGCCGAACTCTTTTTTTTCGTCAATGATCGCATAGGAGAACTGGTTGCTGCCCCTGTACTCAGGCAAAGGCGCCATATGCAGGTTCACTGCTATTTGGGCTGCCTTATCAATATGTTGCTGCTGTAATATCTCGTGGTGCTGTACGGAGTAGATGATATCGCAAGGCGGGATGTCATCCATGGACTCCAAAACGGGTATACTATGCTCGGCAGCGAGCACGTTTATGTCATGGGCATTGCCAAATTCCCGACGGGCATGGGTAAGCATTCCTGTAATTTCCAGCTTAAGCTTATCTTGTACCGACAATAAGTAGGAGAGGCATTGATACCCTATGGGTTTGGAGCCAAGGAAAACTATTTTTTTCCGCTGCATGGTGTAAAAATAAGCTCTTTCGGACATTGTACTAATTTTGCTTGCTGAAGCATGGCTGCGCACCGTATATTAATTCTTACCAATCGTATTCCATACCCCCTAACCGACGGCGGTAATATGGCCATGAATGCAATGATACAGGGTTACCATGATGCCGGCTGGAGCGTGTACCTGCTGGCCATGCATACCCTGCGCCATGCGGTGGCAGAGGATACCCTGAAAGGATTATATCCCGGCCTCACCGGTTTCGAGACCGTCGACATAGATAACAGGATAAAGCCCGTACCTGCATTGGTCAACCTCATCTTCAGCAAAGAGCCCAACCACGCCGCCCGTTTTTTTAACTATTCCTTCCGCGAGAAGCTGGAGCATATCCTGCAAGCTTTTAAGCCCGATGTGATACAATTGGAGAGCATATTCCTTGCTACTTACCTGCCGTACATAAAGCAGCATAGCAAGGCTGTAACAGTGCTCCGGCTGCACAACATAGAGTACCAGGTGTGGGGCAGGCTGGCCGAGCAGGTAAAGAACATACCCAAAAGGGGCTACCTGAAGAACCTCTCAAAACGCATACGCAGCTTCGAAGAGAAAGCCTGGAAAGACTTCGACCTGCTATTGCCCATTACCGAAGTAGATGCGGAAGTGGTAAAAAACAGTGGTACAAAGGCTGAAATAACGGTTGCGCCATTCGGCATTCACCTGGACGAAAAACCCGCAAAAGACCATACAGAAGCCTGGAACGGCTACCATATAGGAGCTATGGACTGGCTGCCGAATGCCGAGGCTATCAACTGGTTCTTAAAAGAGGTATGGCCACAATTGCATAAAGTAGTCCCCGCCTTTAAGTTCTACTTCGCAGGCCGTAGTATGCCGGATAGTTTTAGGCATTTATCAATCCCGGGGGTTGCCTGCCTGGGCGAGGTGCCGGATGCGGACGAATTTATAAGAGATAAAAAAATATTGATCGTACCCCTTATGTCGGCTGGAGGTATCAGGGTAAAGATACTGGAGGCTATGGCAAAGGGCAAGCTGGTGATCAGCACCACCATCGGCATGCAGGGCATCAATGCCATCCCTGGTCGGCATTATCTGCAAGCCAACGATGCAGCCGGCTTCGTGAAGGCGGTACAGTGGGCGCTTGCAAATAAGGAGGAGGCCGGCGCTATTGCCGATAATGCTGTAAGCCTTATAGAACAGGAGTACATGCAAAACGTGATCATGCGGAATGTGATATATGCCATTGAGCGTCATATAATTGATTGATTCAGCTTATAGTATTATTATTAAATCCATGTCTTATTTAGCCCTAATACGTAGTAACTTTGTAGCCAAATTATAGCCTTAGGCTTATGCTCGATACAATTGAATCTGCGCTTGAAGATATAAAGCAGGGAAAGCTGGTAATAGTGGTGGATGACGAGGACCGCGAGAACGAGGGAGACTTTATCACTGCCGCACATAATGTTACACCCGATATTATCAATTTCATGTCGAAACACGGCAGGGGACTGATATGTGCGCCAATAACAGAAACACGCTGCGATGAACTGAACCTCAACCTCATGGTTGAAAATAACACCGTTTTGCACCAAACCCCCTTTACCGTCTCGGTCGATCTTAAAGGGCATGGCTGCACCACCGGTATATCTGCACAGGACCGTGCCAAAACGGTACAGGCGTTAATAGATCCCAATACCAAACCCGAAGACCTCGGTCGCCCCGGACATATCTTTCCTTTAAGGGCTAAAGCAGAGGGTGTTTTGCGTCGCGCCGGTCATACCGAGGCGACCGTTGATCTTGCACGCCTCGCCGGTTTTGAACCCGCAGGTGTATTGGTAGAGATCATGAACGACGATGGTACCATGGCCCGCCTGGAACAGCTGAAAGAAATAGCTAAGAAATTCGACCTGAAGATCATTTCGATAAAAGACCTGATAGAATACCGCCTGCGTACGGAAAGCCTCATAGAGGAAGAAGTAAGGGTAGACCTGCCAACCAAATATGGCGATTTTGAACTCATAGCCTTCAGGCAAACAAACACAGGTGAGATACATCTTGCCCTGAAGAAAGGTACCTGGGAAAAAGGTGAGCCCGTATTAGTACGCGTGCACAGCTCCTGCTTCACCGGCGATATCCTGCATTCGCTCCGCTGCGATTGCGGTGAGCAATTGCACAAGGCCATGGAAATGGTACAGGAAGAAGGCAAAGGCCTGGTGCTGTATATGAACCAGGAAGGCCGCGGAATAGGCCTGCTTAATAAACTGAAAGCTTACAAGCTGCAGGAAGAAGGTCAGGATACAGTAGAGGCAAACCTCGCACTCGGTTTCAAGAACGACCAGCGCGATTACGGTGTAGGTGCGCAGATACTACGTTACCTCGGCATCTGCAAGATCAGGCTGATGAGCAACAACCCCCGCAAACGTGCAGGGCTGTTGGGTTACGGCCTGGAGATAGTGGAGAATGTAGCCATAGAGGTGAAGCCGAACAAGCACAATGAGTTTTACCTGCAAACCAAGCGCGATAAGCTTGGCCACGAAATCTTAAAGTAAACTTTTCGTTGAAGATACTTTTCCTTGCCAACCGCATTCCGTACCCGCCATACAGGGGTGACAAGCTTAAGATCTACAATCTTGCCAAAAGATTGAAAGATAAGCATGAGCTATACCTGCTCACATTTACACAAACGGAAGAGGACAAGACATACAAGGCAGAGCTGGAAAAAGTATTTAAAGAAGTTCATCTGGTACACTTGCCCAAATGGAAGTCGGCAATGAATTGCCTTGCTGCGGCCTGGGATAGTAAGCCATTACAAGTACTCTATTTCCGGTCGGCAGAGATGCGCCATAAATTGGCTGAGATATTAAAAACACACAGCTTCGATGCTGTGCATGTACAGCACCTGCGCATGTCGCCCTACCTCGTCGACAGGAAAGATATACCATCCATACTCGATCTGCCCGACGCATTTTCTCTCTATTGGGAACGACGTAAATCCATAAAGAGGGGAGCATTACAACAGGCCTTTGAAAATATAGAGCAGAAGCGTGTATTAAAATATGAGTCCATCCTGAAGGATTACAAGCTGTCATTGGTTTGTTCGCAGGAGGATCTTGAATATTTGGAACAGCGTCACAACGCAAGCAACCTCCGCCTGTTGCCAAACGGCGTAGACCTCGATACCTTTTACCCCCGTCAGCACGACTACAGTCATAACCATACCCTGCTATTTACGGGCAATATGGACTATGCCCCTAATGTAGATGCCGTGGTCTATTTTGTAAAGGAGATACTGCCCAAAGTTTGGGAAAAATT
Organism: Bacteroidetes bacterium UBA1947; assembly: GCA_002336915.1. Classification (GTDB taxonomy): domain Bacteria; phylum Bacteroidota; class Bacteroidia; order Chitinophagales; family Chitinophagaceae; genus MKUN01. The sequence continues at coordinate 20,470 of DDET01000003.1, read as the reverse complement.
TCCCGCAGTGAAATTCATCATAGCAGGTCAGCGACCTATTGGCAAAGTAACCGAGCTGGCCTCCGAAAAAGTGATCATTACAGGTTTTGTAAAAGACCTGGCCGAAGTATATAACGAAGCAAGTGTAGTAGTTGCACCCTTGCGTTTCGGTGCGGGTACACAAAACAAAGTGCTGGAAGCTATGGCAATGGCAGTGCCTGTAGTTTGCTCTAATATCGGTTTCAAAGGCCTTGGCATTGCAAGTGGCGAAGGTGCCATAATGCACACTGATCCAATTGAATTTGCAAATGGCATAAACGATCTGCTGGCTTCACAAACGCTCCGCGAAGAGGTGGGTAAAAAAGGCCTCGCTGTTATCAGGTCGCGCTTTGGTTGGGATGCGGTCGCTCAATTACTGGAAAAATATCTTAAAGAAGTAGCAGGTAAATAGGGCAGGCATTATTCCGTTCCTTCAGGTGCACCCTTGGTATCCCTTGGTCCTTTTGGCACAGGTAGCGGTTTTTCTGCCTTTTGTTTAACCCCGAAGAACTCGCCCAGGTTATCGAACGATCGGCGCCAGGATATACCGATACCCCTGCGGTCTACATTTTTGTCCGATAATACATCGTAATTGCTTGTGTTGAAAATATTGAACCGCAGGCTGCCGCTTTCGGTTAGCAGGTACTGTATCCGGAAATCGCCTGCAAGGTTAAAGTTGGTAGTATTATTGGCGGTGGGCCTGCCCCAGTCGTAGGCACCACCCACTTCAACTATCAGCCGGTCTTTCAGTAGGTTCTTTCTTACGCCTAGGCTCACCTCGTTGCGGTTGATGTCGCCTGCTGCACTAGGGTCGCTGAGGTTATAATTTTTATACTGCAGGTCTATTGATAGGTCCTGGTTGCCCAGTAGCTTGTTTACTATATTGGTTAATTGCGAAGATGCGCCGGAGGAGATGATCTGGCTCACATTGTTGATAGCACCCGACACTGCTGTTCCCCCGCCTACAATACCTTCCGGTGGAATAAAGCTGCCTATCAGCAGCAGCGAGGCTACCTGGTCAAACAGTTCCCTGTCGCTCTGGTTTATATGCTCCAGCTTGGTGTATGCATAGGTGCCTACCGATCGCCTGTCTGGCAGTTCTACATTAAAGGTGAGTATGGGTTCGCTCAATGGGCCTTTCATATGCAACAGCACATTCACATTTTGAGCTGTTTTTGCATCGCTCAGTTCATTCGCTGGTACCATGCCCAACTGTGGGTTTTGCTCGTTAGCCGACAGCAGGTCGAATAAACGGGCGCTGGTGGTATAAGTGGCGTCTACACCAAGGTTGGTTTGGGCCACTGCGCCGTTGAATTCTATTTTACTGCCGCTGTTGATGATGAACTTCCTCTTGAAGAACAGTTGCTTGAAAGTAAATGTATAATCTCCTTCTTCTACGTTAAAGGGCCCATACATACGCATATCGCCGCCTAATGGTATTTGCAGCAGGATATTACCGTAGCCCTTGGCGTTGATCGCATCACCGGTCGATGGGTCGAGCAATAAAGTTATTTCTCCTTCGGGCGTTAAGTTGGCGTTGATGTTTAAGGTCAGTTTGTTCTTGCTGGACTTTTTATATTCCATTTGTGTTTGCCCATACTTCTTAAAGCTCACATAACTATAGGTACCCACGTCCGATGTCTGGTTCATTGGGAAGTACAGGTGCGATTTTTTTATCGGCGTGGCTGTGATATCCATCCTGATGTCATTTACCGGGCCACTCACGCGAAACTGGTCCACCCTGGCCACCAGGTTGCCGTAGAAAAGAGGGTTGTCGTAGTCTTTAAGGTTCAGCACTTCAAATTCCGGCGTGGTCATCTGGAAGTTCAGGCGCATCTTTTTAAATCGCTGGTGCGAGATGCTCCCTGTCAACAGGGCCTCATTATCATGGGCATCATACAGTTTTATCGATCCCAGGTCTATTTTCTTATTGTTTACGCTTATCTCTGCAGAGGTTACCCTGTAGTCGGTGCCCAGCAGGTCCATGTGCATACTTGCTTTGCTCAGGCTTACTACTCCTTCCACATCCGGCTCCACGCCCGTGCCTGCTATTCTCACATTGCCGTTCAGGCTGCCCGTCAGCTTGCTTAGGGTGCCTGATACCAGGGGTGTCAGCCACACCAGCGGTGCATTGTTGAACTGTATGTATCCATCCAGTTTTTGTGCGCTGGTGCTGTCCGATATTATTTTGCCATAGAAGTTTAATGAGGATGTACCCTTGTATACTCCTGTTTGCGGGTCAAGCAGGATGATCTTTCTTGCCGCATCATAATTGCCGGTTATGTTGATGTTGCCGATGGTGTCATTACCCAGTTTTACATCTGTGGCCATCAGCTGCCCGCTCGCCGACATGCCTTTGAATAAGTGGTCTATCCGGATGTTGCTGTTTATACGGCCGTCAGGCTGGTACGAGGCAAGGCCTGCCAGTGCGCCTATCTCCGCTATATCCAGGTTCTCTGTTTTTATGTTCAGCGATTGCAGGGTCGTTTCATCCTGCGTATTTGCGGTAATATGCTGTAGTCCCGAATTTAAAGCAAGCCCTTTTATGTTTAAATAGTTCTCGGCGAATATGATATGGCAGCCTGCTGGTATTTCCCATTTATCCTGGTTCAGGAAGAATTCCGATGGCAGCATCGACAGGTATAGCGAATCTCCGCTGGCAAATCCTTCCCCGTTTAGCGTAGCGGTACCATATGCGTCGGGCGAAGAGGTGGCTATTTTATATTTGAATGAATCGTTGCCGATATTGGCATTTACGTTCATTGATATGTTCAGCAGGCTGTCCCCCATAATGATGTTGCCTACCTTCGCATCCAGGCCCAGTTTCCTGTAGTCTCCCTTGCCGTCTATATTGATGTTCGCCATCCTTATATTGCCTATCATGCCAAAAGGCACTTGGGCATTAAGGGTAAGTTGCTGCTCGCGGGTCTTCAGCGTGCCGCTTATTACGGCATTATCAAAGCCTTTTACACTTGGTAGCAATACTATTAGCAGGCTGTCTATCTTGCGCGTGGTAACGGTAAATTTCAGGTCCTGGTCAGGGGCCGCATGTGTAGGCGCCTTTATATAGTTGGGCAGGTAGCCGGCTACATAATACATCACCGAGTAGGGTAACCCGCTTAGCTTGTAGTCGCCTTCTATCCTGGCTGCTACATCATTACTTTCTATGGTCAGGGTCTTTACTTTGTTTGTTTCGGTTGAGTTGATATAGATCGAGTCGACATCGAGTTTGTGCCCGTTCCTTACCAGGTTAATATTGTACAGCCTGGCCGAGCCTATGAAATTATCAATATTGGTCCCGGTGCAGTTCAGGTCAAAGTCGGCACTGGCCAGTATCGAGTCCTTTGTAAAGTTTAGCGCCTTGAAGTTACTGCTCAGCAGGTTGGCCTTTGCATCTATGCTGGCCATGTCTTTACTGAAATCAAGATTGCCGTTAAATGCCAAGGCAAGATTAGGGTCGTCAATGATAACCTTACCGCTGAACTTTCTTTTTTCCAGTGTGCCTTCCGCGGTGATGTTCTGGTATTTGTAACCATGGTATACAATATTCCCTATTGTCGCATTCAGCGTTAGCTGTGCTTTGTTGGGGTCAAATGCAGTACCCTTCACTGCCCCGTGAAAAGATAAAGTGCCCAGCTCAGGTTCGCGCAGCAGCATACCGAGGTTAAAGTTATCAGTGCTCACAGTGCCTGAGTATGCGGCATTGTCGCTCATAAATTTGGGTATGTCCATCTTTATGTCCGATCGTATGGTACCCATATTGCTGGTCAGCACACCATTGGCAGCAAAGTTCTCTATATAGCCTTTAAAGTTCCCTTTAAAGTAAGCGTACATTATTTTGTCTACAGCTATATGCTCACTGTTCCTTAGCGAGGGTGCATACTTTATGATGCCCGCGCCGGTTGTCATAATATCTCCATTGCTGAAGTCGATGAAGGTCCTGTTTATATCGGGTAGCCCCACCATTTTCAGGTTACCCTTTATACTGGTCGATCCATCGGTGACCATCAGGTGCTGCGCGTTTATATTGGCAACAGTACCGTTTACATCGCCGGCTATCCTCAATATGGTGGGGTACTGGTGCAACTGTGGAGCAAAGTAGGCTACGTCTCTTGCGTCCACGCTGCTGTTAGCAAGATGTGCTTCCATAACCACCTTGTTGATATAGTCGTTAAAGTCAGGGAAGCGCTTGTAGCGCATGGCGTAGTAATTTTGCAGCTTACTGTTATTGGTCTCCAGGTAGAGGTTCTCGCATATACTTGCATTTGGCGATACCGTCACCTTGCACCTGAACTCCTTTATCTCTATACCGCATCTTTCTTTTGCGCCCAGGTGTTTCAGGTTTGCTTTAATAGTGTCACCGTTTATTGCCAGCTTTTCTATATCTATATTGATCTTGTTGATGTCCATATGAGTAGCGTCAAACTCATATGCAGGCGGTACATCCTCGTTGCTCTTCAATTTGAATGAGCATCCCTTTAGCGATAGCCTTGCCAGGTTAATAACCCAGTTGTCAGTATTGAAGGCTGTTGTATCTATTACGTCGCTTTGGGCTTTCCTCGCCCGCTTTGGGCGCCCGCCTATATAGTCATCCATAGCTATGTAGGTATTCTCTATAGTTATGCTGTTGATGTCCATTATTTTTTTCTTCAGGTCCAGGTCATTTGCATCCAGCGCAAGCTTGCCCACGTCAAAGTCCATATCATTGCCCACCCACCCATCATCCATATGGAAGCGCACATGCTCGATGTCCAGTTTCTTCAGGTCTAGTTCAAATTCCGTCTTTTGGTTCGTCTTTTTCTTTTTCGGGTTGCTGGCAAATGCATCCGCTACGAACTGGTAGTTCCATATATCCGATGCCGGTGTACGGTACAAATGCACATAGGCATTGTGCAGGCCTATGTAACTCAATACAGGTTTTTCCTTTTTCAGGAAAAACCAATCGGTTATTCTTGCCTCGGCCTTGCCGGCATATAATAGCGTATCCTGTGCATGGTCTTGTATGTATAGTCCCTCTATCACCACATGGTTCAGCAGGTCTATACGTACATGGGCTATGCTCACTTTCGTTTTTAACTTATCAGCCAGGATCTGGGTGGCCTTTTTGGCAATATAATTCTGTACCGGTGTCAGGTTCACCAGCACAGCAACTAATATTACAAGCCCAATTAATATAAGGCCTATATTCCTTAATATTTTAAGAAATCGCTTCAGCTATAAAGGCATTTTAATAATAACAACAAAAATAGCTCCCAATTGTCTTCGGGCCTGCATTAAATTGTTAAATCAAAGATACTATAAGGAGGGCGTTAATCAAGGTCTTATGCATTTCCCCTTTGTGCGGACGCCAATGTGTTTGGCTGAAGTGCACGATCTCCACACTGGTTTAAGTTTCCAACTTAAATCACCAATAGAACGAAGGACTCCGTCCGGCAGCATATATTCCACAGCCACATGCCCACACTGGTTTCAGTTTCCAATTTAAATCAGCCTACACTGGTTTAAGTTTCCAACTTAAATCACCAATAGAACGAAGGATTCCATCCGGCAGCATATGTTCCGTGGCCGCATCGGGACACCTAAGCCTTCGCCAGCGCCTTAATATCCGCTATTTCCAGCACCTGCTTCGGGTAGCCTTTGGTCACCGCATGTACCATTGCCCGGCCCACCTCGTCCAGTGTAAGTATCTTTTTAGGTATGATCAGCAGTAAAATGTTCACAATAAACCGGTACAGGGCCTTCCCATTTTTCTGCCCCGGGTATTCTTTCATAGCCCCGGGCCGGAAATTGTATTCACCCTTGAATGGCAGGGCCATCAGTGCATTTTCTGTCCTGCCCTTTACCCGTGCCCACATTATTTTGCCTTTTGCACTGCTATCGGTGCTGGCGCCCGATACATAGGTGAATACCATATTGGGATTAGCCTTTGCCAATACCCCCGCAAAATGCAGGGTAGTATCATAAGTGATCACGGTATACTTGTCCTCCTTCATACCCACCGAACTGATGCCGGCGCAAAAGAAGCAGGCATCATAACCCCGCAGCCCGGCGCTGTCATCCAGCTTTAGAAAATCAGGTACTATCAGTTCCTTCAGTTTTGGGTGCTGCAGTTCAAAATGCCGCCTGTTCACCATCAGCACTTCTGTTACCTCGGCATTCGCCAGGCAGCTTAGTAGCACGCCTTCCCCTACCATGCCTGTTACGCCCGTTAAGATCACTTTTATAGCCATTGCTTGCTTTGATGTTTTAAATAACCAGATCTGATGCCCGAATGCCTGACCGCGCATGAAATAAAATCGGGCATTTTCTAACAGTGTTAGGTTGGCAAAAACCTTGAGCAGTCTATCATATAATAATAAAATTACCATGCCCGATTTGTGCCCGATTCGGACACAAAAATGTCCGATGATAAGTTACGGAATTCGAGATGAAGCATAGCGGAATTTCGAATTAGGATTAATAGTTATTTCCTGTTTTCTGTGGTAATGAGTTATTTCCTGTTTTAAATTTCAAGTGCGGCTGTAAGCATTGCCAGTATTGCCGTATTGAATAAAATAATTATTTCTCATTATTTCCTGTTTTCGCCCAGTTATTTCCTATTAGCGTTTTTTTGTTACTTGAAATAGGAAATTGTATAACTCGCGACCTGCTTGTTTATGCAATGACTATGCATTGACTACTTAATTTAGGATTTGCAGTATGTCAAAGAACTCCAATTGCGATAAAACTTTCAGGCTACCACCGATTTTTTTATTGCTACAGCAAAGGTCGTATAAAGCAATGAGTAAGGGACGTTTTGTGGATAAAATGACATAAAATTTTAATTGTTAATGTAACTATAATACAAAGACATACCACGCAATTTTTGGAACGGTTTAGAAGAACTTTCTTATTTGTTAAGTATGGCATTTACTTTTTCTAAGAATTCTCGCGGCGCCGGGTGTTCAGGGTCAATTTTATGAGATATTTCAAACTGCTGCTTTGCCTTTTTATATTCACCAATTTTAAAGTAGCATTCGCCAATTGAAAACTCCGCAAGTACACTGTTTGGATTTTGTAGCAGTGAAAGTTTAAAATCTTGGATTGCTTCCAGCCATAATCCCAAGTCCATTTTACAAAATGCTCTGTTATCAATTGCTTCAAAAAATTGGGGAAATAGGTCTATCGCTTTTGAGTAACTGTCAATTGCCTCATAGTACTTTTTGTCATTTGTCAACAGGTTGCCGGCATTGTAATAATCACTAGCAATAGATGCATAATAATGAGGATCCTGAGTTTGTCGTAGATATTCATGATAGCCAATCAAATCGTTTGTTGTAATTGACTTGTTTGTTAGCACAATAGGATTTTCAAAAGCTTTTTTGTCAAATGGAGAATGGTATACGAAAATTGCAACTCGGTCGATGTCCTCTATTGAGGGAAGGGCGCTCAAGGGTGAATAACTCAAAACGTGGTGAACTTCAAATTCGGGGTCAATAGCAAGCAGTTTGTGTAGACAGTATTTGCTGTTACTGTAAGTATAAAATATGTCCCCCACCACAAGAGAAGGAGTCTTGTTTTCATTGTCCTTTTGCGAGAACATTCTTTTGAAAAAACTCATGCGTGACCCGGTTATTACTTATTGCATAGGGTAAAGATAGATGTGATTAGTCGTGTTCGGACAATTTATTTTACTTTAGCAGTCTCTTATTTTTCAAACATTTATTTAATAATATGAAAATTGCATTTTTAGGCACCTCCCTTTTATTACTGGCAAGCTCGGTCTTTGCGCAAAACAAAGCAGACTTTACCGGCAAGTACCCGGCTACCAAAACGGTAAAGCAAGAAGATGATTTCTTCGGCACCAAAGTAGCCGACCCCTACCGCTGGCTGGAAAATGACAATGCTGCCGATACCAAAGCATGGGTGAATGCCGAAAATGCAGTTACTCAAAAATACATAGGCAAGATACCTTTCCGCAATGCAATAAAGAGCAGGCTGTCGGAACTGTGGAACTACGAGAAATACTCAGCACCTTTCAAAGAGGGCAAATGGACCTATTTCTATAAGAATGACGGCCTGCAAAACCAAAGCGTACTATACCGCCAGCAAGGCGATGGCAAACCGGAAGTGTTCCTTGACCCCAATAAGCTGTCTAAGGACGGCACTACTTCCCTTGCCGGTACCGACTTTACCAAGGACGGTTCCCTCGTAGCCTGCCAGATATCCGAAGGTGGTTCCGACTGGAGGAGGGTATTTGTACTGAACACAGAAACCAAACAGCCTGTAGGCGATACCATGGTCGATGTGAAATTCAGCGGTATAGCGTGGAAAGGTAACAAAGGCTTTTACTACTCCAGCTACGATAAACCTAAGAAGGGTACAGAACTGTCTGGCAAGACAGAACACCACAAATTGTACTACCATATCCTGGGCCGCCCGCAAAGCGAGGACGTGTTGATATTTGGCGGAGAGAAAACACCACGCCGCTATGTAGGCGCAGGCGTTACTGAAGATCAGCAATACCTCATTATATCTGCCTCGAACGCTACCTATGGCAATGAACTGTACATAAAAGACCTCGACCGTCCCGATGCGCCAATAAGGCCTATTGTTACCGGCTTTGAGAACGAGGAAGATGTCGTATATGCCGAGAAAGGAAAGCTGTACATCATCACCAATATGGATGCGCCTAACCGCAAACTGATGGTGACTGATGCAGACAACCCAAAACCAAAGAACTGGGAAGAGCTGATACCTGAAAAGAAATACCCGCTCACTGTTAGCACCTGCGGCCGCAAGTTCTTTGTACAATACCTCAAAGATGCAGTTTCCAAAGTGTATCAATATAGCTTGAGTGGCAAGAAAGAAGCGGAAATAGAACTGCCCGGCCTGGGCACTGCAAGCGGCTTTGGTGGCAAGCGCAACGAGAAGGAAGTGTACTATAGTTTCACCTCCTATATCTACCCGCCCACCATCTTTAGGTATGATATCACTACCGGCGAATCGGAAGTTTATAAAAAGCCAAACGTAAAATTTGATCCGAAGCAGTACGTAAGCAAACAGGTATTCTATCTCTCTAAGGACGGCACTAAAATACCTATGATCATTACTTCTAAAAAAGGCATAGAGCTGAATGGTAAGAACCCCTTGATGCTATATGGCTATGGTGGTTTCAGCATCAGCCTTACACCAAACTTCAGTGTGAGCAACCTTGTGTTCCTGGAGAATGGCGGCATCTATGCGGTGCCCAACCTGCGTGGTGGTGGCGAGTATGGCGACGACTGGCACAATGCAGGCACTAAAATGAACAAGCAAAACGTGTTCGACGATTTCATTGCAGCTGCAGAATATTTGATAAAAGAGAACTATACATCCAAAGAATATCTTGCTATCTCAGGCGCATCGAATGGTGGCCTGCTGGTAGGTGCCTGTATGACACAGCGTCCAGACCTGTACAGGGTTTGCTTCCCGGGTGTAGGTGTGCTCGATATGCTGCGCTATCATAAATTCACAGCTGGTGCAGGCTGGGCTTACGACTACGGTACATCTGCCGACAGCAAGGAAATGTTCAACTACCTCTACAAATACTCCCCCGATCATAATGTAAGAAAAGGTACCTGCTACCCCGCAACTATGGTTACCACTGCCGATCATGATGACAGGGTAGTACCAGCGCACTCATTCAAATTTGCAGCGGCACTGCAGGCTGCACAGTCTTGCAAGAACCCTGTTCTGATCAGCATCTCGAAGAAAGCAGGCCACGGCGCCGGCAAGCCCACATCAATGCTCATAGAAGAGCAGGCTGACAAATGGGCATTCATGCTCTACAATATGGGCCTGACTTATAATGGAGGAAAATAATTAAATTTGGACTTGACAAGTCTGAAAAGACTTGTCAAGTCTATTTTCATTTCTTGTCTTTCTTTTTGTCTTCTTCTTTCTTGTCATCCTTTGCCTTATCCTTCTTACCACCAAACAAGCGTTTCAGAAATCCCTTCTTAGCGTCTTTCTTGTTCTGCTTGTCCTCCAGGGTCTTCTCGATATTATCGCTGCGTATAGCGGTCTTCTGCACACAGTTAAAGATGGATTTCCAGATCAGGTTAAAGAAGGACTTATGATCGTCACGGGGCACGTAAGCGCTTTCAGTACGCACAGGCTTGCCGTCCATAGGGTTGTCGCTATAAATGATGAGCGTATTGGTAAGGAAAGAAAGAAAGGAGTTATCTTTTAGCTTATTATTACTGTCTACCTTCTGAGGCACTACTTTCAGGTTGGTATACAACATGGTCACCGTGCCTTGCCCATGGCTCTCGTCACCCGTAACATGCAGGTCCAGCTTACTGATGTGCACCGATTGTATCTCCGTAACCGCAAGCGCCTTAGCTACCCCGTTTATCTGCGATGCATCAAGGTCTTTCAAACCACCATCAACAGTAAAAGCACCGCCGGGGTCGGATAGCGACAGATTGAAAGCCGCGTTGATTGGGCTTTTCCCCATAAACCGGCCATTCAGCTTTATGATGCAGGCACTGCTTTTAGCTACCTGCTCAGGCAGGTTCGTTGCATTGCTCACAGTACCATTGATACCGTCAAAGAGCAGTACACCCGCCTGTTTGGTCTTCTCATTTACCTCGGTATACTTAAAGTGCCCGTTGCTGATCTTTACGGAACGTATGTCCAGCTTCTGTTTCATGCCGGCAATAAGTTGGTTAGGATAGCGGCCCTTTTTACTCTGCAGGTTGTTAGGTGCCAGCCGGGTAAAGTAATCTTCCAGCACCGGGTTCTGCAGGCTTATGGATTCGATCGCAATCACCTTATCATTCAACAGGCGCTTCCAGTCAAAGCCATCCACAATAACAGAAGGGAAAGACATAGTGAACAGGTCGTTCTGGTGTCCGGTGATGCGGTAAAAGTCCTCCTTGCTCACATTGCTCTTCAGGCTGAAATTCTTTAGAACAAGCGCATTGCTGTCTGTATTCAGCCTGATATTATTAGCCCGTACGGAGTATAGGAACTTGTCCTTTTTGTACGCGAGACTATCAATGTTTATTGTAGCGCTTTTAGCATAAAAGAATCGGCTGCTGTCCTTAGGCCCGGTGGGGTCTATCTCAAAGTCATTTAAGACCAGCTTTCCGTCATCGAGTGCAAGGGTCAAGGTACGCCCCGCCGTGTCCGTACTGCCATAGGTAACATGGGGGTGCGTTACTATGATCTGCCGTACATAAACACCCTCTAGTGCGGGCTTTTTGCCCTCGTAGGCTTTTGCCAGCGAGTCGTTGACCCGGTGCAGGGAGTCTGCCGTAGTTTCGGGAAATTGGGTAATTCTCAGTTCCGGGTTCAGTACCACCAGCGACTTGCACTTCAGTTGCTTATCGGCAGCCATCTCCGCCCAGGAGATGCCCTTAACCTGTATCACAGGTATGTTCGCTGTGTAGAATACATGCGGGCTGCGCCCCTCCATCCTTAGGCGGGCCAACTGGGTGGTATCCAGCCATACTTTTACGCCCGTTACAGTGACCCGGCGGGTGAAGATGTTAATATTCACCTCCGCTACTGATATCTTATATAAACTATCTGTTCCCTTTGCCACCCATACGGGTATCTGTTTCTTTAGTATAGCCTTATAGTGCTGCGAGAACCAAAGGCCAAAGCCTGTAAGAGCCAACAGTATAATGAGCAGTACAATGCCCCCAATATGAAGATGCTTCCGCTTCGGTTTGATCATTGTACCATAGTTTGTAAAATCGTGCCAGATAAAGATATTAATAATTTACGCCAAATAATTTAGTTGTTAGGGGAATTAAGCCAATCCACTAAATCACGTTATCTTGCAGGCGTTTTCAAATCATTATTATGTACCGTACACATACATGTGGCGAATTGCGAATAACCCATGCCGGGACCGAGGTAACACTTGCCGGCTGGGTGCAGACCGTGCGCAAATTCGGCAGTATTACTTTTATTGATCTGCGTGACAGATATGGGATCACCCAATTGCTTTTTAACGAATCGCTGAATGCAAGGCTGGATGAAACACCGCTGGGCAGGGAATACGTGATACAGGTGAAAGGCAAAGTGCTGGAGCGCAGCAATAAGAACACTAAGATACCAACAGGCGAGGTAGAGATAGAGGTGAATGAGTTTGCCATTATGAACATTGCGAACACACCACCCTTCACTATTGAAGAAGATACCGATGGGGGAGAAGACCTGAGGATGAAATTTCGCTACCTGGACCTGCGCAGGCCTGTGTTGAAGCGCAATATGGAGCTGCGCTATAAGGTGAACCGCTCTGTGCGTAACTACCTTGACGGACAGGGTTTCTGGGATATAGAAACGCCATTCCTGATAAAATCTACACCTGAGGGTGCCCGCGACTTTGTGGTGCCATCAAGGATGAACGGTGGGCAGTTCTATGCTTTGCCGCAGAGCCCGCAGACCTTTAAGCAATTGCTGATGGTGAGTGGNNGACTGCGAGATGAGCTTCGTGGAGCAGGAAGACATCTTGAACATCTTTGAAGGCCTGTTCAAGCATGTGTTCCATGACGTAAAGGGCATAGATATCAGCTATGACTTCCCGCGTATCACATGGGAAGATGCTATGTGGAACTACGGTAATGATAAGCCCGATATACGCTTTGAGATGAAGTTGCAGAACCTGAAGGTGAGCGGCAAAGCACATGCGGAGGTATTGAACGGGATCGATTTCAAAGTATTCAACGATGCAGATAGCATACTGGCCGTGGTGGTGCCCGGTGCAAGTGAATACACACGCAAGCAACTGGATGAACTGACGGAATGGGTGAAACGCCCGCAGATAGGGATGAGTGGGGTAGTGAATGTGAAATGCAATGCTGATGGCACGTACAAGAGCAGCGTAGATAAGTTCTTCAGCGAGGAAAAGCTAAAGGAACTGGCTGGCTTCTGCGGTGCAAAGAGTGGTGACCTGATACTGATAGTAGCAGGTGCCGAGGCACTGACACGTAAAGCAGCGAGCGAACTACGCCTGGAGATGGGTAACCGTTTAAACCTGCGCGATCCTGATAATTACAAGCCGATATGGGTTATAGATTTTCCTTTGTTCGAATATGATGAAGAACACAATAGCTGGGCTGCAAGGCATCATCCGTTCACATCGCCCAAGCCGGAACAAATAGCGCTGATGGATACACCTGAACGCTATGGTGAGATAAAGGCGAATGCTTATGACATGGTGCTTAACGGTACCGAAATAGGCGGTGGTTCCATCCGTATCTTCCAAAGGGACTTACAGGAAAAGATGTTCGCTGCACTTGGGCTGAGTAAAGAAGAGGCGCAGGAAAAATTCGGATTTCTTTTGGGCGCTTTTGAATATGGCGCGCCACCGCATGGCGGTTTGGCATTTGGTTTCGACAGGCTGGTAGCGCTGCTGGGCGGCCAGGAAACAATACGTGATTTCATTGCATTCCCTAAGAATAATTCAGGCAGGGATGTGATGCTGGATGCGCCTTCAGCAATTGATGACAAGCAATTGACAGAATTGAATTTGAAAGTGACCTTATAGTATAGGGACTAAAACCTGATAGCAGTTTTGATCTTGTCCCCGGCCTAATGGCCCGGGACATTTGTTTTATATCCTGCATCGTTTGTTCGATGCCTTCAGCATCGCATGGTATCGGTTTGTATTGCTATAAACGTTTGATCCCTTTGGCATCACAATGTGGGGTTTTACAGGTCGATGCCTAAGCCGAAAACTATGCGACCATTATTACTTAGATCGATAGTTGGTGTCCAGTGATAGTAATAGCCGATATTCAGCGTGATGTAATAAAGATTGAGGTACTTGAGGCGAATGATATTGTTCAACGTTATCCCTGTTTCGTTATATACATCATCCGGCACTAAGAAGGCTACGTCCCTATGTGCCTCGGGATGCGCCATGCTGCCGTATAGCATGTTGTAGCCAAGGCTTATGTATGGATTGGATCCGAGGCTACTGTTCGCAATTTGGAGCTTATACAAATGCCAGTCGAAGTCGTGGCGCCATACAAAAGTGACGAACTGATCGCTATAGTAGTCGTATGGATACATGGTAAGCAATCCGCCGAAGGCATAGAGTGCGGCGGTCTTGCCATACCTGAAACCATTGCCTGCAAATAATTTACTGAGGGGTAGTGGTTTATCGCTCCAGGATTTTCCTGCCTCTATTAAGAAATGCTCAAAACCTACGCGGTTGACATGCTTGTGCCACTGTACCGCTGTCACCGCCTGTGTATATCTCGTTTGCTGCCGGCCATGGTCCAGCATGCCTGTTGTTATCTTGCCATACCATATAGGATACTTAGTGCCCGTTTTATAATAAGTCCCAAAAGCGGGAGCACTGCGTTCCGCATAAGCATAGCGCAGGTTCAGGCTGGCTTCTTTAGCTGTAAATTGGCTGTAGTTGCTATTCCCGGAATTGAAGAAGTAACTGTATTTGGGTGTTATTTGCTCCTGCTTAGCTTCGAGTTCCGCTGTCCAGTAGCCGAAACGTTTTTTTACGGTACCGCTGTAGGAAACGATATTGTCTACCCTCGTCATCAGGTACATTTTCAGGTAGTTCCTGTCCAGCTCGCGGTTGAGGCTTACACGGCCGGGATCGCGGAGATCGTTGCTGTAGGCGAAGCGAAATACAAATTCCTTATACCGATCGGCATATATCTCAGCGAAGCCACCGTACTTCCATTCTTTATCGCCAAAACCATAGCCAAACCAACCGCCCAATGAAAGCCATTTAACGATCTTTTCATTGGTCTGCAAACCGAGGCCCAATCGTGTCTTCTCGTACTTGTTGTAACTATACAGCCGGCTAAGGCTGAGATCAACAGGGCCAACAGGCACTTTGCCTTCAGGTAGTTTACTGATAAGGTGCAGGTACTTATCGATATTGGCAGCAGTGACGAGGCTGTCCATATACACGTAGGTGCGCTGCTCTTTATTGTCCAGCGGTATTGGCCGCATGGCATTCCATTTTGCATCGCTTAGCCCGTCTGCATCAGGCTCCAGCTTTACGGTATGTACTTTGTCGAAGCGGAATTTTTTGTCCTCATCATAGCTCACCGAATCAATATTGCTATTGCCTTTCATTATTATTGTGTATACATCACTGTCGCTTTTCAATTGATAGCTCAGTATGTAATTCAACTCATGGGGAAACCACTTGCCGCCGGTTTTCTTATACTGCTGCTCCATACGTATGGAGCGCTTCAATTGCTTGTCGTATACGTTTGCCAATAAATAAGCTATAGCATAGCCATCGGAATTGATGTACACCCGGCCTCTCAATTCATCATAACCTTTTTGCGGGCGGAAGCTAAGTATCCACAGGGTATCGTCTCCCTGCAAGATCTCGTCCTCGAGGTTAAAATCATAGTGGCTGAAGAAGCCGCGGCTTACGGGGTTATGATAATCTTTGCCATTAAGCCTCAGGTAGTCGTTGTAGGAATGGAAGGGCAACATATCTGTGACCATACCGGTGAACATTGATTTCTTAAAGCCGGAGAAGCGGCTGCCGCTTACTTCTTCCTGCAGGTGCTGTGGTTTTTTCCAGGTGCGAACGCTGTAAGTTTCTGACATCAGCAGGTGCTGGCTTTCGATCATTGCTTTTATCTCTTTTACATCGGCACTGGTATCGCGCTGCAATACAGAATCGGGGAGGGAGACATCGGCCGCCATTTTGTAGTATACATGGCACCTGTACCAGTCGTACTTGTCGGGGTTATTCTTATCCCTGTTAGCTATGGCAGTATTCAGGATACGGCGCATTTTGTCGTAGGGTGGTTTTATCACTACCTCCTTTAAGCTGCCCTGTGCAAGATCGAGGTATACCGTTATCTCATTCTCCTGCAAGGGCAGGGATATTTTCTTAGGCTCATAGCCCAGGTAGGATACCTCCAGGTATTTCGCTTTGCCGGCGTTTTTAAGGTCGAATTTCCCGTTGAGGTTGGATATGGTACCTTGCCCCGTGCCGCCAAATTTTATGGTTGCAAATGGGAGTACCTGCTTTGTTGCAGCATCGACCACTATGCCTGTGAAGCTACCCTGTGCATATAAGAAGGAAGTGGACGCTATGATCGCCAGCGTAGTAAGTAAAAGCCTGTAATAGTGACAGTTTGTGGGCATATGATTGCAACGAGTATATAAAGCCATAGATGTCCGGGCGACTAAGTTCATTAATCAGGCCGGAAAATTATTTATTTTAAGTGTTTTTAAGTAATCCGATCAACAGGGAGGTATGTCGCGGCTATTTAAGAACGGATATCTTTAAATAATATTTTGTATTATTGCTGTGCTTATTATCTTTATACTGCGTAAAATCACATTCATGAGAAAAGTTTTCCTGGCAGGTATGCTCTTTGCAGGCTTAAGTACTTTATTTATTTCCTGTAATAATGGCGACTACAATGCTGACCCTGCAAGAAACACCGACATATTTAATCCCTTAAACCCCGAAACGGGCGTTACTGTGCCACTGGGCAGGGTGCAAGCTGAGCTCAATGGCTCTATGCGTGTATTTGACGGCACCGCGGGTTGGACGGACTCAGTGGCGGCTAGTGCAACGTTCTCGGGTAATAAGTATGACAATATACATACCACCGAGTTTTTGGGCGGTACATTAAGTCCTTATGGAAATGCCGGTAACTATAATGTATCTGATAGCACAGACAATGATATTTTCTATGGCGTAATGGACACCGGTACCCACGTTGTATATAGCTTATACCAGGGGAAAATGGCCTCTGGCGGCAGTGGCCCGGGCAGCATAAATTTAAAAGGTAATGAGAGTGGCCGTCTTCGCGGCACCTTTACGGCTACCTTGCACAAAGTGCTTCCGGTTTTTGATTATGGCGATGTGATGCAAATAACCAACGGCGAGTTTTACGTAAAAAAATACTAGAGAAGAACTTATTATATTTATAAAGCCCCCGATAAGGGGGCTTATCATTTTAACTATCTTACTAAGGATACTTCCCCTTTGGTAACGTACAGTTGTGATTGTCCTTCGACCTTATAACGCAGGTACCAAAAATATGTGCCCTGTTCTACTTCTTTACCATTATATCTTCCGTTCCACCCGGTACCATTTTGCTGAGCGTGAAACAGCCTTTCGCCCCAGCGGTCATATATCGAGAGTTCGACCAGGGCTATATTCGGGTTATCAGTGATCAGCCGGAAGTAATCGTTTTTACCATCCCCGTTCGGTGAAAAAACGGAGGGCAGCCATGCATCTGCGGGAATGCCGGTTGCCGTTACCTGATAATGACATTCTTCGCGACAGGTGGCATTGTGTAAGACACAGGTATAATTTGCCCGCCAGTCCACAGCTTGTACCGTTAAGGGGTTGCAGCCTGTACAAATAAGGCTATCGTTTTTATACCACTCTGTTTTTTGGGCGGGATAACAGGCAGGAAGCTGCACAAAAGAACGGTACGATGCCGTGATGACCGTATCTATGAAACGGGGGATGGGGGCGCGCAGAATGTGAAGTAACGTATCATAACTTAGTGTGCTGAAGGCGTTGGCAGCGATGAGATGTATTGTGTAATCACCCGGTGAAATATAGCAGATGTCGGGTGGATTGGGGCCTGAAAATGAATCGGGCGTGCCGCCGGGGAAACTCCATTGAAAGGAAGTAATATTACTGGCAGAGTCGACAGAGAAATGGATGCAATGGTTCTCGCAAATTGTATCGGTGTTAACTGCTATGCCGGCACTGCCAGGCATGCATCCACGGATGTCAATCGTATCGCTATATATACCACACATTGTTGGTGCACTTACCCAATATTTACCCGGACTATCGGCAATAAAGTTCCTTCCTGTTGCTGCAGTACCGCCCCAAGTATAATTTTGAAACAAGGGACTTGCTGTAATGGTGAAAGGAAATGACTGTTCGCATAAGACGGTGTCAGGTGGCAGCAGGGGAGTGCTCAGGGGGGGGTAAATTGTCACCTGTGCGGTATCAGCAACCGTACAACTTCCATTTGTTATTGTTACGTAGTATTTGCCTGTTTCGGTTGCTGTATAGATAGCTGCAGTATCACCATCCTGCCACTGGTACTGATAATTGCCATTCAGTGCCGGGTTAAGGGAAACCAACTGACCATTGCAAACTGCCGTATCGTGCATATCAACACTGAAGTCTTTGAATGTTACTGCGAAGGTATCTGTTTTTATCCCGCAAGGCATGGTGGTGGTCAGCCAGTAAATACTATCATTATTGGAGTATATGAAGGAATCAACCGAGCCGTTGTTCCACAGATAAGAAGTTGCGCCCGGCTGTGCCTTGATGATATAAGGCTTGCTGCAGGCTATTATATTGTGCTTTAAGTTGTTGTTTGTTTGCACTATCGCGTTGGGAAATCCGCTTATCATCCTGCCGGGCGATAAGTGTATGGCATCTGGTATCAATCCGCAAAAAGGTGCATCCAGATTCGGGCGAGGGATGATACCCAGGCTTGTGTCGGAAGAACGGAAATAGAGTTTACCATCCGGGCCGCATTTTATGTCAGTCACATTGCCCGGCATACCCGCAGTCATGGGTGCTGAAGTTGTGGGTAGCGAGGGGTTGCTGATGTCCGATTGATAGATATACAATATTGAATTGGGGAGGGTTGAGTTGATATATAGCTTATTGTCATCCGGGGAGAATGCCAGGCCATAGAGCTGATCGACTATGGGTGTTTGCTTCCCTTTAAGAACAAGCCTTGCATTTGATACAATACCTGTGTTGATGTCAAAATCAAATAATTGTACCGAATTTGTTCCTGCCATCCATACGCCCACATTCCCTGCAAGGCATGCGATCATTTTGCCGTTATTGCTTGCTTTTATCATGCCAATGCTATACTCGGCCGGCAGACCTGCGGTTGACACTACAGGCGCGCTTATGCCTGATGATGTGATATGAAAGGCGTGAAATTCGGGTTTGCCATGCTGGTGTGATATCAGCCATCGGTCGCATGTACCACTGCCTGCCCCTGTCAACATTTCGGCAACGGAGGAGTCAATAATCACGTTGCGGACAACAAGATCTCCCAAGCCACCGTCTAAGCTCATGTCCACTATGCTGTATCTTAAATAGAGATCTGGCAGGTTTTCGTTTTGAGTGGTCACGAATATATAGTAGCGCTTACTATTAGCCAGGTCTTTTATTATTAATGGTCCCTGTGCTGCAGAACTGTTCTCATCGCCTGAAAGACCGCCACCTAAAGGCATTTGTACATGGTTCTTATTCCAGACCCTGGCACCGTTCGTATAAAAAAGCAGGTTGCCATTAGCATCAGCTATTGAAGCGGTACCTTCCAATGAAGTAATACTGGTATTGACAACGGTAGGTGAAACAGTATTAAAGTTGAGACCGGCCTGGTAACCAAAAGCCCAGAAATTACCCTCTTTCTGCGCCCATGCCTTGGTTGAGAAAAGTATAATAAGTCCTAAAACAGATAAAAATTGTCCTGTTTTGAAATAAGCCATGCTATCGATATTTTGCCGTTCTTAATAGTAAGACGTATCGAATGCGGTGGAAGATTGCCCTGGAAAGAGAATTTACAGTTTTATTACAATCCAGGAAAAGATGCGGGCTTCGTCTACATTGGAGCTCCGATATATAACCAATGCTTTACTTTATTGAGTGAGCAGGAATCGACCACATAGTCGGGTGGCATTGCCTGAGCATACCGGCTGTGCAGCATGCAATGATATAGCTCTGACCCATAGATTCCATCGCCCAGGAAGCCATTGTGAAGGTATTGCCTTAAGATGCTGGTATCTTCCAGGTTCAGGCCATCGTCGGCTACAACAGCGGTACCATGGCAAGAGTAACAATTGCTGCTGAATATGGGCTGTATATCTTGCTTGTAGGTAATATTTATAGTATCGCAGATGTAAGCGGGCTGTGGGGCAGGCAACACAATATGCTGCGCTTTGTGTGTACAGCCCATGAATATCAAAGCAAGAATAAATAAGCGTTGGAGGTTCACAGTATGAAATTCGGCAGCCGATATTAATTCAAGATTAAATTTTATGGGGCAGAAACAAAAATGGCTGCTTATAGCAGCCATTTTTTGAAATATAGTATTAAAAAATTAAGCATTAGTCTCTTCAGTACCTTCTGCTGCAGGAGCATCGGTATTTTCAGTAGCCTCTGTTGCAGGTGCATCAGCAATAGGAGCTTCAGCAACGGGTGCAGGTGCAGCGGCAACAGGCACAGCAGCTTTAGGGGCAGCAGCACGGCGGCTACGACGTGTTTTCTTAGCAGCAGTGTCTTTAGCTTCCTTACCGTAGATCTCGTTGAAGTCAACCAGCTCTATCATAGCCATATCGGCAGCATCGCCCACTCGACGTGGCAGCTTTATGATACGAGTATAACCACCGGGGCGGTTAGCTACTTTATCACCTATAACACCAAATAATTCTTTTATTGCCTCTTTATCCTGCAGGTAGCTGAATA